>JADGRH010000001.1 GCA_017881075.1 Minisyncoccota bacterium | reverse complement strand
GTTTAGCGATCCCGAAGGAATGCCGACGAGATCGTTCAAGGAAAAATGTTGCCACTTCCGTCAAGGATACTGGCGCAGACCCAAAAACACCGAGCTTACTCACCCAAAGACTGAATGGATAAGGCCAACCATTGTTCGCAAGGACAAACTGGAACCGGGCCAACTTCCAAAAGGTGCTGAGAAAATCTTGATAGTTAAGTAAATCCAAAGGCTCTGTGTGGTTCGATTCCACTCAGGGTCTTTTTTATTTTTTCTCAAAAACCGTCTTGACACTGATGAGCCTTCGTACGGCAATTCGAAGGCGAAGAAGTGCTGGCGGTTAAGGACTCGAGCACCTACCTCACCCAGGTTCTAACATCCTCCACTAGACGGAGCCTATTTAGATCCGTAGCAAATCCTTAATTCAAGTTTATTAACCTCATATTTTTTATGGCCTAAACTAACTCTATAAGCTCGAGTCATTTCTTTTATGAACTGCTTCTTCACCTTCGAAGACATCAGGGCGTATGAAGAATTGGTTTTTAGATTACCTATAATCTCCGGAATGGTCTTCTTTTCGGTAAATGGAATTGATGCTTTTTTCACCCCATTAAAACCAGCTTGAATTAAAAGCTTGGTGACAAATTTTTGTACCCTGAACTTTTTCGGAATTCCTTGCCACTTATACTTTTCATATAAATTACTACCAATTGCTGGTTTATCTGACTTTGTATATTGAGCCCAAAAGATAAAAAATACTCCATTTTTCTTTAGAACATTTTTTATTTTTACCATTGTTCGTTTACTTCCGAACCAATGAAAAGCAGCTCCGGAAGTGATTGCATCAAATCTTTCTTTCTTGAAAGGAAGTCTCTCGGCCGTTCCCCAAACATACCTTATTGATAATCTTTTCTTTTTTGCTGATAATCTTGCCTCCTGAAGCATTGTTTTATCAGGATCAAGACCAGTGACGGAAACCCTGCGTCTTCCTCCTTCGAGAACTAAAGGCTCTGTGGATTTTCCTGTTCCACAACCAATATCTAGAACGGTTAGATCTTTTGATGGAAGTAGAGAAAAAAGTAGTTTGTATAGCTTCGGATCATATGAGCGGCGATATTTTTGATACTCCTTTGCCAAAAGCCCGAATGATGTTTTTTGTCTAGATAATTTCATATACAATAGCTGACTTTTTCAATGATAGAGTTATATTATCAGGTTTGATAGGTTCTAACATCCTCTACGAGACGAAGTAAATTTGACAAATCCTTATTTTAATGCTAACATATTAGATAGGTAACCTACGCGTACTTCACACAGGGTTTCGACTGAGAAGTAACAATCTGCTGTCTATGCGGTACAGTGGCAGATCGAGCGACAATCCCCCGCGCCGAAAGGTAAGAAGGGATGATGTCTATTACCCACGCTTGCCGTGGACAACAATAGGACATACATGATCATTAAGACTGAATGTAAGGACTGCGGTAAAACGTATCATAAAAACATTGACGGAGCGGAGAGGAGTGACCGAGATTCGTCTCGCGACTCCTGCTACGCATGCGCACTAGACTCTTTAACCAATGGGTGTTGCCCCGAGGAAGGAGATTTCAATAGCGCAAGCATTATCTCTGGTGAAATGTCTGACCGAGAACAACGCGAGCTTCGAAGGGAGCTAGAAAAAGTTGACTGGGCAGCTTGTCATGCAGACGATGAGGAAGACGATTACTAATCTGACACAGATCTAGAAGATCTCTGTCATGAGCCCCCAATCCGACGAAAGTTGGTGCGGGGGTTTCGTTTATATAAAACTCAAACTACTCAATTCCCTCTCAATCTGTCTCCAATCAAGAGTTCTGAACGTAGCCAACCAGGGGAGCAAATTGACAATACTCCATATATAATGTATTATTTATTGTATGAACTTTGTAATTCCTGGAAGAGAAAATTTAGAGCTACGACTCAGAGAAGAGGCAGACGCTAACGTGTTCTTCAGCCTCATTGATAAAAATCGTACCTATCTTCGACAATGGCTGCCGTGGGTTGATGCCACGAAGACAGTTGGTGATACGCTAAAATATATTCAATCGTGTATTTCAAATTTTGAAAAACAAGAAAGTGTGGATTTTGGAATTTGGTATGACAATCAATGGGTTGGTTCAATTGGTTTCCACTATTGGGATAAGATCAATAGAAAGGATACAATCGGATACTGGCTCGCAGAAGATTTTCAAGGCAAGGGTATTGTGACCGATTCGGTTAAAGCACTCATCAAATACGGATTCGAAAAAATGAATTTAAATCGCATTGAGATTCTGTGTGCTGTTGAGAATACTAAAAGTGTTGCAATTCCTGAACGGCTTGGCTTCACAAATGAGGGTGTCTGTCGCCAGAACGAATGGCTTTATGATCATTTCATTGACGCAGTGGCATACAGTATTCTTGTGAGTGAATGGGAGCGAAATAAATAGTCCATACAAATTTCAAAACACATCAGCAATGATGTGTTTTTTATATAAAACCAAACCCTCCACTTCCCTCTTTATCTTCCCCCAATCCAGGGTTCTGAACCTATCCAACCAAGGGAGCAGATTTTGATATACTTCCAATCATATGGAAATTGTATCCTTCAAACCTGTCAGTCAATTTCAATATTTAGCTAATAAGGTCTTTGTTGAGCAAAAAAGTAAAGTACTTGAGAATCTTCCGTTCGCGGAGGTTGAGCATATCGGTAGCTCATCAATTCCTAACTCACTAACCAAAGGCGATTTGGACATAAATATTCGTGTTCAAAAAGAAGACTTTAGTGCATCCGTGGGAGCCTTAAAAGAGATGTATGAAATCAATCAATCAGAAAACTGGACCGACAGCTTTGCTAGTTTCAAGGATAGCAGTCTAGAAATAGACTTTGGTGCTCAGCTTACAGTTATTGGTTCGCTAGACGATAAATTTGTTGCCCAACGAGACCTATTGCTAAATCATCCAGAATTGGTTGAAGAGTTAAATCACTTAAAAAGAAGCTTTGAGGGTAAATCAATGGATGATTATAGGAAGGCTAAATACGACTTCTTTCGGTCCTATCGGTCTATGCCCATCCTCTACATAATGTGCGGTGTGGGATTTTCAGGTAAGTCATTTCTGGCAAAGAAAATTGCTGAGAAAACGGATAGTGTCTTAATTTCTCAGGATGCTATGTATTTTGAAAATAAGGATAGATTGAATATAGATGAAGATAGTGATGAGCAATGGAGAATGCTTTTAGATATGTGTATAGAAAAAATCAAAAAAAACCTCTTAAATGGAAAATCTGTCGTCTTTGATAATGTAAATACTCGCCTTGAACATCGTGAGGAATTAAGAGAAATAGCCACATCTGCTAACGCTGATACAAAAGTAGTCTTCTTGGACACTCCTTTGGAAGTTCAAAAACAAAGGCAATCTAATAATTTAACTGCCAAACAAAGGCACGATGTTAAGCAAGAATACTTGGACCAAGCCATAGAAGAATTAGAAGTTCCAACCGAAGAAGAAAATACTCTTGTTTTTAAGCCTGAAACCAATTTAGAAGTGTTTTTAAATAGACTGTAAATCTAAAGGCTGTTTTGATACCCAGATTTAGAGCTGTTTTGAATATCTTTTATAATCGCATCTAGAGCGGGTTTTACATATTCATCAAATTCATCTCTCTTAAATTCTGGGTTTTGAATTGAAAATAAGTCAGAATCATTTGAATCTTCTATTTTAGGATTATGTCTGTGAGCCACACTTTCCCCCTCCTTATGCTTCGTATAAATATCAAATAAGCCGTGTAAAACTCCACCCCCTCCAGACGAAATGCCGATGTGCACATCAGCATTAGTGCCATATTTCTTATGTAACCACTCGCTAAAAGCTACACTTTTGGGTCTATAATCTGGCTTTGCCATAAACCCACGACCTCTTGGAGGAGGTATTTCCTCTTCCCCAAACCACTGTTTTCTTTTTTTGTGAAAATAACTTCTGTCGTCTAATAATCTTTCACCAATTGGAGATTTTAATTCTCCCGCAAACTGCTCATTGCTAGTATCGTTATCCCAAAAATCATATTGTTCACTAGGTTTTAATTCGTGAACATTATTATAATTTCTAAAATTAGAATCCGAGGATTCGTCAAAAACCAATACTGTTTTATCGTTAAACATTTTTTTCATCATCTCTTCGTCTTCTTCCTTAGGGGAAAATTTATATTCGTGACTAAGACCCCAACTTACTTCAGTTGAGGGGTTTAGAAACTTAACTTCAGGCACTTTTATATCTTTAATTGGAACACCTTTGATTCTTGCAATTTCTTCACAAATTGCAGGAATTGTTTTAAGGAAAATGTATCCATAATTTCGTGCGGCTTTATCTAAAACAACTATATAATCAGCGTTTATTGCTAAGGCGTGTCGGACAGTTGCTGAACATTCCTTTGATACATAAGCAAATGTCTCCCTTGCACCATCAAATGATTCTTTAGATAACTTGGTTTTTCCACTATCAAATAGTTCTTCAAAAGGCAACCTCGTGGTCTCGTAAGATTCCATTTTGTCCATTATTGAAGTCTAGCAAAATCATAGGATTTAGTAAAAATGCTCAGATTAAATTCTATATTCCTCCAATTAAGGGTTCTGAACTCGTTCACGATGCGGAGCAAAAAAGGTAACTTTACATCTCTTCAATTATTTCAACGATGAATGCAACCGGCCCAACAGCAAGGTCGGTGTTTTCCGTCCATAAGTTCTGTGCGCGTCCTCTCGATCCTATGACGCCTAGTCTCCGATTTCTTGGCGGATTCAATCCAGCATATCCACTCATTGCGTGCGAGTGGGGTAATATTCTCCCACACCGCTAGCGCCGCTGGAGTAGAAGTAAGGGTCTTTCGTAAATCCGCGGGCACTCTATGTACCACACCAGTGGCGATTCCTTTTTTGGTCATAAGATTACTATATTAAAAACAGGTTCTAATATCGTTCAACATGTGGAGCAAAATAGACACATATGATATAATATTTTCCTATTAGCTAACTTTATAAATCTCTATGAATAAAACAATCGTAATATTATTAGTGTTGGTGATCGTTATTGTCGGAGGTTATTTTATCTTCTTCAACAATAACTCTAACCAGACTCCGGTGGACAATTCACAAACAAATACTCCTCCTGTTGAAAACACCTCGGTTAACATAGTGAACAATTCTACGACAACCGTAGCTGCTCCCGCACAGCCAGTAGCCTCTAACATCACTATCGGCATAAAGAACTTCGCCTTTAGTCCTTCATCAACAACGATCAAAGTAGGAACAAAGGTGACCTGGATTAATAATGACAGTGTCCCTCATACCATTACCTCCGATTCAGGCAATCTCCTTAATTCTTCACAGCTCTCGCCGGGACAATCCTTCACTTTTACCTTTACCAGTCCTGGTACTACAAATTATCATTGCAGTATCCATCCAACAATGCACGGTAAAATAGTTGTTGAAGCTTAAATAATTCCTAAATAATTATTTGATGGTCCAATAGATTTCCCGGAAGCTTTTGATACTTAAGTAAGTGGTGATAAAGAAAATAACAGCAATTACTTGATTGAAAAGAAAATACATCTGTAAATCTCTAGACTGAATGGCGCTTAACTCAAAAGCAAACAGACCAATTAAAGAAACAATTATATTCAGAAACATTACTACCCTATTTCGGTGATTGGTGAGACCGGCAAATATGCCTACCAATAAGATGCCTAAAATGGCGGCAAAAAGAGTAAATTGAAGATATGCGGAAAAGAAAGGTAGGCCGATAAGCATAATTAGCCCATTTGTCATAAAAAGGGCTTGAATGGCATCTCCGTGATAGTGGGGAAAATCATCTTCGATTTCAATCATAAATTTATGATTCGTCTGTTAGATTTTTTCTGATCTCTTCTCTTAATTCGGGTGTATCTTTGTGTCCATGCACAGTGGTTGCATGATGAACTACCAAAGGCATTAGTTCTTCTTCCCGACCGGCAATAGTAACTGAACAGTTTGAATCGCTAGGCATTTTGCGACAATCTGCCACTTTTCTTTTTTCCATAAATATTTATCTAGAAATGATAATAAATCTGCTTCGATTATTAATTGGATTTATTGCAACACTTACATTTAGATGAAGAGATTTTGGTGCCGGCGGCAATGATAACAAGAATCGGCCAAATAATACTTACAGCCTGTCCGCTCAAAATGTTTAAAGCGCCCAATAAAAAAGTCAGACCAATGAGCAAGACCATTAATGGCACCATTTTATGGTGCGGACAATTGCACTTTTCTCCAATATTTTTTACTTCATCCATATTTCTATACAATTAATAATAAATTTTAGCTACATATAGTCTACCACAGATTAGCCGAAAGTGAAGGTGTATGCTTCTAAGCCGACTCCGTCAATTTCAATTTCCAGAGTATGTTGACCGTAATTATCGCCTTGAATAAGGGTATATAATTTATTGTCCTTAATGGTGAGGGTGTTGATTAGCTTCCCGTCCTGGAAGATTTTAACTGACACATCGCTTGCGGCACTCCCAACAAAGTAGACATTCTTGGCATTGTATTTGAATAGTATTTTAGATCCATTATTTTTATTCGTGGCAAACTCTGGCTGAAAATCCCAATTTCCATCTAAATATAACTTATCTGGATCAGTGGTCGAAGGTAAAGTAAGATTTTGAGATCCAACTTGACCTTGAACACCGTTTGCGAGATATACATTCCGCCCCGAGCCAAAATAAGTTTCTTGACTTTTTACCTTACTCCCATCCATTTGAATAACATCGGACGGATTACTAATCCCCGAACTGATTTTTGTATTCAATCCCAGGGCTGTATTTCTCTCTGCCAGAGCCTGCTGAATGGCTTCTTCTGTTTTATCATAATCCCCTTCTCCGATGTGGTCGTGAACGATGAATCCGTCAATATCAATTAAATACTCTCGTGGCCAATAACTATTTTGATACGCAGTCCAGGTGCCAAGGTTACTGTCTAGAACTACCGGATATTGAATACCAAGATCTTTAACCGCTCTAGCAACATTGTTGTAATTCTTTTCAAAATCAAATTCCGGTGTATGAACGCCGATGATTTCCAGACCCTGGTCTCTATATTTCTTATACCAGGCATTCAGATATGGAACAGTCCGGCGACAATTGATGCAACTATAAGTCCAGAAATCAATGAGGAGGACTTTCTTTCCGACCAAATCTGATAACTTAAAAGGGTCGCTATTAATAAATCCTTGAGGGTCCACAAACTCTTTGGCCCGAGGATAAGTCAGCACTTTTCCTGTTCTGACTATTGTTCGGTTGGCGGCCACCACTTCTGTAGATGTTGAAGTGGTGGCCGCCCCACTACCAGCATCATTAAGAATAATCTCATCATTCCCTACTTGAACCACTTGCGGTTTTTTTGCTTCTAAATAACCAATTGCCAAGACAATAAGCGCTACCACAATTACTAATATAATATTTTTCTTCTGTCTATTCATGATTTTTTAACTGCCGTTGAGGCAAGATACGAAAGAAAACCTGGAATAATCGGTAAGATGCACGGACTCAAAAATGATCCGAGGCCAGCTAGAAAGGCCACCACAAGATTAATAATACTGATGGAGTTAATATTACCACCAACGCTCGTGCCTACATTCAGAGAAGTTAAAATATTTGTCAGCAATTGGAAATTAGCGATCTTTGAAAGTTCTCCCGTAAAGATCAGAACTCCCATAACCAGTAGAAGTGCCCCAAAGACATATTGAAAATATTGAAGTGCCTTGCCCATTCTATTGATGACCGATTGTGCTTGATTAGTAAACAACCCCACCAGAAGAAAAGGAATTCCGATACCAAGAGTGTAAGCAAATAAAAGGAAGAAGGCACTACTGGGAGAGGTGCTGGCAAGGACCAGAATAGCCCCGAGTGCAGCTGAAACGCACGGTGTCCAGCCTAGGGCAAAGGCGGCACCGAAGACAAAGGAGGTCAGATAATATGACTTAAATCGATGTTTTACTGCAAATGGACGACTTTTAGAGAGAAATCCGGGGGTAAAAAGATTGAGCAGAAATAGGCCAAAAAGAATAATGATCACCCCTCCTACCCTATCCAGCCAAGTCTCAACCACAAGAGTAGCATGCGAGAGAACTGTTTGAAGTAGAATTCCCACCAATGAAAAAACAATAGAAAATCCCAGCACAAAAAATAAACTGCTCATAAAAATACTCCAGTCTTTTTTGATAGTTGGAGGCAAGGAATAATTATAACAGATGATATAATTATCTCATGGGCTCCAAATCACTTATCTGGATTGGAATGTTTGTCGGCTCTACCATCGGAGGATTCATCCCTAGTTTGTGGGGAGCCGGCTTTTTCTCGTTGTCATCTGTCGTCTTAACAGCGGTCGGCGGCATAGCCGGCATTTGGCTCGGCCTTAAAATCAGCAATTACTGAAATGCTCGGCCTTTCTCCGAAAGAGTTTTCGACTCTTAAAAAACTTTCCACTCCCATAAAGATCCAGGATTTTTTGGATTCCCTTCCCATTAATTGGGGAGAAGAGTATATGTCTCCACGAAGAGTGCTTCAAAAGAAGAAGGCACACTGCCTGGAAGGAGCCCTTTTGGCCGCTGCTACCTTGTGGGTAGGCGGCCAGAAACCACTTCTTTTAGATCTTAAAGTAAAGGGCGACGAAGACCATGTCGTCGCCCTTTACAAAAGAAATGGCTATTGGGGAGCGATTAGCAAGACCAACCACGCTAGTCTTCGATTTCGTGACCCGGTATACAAAACCATCCGAGAGTTGGCCCTGTCCTATTTTCATGAATATTTCAATAATAAAACCAGAAAGAAAGTTCTCAAAAGTTATTCTAGACCTTTTAATTTGAAAAAGTTCGGAACAAAATGGATCACCACCGATAAAGATCTGTATTTTATAGCCGAGGCTATCGACAACTCTCCTCACTTCCCTATCGTGCCCAAGAAAAATGAGAAGTTAATTCGCAGGGCGGATAAAATGGAATTACGCGCCGGAGAGATTATTGAATGGAAAAAAGTGGATAAAGGGGTATAGACTATTTTGAAAAATAAAATTAAAAAAGGGCCCGATCAAGAGCCCTCGCCGAATACCCACCGTGTCAAGAATCTTGGTCGCGACCAGTCATCACAAGAATGAGAACCACCGCTGCCACAACTATCCCCAAGCTGATGAAGGGGTGTGTCAAAGCCAAATTCCACATTTGTGTAATCATATGATACTCCTGAAGAAAAAGTTATACTTTTCCGCCCCGAAAGTCAATCGTCCAATATCTCTTTGATTGAATTCACACTAATATCACTTCCCGTAAAATGAACTGAGGTTAGTAAATTACTGATGCTTTTGCCCTTAGTGGCAGTAGTCTTAACCAGCAATTCTTCGGGGCCACTGGTGTCAATTGAAATGATCTGACAGATGTCTTGATCAATTTTTAGATTGTCGCCGCTCGGGCCTGGCCCGCCTAGACTTGAGTCGCTAGTCGAGGCTGGCCGGTAGTCGGGGTTTTCGGCTAGGCGGACTAGAGCGATTTGGAGACAACTTCGAGCAAGGCTAGCACTTTGCTCTTTCTCTTCGGTGCGAAGAGTATTAAAGCGAGCAATGTAGCTTATGTTGGCCATTTCCAGAGTGACTAGTAAAAGAATGCTAGAGAGAATGATAACTGAAACTAGGGCAATGTAGCCGGATTTAAAATTCATCGAAAATATTTAATGGTCTCAAAGGGCTGATTATCAACCTTGAAACTAGTTTTAATAAAGTTGTCTTGGTTGGTGAAAATGAGGTCGGAGACAGTGACGGCGGAGGCATTTAAAGGAAGAGGGTCGCCGCCGTCTTCTTGCATCAAAAGATTGCCGTCTTCCAGTGTAAAATTCGAAATGTCGGTCGGTTCTTTTAGCTCCCAATTTATTTTATGAATCATAAAATCCCCTTCTTCCATCATTAAAGTTCGTTCCTCTAATTTCTTTCCATTGGAAAGTATTTGATAAGTCACTGAAATTAAAGAAGTAAGAATGATGCTGGTGATGGCGAGATAAATTATGGTTTCTATTAATGTGAAGCCGGACCGCATTTTATATAGATGGGATAATAATTTTTAAACCATCGGAAGAAAGAATGGAAAGATAAAGTGATTTGCCGTTGCAAGTTATGCCTGTTGGTTTGGCCGGCAGAGTAACAGTACCAATCAGACTTAATCCAGAATTTTCTGTATTGATCACTTCAAATTTAGTATTGGTGGTAAGAAAAAGCCGTCCTGTTGAAGCAACCATGGCATTAATACTTTCGGAGACAGCCATAGAGCTACGCACCAAGATAGCAGCTGGATTTTCAATATTCAGAGCAAAAAGTTCATTGTGTCCGACCGTTCGACCGAGAAAGAGAGTTTGGCGGTCCCGAGCTAAGCTCTTGCCATTACCCGATCCGCCTGGAGCGTCAAAGCCACCAATTTTTTGCGGAATGCTCGATGTGGAGATATAAAGAACGCTCAACTCTTCGTTGTTGGGAGTGGCCAGATAGGCATAATTACCGCTAACAAAGATGTTGTTGATGCCGGCATTCGTTTCCCATTTTCCCACCTCAAGTGGCAATGCTGGGTTCTCTACATTAATAATGTGAAGTTCTTCGATCTGACTTTTGGCGGTGCCGAGATAAATTTTATGGCGATTATAAAACAAGGTATTTGGAATGGTGGTTCCGTCGCTATAATTCCCCGGCAATTTATAACTGGCAATTATTCGGGGTTGGTAGAGATCACTAATGTCCGCGATCTGAAGTTGAGCATTTATGCTTGTGTTGCCTAAATAAGCATATGGACCGGCCACTGCGATGGCGCTGAGGCCTGGCCCGGTGTCAAGTCTTGACAAAATTACTGGGTTGCTGGAATTACGTGCATCAATAATAAAGAAATCATTTTTATCAGCTGCCGGATCGCGCGGGCTGACATTGTTGGTGGCTAGATAGATAATGCCGCCACGAGCAAAAACACCGGTAGCTTGATTGCCAAAACCAAGATCGATATGAGTGGATAGAAGATTCGGCGACTGCCAGCTCTCGGTGCCATCTAGCTGGCAGTCGCCGATTCCATATGCCTCGTTCGGATTTGTCACTATTTCGCTGAGTGTCACTGATTGCTCACGACCATTCTGGAACCACTTAACGATGCTTTTAATTTTCTTTGTAAAATTATCCAGTTCCTGAACTTCCATTATTTTGGAAAAGATATCTTCAGTAGTTGTGGTAGCAATATTTTTACTGAAATCATTTTTGAGAGAGTCTAGAGAGAACGCCAGTAATGATTCGGATTTGCCGAGTGCTATCGCCGATAATTGACCATTGGTACCTAAAGATTCTGCCGTAGTTGATAAGGTTCCCAAGGAAGCTAGAATCAGTCCGAAAATAGCCATGACAATGATTATTTCTAGAAGACTGTTCCCTTTTGTCATTTTTTACCAGTTAAGACGACCACTTTTATCAACTGATATTTTCCTTTGAGCGCCATTTAATGAAAGAAGGAACTGGGTATCCGACGCAGTTTCACCACTTAGGTTTTGAAAAATGATTTCAGTCGGACCGATCAGGGGAATATGATCGGCCCGAATTACTATTTCATTCTCCAGATCGACCGGATCGTAATATGAGCCACCAAATAAAACATAGCGATCTTCTTCCACTCTGATGCCGTGAGGTTCATTGTCGACATTGTTAACAGCCTCATTTCTGACTTTTTCCAGAAGAGATAAAAATAGATTGAACTGATCTTGCAGAATAGCGCCCTGATAGGCCCCAGTGGTAATTAAAAGACCAGCACCTAAAATAATAGAGGTGATAGCTATAGTGATTAAGATCTCTATTAAGGTGAAACCTCTTTTTGTTTTGGTCGCAAAGATCATCTTGAATTAAGACTGGCTGTAATTTGATAAATAGGCATAACGATAGATAGGGCTACTCCTCCGATAACTAAGCCCATAAATATCATTAGCATCGGCTCCAGAAGACTAGATAATTTTTTGGATTTCTCTTCTAGTTCGCCAGTATAGTAATCGGATAGATGAATAAGAGTTTCCGATAATCTACCGCTTGCCTCCCCCACCTCTACCATTTCCACAAAAAAAGCCGGGAAAAGTCCCCCTTTTATCTCAGTCAGAGATTCTGCAAATCGACCGCCTTCAAAGATACGTTCGCGAACCTGATGTAAAGCTTTTTTATATACCAAATTGGAAGAGTGATTGAAGATCATGACAAGACCTTCTTCCACTACCAAATGACTTTTCAATAAGAGTCCGAGGGTTCGGGCAAGATTAGAAAGTTGATAATAAATAATAAAATTAGCCAGATATGGGAGTTGTAGTAGGTGTTTTTCCATTCGCAGGCGAAAATGGGAAGATTTCTTAATGAGAAAAGAGAGGAGGGCGCCGCCACAGACGGCGGCGCCCAAAATATAAACTCCCCAACTTTTAATGACAGAGTTGAGAAAAATGAGAACCCGGGTTGGCAGAGGAAGGGTTTGGGCGTTTAAACCGGAAAGAATAGGTAAAATTTTCGGAAAGACGTTAGTAATAAGTAGGATGGATAAAACCAGTGAGGCTGTGCTAATGAAAAAAGGGTAGAAAAGAGCCCCTTGTATTTTCTGTTTAAGTTGTTGCTTCTTCTCAAGTTCTTCGGCCAGATAAAAAAAATTTTCACTTAAAGTACCGGTAGTTTCCCCTACTTTCAATAGATACAGACCAAAATTATTGAAGGCTTGAGCCGATTTAAAACTTTCAGAAGGTTTTTTCCCTCTGGCGATCTCTCCATCCACCACTGACAAAATGGCCTTCTGCTTCTTTGACTGGCTATTTCTCTCCAACATTTTTAAACTTTCCGGAAGTGGAATGTTGGCAGATAGAAGAAAGCCAAGTCGTTTAGCCAAATGGATCTGTTCACGTATCTTCATCGCCCTTATCTTAATCAGACGACATGAATTTTACAGAAAGAAAAGATAAAAATAAGATATAATCCAAACTTTCTACTTCCCCTCTTCAAACTGAACGGTGCTCTTTAACCTCTCTAGAGACGCCCTCTGTTCGTTAATTACTTGCTCCTTCACTTTTTCCGGCTCTGGCACTTCAGCGATGATGAATTTGTGCACTTGCCCCGCCAGAGTAACGTGAATGTCACCATAATTAAAAATTTTTCCCAACCAGTTTTTTTCCACCAATATCATGTCAGTGATTTTATCAAGCCTAAAAGTATTAATTTCCCTATGGAACACTCCTTTCTGCTTTACATCAATCACCCGTCCGTCAGTGATAATCCAGATATCCAAGTAATAATCACTCCAGGCAATAAAAAAGATTACCCAGAGAAGAGTGAGCCATATCCCATACAAAGAAAGAAGTAAAAAGAAAATATTGGTTACACTAGGCGTAAAAATATCAAAAAGCCAGAAGTTTAGGCCATGCAGATATGCTAAGTATGGCAAGAGTGCCGCAATTATCAAAAAAATAGTTTCAATGAAAAAAGCGACCTTATGGCGTCGGGCAATATATTTAATCTGTTCTCCTTTGTCGTAAGTGATCATTTAAAAATGGGCGTTATAGATAAGAATAGCCAGAGCGGAAAAACCTAAAATAATAATAGCGATAATATAGTAAATGAATTCACCGAAGCGCAGATTGCTATTTTGGACACCATAATGACGCCATTGATACGATAGAACCATGCTTAAAATAAGAAAAATCAAGAAGGTAACGATCCACAGAAGCCAAAGCAACTGAATGGAATTAAGAGTATTTAAAAATGGAATATTTTGGAGCAAGGTCATATATCCATTCTAACACTCCCAAAAATAATGCCAATTGGACTTCTTAGATATTTTCTGCTTTAATAGAACCACATGGCGAGAGCGCCGTTTTTTTGTCTCGGAGACACATAAGAGGTTTAACCTCTTAATCAAGAAAAATGAAAGAAATACGAAATATTGCAATAATCGCCCACGTTGACCACGGCAAGACTACCTTGACGGATGCTTTGATGCGCCAGACAGGGATGGTGGCTGAAGGAGTGAGTATGGATTCAAATGCTTTGGAGCTAGAGCGGGGCATCACCATTTACGCTAAAAATACCTCGGTCAAGTATAAAGGGACTAAAATCAACATCGTGGATACACCGGGTCATGCCGATTTCGGCTCGGAAGTAGAGCGAGTACTTCGCTCAATTGACTCTGTCCTCTTGGTAGTAGACGCCCAGGAAGGACCGATGCCTCAAACTCGGTTTGTGTTGAAAAAGTCTCTAGAGCTCGGTCTAAAACCAATTGTCATCTTAAATAAAATAGACAAGCCGGCCGCCAATCCCGCCCGAGCTCATGATGAAGTATTGGAGCTTTTTATGGACTTAGGAGCGAATGACGAACAACTGAACTTCACCACCGTTTACGCCATTGGCCGCGACGGTATTGCCAAAAGAAATCTCGATGATGAATCATCGGATCTCACTCCCCTTTTAGATATTATTCTGGAGAAAGTGCCGGCGGCACCAAGAAAAGTAGATGAAACTTTGAAAGCCCAACCGTTTAATCTCGGCTACGATAATTTCCTCGGCCGTTTAGCAATAGTTAGAATATATAGCGGCCAAATCAAGAATGGCCAAAGTGTCTTTGTAAAAAAGCCAACGGGTGAGACACGTTCCGGTAAAATCACCAAGCTTTTCACATTTCTTGGCATTGAAAGAAAAGAGGTGGAGACGGCGGAGGCCGGCGACATCGTCATGGTCGCCGGCCTTTCCGACATCTTCATCGGTGAGACCATTACCGACAAGGAAGACGAAGCTCCTCTACCTTCCATTAAAATTGACGAGCCAACTATTTCGCTTAATTTCCTGGTCAACGACTCCCCCTTTGCCGGCCGCGATGGAAAATTTGTCACCGGCAGACAGATCCGAGAAAGATTGGAAAAAGAATTGGAGATAAATGTGGGCTTGCGAGTGGATTTTGATAATGCCGATGCCTATAAAGTCTACGGCCGCGGCGAGCTTCATATCGCCATCCTGCTCGAAAATATGCGCCGTGAAGGATACGAATTACAAGTATCACAACCTCACGTCATTATTAAAGAAGAGAATGGAGAGAGGTTGGAGCCATTTGAAGAAGCGGTTATTGAAGTACCTGAGGTCACTTCCGGTTCCGTTATTGAAAAGATGGGAAAGAGAAAAGGAATCATGACCAGCCTGAAACAAGATGGTAATGTGGTCAGGGTGATATTTGAGATTCCTACTCGCGGACTGCTTGGATTTAGGAATCAATTTGTTATTGATACCAAAGGCGAAGGTTTACTTTCAAGTAGATTTCTAGAATTCCGCTCTTATGTTGGCAATATTGAAAAACGAGAAGTAGGCTCAATGGTCTCAATGGAAAATGGCAAGGTGTTGGGTTTTGCCTTGGGAAATCTCCAAGATCGTGGGGTGCTTTATGTTGGGCCAGGAACAGAGGTTTATGAAGGAATGGTCATCGGAAATGTAGCCAAAGGCGACGATCTGGACGTTAACCCAACCAAAGGAAAACAACTTACTAATATGCGTGCCTCCGGCACAGACGAAACTATTTATCTTGTGCCAGCCCTCCTAATAACCATTGAGCGTGGCTTAGAAATAATGAGCGACGATGAATATCTGGAAATTACTCCAAAATCCACCCGAATCCGTAAAAAGTTTTTGAGCAAGAACGATAGAGCTAGAGCGGGAAGAAAATAGAAAATCAAAAGGGCGCGCCTTGCGGCGCGCCCTTTTGATTTTTCTTCAAAGTTTTAGTAACTCTGTCGGTCGCCGCCTCGATTGTTATCGAAACTGCGGCGAGGTCGATCAGTCATAGGTCGGGCCTCATTGACGGTAAGAGTTCTACCGTCAAGGTCTTTTCCGTTGAACATCTCGATCGCCTTGTCGGCGTCGGCATCTTCCATTTCAACGAATCCGAAACCTCGTGATCTGCCGGTCATTTTGTCTGTGATCAAATTGGCTGACAATACGGATCCAGCTTTAGAAAAAGTATCTTTCAAGCTGTCAGCGGTAGTGTTCCAAGACAAATTACCAACATATAATTTCTTTGCCATTGTGTTTGTCTAATATTTTCTATTTATTCAAGTAGACGACCCTTCTCCAATGAACAAAGATAAACTTTAGATCCTCGAGAAAATCCTACTATTGCTATTACTATAGCATATCCGCTACAATAAAGCAATGCTAAATACTGATCCTTATAAAGGAGTGCGGGATTTCTATCCGGAGGACCTATTTGTGGAAAAATACATTTTTGACACCTGGCGAAAAACGGTAGAGAGTTTCGGTTATGTGGAATACGATGCCTCAATTCTCGAGCCGACAGAATTATACGAGGCGAAGAGCGGTGCCGAGATCGTCAACGAGCAAACCTATCAATTTATTGATCGGGGCGGCCGGAGCGTGGCACTGCGGCCGGAAATGACTCCGACAGTTGCCCGAATGGTCGCGGCGCGGCGCCGCGACCTCTCCTTCCCTCTCCGCTGGTATTCTATTCCCAATCTTTTTCGTTATGAAAGACCTCAACGAGGCCGACTACGCGAACACTATCAATTGAATGTGGACCTTTTTGGTATTCCCAGCATTGAAGCAGAGATTGAAATTATTTCTCTTGCTTACAAGATCATGCAGAACTTCGGAGCAAAAAATAATGATTTCGAGATCAGAATTTCTAGTCGTAAATTACTGAATGCCGTTTTCAACAACTGGTATGAGCTCAATCCGGAACAATCAGACACTCTTCGCCGACTGATCGATAAGAAAGCGAGAATGCCAGCTGAAGAATTCCAGCAGGAAGCGGAAAAGATCTCCAGAAAAGCCTTTAATTTTCTTGATTTTGCCAAGGATAGTGCCGATTACCAAGAAGCTATGGCTTTTCCCGAAATCAGAGAGGCTAAAACCGAACTGGATGCGGTTATTGAGAGTCTAAAGAAACAGGGTATTAAAAATGTAGTTCTAGACTCGCATTTAGTGCGTGGTTTTGATTATTACACCGGTATTATCTTTGAGATCTTTGATATTGATCCGAAAAACAATCGCTCCTTATTTGGTGGTGGTCGTTATGATGATCTCTTGACTATTTTCGGCGGAGATAAAATCCCCGCAGTCGGCTTTGGCATGGGAGACGTTACTATGGAGAATTTCTTGGAATCAAGAAAATTAATTCCCCCATACAAATCTTCCTGCGAGCTATTAGTAGTGGCTATGGATGAAGGATCAAAAGAATTTGCCGAATCAGTAGCGGAGAAAGAGCGGGCAGCAGGCAAAAATGTGGCACTTAATCTAACTTACCGCAAAATTGCCGATCAAATTAAAAGGGCAGCCAAACAAGGAATTGCTGGAATCATTGTCATTGGTGAAGAAGAAAAAAAGAGTGGTAATTATAAAATTAAAGATCTGAAATAGCGAAGCGCGAAGCTTACAACTTTTTTGGAGACTAAGACTTGGGCAAGCGCCCCGGAGCGGTCTCCAAAAAAGTTCGTAAGCGAGCAGGTTCGCTAAACATAATGAAACCGATCGTATTTGATATTGAAACCAGTAATTTTTTCGATGATGTCGGAAAAGCCGATCCCTCCCTTTTAACTATCTCCATCGTCTGCATTTATGACTTTGCCACTAGCAAGTACGATTCCTTTCTAGAAAGTGAATTGCCGCGACTTTGGCCGATTATAGAAAAAGCAGACATGCTGATTGGCTACAACTCTGATCATTTCGATATTCCCCTACTTAATAAATATTATCCCGGGGATCTTACTCAGATAAAAAGTCTCGACCTGATGCAGGAGATCCGAAAATCAATCGGGCGTAGAGTCGGTCTCGGCAAGGTTGGCGAAGGCACGCTCGGAACCCCAAAATCCGCCGATGGCGCGGTAGCTTCTAAATGGTGGAAAGAAGGCCAAGTGGAAAAGGTCCGTCAGTATTGTCTTGATGATGTTAAATTAACAAAAGAAATTTATGAGTACGCTCTTGCTAATAAAAAATTGAAATACAAAGAAGACGGCAAAATTTTTGAGATTCCAATTGATGTCAGTGATTGGCAGATTAAACAAGAAAAAGCCATTACTTCTACTTTAGGTTTTTAATTGTTATACTAACCATCTATGAACAACGAAAATAAAAACATGATGGTCCCAGGCGCTATCGTCTTGGCCGGCATTATTATTGCCGGAGCACTTTATGCAGGGGGTTCCCATTCGGGACCTTCTACTGCACCCGTTACCCCAGGCGTCGTACCAACTGCTGGAATTACCATGAAAGACATTGACGCCAGTGACCACCTTTTGGGAAAAGCCGATTCTAAGGTCACTATCGTGGAATACGCAGATTTGGAATGTCCTTACTGTAAGCAATACGAGCCGGTGATGAATCAGATGCTAAGCACTTACGGTACCTCAAGCGGACAAGTGGCTTGGGTTTTTCGACACTTCCCGATCCACAGCCGTGGACCATATGAAGCAGAAGCGGCAGAGTGCGCCGCCGATCTTGGAGGCAATGACGTTTTCTTTAAATACATAGACAAGATCTTTGCTGTTACCAAGGCTGACAATAATTTGGATCCGGCCGTTCTGACAAAAACAGCAGGCGACCTTGGCTTGGATACGAAGGCCTTCCAAAGCTGTCTTGATAGCGGAAAATTTAAAGACAAGGTGCAAGCATCATATGACGATGCTGTTAAAGCCGGAGCTCGCGGCACCCCATATACCGTCCTCGTCACCAAGAATGGCAAATATCCTCTTTCCGACGCCCAAGGTAATGTTCTCGGTGCCGTCTCATTCGATCAACTGAAAGCAGTTATTGATAATCTCCTGAAGCAGACGAGATAAAAAAGTTCAAGCGTCGTCCACTATTGAACGACGCTTGTTGAAGACTTACTTTTATCCTGTTCCACCCGTTTTCTTGCCCATGGAGATGTCGCTTAGGGATCGGGCGAGAAGCTCCTTCATCTGGATGAGGTTGAGGATTTGATCAACAACCTCTTGACGAATGATGACCTTATTGAGACTCTTGTCTTTGAGGTCGCCACCGAAATGTTCGCTGAGATAAACGCTACTGATCCCATAATTTGGGTAATGATGCACGTCCACCACGATAACTCCGCCTTTCTGGGGAATCCAAAAAGTTTTTGTTCCCGAATCAAGACCTCCCTGTCTATACCAGTAGGCCTTGGTAGCAGTATTTTTCATAGTTTCTCCCGTTCTTTTTGCTTTCACTTGATGATCCTGCTGGATCGGATTTACGTCTAAGTGATAAGACGATATTTTGACAAATTGCAACTACTTATATTATATCATGTAGATGACATATGTCAATACTTTTTGGTAATGTGCACACATATTCTGAAGAATGGCCTAGTTTACTATAGCTTGGAAGCTAAGCTTCCAAGCACTTCCTTTCAATCAATTAAAAAATCTCCCAAGGATTTTTGCTCAGATTTTCGTCTAATGATATCCGGCAAAACTCCTTCTGCGTAATATTTATAATGATCTTTAGAGCCAAATTGATCTAAAATAATAGTAGGGTTGCACATTTGACGGTTTGGGGTTATAGCCCCTTTTACATATTCCCCCCAGCTCGAATAATCTGGTTTGGAAGCTAAGCTTCCAAAAGAGTGTAGTCGGTGATTCAGATTTATATAGACACTTAAATGCAATAAATATTCGTTAGAATCTATATGAATTGCCTTGTAAGTCCCCTGAAATAGTGCGCCAGACCTATGATAACGTTCGTTAAAATACTTGGTATATCCCGTACCCAAGCGATGCATAAATTTCTCTACCCCATGCTCTACTAGCGGTGTTAGACCAAAATGAAAATGATTTTCGAGTAAATTAAAGACTGTGAATTTCACCAATTTGGAAACTAAGTTTCCAAATTGTTCTTTTTTATGGCGATTTTCAAAGATACTACCAATGGGCTCGATGGTATTAAACTCCTTCATGCTTTGTAAGAATCGCTGAAAATCAAAATCCTCAATAAAAATTGACCTTTTATCAACCCCGCGATTGTAAATATGGTAATACTCGCCAGGTGTAAAAATTGTTTTTCGCATGTTTGGAAGCTAAGCTTCCAAGCAACTCTACATGATCAATGATGAAGAGAGCTTAAAGATAAGATAAATTTTTTATGATTGGAAGCTTAGCTTCCAGGCCTAGCTTACTATTAAATCGCGAAGGCGACAAAATTCACAGTCTTTTTCGTCACATTTCTCATTCCAATAGGAAACATTCAGGATTTCATTACCCACCTTTTTGAGTAGTTCTTCCAATTCCTTCACCTCTTCGTCCTTGATCACGAACCGTTCTTTCTGATATTTATTATTCTGATTAGGCTCAATGAAATCGATCTCACCAGAGGACATGACATACCTACTTCCGCCTTCCTTGTAACGATCCAGGAGCAATTTATAAAAAACCAGTTGACGATAATAATTCCCCTCGCTACTTTTAGTCTCACCCATGATGTCGTTCCGACTCCGAGGCTTGGCCGTCTTATAGTCAACGACATTCACATTATTTCCTTCTTCCAACTCCAACTTATCCAGAGTACCTTTCAACAAAAGATTCTCACTATCGTTCAAGGGAACAAAAACTCCGCCAATCCTGAATTCGGTGATCAAATTTCTATTCCAGCTTTTCTTATAAAAATCATAATATCCTTCCAAGGCATTCTTCCCCTTCTTTAAAGAATCCGAGAAATCTCCGTCCATGAGTGGTTTTCGACGGAGATTATGTTCAAAGAGTTCTAGAAGATTTTTCTTTGTCATGTCACGTTCGTTCTTGTATGCGTCAAAGAGACTTTTGAGGGTTTCGTGAATGGCCGTACCGTAGAGCTGATGTTTGGTCTCACCGATAGGCAGACGTATCAGATTATTAAAGAAAAATTCCCACGGACAATGAAGATAATTGTTCAGGGCGGTGACCGAAAGACCTTGTTCCAAGAAAATATCGTGCAAATACTTTTTATCTTTAATATCAATACCGACATTTATCTTCGGAGCAAATTTTACTGTTTCTTTTTTTAAAGATTCTTCCAATTTTTTTGTGTCCAGGATCTCAACAAATTCTTTATCAATTTCCTCTAAAAATTGACTCGGTAATTGTGGCGCTCCATTCAATCCTTCGCGAGCATAACTTGTTGACACTTCCTTCTTAGCTCGAGTAAGAGCGACGTAAAACAGTCGGCGTTCATCTTCAATACTTTGACTACCCAGATTCCCGGCCGATCTAAAATGTTGAATGTCTCTTTTATTGCCCCAATGGGTGTCGTAGACGCCGACAATGTAAATATAATCAAATTCCTGGCCTTTAGAGCGATGCGCCGTCATCAACCTCACACCTCCACGCGAGCTTCTTTCTACGGCCCGAATAGGCACTTTGTAGGACTCTAGAATATTCAAATGACTGATGAAATCATTGAGTTTGGCGCTCTTGTGAGCCTCGGCCACCTTCTTTACTTCCTGAAAGGCAACATCCAGTTTATGAAGTCCTTCCAAGGATTTCTGATTTTTAAGTAAATGATCAAGAAAACCTGATTCACGAACAATAATCTCAAAGCTTCCGACCAAGGTGGTATTTCGAGAAAGTTTGCTCCAGCCGAGAATCTTTTGGAAGAGGCCCGCGACGATTAGTGGATTTTTGACGCCAGCCTCTTTTAATCCCTCTTCACCCGACAGCAAATCATAAAGTAGAATTTTCTTGCTGAAAGCATATCGGAGAATTTTATAAACATCTAAATTAGGAATGTTCAGGAAATCTAGAAAAAGAACCTCACTCAAAAGTTCTCTGTTGGTGGGATCGTCAATCAATCGTAGAAATAGTAGAAAATTCTTAATGGCCGAGTCTGCCAGAATATTTTGTTCGGAAAATAGTGCAAACGGGATATCTGTCCGTTCCAGTGCGTCAATGATGGGAAAGGCGTCGCGATTGTCGCGAAAAAGAACCGCGACACTTTCAGGCGCGACGCCTTCTTTAATTTTCTTTTGAATATCCTTGACCAGAGCGGCAATTTCCAATTCAGCGGTACTCCATTCGGAAATCACAATTCTCATGTCTGAAACGGGGTGTCGGACATCCAGTAGACTTGATTTCAACTTCACCCGCAATTTTGAATCATCCACTCTATTTTTAGAAATGAGACTATGTGAGGCGTCCAAAATAGTTTGAGTGGAGCGATAATTTTCTTCCAGGCTGATGAGCAGAGCTTTCGGGTAAAGTTTCCTAAAATATAAGAAGTTCTCAAGCGACGCTCCCTGAAAGCGGAAAATGGCTTGTTTTTCGTCACCGACAATAAAGAGGTTCGGTGAGGCGTGAAAACTCGAGAGTAATTCCAAAACCCTGTTCTGGGCATTGTTGGCATCCTGATGCTCATCGGCCAAAATATATTGATGTTCTTCCTGGAGTCGCAGTAAAAGATCGCCATTTTTTTTCAGAGTGGTGATCACTTCCAGAATCATATCCTCATAATCATAGAGCTTTTCTTTTCGTAACGTCTCTTCATATTTCTGATAGAGCAACCCCAACTCTGTATTCTTTTCCAGATTTTTTTCCTGATCTTTATAAGCTCCTTTCATTCGGCCTTTGTAAGCACCTTTTTCATAATAGAGATCAGGTATTTTAGTGAATTCTTTTGATTGTTTTTCAGTGGTCTTTTGAAACTCTTTGAAACTGATATTTTCCCGTTTCAATTCGCGGATCTTTCCAAGTACTGGCCGAACATAGTAATACGGCTCGCCGTAAGGGCGAAGTTTTTCAAGCGAAGTTCCATCAAATATCTTCTCTAAAATTCTAATCTGATCAATCTCCGAAGCATTGGTAGAGCCAATGATACGTGGAAACTCTTCGGGGTATTGTTTAATAACATCATTGCAAAAGCCGTGAAAAGTATTAATCCGAACCTTGTAGGCGCCGGCGCCGATTATTTCGGTAAGACGCCGGCGCATTGAATACACTCCCGACTCCGTAAAAGTAAGAGCTAAAATATTCTCCGGCGCCGTATCCGTCTTCTTTAAAATATTGGCAATGCGAAGAGTTAGTATCTGCGTTTTTCCCGTCCCAGGTCCCGCTATCACCATCACCGGCCCATCAATAGCATCCACCGCCTCTTTCTGCCGACGGTTGAGTTGTTTATATAGCGAATCAAAATTTATATTCATAGAGTGAATTGCAGAGGTCAGACCTCTGCACCCGAATCCTCCTGCAGAGGTCTGACCTCTGCAATTCCCATCTTTAGATTAATGGCTCAATTATTGCACTTATGAGAGATATTCCATACTTGACTTTTAGGCTTGATATGTGGTATAATATACACAGTGAACTTTCCCCCAGTTCCTTTCAAATCAAACTCAGTAACAACAAGACCTCTCGAAAACGGAGGCAATAAGATGCACAACCTATTAATGCAAATCCCTAACGAAGTCAGAGTACCCCTGCTGATTGGCTCTTTCCTGATCGGCTTAATGTCGACAATCATGTTGCTGTTTGCTTCGGGATGCGCGGCGGCTGATATTGGAACTCGGCCTGCAGGACAAACGCCAAGTGAAGCTTTTAGCTGTAGTGTCGTAAGGAAGCCACTGATAATTCTCACGTGGATTGCCGCGGTGAGCTGGTTAATGGTTTTCTTTCTCGATAAACACTGAAGGATCGAGGAACACTCTTAAGATACAGGTGACGGCGGACCCAAAAGGCCCGCCGTTTTCTTTTATTTAAATAGAACCTGGTCAAGGCGAACCATTCCAGATTGTATTGCAATAGGCTGAAGGACGAAGTGTTGCGAGCTTGCTGCTTCTCCCGAAGCTATGCTCTCGGGAAAGTAGCATGCGAGCGGACACCAGACTAATAGTTCCTAAGTCTCAATGCCTTCTCGTGTTGACGAATTTTTTCGTGAGCTTTGGCTTCAATTTGTCGAATGCGTTCGCGAGTGACGGCAAAGGTCTTCCCTACTTCTTCAAGAGTATGCTGAATGCCGTCAGTCAGCCCGTGCCGCATTTCCAAAATACGTCTTTCTTTTTCCGATAGGTCATTCAATATATCCATTACCTGGTCGCGCAAAATACGACGGGAGGAATCCTGGTCAGGTGAAAGAATTTTGTCATCAGCAATGAAATCGCCGTAGGTGCTCTTACCATCATCTCCCTCATCCCCCACCGGCGTATCCAACGAAATAGTATTCTGATCAATCTTTTCAATATTATAAATTTTATCCACATCCAGTCCCATCTCCACTGCGATTTCTTCCGGAAGAGGATCTCGTCCCAAGTCTTGAGTCAGGCGACGAACCACTTGTTTATATTTTGCAATAGTTTCCACCATATGTACCGGTACGCGAATAGTTCGCGATTGGTCAGCCAGAGCTCGAGTGATAGATTGTCTGATCCACCAAGTGGCATATGTTGAGAATTTATATCCTTTCTTCCAGTCGAATTTATCCACTGCTTTGAAAAGACCAAGGTTTCCTTCTTGAATAAGATCCAAAAGGGTCAGATCTGGGCTACGGCCAACATATTTCTTAGCAATTGAAACCACTAAACGGAGGTTAGCCTTAGCTAGAAGATTCTTTGCTTCTTCATCTCCTGCCTCAATTCGCTTGGCCAATTCCTTTTCCTGATTAGCAAGAATAAGTGGGTATTGACCAATTTCCTTCAAATACATCTGAATGGAGTCATAGTTGGAATCATTGCGATTATAAACATATTTCTTCAGTAGTGCCTCATCGTCTTGACCAACATCCAAAAGCCCACCGCCTTCCAAAACATCCACCCCGGCGGCGGAAAGTTTATCATAAAGATGATCCAGAAACATTACATCGTCTTCAATGGTCGGAAATTCTTTTAAAATATCGTCGTAGGTGACAAAACCACGCTCGCGACCCTTAGCTAAAAGTTTGTTGGCTTTGATTTCAAAATCCCGATGTCTCTTGGAGAGCTTGGAGAAATTAATGATCGGTTTAGCAGCCTGCATTCTTTTCAGTTTTAAATTGCGATCTCTTTCGGCAAGCTTCTTGGCATTCTTTTTATTCTTGGCCAGTTTCGGCTTCAAAGCCGCCGCTTTCTTCTTTTTCGGGCTCTTTTTAGGTTTATTCTTTTTTATCTTCTTTTTGGGCATTAGTGTAAAATTATAGAGTCAATTATTGTTTTTTCCTAGCTGAAAGTCGTGCTGATAAATCGTGACATCTTTTTAAAATAGCGGCTACTTCCTCCGTCTTCTTTTCTCGCTCGGCTGATTGAAGCTCTACCATGGCCTTGCCAAATTGATCCTTCAGATAGTCTTCTTCAACATACCCCAAGAGTTCTTCTGCTTCCTTTTGGAGATCGGTGGTATCACCATAATAGAGTTCCGCTTCATACACCAGACTGGCTTTTTGTTCGAGGGTAGAGGCTTGTCGGCGCTTGATCTCTTCTTCGCCGACAATTTCTTTTAGTTTCTCAATAATTTTTTCCTGATCGACCCGTTTTTCTTTTTCATTCTCTTGCCAGAAGAGGAGCCCCCATAGTCGCCGAGCGATGAATTCATCAACTATCTCGATCTTTTCGGAACTATCCTCGCTCGTCTCCTCCACCTGAATCTTATTGAGCTCCTCATAAAGAGCCTCTTCTTTGATTCCGGTCTTTTCAGAAATGTTGGTAATAAAGTGGGCCTGATCAATACTTGAAGCAAGACTCCGAACAAGTGGCAAAAGTTCCTTTTCAACCTTTTTTGAGATCTTCCGACTATCTTTATCGGAGTTTAGGATGGCTTCAAGATAGAAGTCGATGATATGCTTGGATTGTTGCAAAATCTCTTTCATCTCCTCCGGACTTTTGGCAATGATTGACGCCGGATCTTCTCCTTTTGGCAGAGGGGCAATCTTTATCTCCATCCCCATCGACAGTGCTAAATTCCAGGCCCGAATGGCCGCTTTCAGACCTGCTCCATCGCCGTCATATGCTAGAAGTAGATTTTCCGAACTTCGTTTTAGTATTTTCAAATGCTCTTCAGAAAGAGCGGTGCCGCTTGAAGCAATGGTGTTTCGAAGCCCCGCCTGATGCATCATGAGCAGGTCCATCTGCCCTTCCACCAATATGGCGTAATTCTGCTCTCTAATGGGGTTTTTGGCCCTATCATAGCCGTATAGAACAGAAGATTTATTGAAAAGTGGCCCTTCCGGACTGTTAATATACTTTGCTGCCCCCGCCGTAGCATTTTGCGAAGTGGGATCAAGTAGCCGGCCGGAAAAGGCGATGGGCCGGCCGGCTGAATCAAATATCGGAAACATCAGGCGGGCTCGGAAACGATCGTAGAGGCCGCCTCCCGGTTTGTCTCCCTTCTTTATCAATCCGGCTTTTTCAATGTCCGATTCCGAATAGCCCGCCTTTTTCAAATGATCCAGAAGATCTTGCCAAGAATCTACGGCATATCCTAGACGCCAATCACTGATGGTTCTTTCTTTCAGACCTCTTCCCTTCAGATATTCAAGAGCTGGAGGATTCTTAGGAAGATTCTTCTCAAAATGATTGACCGCTGATTCTGTTAGGGCTAGGAGCTTTTCTTTTTCGCTCCTCACCTGCTTATCCGCTCCTTTTTCGTAAACGATCTTTACTCCAGCAATGTCAGCCAGAATTTTCAACGCCTCCACAAAATCAACTCGTTCAAATTCCTGAACGAAGGTAAAAATATCACCCTTGGCATTACAACCGAAGCAGTAGTAATTATTACGTGAAGGCGAAACAAAAAAAGAAGCGGTCTTCTCGTTATGAAAAGGGCATTTGGCTTTAAGATTAGCGCCAGCCTTTTCCAGCTTGATGTATCGCCCAACCACATCAACAATGTTCAACTTTTCTTTTATTTGTTCGACTGTGGACATTTTAAAAATTGAACGCGAAACCTACAACTTTTTTAGAGACTAAGACTTGGGCAAGCGCCCCGGAGCGGTCTCTAAAAAAGTTCGTAGGTGAGCTGGTCAATTTTGATTATCTACACCCCTCTGCATATCCTCAATCTGTTGATATTTTGGACTGCCTTTAAAGCCTGTACCGGCTGGAATTAATCGGCCGATTATAACATTCTCCATCAGGCCGTGGAGGCGATCTTTGCTGCCTCTTATTGCGGCGTTGATCAGCACTCGAGTAGTATGTTGAAAGGAGGCAGCTGAAAGAAAACTGCGTCTTGAAAGAGAGACCTCGGCAATACCCATAACAATTGATTCTGCCTTTGCTTCATCCTTTCCTTTTGCTTTGGCTTGCTTATTTTTTATAATGAATTCAAAATTTTCTACTACATCACCAACGGATAGGTCAGTGCCGCCGGCATCCTTGATCTTCACTCGGGCAAACATCTGTCGAACAATTACTTCTATATGTTTTCGAGAAACAGCTTCACCCTGGAGTTCATAAAGTTTCTTCACTTCAGAAATAACATAATTTTGAGCTTCGTCTTTGCCGGCATATTTGAATAGTTCTTCAATGTCGGCCGATCCGTCGGTTAGGAATTGTCCCTTGAGAACCTTGTCTCCTACTTTGACGGTTAGAGTACGTAAAAAGCTAACAGAATATTCCACTTCGCTTTTTTTACCTTTCTTGGCTTTATCATGAATTTCCGGAAGGACTATGAGCAATCTTTCTTTGTCGCCTTCCTTAATGTCCGACACTATCCCATCTGTTCGACTGATAAGGGCTGGATTTTTAGGCTTGCGTTTTTCAAAGACCTCTTCCACTCGGGGCAAACCTTGAGTAATATCTCCTCCGGCGGAGGCGGTACCTCCGGCGTGGAAGGTACGCATAGTCAGCTGGGTGCCTGGCTCGCCGATAGCTTGAGCGGCTACTGTGCCCACCGCTTCACCGAGATCTACCAACTTGTTCTTACCCAAGTCCAGTCCATAACACTCTCGACAGATGCCCTCCAAAGTTTTACAAGTAAGGGGTGAGCGAACAACTACTTCTTCAACTCCATTTTTTTCAATCTCGTCCGCATCCTCTTTGGAAAGTAAGTGATTTCTCTCAAATAGAGTGACCTTGCTATTTTTCTTCATCACCTCTTCAGCCAAGACTCGACCACGAATGTTTTTAGAGAGGCCCACCTCAATACCAGAGGCAGTACCTTTTCTGATTATGATGCTTTCTTTAGTTTTGCAGTCATCTTCGGTGATAATGACATTTTGAGCCACTACGAAAAGTTTACGAGTGAGATATCCGGCCTTGGCAGTATTTAGAGCAGTATCTGTGAGACCTTTTCTGGCACCGTGAGTAGTAATGAAATATTCAATCGGAGTTAACCCTTCTTTACTAGATGAAAGGATGGGTGATTCAATAATGTCTCCGGCCGAATTTTGGATTAGACCTTTCATACCGGCCATCTGGGTGATTTGAGAAAGCGAACCTCGAGCGCCAGAGAGAACCATGTCGTGTACTGAACCGTTCTCATCCAAAGTAGCTGGGATCAACTTTTCAATTTCTCCCTTGGCTCCCTGCCAAATTTCAATATTCTTTCGAATCTTCTCTTCTTCAGAAAGCAGACCTTCGTTGTATTGAATGGTAATTTCATCGGAACGTTTCTTAGCAGCCTCAATGACAGGCTTTTTGCCTTCAGGAATCTTAATATCATCAATACCCCAGGTGACGCCACTGGTTGTGACATATTTGAAGCCAAATGTTTTAATCTTATCTAAAATCGGCGGCACTGATTCAATGCCATATTTATTAATTAGATCGTTCACCAAAACACCCATGCTTTTCTTTTCTATTTCTTTATTCTGATAAGGGTAGTCTTCCGGCAAAATGAGGTTAAAAAGAAGGCGACCTACTGTTGTTTCGAACAATTGACCTTTGAATTGTTTGTATTTTTCACTTGTTCCAGGCAGAACCTTAATGAGAGCGCGGTATGAAACCTGATCAAATTCGTGGGCAGCCAGGGCGCTTGAAGGACTTTCAAAGACTTTCCCTTCACCTTTATCGCCAACGATAATTTTAGTGACCCAGTAACAGCCGAGAACGACGTCCAAAAGTTTAGCGGTAACGGTTGGTTCGCCGCTTCCCGGTTTCAAAATATTCTTGTCGGCGGCCATGATGGTGCGGGCTTCCATCTGGGCCTCTTTACTTAGAGGTACGTGAACAGCCATCATGTCTCCGTCGAAGTCGGCGTTGAAAGCAGAACAGACCAAAGGGTGCACTTGAATGGCATTACCTTCAATCAATACTGGCTTAAAAGCCTGAATACCCAGTCGGTGAAGAGTTGGAGCTCGGTTAAGCAAAACATATTTATCAGCAATCACTTCCTCAAGAATGGCCCAAACTTCTGGAATACCGTCGTCAATCAGGCGTGAAGCTCCTCGAATATTGAAAGCCAATTCTTGATCCAAAAGTCTAGAAATGACGAACGGCCGAAAAAGTTCCAGAGCCATGTGCTTAGGCAAACCACATTGATGCAATTCCAACTCCGGACCGACAACAATCACCGATCGGCCGGAGTAATCTACTCGCTTACCAAGGAGGTTCTGACGAAAGAGACCACGCTTACCTTTCAGATTATCGGAAATAGATTTAAGCGGTCTCCGTTGTGCCTGATTGACTCCAGCAAATAAGGTATTGCCGTGTCGAATGGAATTATCAATCAATGAATCTACCGCTTCCTGTAAGATTCTTTTCTCGTTTCGGAGGATGACGTCCGGAGCGTTGATCTCCTTCAGTTTTTTCAGACGATTGTTTCGATTGATTACCCGGCGATAGAGATCGTTGACGTCGGAGGTAGCATGACGGCCGCCATCGAGCGGTACCATCGGCCGTAAGGCAGCCGGAATAACTGGAATACGAGTAAGAAACATCCATTCAGGCCGGATGTTGCTAGCCGCCATAGCCTGAATCAGAGAAAGTCTCTTCAGCATTTTATCTTTCTCCGCCGAGGCGACATTTTCCAATTCCTTTTCCAGACTTTCGTAAAGTTTTTTCAGATCCAGGACTTTCAGAATGTTGAAGATAGCCTCGGCACCAATACCAGCCTCAAAAGTCGCTCCATATTTGAGAGAAAACTTATGATAAGCAATCTCGTCAAGCACTTGACCAATTTCAATGCTTTCAATATCTTCTTTGGCATTAAGTAATAAATCGCTTACTGCCTGTTTAGTCTTTTCGTCATTTAAGGCTTTGATTTTTGTCTTGTATTCGGCATCAAGATCTTTCAGCAATTTGGTCTTTTCGGCCTGATTGACCTTAGTAATAAGATAACCGGCAAAGTAAATAACCTTTTCCAGGTCAACGTTACTCATACCGAGAATTAAACCAATTCGTGAAGGAAGACTTCTCAAAAACCAAATGTGTGAGACCGGGGTAGATAACTCAATGTGACCCATTCGCTCACGTCGAACAATAGAGCGGGTAATTTCCACCCCACACTTCTCACAAATAATACCCTTGTAGCGAATACCTCGATATTTACCACAGTAACATTCGTAATCTTTGTCCGGTCCGAAGATCTTCTCGTCAAAAAGACCGTTCTTTTCACTGCGCTGGGTTCGATAATTCATCGTTTCCGGCTTCAACACTTCTCCGTATGACCATTCCTTAATCTTTTCGGGTGAAGCGATGCGAATGGAAATAGCGTCAAAGTCATTGACACTAGCATCTTGATGTTTATATTTAATTGATGGATATCTTTGCATGATATTTATTTTTATTCGTCTCCGACGTTATCGCTATTCTTCTCAAGGTCGACATCCAAAGAAAGGCCTCGTAAATTGTGAAGTAAAACATTAAATGATGCGGGCACATTAGGCGGACTAATCTCTTCGCCTTTAACAATGGAATCAAATGCGGCACTTCGTCCTATAATGTCGTCGGATTTGATGGTAAGAACTTCACGCAAGGTGTGTGACGCTCCATGACCAAGTAATGCCCAAACTTCCATTTCTCCGAATCGCTGTCCTCCACCTTGAGCCTTACCGCCGAGTGGCTGCTGGGTGATGAGAGAGTACGGACCGATGGATCGCATGTGAATTTTGTCTTCTACCATATGATGAAGTTTCAAAATATACATGTAACCCACAGCGATTTCCTGATGAAATCCTTCGCCAGTGCGGCCATCATAAAGTTGCATCTTTCCATTACTTTGGAATCCAGCCTTTACCAATTCCTCTTTTATTTCAACGTCAGTGGCCCCACCGAAAGCCGGAACAATGGCCTGATAATTTAAAGTGTTGGCGGCCATTCCAAGATGAAGCTCAAGGATTTGTCCGAGGTTCATTCGGCTCGGCACACCGAGCGGGGTAAGGATGATGTCAACCGGCGTGCCGTTCGCCATGTAAGGCATGTCTTCTTCCGGTAGGATTCTGGAAATAACTCCCTTGTTTCCGTGGCGACCAGCCAGTTTATCTCCGACGGAGACACTGCGAAGCTGGGCCACTTCAATGTGAATTTTCTTGATAACGCCGGACTCAAGTTTATCGCCTCGCTCACGAGAAAAAACTTTGACATTAATAACTCGTCCACGTTTGCCGTTCTCAATTCGTTTTGATGTATCTTTAACATCACGAGACTTCTCTCCGAAAATGGATCGCAACAATCTTTCTTCCGGAGTCAGTTGCGTCTCCCCTTTTGGAGTGATCTTGCCTACAATGATGTCGCCCGGTCGCACTTCCGCGCCGATGCGAATAATCCCATCTTCATCAAGATTACGCAGTCGAGCCTCACCAACGTTTGGAATGTCATGAGTAGTAATCTCCGGTCCGAGCTTGGTGTCGCGAACGCTGACAATAAATTCTTCAATATGAATGCTGGCAAATTTTGACTCTTTGACCAATCTTTCGGAAATGATGATGGCGTCTTCGTAGTTGGCACCAGACCATGACATAAAGGCCACTAGAATATTCTGGCCGAGAGCGATCTGACCGTTTGCGGTAGTGGAGGTATCAGCCAACACCTGACCTTTTTTTACTTTCTGATCCAAAGAAACAATTGGTCGCTGATGAAAAGCAGTGAATTGATTGGTTCGGGAAAAGCGCACCAGAGGAAAGATTTTTTCTTTGCCTTTGTTGTTCTTGAAAACGATCTTTTCCGCATCCACTGCCTTGATGTGACCATCTTCCGGCGCCATGATGATACGCCCTGTATCTTTGGCCGCTCTCTCTTCGATACCGGTGGCAACGATCGGTGCTTCCGGCACGATGCAGGGAGTGGCTTGTTTCTGCATGTTTGAACCCATCAGTGCTCGGTTGGCATCGTCGTGATTGAGGAATGGGATCATGCTGGTGGCAATGGAGAAGGCTTGATTTGAAGCCACATCCATATAATTGACCTCATTTCGGTGAACTTCACCCGGCTTGCCTTTCATTCGAACTTCTACCATCTCATTGGTTAAATGGCCATCTTTGTCGTAAGGAGTAACAGCATGGGTGATGACTGAACCCTCTTCTTCCAGAGCATTTAGATATTTGATCTCGTTAGTGATCTTTCCGTCTTTTACTTTCATATAAGGAGTTTCGATCATGCCGAAATCGTTGATCTTGGCGTAGACGGAAAGGTGAAGGACCAATCCGATATTCGGACCTTCTGGGGTGTGGATAGGACAGATACGGCCGTAGTGAGAAGGATGAACGTCACGAACTTCAAATCCGGCTCGTTCGCGAGTTAAACCTCCCGGGCCAAGAGCAGAAATTGTGCGCAAATGTTCCAGCTCATTCAAAACATTTTCCTGCTGCATGAATTGGGAGAGCTGGTTGGTAGTGAAAAATTCCTTGATACGAGCTTGAAGGGGGCGCGGGGAGATGAATTGAACAGGCATGGCGGCATCGGTATCAATGGTAGACATTCTGTTCTGAATGTTTCGTTTGATCTGCGACATACCCACTCGAATTTTCTGCTGAAGCAATTCTCCGACATATCTGACTCGTCGAGAACCCAGGTGGTCAATATCATCGGCAGTGGCGGAAATATTATTATTCAAATCAATGATGTGAGAAATAATGGTGACAATATCCTCCAGAGTTACCACTCTTTTCTCCAGATCTTTTTCAGTCATACTCTTATCAAAACGTTTGTTAAAGCGGAAGCGGCCCACTTTTGAAAGATCGTATCGCTCAGCACCAAAAATAGATTTAATGAACTCCTTGGCGTTCTCAACAGTGGCAAGATCGCCGTCGCGCAATCGCTTGTGAATTTCAATGAAAGAATCTTCCTGGGTCTTGGCGTGATCCTTAACCAAACTTGTTTCAATTAAAGGAGTGGCAAATTGGTTATTTTTAAATAGTGCCTTGATGGATGTGTCATCGATGGCACCGAAAACTCGGAGGAGTGAAGTAACCGGAAACTTTCTCTTACGGTCAATACGAACATAAATGGCGCCGTCAGGATCGCTTTCAATTTCTACCCAGGCCCCACGAGAAGGAATGATCTTGGCACCAAAGAATACTCGTCCTTTCAATTCCTGTGAAGTAAAAAATACCCCAAATGATCGGGCTAATTGGGGAACGATGACTCTTTCAATACCATTGATAATGAAAGTGCCATGATTGGTCATGATCGGAAAATCAGCCATAAAGATCTCTTGCTCTTTATCACTGCCGAGTACCTTATTCTTTAATCGCACTGTCACCTTTAGTGGTGCCTCATAAGAGATGCGATTCTCTTTAGCATAAAATTCGTCGTATTTCGGCTCGCTTAATTCAAAACCGGTAAAATCAAGTTCAAATTTCTTTTCGGAATAATCTTTGATTGAAGAAAACTCGGCAAAGATTTCCTTCATACCCGTTTCAAGTAGCCAATTAAAGGAGAAAGTTTGGGCGTCTACTAAATTAGGAAGGTCAATGAGAGGCTTCTTAAACTTATTAAAATATTTTTTCTCTTTGATCATTGGGGGTTGATTTTTAATTAAAAAATTTAATATAGAAACAAAAATCTTCTCGCAGTGCGAGAATTACCGAGTGCCTTTCTCTCCTTGGCACTTTTTGTAAGTGTTAAATTGTAACTTCTTAGAATCCCCCGTAACTCAATCAGTAAGGAGAGTATAGCAGAGGGGGCTTTCCACTGTCAAGCAGTCTAATACACCTCATCATGGCCTCCTATATACAATAAGTTTACTGTGTTTTCCTTATCCTCATATTCAAAAACAACTCTAATCTTATAGTTCACTCGAAAAGAGTACGTATTTTCGGGTATTTTCAGTTTATGAACCTTTAGAGATTCGTGGTTTTTCTTATCTTTAAATAGCTCAATCTTCTCTTTTACTTCATGTTGAAGGTTATCGTCTATTTTTTTATACATCCGAACAAATGTCGGAGCATAGCGAATATTTATCACGAAATTTGAATATTAAAAACCCTTTGCTAAATCATCTAAATTGCCTTCAAGAGCCTTCCCCTCCTTGATCTCCTGCTTAGCTTTTAAAATGGTGTGGATGAAATCGTCTTCCTTGAACTTGACGATGGCTCGACGAATGAGCTCGGCCTTGCTTGAGGCCTTTCCTAGCCGGACTTGTTCGTCGACATATTCGTTTAGCTCATTGTTGAGTGGAATTGATATGGTGGTCATAAATATAATTATTTACTATATAATAGTACTATATTATAGTATGTAGAAATAATGTCAAGCTATTTCTTCCTCCGCCATTCCTCTATATCTCGGTGATTTCCTGAAAGAAGAACTTTGGGCACCTTGTAGTTTTTGCCTTTGTATTTCAGAACAGCCGGACGGGTGTAGGTATCCGAGCTCGCGGCGCGGGATTCTTCCAGGGAGTCGAAGTTACCGAGGACTCCTTCGATCTGGCGAGCCATTGAGTCGATCATGATCATGGCGGGCAATTCCCCGCCGGTTAGGGTGTAGGGACCAATGGAAACTTCTTCAGCTTTGAAAATCTTCTTTACCCGAGCATCCACTCCTTCGTAATGACCACAAATGATAATAATGTCGGAATATTTTTTGACTACGGTTTTAGCATAAGAGGTATTGAATTGTTTGCCATTTGGAGAAAGAAAGATAATCTTTCTTTTTTTATTTGAATGCTTGATTGCAGCCTCAATTGCCTTTATCACCGGCAAGGCCTGCATCACCATTCCCGGTCCTCCTCCGTAAGGTTTATTATCCACTCGCAGATAGGGTTTCTCTTTCCCTTTCTGGGCTCCAACCACCTTCACGTAATCGCGGGGATTATAGAATTTAAATTTTAACTTTTTGTTCTTTTGAGCACGTTTTAAGATGGACTCATTGATGTATGAATCAAAAACTCCGGGAAATAAGGTAATGATGTGAAAAACCACTAAATCTTAAGATCGTCCATCACTTCGTCAACCGTCTTTGTGGCGTTTTGTTCTTTTCTCATTCCTCCTTCCGGTCTCGTACTTCCCTCAGGCTCTTCAATCTTTAGGTTGACCCGAGCGTTATTCTTCATCCCGACCACTCGTAAAAGGGTGCGGATGGCCTTGGCGGTATTTCCTTGTCTGCCAATAACCTTGCCCATATCGACGGGATCAACAGTTAGTGTCATCAGTACGCCCATTTCATCAACCGTTCGGGTGATCTTTACAGCGCCCTGATTGTCCACCAAAGATTTAATAACGAAGTCCAGAAATTGTGTGTCTTGATCGTTCATTATTTTGGTATATATGTATTTTTAAAACTCTACGAAATTCGACCAGTGCGAATCGCACGGATGAAGCAAGTATATTAGTTTAGAGTTTTGACGTCAAATATTAGACTTCCGGAGCCGGTTCTGACTCTGGGGCTGGTTCAGGTGTTGCCGCTTCGGCAACAGGTGTTTCGGCAACTGGTGCGGGCTCTTCCTTCTTAGGAGGAGTCTTTTTTGGTAGGACGTTTATTTTCTTGCCCTCAATAATTTTTTGGCTGAGGAGTAGGTTGTGAACGGTATCGGTTGGCTTAGCTCCTTTGGACATCCAATATTTTACTCTGTCAGCTTGTATGGTTGTATTTTCTTTCCGAAAATCATGAGAGCCGAGTACTTCCAGGCTTTTACCACTCTTAGTACTGTTCTTTGAGTCGGTCAAAACAAGCCGAAATGCCGGCTCGTGTTTTCTACCCGTTCGTTGTAAGCGAATTTTTAACATGTGGGGATATGGTATCATCATCTTACAAAATGTCAAAGAAGAAACTTCATAGCGAGCAGACAAAATCGATAATTCGCGGAGTCATTAGTATTAATTCCAAGGGCGTTGGGTATATTAAAAATGTTCTACAGCCTAAGGAAGATGATCTAGAGATCCAGAATAACTTCCTGAATACAGCTCTAAATGGGGACGAGGTGGAAGCGGCCGTTCACCCGAAATCAAAAGGACGGCGGCTGCAGGGCGAGATCTTGAAGATCGAAAAGCGCACCAAAACAGAATTTGTTGGCGCGCTTGAAGCAGTTGGCCAAAACTTTTTTCTGAATGCTGATGACCGCAAAATGTACATTGATATTTTTATTCCAGCGGAGAAAGCGGCTGGCGGCAAGGTGGGTGAAAAAGTTTTGGCCACTATTGTTTCCTGGAAGGATTCAAAGAAGAGTCCGGAGGGTAAGGTCTTGAAGGTGATCGGTAAAAAGGGTGAGCACGATGTGGAGATGCAGTCCATCGTGCTCGAGAGAGGATTTGATACGGATTTTCCGGATGAGGTGGTTCGCGAAGCGGAGAATATTGAAAAGAATCAGAAGGAAATCACGCCGGCGGAAATTCAAAGCCGGCGTGATTTCCGAAACGTTTTCACCTGCACTATCGACCCAGTCGACGCCAAGGATTTTGACGATGCCCTTTCCTTTCAAAAACTCCCAAACGGCAATTTCGAAGTCGGCATTCATATTGCCGACGTTTCTTATTATGTCCGACCTGGTAGCGCCCTTGATAAAGAGTCCAGGAAACGCGGATTCTCCGTCTACCTTGTGGATCGCACTATTCCCATGCTCCCCCACGTACTTTCCAATGACATATGCAGTCTAAACCCAAACGAAGACAAGCTAACGTTTTCCGCTGTTTTTGAAATAACTAAAAAGGCTGAAATAAAGAGTCGTTGGTTTGGAAGAACTGTCATTCACTCCGACAAACGTTTCAGTTATGAAGAAGCGCAGGGAGTCCTAGATAGCGCCAGGTTGAAGGGTGGCAGAGTGCCCGCAGACAAAAAACTTGACTCCGCCAAAGCGGACGAAAAGTTTTTTGCGCAGGGCCGAACGAACGTACAATTAGAATACTTCGAAGAAGTGAATACTTTAAATGAACTCGCTTTAATCCTCAAAAAAAAGAAAATCGGATCCGGAGCGATTGACTTTGAAACAACGGAAGTAAAGTTCGTGCTCGACGAAAAAGGAAAACCAATTGAAGTAATCAAAAAAGATCGACTCGATACACACAAACTGGTAGAAGAATTCATGCTCCTAGCCAACAAGGAGGTCGCCGAATTCATTCACAAATCAGCCAAGATCCATTATCAAAATAAAGATATCGGCATTTATCGTATCCACGACCTTCCCGACAAAGAAAAAATAGCCGAGCTCTCCATTTTCCTAAAAGCGCTCGGCTACGAATTACCTATCTCTGACAAAAATATCTCACCAAAAGATATTCAGGCCCTACTCAATCAAGTAGAAGGAAAAGCGGAAGAATCGCTCATTAAAACCGCCACTATTCGCTCCATGGCCAAAGCAGTTTATTCCACTAAAAATATCGGTCACTTCGGTTTGGCTTTCGATTATTACACTCACTTTACCTCCCCTATTCGCCGTTATCCGGATCTTCTAGTTCACAGAATTCTGAATGATGTGCTGCAGGGCAAAAATATCACACCTGAACAAATGGCTTATTACTACAAAGTCTCCGACGAATCCACGCGTCGGGAAATTGCTGCCGCTGATGCCGAGCGTTCATCTATTAAATACAAACAGGTGGAATACATGAGCGAGCACATTGGAGAAATTTACGACGGCATTATCTCCGGTGTCACCGACTGGGGTATCTATGTGGAAGAAGTTTCAACAAGATCGGAAGGAATGGTTCGTCTGCGAGATTTAATTGACGATTATTACATTTTCGACCAGAAAAATTATGCCATCGTTGGTCAAAAAACCAAAAAGAAATATACTCTTGGCGACAAAGTAAAAATCAAAATCGCCGGCGCTGATCTGGAAAAGAGAACTTTGGATTATCGCTTTGTGGAGTAGATTGTCATTCCCGTGCAGACGGGAATCCAGTCAATTAGAAAGATTATCAGGACTTGACTTTTCATCGTCAGATTCGCTATCATGTAGGTAGTGATGGCCTTCGGGCTCGCCCACTCGGTATCCGAGTGGTGCAAACGATGGAAAAAACCGGTCAAAATTAACTTGACCGGTTTTTTCTTAACCTCATTCCATTAGTCAAAATTCTTCTCCATCTCCCAATTATAGAGATCGGATATGAAGAAAAATTAAAGAGAAGTTAAAAAGGTGCCTGACCCTTTTTTCTCTAACCTCTTTCGTTTGGAGTTTTAAATTCTTTTCCGTTCAAGAAGATTTGAACCGATTTGACGGTTGAAAATTGCTTGGCCGTTTCTACTATTTGAGTTTCGGTTCGAGGGTCATCACATTCCCCTCCCAAAGTATAATTGCCGGTTAAATAGATATTCGCTACCCCATTTTCAACTATGGCATGGTCAAAGAATAAATTCTTTTGAGAAGAAATGAAACTTCCTAGAAAACCCTCTGAGTATGGCCATGGTTCCTTTTTTGCAAAAAGCTCTTTCATTGCAGATGTCAAAGGGCCTTGGTTTAAGGGAACCTCTCGAGCTTGATGAGACATTACAACTATATCACAGCCCCTAACCGTCTCAGGATTGTTACCTTCGTGAGGAACCGCCAAAAGAGCGATCTTCATATCAATGAACACCATGGTGGATGTAGAATCATAAGTAGAGGATGCTGTCGCACAACAAGGAGGAGGGATAAAATTGATCGGTGAGGGATAAGACAAAGAATTGAAATAGATAGACGCCCCGATACCAATAGCTAAAATGGTAATAGTGCTTATCCAAATTATTATCGCCGATCCTTTTTGCTGATCTTTCATTTAATGAATTAATATTATTTCGCTACCACCACCGCCTCTTCAAATTGAATGGAAAGAAGTTTTGAGAGACCATCACCGCCCATGGTGACACCATATATGACGCCGGCGCGGGACATGGTCTCACGATTGTGAGTGATGAGGATGAGCTGGGAAAATTTGGAAAGATTTTCAATCATGTCGCCATATTTTCGGGAGTTGGCTTCGTCTAAAGCGGCATCAGTTTCATCCAGAATAATGAATGGTGGCGGATTTACCTGAGAAATAGCGAAGAGTAGAGCGATGGAGGTAAGAGCCCGTTCTCCGCCGGAGAGCATGACGAGGCCTTTGATCTTCTTATGAGGGAGGGAGACATTGATGTCGATCCCTTCGTCGCCTAGAGCCGAATCTGCTTCAGATTCGGCGCGACTATAGCCTTCCGCTTCCAATAAATCTAGATCCTCATCCGATCGTCTTCGCCGAACCTTCTCACGAATCACTTCGAGCGAAGCCTTGCCTCCGCCAAACATTAGGGCGAAAAATTTACCGAACTCTTCATTAATTTTTCGCACCCCTTCTTTGAATTCAACATCCAGTCGATTTTCCAGATCAGTAATTAATTCTTTCAGTGAGACAGCGGATTTATCCAAATCTTCCAATTCACGTCCAAGAAATATGTCTCTTTCTTCCGCTTCTGTGTATTCCTTCAGAATATCTTCACCGGCGCCCGTTCCCGCTTCCTCCAATCGAATCTTGATCTTTTCAATGTAGCGGCGACGCTCAAGCTGTTCGGATCTGGCACTAGCCTCTCCGCCGATCTTGAAACTTTCATATTCTGTCGCTTCCCTTCCCAAAAGCACACCGGCTTCTCCCAGTTCCCGCTTGAAATCGGTCTCTTCCAGAACAAATCTCTCTTCCGTTACTTGAAGTGAATTCAGGGTGGCGCGAATATCGTTCTGTCGCGCCATCACCTGAAGCATTTTGCGCTCGGCTTCCAGACTGGTGTCCTTCCCCTTCTCCACCTCGTTCTTTAGTCGTAAATATTCATTGTTCAATCCAGTTTCTTCGGTGGCCTGCTTTTGGAGTTTTTGATCTAACTGCTTTCTTTCTTCATTCAAATTGGCGAGTTCGTTTTCCAAATCGCCAATTGCCGCCTGATCTTTTTTAGTTCTATTACTCTCAATAAAATTCCTAAAAAGGTCTCGGATCTTATATATCAAGGACTTGATAGCGGCGACATCGGTTTTGCCTTCGGCTTCACTGGCATGCTGGTCAATTGTCTTCCGAAGAGCTTCCAGTTCATGTAAATAAACGGTTTTTTGCTCTATCTGGCTGGTACTTTCTTTCTGTTTTTTAATATTCTTTTCGAGGTATGCGATCTCCCCTTCGATTCGTCCCACTTCACGTGTCAGAACCTCTTTTTCACTCCGGACAATCTTTAACTTACTTTCAACATCAATAATGGCCTCGCCGCGCGAGTCTTTTTCTTTGGTCGCGGCGAGAATTTTCTTGGCTTTTTCCAATTCGTTCTCGAGGGCCACAAGCTCCGCTTGCGGCCCCTTCTTCCTCGCCGCGAGGTCCTCCTTCTGCAATTTCAAATAAATATCCTCGCGCTTGAAATATTCCCGATAAAGATCTTTGAGTTCTTCTTTCATCTCGCGAGCCTTCTCCACTTTTTCTACTTGTTTCTTCAAGAATTTCAAGTGCGGAGCAATTTCTCGACGCAGCGATTCAACCGATTTAATATTTTCTTCTGTCTTTTCCAACTTTCTTTCACTTTCCTCTTTTTTGTATTGATATATTTTTAACCCAAGTGCGTCTTCCACCATGGTTCGGCGCTCGCGAAGATTGGCATTTAAAATTTTATCAGCTTCACCTTGGGAAATAATATGATGACCCGAGGCTCCAATGTGAGCGCCCGCCAAAAGCTCAATAATATCGCGCAGACGAACCTCCGATCCATTTATTAAATATTGATTGATGCCATCACGATGCACTACTCGCTCAATGCTTACCTCATCAAAATCAACATTCAAGGTGTGATCGCTATTATCAAAAAGCACTTTAACATTGGCTCGATTGGCTCTCTGGGAATCCTTGCCACCATTAAAAATGAGATCCTCTCCCTTTTTCCCTCGCATTGATTTAAAGGATTGCTCTCCCAAGACAAATCGAAAAGCCTCGGCAATGTTGGATTTGCCAGAGCCATTCGGCCCCACAATGGACGAGATAGAGGCATTGAATTCCAGACTGCTTTTTTTTGCAAAAGACTTAAAGCCGGAAAGTTCCAGGGATTTCAGATACATGAGCTTATTTTAACAAATTTTCAGGTTCTTTTCATGTGGTCTGATTATGATTCATGAATGGAAAAAGATTTTGATCGATGGAATGAAATGAAGAAAACAATTGATCAAAAAGAAGATCGACTGTTTTTCCATGAAGGAGAAGTGTGGTGGATAAATTTGGGGTTAAATATAGGATTCGAAATGAATGGTGGAATCGAAACTTATATGCGACCAGTGATTATTTTAAATAAATACAACATGTATTCATTTTTAGCTCTACCTTTAAGCACGTCAAAAAAGTTAAACTCCTATCGAATCCCTGTTGGAACTATTGAAGAAAAAGAAGCAACTGCTAATCTGTCTCAATTAAGAAACATTGATAGTAAGAGATTGGTTAACAAAATTTGTTCAATTGAGCCACATCTACTCCACGAGATAAAGAAAATAGCTAGCCGAGTTAATTTCGGCTAGCTATTTTCCATTCTCCTTCCCCGGAAGGAAGGCGAGCCAAAAGGCCATCTGTACTCTCTATTATATTCCTACTCAATCCCCTGTCAACAACTTTTCAAAATCATTTTCATAAAAATTTTATCAGCTTTTACTCATGATAAAAAAGCTCCTAACCCTTTTATTTATTTCAATCTTACCACCCCTTTTTTTCAAGTGCTTTTTTGGCGGCGGCTTGTTCGGCTTCTTGTTTGGATTTGCCGACGCCTTCGATGACGAGATCGGTGTCTAGGAAGACCCCTACGGTGAAATGTTTGTCGTGATCGGGACCATCTTCTTTGATAGTTTTGTAGAGGGGGGTGATGCTTACTTTCTCCTGGGCCTTCTCCTGAAAGAGGCTCTTAGCGTCAATGAAGGTGCCTTTTTCAACGATCTCGTCGATGAGATCAAAAATGTATTTGGAAATGAAGTCACGGGCCGCATCGTAGCCTTGGTCGAGGTAAATGGCGCCGATCAGAGCCTCGAGTGCGTTCGCCAGAATATATTGGCGAGCGCGGCCCGTGTCTTTTGATTCTCCTTTTGATAAGAAAAGGAAATCATTTATGTTTATGCGTTGTGCCACTTCGGCGAGCGTATTTGAATTGACTAGTGATGAGCGAAACGAGGTCAATTCCCCTTCCGGCTTTTGCGGATATTTATGATAGAGATAATCAGTGACCACCAGCTCCAAAACCGCATCACCTAGAAATTCAAATCTTTCATTGTGCTCCAGTTTCAGATTCCTATTCTCATTAATATAAGAACGATGAATAAAGGCCTGTTTTAGAAGGCTTTTGTCTTTAAATGATATTCCTATATGTTTTTCAAATTGTGCAAAATCCATTACTTTTTCGTCTTCAGTGTGTCGGTACTGATGAGGATATTAATTGCCTTGGTAATAATAGGCAAAATATCATTATAAAAATTCAAGTCAAGGATGTCTTTCAATTTGAACCATTTGGCGTCGTCGAGACCTCCGGTCTTCTCTAATTGAATATCTTGATATTTTGACTCACCTAAAAAATAAATTACCTGCTTTCGGATCTTCCCTTTTTCCGGATGAGTGGCAATATACTCATTTTTAGCGAGCTCTTCTTTTATCATAATATCCAATCCCACCTCCTCTTTAATTTTTCTCATTGTGCCAGCCTTTGGCTCCTCATCAGCGGCAATTCCCCCTTTGGAAAGTGTCCAGTGGCCAAAAACATCGTGAACTAAGGCGAGGTAGACCTCTCCATCTTGACCGAGAGCGTAAATAACCGCTCCACCGAGAGTTTCAATCGGCATTTGCTCATACGGGACATTTATAAATGGCCGACGCTTCTTTGTAGTCTTTTCGTCCTTTCCCGGCTCGCCCATTTCTTTGTAGATTGCACCGAGTACTCCATTCACAAATTTCCCGCTCGTTTCTCCTCCAAAAGTTTTTGCTAACTCAATAGCTTCGTTGATAGCTACCTTGGAAGGGACCTCTTTTCTGTCAGAGAAAAGCAATTCGTAAAGACCGATGCGCAAGATGTTGCGATCAACAATACTAATCTTTGCAATGGGCCATTCGGGAGCGGCTTTTTCAATAATGTTATCTAGATCCGGTTTCTTCTTCAGGATATTTGAAATAAGTGACCGCATAAATGAAAAATCCCCCATACCAGGGGCAAACTCTTCGGCAGTGCGAGTAAAAATAGATTCAATGTCAGAATTAGGCTTATTAGCAAAATCCCACTCAAAGAGTGATTGGAGAACTATTGATCTTGAAAGGTGCCTGTTGGCCATTTTAATGAACTGGGTTTTAGGTTCTAGGTTTTAGGTTTTAGAAATTAAGTTTTTTTGATACCTAATTCCTGAAACCTAAGACCTAATTCCTATTTAACTGTTGCTTTTTCCTTGCGCTTTTTCTCCTTCTTCTCCGCTTTGGCGACTACGTCGATTGTCATCTTGCCCTTATATTTTCCGCAATTAAGGCAAAGGCGGTGAGGCAATTTGGCATGCCCGCATTCACTGCAAAGAGTTGTGGCCGCTCCGGTGAGAGCGTGGTGGCTTCGGCGGTTTGCCGTATGAGCCCGAGTGTGTCGCATTCTGATAACCATGGCTCTATATTAGCATATTTAATTTATTTGGCAATTATTCTAGTCAAAAAGCTTCTCCGATGGATGGGACTGAGGCCGAATTTTTTGATTTTTTGGCGGTGTTCGAGAGTGCCGTAGCCTTTGTGTTTGTGGAAATTATAGGAAGGGTAAAGTTTGGAAAAGTGGACCATGCGACGGTCGCGGCTGACTTTGGCGACAATGGAGGCGAGAGAAATTATTTTTTCTTTGTCGTCACCTTTGATGATGGTTTTTTGGTGGGGATAGGAGGATGGCGCCCGAAGGGCGCCGTCCAGAAACACCAGACATTTTTTCGGATCAAGATTGAGCTTTTTCAAACAGTTATGAATAGCTAGGTTGATGGCTTTAGTCAATCCCAATTTATCAATTTTTTGAGAGCTCACGAATGAAACAACATAATTTAATTTCCCTTTTTTCAATTCCTTTTTGATCTCCCCAAAACACTCTTCCCTCTCCCCCGCCGACATCTTCTTTGAATCACGAGCTCCTTTAAAGATTCTCAAATCAAAACCCCTCGGCGCCACAAAGGCGCCGACTGCTAGTGGTCCCGCCAGAGGTCCGCGGCCAACTTCATCGATTCCGATGATGTATTTGAGTTTATTTTTATTCATTACCCATAATTATTGCATAAAATACCGAAGTCAGACTTCGTTATTTTATGCGATTCGGCTCGAAGGTAATTAGCATTTCGCCGCCGAGGACACGTGAAAGCCATACTACTCACCCTGCATAATGATAGAAGGTTACTAATATACACGGTAGCTCTATTACTAAAGTAGCATCGTTACAGGGCGTCACCCGCAGGCAAGAAATGCTAATTGCCTGAGAAGCCGAATCACAATATACTGAAACCAATTATGGGCTCCAAATTCATTCACCTTCACACACACAGTCACTACAGCCTCCTCCTCGCCCTACCTAAAATCCCCGACCTAGTCGCGCGGGCAAAAAAATACAACATGCCTGCCTTGGCCCTCACCGACGCCGGCAACCTCTACGGCGCCATCGAGTTCTACAAGGAATGCAAAGCCGAAGGTATCAAACCAATCTTAGGAGTAGATTTTTATTTAGCCAGTCGCACTCGTAACGACCGCGAACCGAGAATCGACAATAAAAGAAGTCGAGTAGTACTCCTCGCTAAAAATGCCAACGGCTATAAAAATCTAATTAAGCTCGTCAGCTTTTCTCATCTTGAAGGTTTCTATTACAAACCACGAATAGACAAAGAGCTACTGGAAAAATACAAAGACGATCTCGTCATGATTTCTCTTTCATTTAGTGGCGACATTGCGACGCACCTCCGAAACGGAAACGAGGAAGCGGCGGCGGAACAACTTACTTATTATAAAAAGCTTTTTGGCGACGATCTTTTTATTGAGATCACCCATCACCCCGAAATTGAAGGGCACGAAGAAAATATGAAACGGCTGGCCAGTCTAGCAAAAAAAATGAATGTGCCAATAGTGGCGACTCACGATACTTATTATCTTGATCCAGAAGACCAGAAAGCCCGTAATACTTTGGTCGCAATTCAGAACGAATTCGGCGAGCGAAAAGTGATTGAAGAAGCTGGAGAGTTTTCTTTCATCAGTCCCGAAACAGCGGAAAAATATTTCAAGAACCTGCCCGAAGCGATTGAGAACTGCCAAAAGATAAACGATTTATGCAATCTAGAACTAACCCTGGGTAAATGGCTCTTCCCCGACTATAAAGCGACAAAAGGCAAATCGATCGATGAGGAATTGCGCGAGCTTGTATATAGCGGTCTTGAAAGGCGGAAATTGGAACTATCGGAAAAGGTAAAAGAAAGGATTGAATACGAACTGAATATCATTGAAAAGAAGGGCTATGCCTCCTATTTCCTGGTAGTGTCCGACCTGATGCGTTTTGCACACGAGAACAAGATCCTGACCACTATCCGAGGTTCTGTCGCCGGTTCCATAGTCACATATCTCGCCGGTATTACCAATGTAGACCCACTTGAATATAAATTACCTTTTGAAAGATTCCTTAATCTTGAGCGACCATCGGCGCCGGACATTGATATGGATTTTGCCGACAATCGTCGTGATGAAGTTATTGCTTATGCTAAAGAGAAATATGGAAAAGACAAAGTGGCGCAAATTGGAACATTCGGAACGATGATGGCCCGCGGAGCGGTGCGTGACGTTGCCCGGGCTCTCGGCTTCCCTTACGACGTGGGTGACAAAATTTCAAAATTAATTCCTATCGGCGCCCAAGGATTTCCCATGACCATTGATCGGGCCTTTGCGAAAGTGTCGGAGCTGAAACAGCTTTACCAACAAGACAAAGATGTGGCAACGATCATTGACATGGCTAAAAAAATTGAAGGCTTGGCAAGACACATTAGCGTTCACGCCGCCGGAGTGGTTATCTCCCCTATTCCTCTGACTGAAATTGTGCCGCTACAATTTGATCCGAAAAGCGCCGGATTAGATGAGGGTAAGATCATCACCCAATACGACATGCATTCTGTAGATGAAAGTAATGCCGGGCTTTTAAAATTTGATTTTCTCGGTATCCGAAATCTTGCCATTTTAGCCGACTCCGTCTCTCTGGTGAAAACCATTGAGGGAATTGATATTGATATTGAAAACGTTCCTTTAAATGATAAGAAAACATTTGAACTTCTAGCCAAAGGAGAAACGGCCGGACTCTTTCAGTTGAACGGCTCCGGCATGACCCGTTACTTGAAAGACCTTCGACCTTCCACCATTCACGACATTAACGCCATGGTGGCTCTCTATCGCCCCGGCCCGATGGAAGTGATCCCGGAATATGTCCGAAGAAAAAATAATCCGAATCTTATTTCCTACCCCGATCCCCGAATGAAAAAATATCTGGAGGAATCTTATGGTCTTATTGTCTATCAGGACGACGTACTCCTTAGCGCCATAGAGCTTGCCGGCTACTCCTGGCTCGAGGCGGATAAATTCCGAAAGGCTATGGGTAAGAAAATTCCAAAAGAAATGGCCGCTCAAAAAGAAAAATTGATCGAGGGTATCATCAAGAAGGGTCAGACAAAAGATTTTGCCGAGAAATTATGGAAACTTTTTGAACCTTTTCAGGCCTACGGATTCAACAAAGCCCATGCTGCCAGCTACGGCAAGGTGGCTTACCAGACCGCTTACATGAAGGCCAACTTCCCATGTATTTATATGGCTGCAGTGATGACGGCAGAATCGGGAGATGTGGAGAAGATCTCGGAGATCATCACGGAATGCAAACGAATGAGGATCCCCGTTCTGCCGCCGGATATCAATGAAAGTTTTGAGGATTTTACGGTGATAAAGAGCGGTAAGGAAGTCAGACTTCCTAAGGGAAGTCAGACTTCCTTACCGCCAGATCAAATTCGTTTCGGCCTAACGACCATCAAGAATTTCGGCGAAGGCATTGCTCATTCCATTATCAATGAGAGGAAGAAGGGCGGTAAGTTCAAATCTCTGGAGGATTTGCTGAACCGAGTAAGCGATAAAAATTTAAATAAAAAATCATTGGAAGCTTTGATAAAGGCGGGGGCGATGGATCACTTCGGCGAAAGAGGCCAGTTACTTGCCAATATTGAAGACATTATTCAATACAATAAGGAAACACATCGCGCTCCAACTAATCAGGAGTCATTATTCGGGGCTCTGGGAGCGAGCATTTCCCTACCATCCTTGCGCCTCTCGGCGGCGCCAGAAGCAACGGCGGCCGAGAAGCTCATCTGGGAAAAGGAGCTTCTCGGCCTTTACATCAGCGGTCATCCTTTGGATAAATTCAAAGAACAGCTAGAGAAAAAACAAACAAATATCGCCAAGACGAAAGCGGAGTTAAGAGAAGGGATGCTCGGCGTAGTTGAAGGTATTGTAGAAGAATTAAAAGAGGTGAGGACTAAAAAAGGAGAAAATATGTATTTCCTGAAGATCGCCGATTTCTCCGGAAATATTGAGGTGGTGGTGTTTCCAAAGACTTGTGAGAAATACAAATCTTTTATCGCACTGGAAAAATGCATTGCGGTCAAAGGCCGGATGTCCGACCGCAACGGCGAGACCAGCATGATCGCGGAGGCGATTAAAGAATTATGATGTGTCAAAGCCAGTTTTTGACTCCGTTTTGAAACCCCCTCATTAGACAAGGAGGGGGCAGGGGGTGGTCTGAAATTAAGATTCTTCAACCACCCCTCAATCCCCTCCTCATCTGAGGAGGGGAGGAAGACCTGGATTCCCGTCTTCACGGGAATGACAGAAATAAATATGTTAATATTCTGAAATATGGATTCAAACGACAAACTGGCTAAAATGCGACATTCGCTGGCACATTTGCTTGCGGCGGCAGTTTTGGAATTGCATCCTGATGCTTTAAATACTATCGGGCCAGCTATTGAGAATGGGTTCTATTACGACTTTGATTTCGTGTCCCCTATTTCGGATAAAGACCTGAAGGAGATCGAGAAGAAGATGAAGAAAATTTATAATGGGTGGAAAGGGTTTGAGCATAAAGAAGTGAGCCCGAGCGAGTCGAGGGCCCTATTCACCGACAATCCCTACAAACTGGAATTGATTGATGAGATTGTCGCCAAAAAGGAGCCGATCACTCTTTACACTGCTGGAAAATTCACCGACCTCTGTCGCGGCGGACACGTTGACAACATGCAGGATGTCAATATTGATGCATTTAAGCTCTCCCACATCGCCGGTGCCTATTGGCGCGGAGACGAGAAAAACAAAATGCTCACTCGTATTTATGGGTTAGCGTTTGAAACAAGAGAAGAATTGGAAAATTATGAGAAACAACAGATTGAGGCCGAAAAACGAGATCATCGAAAACTCGGCCGTGAATTAAAAATTTTTGTTTTTGATGAAGATACCGGGCCAGGGCTGCCGCTCTGGCTTCCGAACGGAGCCATTATTATTGAGGAGCTGGAAAAGCTTGCCAAAGAAACAGAGTTTGAAGCAGGATACCAAAGAGTTCGCACACCTCACATCGCCAAGGAATCAATGTATATAAAAAGCGGCCATCTTCCCTATTACCAGGAGAGCATGTTTCCACCAATGGAATATGAGGGCGGAAAGTATTATCTAAAGGCCATGAATTGTCCGCATCATCATAAAATATTTGCGGCGATGCATCCGAGTTATAAAGACCTACCTCTGCGCCTGGCTGAATATGGCACTGTTTACAGGCAGGAAAAATCGGGAGAACTTTTCGGCATCATGAGGACGCGTTCTATGCAAATGAATGATGCCCATATTTATTGCAGTAAGGATCAATTTGCGGAAGAGTTTCGACAAGTAAATGAAATGTATCTTAAATATTTTAAGATTTTTGGTATAGAAAAATATCAGATGCGTTTTTCCACTCATGATCCGGCCAGACTGGGCGAGAAATATGTTGATGAGCCTCTGCTCTGGATTGAAACGGAAAAAATGGTTCGAGATGTTTTGGTGGAATCAAAAATTCCTTATGTAGAAATAGCCAACGAAGCGGCTTTCTATGGCCCTAAGATTGACGTGGAAGTTTGGAGTGCTATTGGCCGGGAGTTTACTCTGGCTACTAATCAAGTAGATTTTTCGGTACCAAAACGATTCGATTTAAATTATGTTAATGCTAAAGGAGAAAAGGAAACTCCTCTTTGCATTCACCGCGCCCCTCTTGGTACTCATGAGAGATTCATCGGTTTTTTGATCGAACATTACGCCGGTGCATTCCCCTTCTGGCTCTCCCCTGTTCAGATAAAGATCCTCTCTATTGGTGAGACACATCAAGAGTATGCCGGCGAAGTATTTCAGCAATTGAAAAGCGCCGGCATCAGAGCGGAGTTGGATGATTCTAATGAAAGTCTCGGCAAGAAGATACGAGAAGGAAAGGTAGAGAAAGTCCCCTACATGGCCGTCATTGGTGACAAAGAGGTTGGGTCGCAGACCGTAACACTAGAGAGCCGTGACAAAGGAAATGCGGAGACAATTAAAATAGCAAAATTGATCGAAAAATTCCAAAAAGAAAACAGCGGCCGCCTTTAGGCGGCCGCTGTTTTCTTTTTTGTTAACTATTAAGTAATTTATTAATTTTTTCTCCGTTCAGTGTAGCGTAATCTCCGTCATTTCTGGAAACCTTGCTCACGAGTTGTGAAAGGATGTTTTCAGCCTCGCCCTGATTGCCATTGGCTCGATTCATTATGACGGCAAGACCATCTCGAGAGATGAGAACATTGTTCTCGCGCGCTCGGAAAGAAAGATTACTTTCAAGATCGTCAGCTGGAATTGATTCCGTCGGTTCAGTGACCACTTCGTCGGCCTCATCTTCCATGTCGGAAGCATTGATACCAGCAGTAGCCAATGTACCCATCTTGCGTCGTTCCAGAATCATGTAGGCTCCGAAGGCGCTCCAGAGAAAGAGTCCGAGAATGAAGAGAGCCAATTTCATCGTAGGGCTGATGCCAGTAGCAGGAATTTGGCTAAGGAATACACCTGCGCTAGGAGTGCCTGTTGGTGGAGTATAGACCGTAACATTAGAAATGGTTGATCCTCGTGGTTGCACGTTTACTTCACATTGGTCGGTAGTAAAGCTATCGCCATTTGAGGTTGTTACCCTGACTGAAGCACTCTCTGTACCACTATTATAATAGTTGGCGTTTTCAGTTGTGTTATTACCAGAGACATCTCCTCTCCAAGAATAATTGTAGTTACCATTACCCCCCGAGGCATAGACTCTCCATGTAACATTATCTCCAATTTGAGGATTAGAAGGGGTGCCAACACAGTAAGCAGTAAGGTTGTTGTAGACAGGAGGAGGTGGGGGTGGCGGAGGAGTGACAGTATTGACCGGAGGAATATTCACTACCACATTATTGTTGTTGGTGTTGTTATTTGTATTGTTATTGTTGTTATTCACTACGATAGCGCCGGAGCCGTTAGAAGATGGAGGATTGTAATAGGTAGGGGTGGGGTTGTAATTGTAAGATGGTGGATTGTAAGAGGGAGTGCCGTAGGAATTGTAGGATGGCATGCCATAACTTCCGGAGTTACTACTACCACAACCGTAAGAACAGCCTCCGTAGCCACCACCAGAGCCACCGTAACCATAATCATTGCTAGCGGTGTCGCAACTAGTATCACAGTTATTACCATAGTAATAACCCTGGTCAGTGCCATAATTAGTAGTGTCGCAACTAGAGCCACAGTTGTCTCCGTAGTAATAACCATAGTCGGTGCCGTAACCATTGCCGGAAGTATTATCAGTGTAGGTCGGAGAAGAATCGTAGTAACTGCCTGAGCCATAGTCAGGAGTATAATTATAGTAACTGCCGGATCCATAATCAGGGGTATAGTTGTAATAACTTCCAGATCCATAATCAGGAGTGTAGTCGTAGTAGCTTCCTGATCCATAATCAGATGGGGTATCCGCATAAACAACTTGCCCCATAGAAATAGAAGCAAAGGCAAGGATTACCATAATTCCTAAGCTGTATTTAATTGTTTTTAAAATTTTGTTCATGTTTTTGTTGATTATTTTTAAATTATGCTTTTTTGGCTAAAAATCAATGATTTAAGTATTATACACTATATCATTAATTTGTCAAGTTTTTAAATAAACGGCGGCAAGTGTGGGACTTTTTCCCTGCACTTGTCGCTTATAGTCGTTTTGCGTCCTATCGACGCTGATTCTTTGACGGCTTTTGATGGTACTCCCGGCGGGAGGCTGTGACCACCTTCCCTTCCGGCGAATCGACGTAATAGACGACAAGAATGTTGCCTGTCTGTCCGTCGCGGATCTCTCCCCTTTTCCAGGTTTGATGATCCGGACGATTCAAATGCGCCTTCACCCCACCACTCACATACCCCGTGGTAATGTTGTGGTGCCCATCAGTCCAGAAACAAAGCTCGCGCATCTTTCCCTCGGTTTCTCCAACCAGGGTAATCTTGCGGGCCAAGATTTCGACGGGCTTAGAACGCGGGTCTTCCACCTTCTGGATGTAGCTACCCACCAAGGTCTTGGTGTAGCCTTCACGATCCATTGGGTCTGCGGGCGTGCTCGCCGGTGCCGCAGAGGTGTTGTTCGCTGTCGGGCCAGGAAGATTTTTCCTTGCCGCGATTTCGCGCCGTTTGTCCTCGACCAATCTCTTGATCTCGGCTTCGGTGGCGTCCTTCGTCGCGCTCTCCGCTTTGGTGTCTGTCGTCGCGCTTGGTGAAGCGGTTGTGCTTGCCGCAGGCGAGGAAGTCACAACGGGCTCTGTTCCCAAAGCTTCTTTGTAGACTTCGGCGTTTGCTGTGAGCCGAGCATTTTCCTGCTCCAGAGTTGCGATATGCACCCTGTTTGCCTTGAATTTTTCCGCGCGTGCCACAACGTCAGCGTCAGCGGCCACTGATGCTGAAGTCTGGGCTGAGACGTTATTGATCATCGATCCAGCCACTAGGGCCATGATCAGTGTTGCAAAGATCTGTTTTTTCATCTGTATACTTCTCCGTGTTGCGGCCCTAAACATAGTGTCTAGAACCTGATTTACCTGTATATTATCATACTAGTAGTAGAAAGTCAAGGGCTTCGTCTCTAAATAAAATAGCGAGCGCAAAGGACTTCCCTGCGCTCGCTGATCGAAATTGATCGTGTCTTATTTCTTAACGACCGTCGGTGCCGGGTTTTCTTTCGGCTTGAGCGTCGTTTTGATGTCGTCGGCTCCATCCAACGCTGCCGCCAAGACGTTGTAATTGGCTTGCAACTTAGCCTTATCGCCATTCGCAGTGTTTAGTTGCGTGAGCAGATTGTTGTAGCCTTTGACCAGTTCGTTGTACTTGCTCGAAACATCATCTTTTTCGGCTGTGATCTCGTCAATCTTGGCTTTCGCCATCCTGCGAATCTCGGCGACGATCCCAGCTTTGGCTTCCACCGTAGGGTCCGGAGTTGCTGACGCCGTGGGGTCGGCAGCTGTAGCTAGCTGTTGGAGTTTCTTTTTGTTCGGATCGTTTCCGGTCGGTGTCGTATCAATTGCGATCATTTGATCCACTGGCGTGGCTTCAGGAATGCCAGTGAATTCGTTTGGTAGTTTCTTGGCGGCTGCTTTAGTAGGTATCGCCGATTGCTTCGGCTTCGCTTCGTTCCTGTCGCCAGCGAACGCCACGGGGGTGGCGACGAAGGAAACGGCCGCGATGAGCGCGAGAATGAGAGCGAATGGCTTGTTTGTTTTCGATATATTCATAAACCCTCCCGGGTTGTCTGCGTTGTTTGTTTGTCAACATAAACCCTGAATACTTGTTCAAGATTTATTAACTATTGACGATTCATTTCTCTTATTATCACATCCCTGAAATAAAGTCAAGGGCAATTTGAAACAGCCCTAAAATAAAAAGCAGTGCGGGAATCGGTGTTCCGCACTGCGTCCTGATTGAGCACTAATAGCCCTTCAGTAATTCTTTGACGTCTGCGAGGTGTCGCGCTCTCGATTGTCTAAGCTCCGCTTCCAATCTGGCGTTTTTTTGCTCCGCTTCGGCTTTGGCTTTGCTCAAACTTTCGTCTGGAAGTTTGTTTACCGCAGCTTCGGCTACTTTGGCGCGATTAACGGCAGCCGCTGCTACACCATTGGCATCAGCGATCTTTGAAGCTGCTTCCGCTTGAGCTTTCTCCACCCGCTTCTGGCCATTAAGGTTTGCCTGTGTGACCTCTCCCTCAAGTCTAGTGGTGGCTTTTTTCTCGGCGTCCAAAGATTCCTTCTTCGCAGCTAGGGACTCACGCAACTCCGCTTCCGATTTGTGCGCGGCCTTTGCCTCGTCTGCATTTTCCGCCGCTTCTTCGGTTTTGTTGGCAAACTTTTGCTGTGTCACTCGAAGATCGTAGTCGGTAAGGTTGAGCGCTGTCTGCACTTTTGCCAACTTCGTTGCCATCTGCATGTGACTACCAAAATATTGCAATCCTTGAGTGGTTGTACGCCACCCGAGAGAAGCGATTTTTCCTCCGTGATGCCAAAGAGTGCACATCAAGATTGGAAAAACTACAAGCATGAGAAGAGTAATTCCGACCCTGCGCCAATGAAACTTGCGGCCAGCGCAAATGAATTGACTGACCAATTGAACCGCGCGCCTCTGCACTGAGACTTTCTTTACGGCTGGTTTAGCCATTTATGTTCCTTTCTTTGTTTAAGAGCTGTTTCGTCGAGAATTCGACGAAATGAAAATTCTTTTTGACCTTATCACACTAAATCTTATACGTCAATTAAATTTTACCGTAGAAGCTACTTTATATAAAAAGCCGCGGAAACTAGGTTTCCGCGGCGCTGACTAATTACTACCCTTAGGCTGTCTGCGTCTCCATTACCGGCATTTTCTTCTGCGCCGCGAGTCGTCTCTTCTCAGCGGGTGTGAGATCGTCGAGATACTTCACGCCTACACCCAGGAGCAAGGCCTTCTCCTCGAAGGTCTTACCATCAGAAGTTGTGCCCTTCGAGTATTGGGTGACCGGATCCGATTCTCCATCCTCCGATGGAAGAGTTGAGCATCTGAAGGTCGGACTTTGACCGCTCAAGTTGCTGAACGACGGTCGTTTGACAGCTTTCGGCAAACCCTTTCGTTTTGGATCTTCAATGATAGGCTCCCGGACAAAGTTGAAGGAGAGGATGGGACTCCCCAGTGCCATGGCCGCCCCAATCACAACAACTCTTTGAGGATTCGGGATGTCATAGACATTGTAACCAGTTTCTTTCTTCAGGTATTCTGGCAGACCGCGAAGCAGAGAGCCTCCGCCTGCAAGATAAAGACCCGAGTTTGGCTTTGCCATGTCAGCAACCACTCCTTTGGGCGCGACATCTCCCACTTCCTTGATCAGTCTCACGAAACGACCAAGGATTGAAGCAAAGACCGGTACCAACTCCTCGCTGGTCAATTCAACCGAATCACCCAAGTGCGTCTCGAGATGTTTGCCATAGATTCTGGTAGTTCGATTACCATCTGTCATCTTGTTGTTCTCGTCTTTTTCAGGAACCACCTCGGCTGCTCCGATCTCGCACTTTACCCTTTCGGCTTCGTTGAAGTCAGGATCGATCTTGTGCTTGGTGCGGCAATACTCCTGTATGACCTCCGTATAAGCGTTGCCTCCTTCTTCCAAAAGCCTGGAGGCCATGTTACCTGCTACTCCGGAAACGGCCATCACCTGGTGAGTACCCCCTCCGATGTCACAAATCAGTGACCCAATAACTTTCTTCGGGTTATAAACTCCCGAACCAATGGCTGCTGCCATCGGCTGATCGATAACCGAGACGGAAGTGGTGCTGCTATCGTCATTCCTCGTGGTCGCGTTTTGCGCCACATTGACTACCTCTCGTTCCTGGACATGAGATAACTTGATTGGCACTGTGACAATCAGGCGGATTTGCGTTTGATCCGTGATTTGAGGATACTGCTTCCAAAACTCTCGGAGGCCCATCTTAAGAAGAGCTGTCGCCACTGGACGATTGACGATCTTGCCGTTTCTGACCGGCTGGATCACCTCCACACGCCTTTTTTCTTCCGCATCATTAGAGACACGATCTATCACCGCTCGAGCTTCATCCCCAATGGCGAGAAGAGTTTCTCCATCAGCCATTTTGAGCGCAACGGTGGGCAGCTGAAGAATCTTGTCGACATCGGGCTTTCCGTCTGAATCACATAGACAAATGTCGAGATTGTCGGTGCCGATATCGACGGCTATGGTGGCCGTAAGCCATGGTTTCAGCTTTTTCGGCCAAATTTTCCTGCACGGTGTTATCAAAAAACTAATCATAATACCTTTCTTTTTGTTTTTGTTCGTTGTTTTTTCCTACAATATCTAGTCAGATATCTATCATGATAAGTAGCTGGTGTCAATGGAAAATTAAAAAGGCGTCGCGCAAGACGCGACGCCGACTATCGTTATTTCCCTACTATTGCCTAATGTAGAAGGAGGCGGCGGCACCCGCAAGCCGTCGTATTACCCCCGTCTTTGGGGTCTCGGGTTCCGGCGGAGTTTTGGAAGAATTCGGCGCCGGTGCTACTAAAGTTGAAGTTGTAGCTGAAGCAGGAAGATTAACTTCCTTCGGCAAATTCGGAGGTTGTTCCGAAATCCGAGGGATAGTCTTGGTTTTCTGTTTGGCTTTACTTCTTCGCTCTTCCTTTGGCAAAGGTTTCATCTTTCCTTTAATGTACTGAAGCGCTTTAGCGCTGAGTTGCGGCTTTTTGGGTTGAAGACGATCCACATAAGCCAGAGCTTCAGCTCTTGGCCTATGAAGCAATTCACGCACATGAGAAACGTGTAGCATCGGACCGGGCGGCATCTTCAACATCTTCGGACAAATGAGGTATTTCACTTTCCCTGTACCTGCATAGACTGGTACCGAGACATAGAAATCCTCAATCCAGAAGGGTGGGTGTCGCGGACAGATCCTATATTTCCGAAACATTCGAGCGTGGAAATGTTCGTCACTTTCCGATCTCGGCTTAAAGTTCCAGACCTCCCTGTCGGGCTGTTTAGGAAACTCTATGATGGGCCTTAGGGTGAGCTTCCTCTCCCCGTCCCATCCATGCCGCACGCATTCTGGAATCAGAGATCCAACAGGCCACAGAGGCAAAGGTTCTTTGCCACGCAACTGACGACGAATATTCTTACGCGAGATTTTTTCATTAGCTCGCGTTCGCCACTCGATCTCTTCTTGAGGCATCCACTCTGATCTCCAATGCACTGTCGCGCTGATGTTCCGAATGACTGGTTCATCCGGCAGTTCCCACTGTTTTTCCGCATCAGAACGACCGTCGAGTTCCGAGAACAAGGCGATCGTGGTGCGAAGATTGCCACTTTCGTGTCTTACAAGGACGAATGGTGTTTCCACGGGATTTTCTACCCCGTCTTTTTTCGCTTGTTCGTACCTGGCTTGGCACTTTTCGAAAAAATCTCGATAGACCCAGTCGCCGGCATTCCAGTCGGCGGTCGTTACCAGATCGAGATAACACGGCAGTTGCATCTCTTCGGCGATTTTCCAAACCCTTGCGAGCTCAACCCGATAGAGATCGTAGAGTGCCTTGATTTCAGGGGTGTAACCTCCACCGCCAGTCTCGTATGCTTTTCGGGCGATTCGATAAAGATCAACGGCGCTTCCTGGCTTAGGAGCCAGATCAGAGGGAAGAGGTGTTCCATCCCACAAAAGCGGATCGTACCCGAAAAAGAGAAGAAGTATCTGTTCCCAGTTACCCCAATCCGTGACATTTACCTTTGTTATGAAACCGCTGGGATTTCCTGTTGTTCCGGTGACATCGCCCTCGACATTACTGATATTGTGAGTGTTGTGATTAAAGCCACTCTTTCCGCCGACGTTTCCTTCGATTTCACCCTGGTCGAGGTCGATAATGAAACCTTCCTCGAATTTTCCTTTAACCAGACCTAGAGAGCCGAAGGCGTCAATGGCATTGCCGTAGATTCTGATGTGATCGTCTTGGAGCTTTCCTAAGCCGAAATTTTCACGGGGAAACCGTCTCTTTTGTCGTCTCTCAGCCAGAGCACGTCCTCTCTCTCCGTCTCCGACCATTTCGGGTTTTACAACCCGGTGAAGACTGGCGTCGCTTTCATGGCCAGTCTTTCCCGAAATAAGGGAGAGATTGCTTGTCTCTCTCACATCTCCCGGCAAAAGCGGTTCGGCCATTGCAGCCAATTCAGGTTTATTATATCGGAGAAGCCGATGATCGAAATGAAGTTGTTTTTCACCCCGATCCAGGTCCTTAACTGGTCTCCCTTTTTTCTCAGTGTTCGTGGTGTCAAGATCTACTGCGAACTCATCCTCATCTTCACCGATCCTCATAGTGGGGTAGCGTTTTTGAAGGCGAGCATGTGAAATCTGTTGCGTTGGTTCGTTCTGTTGCATCTGTAACTGCCCTTTCTTGTTTTTTGTTTTATTGATTTGTCAAATTTCTATTGAAAATAGTTGGTTTTACCCACTCTAATTGCTACCACTATATGAAGAAATAGTCAACGGGGCCGGCGCTCCGCGCCGGCCCCTTAGCTGCTAACGTAGTCTGCCTCCACAACATACCTATCTTCTTTCGCGCCGAAACTGTTGCAGGTAGAGAGAGTTAATTTGTTGATATTGGTGGAGAAGTTGACATAAGCATTACTGTCTTTTTCCAACTTCACCGAACTGACACGATATGAATAAACTTTGTCCTTGGAATAAATTTTTATTTCATCACCTTGCTGAAGATTGTGAATATTATTGAAAACTTGATAAGCCTTGTTGTTCACTACTTTGAAGCCGGTGCTGTGACCAAAAATAAACATGTTGCCTGCACCGGGAAAACCGGAGCCGGGATAATGGACCGCCCCCCTCACCAGTGCCGAATCCAGAGCCTGATAATTATCAGTGGTCGGGTTTTCAATACTGAAACTTAAACCGATTGTGGCCGCCTCAATCTTGATGGGCTCTTCTTGGAGAATGGTGACTGAATAATTATTCGAGTTATTGCCCCCAACAACACTTTCAATGGAGTGTTCATTCAATTGGTCCAGAGCGCTCGGCTTACTGGTATCAACAATCAACTCATTAGGAATTAGTCCCAGAAAATACAAAATGACAAAGGAGACGAAAAATATACCAACGAAGAGCAGAATGAAAAGGGTCTCTTTGTGTTTATACCACTTTACTGACTGTTTCATAGGCCAATTATAGCTCTATTTGACAAAAAAGTAAATGTAGTATATAATAGCGACACTATGGAAAAAGACAAAAACATCGATAACTTTTCAATTAATCGACAGGAAATCCGAGAGGAACTTCCTGAAAAGACCCCTTCTCGCAGTATTCTCCTGCGTATTTTGATCTTGGGAGTTGTTCTAATCGTCTTAATCGTTCTAAGCATCGGTATCGTTAAACTGGTACCGGCCGCTCTCTCCTCTTTCGCTTCCGTAAACTTTTCCTTTTCTTCCCTTTTCTCTCCAAAAGAGAAAATCACTGTTAGCTCTGACAAGAGTCGAATCAATTCCGAAGAATCGTTTACCGTTTCTTTTAAACACATTGGCGCAACCATCGATGGCTACTACAATTTGAGTACCACTTGCCAGAATAATTTTAAATTGGAATATCAGACCGGCAATAATCATCAATCAGTCGACTGCAATAATAAATTACGCCTTGAAGCATCCAGTACTTCATTCACACTCATCGGCGTTAATAACAGTGGCTCTGCCGTCACCGCCCCTGTTTCGGTTGATTTCATTTCTAAATTAGATGGAAAAATTGTAGTCAGTGGTGAAACTTCAGTAGTTATTAATACGGCTGTTTCTATTCCACCCAACAATAACGGATCAAACAATAACAACACTTCTCCGAAGGCCACCTCTTCTTCAAACGCCAATCCAAATTATTCCAATCCCCCAACCGCCGGTGGCACAGCGGACCTAGTGGTGCGTATCACGGCCATTGGTGTGCGAGACCGAAATACTGGAGTCTTTACTCCTACCACCGACGTCAATACCAATGACCGAGTGACCGTTCAATTTCAAGTAGATAATATTGGCAGCGCTCCTTCCGGCCCTTGGACTTTACGAGCTATTTTGCCCGCCGTCTCCCCTTCTGATCAAACCAAATATCTCTACAATCAGTCTTCTATTCCGCCCGGAATTGCTCTGGCGGGTGAAGTCTACTTTGATTACGTTCAGACCGGACAAAACCGACTGGTGCAGATCAATATCGATCCGACCGATCAATTGAAAGAATTGCGAAAAGATAATAACATGGCATCAATCACCATCAACGCCACTAATTCTGGAGTAACTTCAAACGGAGTAGATCTCTCGGTAAGTATCCTTGATACCGGCATTATTGATCGATCCAGCGGACAATACATTCAGACTTCTTCAATCAATAATGGCGATCGAGCTGGCGTCCGTTTTCAAGTCACCAACAATGGCTCGGCTTCTAGTGGCACTTGGGTCTTCCGGATCAGCTTGCCTAATTCAAACAACAATTACTACTCAAATAATAACTTTGATACTGATAGCACCCAACCCTCTCTGGCTGGTGGCGAAAGCCGAATCTACACCGTCGGTTTAGATGGATTAAACAATCAGAGCAATAATAATATCAGAATCACTGTTGATCCTAATAACAATATTAACGAGACTGAAGAAAATAATAATACTGCCAGCGTAAATATTTACACCAATTAATTTCTCTTTTCTAGGTCAGCCAGTAATTTCTTGCTTTCTTGGTAGGAAAGAATCATAAAAGCACCGAAAGCACTCCACATAAAGAGGCCGATGAAAAAGAGAGCCATTTTCAGATTGAAACTGATGCCGGTTGAAGGCACATGGCTTAAGAATACTCCGGCGGACGGCGTGCCTAATCCGCCATAAATAGACTGAGTATACATAGGAGTGGTTGGATTCTGAACGTAGACGATGGGAGGATTATTGTAGTAGCCATTGTTATTATTATAATAGTTGCCACTGACACTGACATGAAGATTGCCACAACTTGAATTACTATTATTGGAACAAACTCTGATAGTGGCTGAACCACTTTGACTTCCTGTAATATTCAGAGTATTGCCGTTTAGATAAGCGTTGACCACATTTGAATTAGAATTGTTAGAAATGTAGTAACTGCCGGAACCGTAGATAGTGGTTTGAACTTGTTGGCCGATATTGAGATTAATATTATTTTGGCTGAAACTAACCTGTTCATTATTATTATTGCCACTCTGGGTTACATACAGATAACCACAACTTGAATTACCATTACGAGAACAGACACGGATGGTAGCCGAGTCACCGTTATACTGATTATTATTGTCAGTTGAGAGATAAATTTGATTACCGCTGATTGAGGCGTTGACAAAATCAGAATTTGAATTGGAAGAAATATAATACGAGCCGGAGCCACCATAAATATTTACGGTGATGCTTTGGTTATAATCCAATTCTATATTGTTCTGACTGAAAGTGATTTGGTCGTTATTGTTATTGTCAGAAGACGGCCAGATCACGGTGTTTGATTGCTGGCCATTCACTTCCACATATACTCTATAACCCGATGAGAGATTGTAGCTGCCACTATTTAGAATGGCAGAAAAGTAACCACTTGAGTCGGTGGTGCCAATAGAACCAACAGGGATGGTGGGCGATGACGGAGATACTTGGTAAAAAAGATCTACAGAATAATTACTGTCGCCATTTACGTTAATCTGAACCCTGTTATTGCTCATACTACTCACAGAGAGACCAACGGTGTCAGCCAATCCGAAATGTGGAAAGAACATCACTGTCAAAATTAGGCTGAAAAATATGGCTGAAAATTGAAGTTTTTTCATGGCAATATAATTATTAAGCAAATAATAATATATAACTACGCCTATTTAGCCATTTTGTCAATAACATTATCTTAAAATTATCTTTTATTTATTTGTTGGGGGTTAAGGACTCGAACTCAAAACCACCAGGCTCACGGTCCGACTTTATGTAGCCCGACCAAGGTTCTGGTTGGGCTGATGCTGACTAGATTAAGATAGGACGGCAGAACGACTTCCTTTTTGGTGACATCAAATTGCTCGCTACCCTCCACCGCTTTAGAGAGATCAATAATAACCCTTACATCTTGTTCTTTTAGAGCGGCAACGTCACGGCTGTTGCCTGAAACATTAATCTTCACTTCAGGTGGAATCACTTTCTCTACAATGACGCTCGCCGGAATATGACTGAATTCAATCGGCACCGTGATCTCGCGATTAGAAATATTGCCCTGAAATACAAGAAGAATCCAAAGAGCCAGAGCAATAACAATAGAAAGAATCTTGATAAAAAAATTTTTAACCACAATGTAATACCAGAAATCATGCGTCTCTTGCGGATTTTCCTTAATGAAATCACGGATGATGGTCGCCAAACTATCACTATCGGGGACTGTTCGTAGTGCCCCATTTTGAGCGATAGAGATAGCTCCCCTCTCTTCCGAGACCACAATAATCATGGCGTCCGTTCTTTCTGAAAGCCCGAGAGCTGCCCGATGACGTGTTCCCATTAGGGTTGGCGAGCCGCGGAACTCTTCAGTGAGAGGCAAATGTAAACCAAAACTCTTGACCCGTTTATTATCAATCAACACCGCTCCGTCGTGACCCGGAGTATGACTGTCAAAGATACTTAAAAGAAGCGGGGTGGAAACTTCTCCACCAAGAGAAAATCCTCCTTCTACCACGCCATCTAAAGGATATTCGCCGGAGAGAATAATCAGAGCCCCTGTTCTCTTCTTGGCCATTATAGCCACCGCTTCCACAATGGCGTCGGTAATGCGAGTTGTAATCATGGTTTCGGTTTTTCGTCCCAGTCGATTACGGGAGATAACAAACCATTTAAAAAAACGACGGATCTCACGCTGAAAGACCACTACAAAAATGATGGCGAAAAAAGCCACTAACGGTTCAAATAGTTTACGACTTAGGGCAAGGTCCAGTGTTCGCGACAAATAGGTAATGACAAAAAGAAGCAGAAAGGTATTGAAAATGAAGTAAGAGCGAGTCTGTTTGATAAAAATAAAAACAACATAGATAAAAAGGGCTACCAGAATAACATCTAATAGATCATTACCATGAAAGCTGTGAAAAAAATTTAGCATTTAGATCTTAGGTTTGAGCACAATTATTAAAAGCCTTGACTCCTTTGTTGTAAGTATCAATATCAGTTCTGGTTTCTTTCACTTCAGCGTTGTAATCAGCTATCATTTGGTTGTATTCTGCCGCCTTTTGATTATAAGTATCGCCGGATTTTGGATAGGTATTGTCAATATCCTTTTTCTTTGCTTGAAGGGCGGCCACCTTAATATCAAGATCGTTCTTCATTATTTGGATCCTTGCTTCAAGATTAGAATTAATTGATGGGCAAGAAGACAGGGGCAAACCAAACTCCTGAACTGCCAACCATACTTTTCTTCCCTCATACATTCCCATTGTGGCCGCCGCTCCCATTTCAATAAAACGATTATTCAAAATGTTGGCCCGATGTCCCGGGCTATTCATCCAAGCGGTCAGTAAATCCTGATTGTCGGTAAAATTGCCGAGTGCCAAATTCTCGCCGATGAGAATGTAGGAGTAGCCCTGTGCATTCGCCAGGTCCGCTGGCCCCTTACCACTCGGAGAAGTGTGTTCAAAATATTGATTGGCGAACATGTCTGTTACCTTGGCAGCCGCAGCAGCATCAAGTTTGGCATTTTCTGTGAGCGCGGAGAAGCCCCCATTTTTGGCCCTTTCCTTGTTAGTGGTAGCGATGATGCCGGAGCGGCTGATCGTTCCGCTTTGGGGAGGAGTGATAGAGGAGCCGCCGCGGAGCGGTGGAGGCAGATTCTCTTCTACTTTTTGCTGAACTTTCTGTTCAAGAGCGCTGGTAGTATTTTTGAAATCGGTAAAGTTGAAATGGTAGTGTTGGAGAAAAAACCCCACGAGAACGATTAAGGATAGGAAGCCTAATGGTCGGAGAAAGTTCATATTTCAAAACCCATCCCTCGTCGGCGAAGGCAGTTCCTTATCCCAAACTTCCTTGTGACGACCATCGGCACAAGTGCAGGAAACCAGAGGTTCTCCATATTTTGAGCAGCTTTTAACAACACAGGTGGCGGGCTTTTCCGATTCGCTCCGGCACTCTCCGGCACAAACGTAATGATCAATGTTTTTTATTTCCATCCATTTTATAATATCATAAAAACCCACCCCGTCGTTTTGAAGCGACGGGGTGGGTCTCTAAAAAATTTCTAGTGAGAAAAATTGCTTACGCTGTCATCGGAGCGCTGGTGTTGTTTGCGCCACTAAAGCCAGCCCAAGTGATAACGACGCCTAGCACTAAATGTAGCCAATTATCAGTTCCGTTAGAAAGCATTAGGCTACCAAGCAGACCGGGAGTGAGAAATCCGAGCAGGGTGACTAAGAGATAGATGATACCGAAGACCTTCAGAACTCCAGCAGAAGACTGAGGAGCGGAAAAGGCCACAATCAACATAATCACACCAGAAAGGAAGTGAATAAGATCGTGGACAGTGTCGGTGGCAAAAGTGCCATTTGGTCCGACAATACCAACTCCGCCAATAAAGCCCAAAAGGCCGACAAGAACAAATACTACTCCAAAAATAACAGCTAAATTCTTTGCCATATAGATTGGGTTTGTATTTAAGTTTGTAATTAAATCGACCCTTACTTTTAACTAACTATATAATCATACCAGAGAAAATGGCTTTTTTGAAGACCGAAAAAATTGGCTGTGGATAATCCTGTGTGTAAAATAAGTCTCAGTAGAAGCTTTTTTCTTTATCTTTCCTTTGGCGAAAATTCATCTGTGATCTTTATCATAGTGTCTCGGTCGAACGTCTTGAGAATTATCCTTAATTTTGATATAACGTAACTATGACAGCTATAGATTGGACTAAAATATATAAAAAATATAAAGGCTTGTGGGTGGCACTTAAGAAAGATGAGATCACGGTTGTGGGAAGTGGCAAGACCGCAAAAGAAGCTTGGGAGAAGGCTCAAAAGAATGGTTACAAAAAACCTATTCTTACTCGCATGCCGGAAACGCTGGCGACATACATTGGTGCACTATGAAATTTCGATACAAGAACTATGGGTCGCAAATATTGCGGCCAGTTATTCCTATTGAACTTACCTATAATGATAGAACTGTTCCGTACGATGTTTTGATAGATTCCGGTTCTGATATATGTATTTTTCACTCTAATATTGGAGACCTGCTTGGTATTGATTTGACAAGTGGCAGACCGGAGGAAGTTTTTGGAGTTGGAGGAAAAGTTTCTATTTATTACTTACACCGAATTAGTATCATGGTTGGTGGCTGGCCTTTTGAGATTGATGCAGGATTTATGCCTAACGTTTCTGGAAGTGTTGTGCCGTATGGAATACTTGGTCAAAAAGGATTCTTTGAACATTTTGTGGTTAAATTTGATTTATCAAAAGAAGAGATTGAGTTGAGGAGAAAGGAATAAATTAACAAAAAACGCCGCCTTTTGGGCGGCGTTTTTTTAATAGAATCCTTTCTAATACCTGCCAAATATCTGCAAATTTCTCAACAATAGATTGATAGCACTACGCACTTCCGCTGTCATATTATTTCCATTAGCTATGTTGACCAGATTGTTCAAGGAATCAATAACATTGGCTGTCTGCATCTTATTAGCCGAGTCATTTGATTTTGGTGTGGCTGAAGTGCTGGGGGTGACACTTGGAGCTGGTTTGACTGTAGTAATTGGGTCTTTCTGCGGAGGAGTAGGAGCAGGCCCGGAGGTGACAGTGAAGTTACCGTAGCCACTCAAAGAAAAACTTGACGCTCTATCATTGACTTGAACAAGGTGCGTGCCAAGACTGGTGTTTGATGGAATGATAAAACGGAGAGTAGTAGAGGATATTAAGGTTGGAGTAATCGATTGTCCATAGCTTCCATCAAGGGCGACAAAAGTGTTTGGGTTGAAGTTTGAGCCATATAGATAAACTGTGCTGCCTACCGGACCAAAAGAAGGATCGATGTAAGAATATGAAGGCGCACAAGTATACTGGACACCCGGAGTGGTGTACGGAATACAGGTCGTCACAGTTCCAGCATTAACCACAAAATTGACCGCATTGCTTATCTTCCAGTTATTGGTGTCTAGTCCCTGGACGATGTAGTTGCCTGGGACGACCGGGTGATAGCCGTTCGAGCACCCATAATGAAACGGGACGTCGAATATTGGTCTTCCGGTAGTCGGGCTGAAATGAATCGGGAGTATTACTGCAGGACAACCATTGTCTGTTAAGACGGGATAAAAGATGCCGCTAATTATTTGACCTGAGCCAATAATATCTACTGATGACTCCACAGGGGCAGGGTTGGGAGAAAGAGAAGAGATGACCGGAGATCCTGTTTGATTACTAGAGAGCACGACAAAAGTCATTAGGTTGCTTGGCGAATTGTCTGGATCATGCGAGACAGCAACCATATATATGCCCGGTGGAAGATTTGCAATATTTGGCACAGTGACCGTTATAGATGTTCCGTTTGATGGTAATACAGCAAGGCCAGCACCCAAAGGAGGCGGGCCAATAAAGTTAACGGTATTATATGTCGGCGCAAATCCCGATCCGTAAATCGTCAGTTGACTGCCGGCTCGACCAGAGACCGAAGAAAGAAAAGAGATGTGAGGTCCTGTCGTAGTTAGTGGTCCGATAGTAAATGGCGCATCTGTCTGGTCGGATGCAAGAGTCTCTGGATTATTACCTTGCCGAACAATAATATTAATATTGTACTGTTGAGGACCAGGCATAATCGGCACTAACCAATCATAGCTAGCAGAATTAGTGTATTGACCTGAATCATTATGAAGGGTAGTTATAAGCATCATAGTACCAACACAAGGAAGAGGACTGCAAGGCGCTCCTACAGGTATTAAGCCTAGAGAGAGTGTTGCCCCAAGTGGAATATTGTGAGCATTCCAGGAGATGTTGGCTGTTTGTCCGCTTACTAAGTGCTCTCCCCCATTTGGAGAATAGATTTGGATAAATGGATTAGAGGGAGCAGGAACGCAAGTTGTAGGATTAGGGCCTCCGTTTACATAATTTCCAGTGGCAATTCTTGCGCGGGTGACAGACCCAACATATCCAGAAGCAGGATCAATACAGTTGCCTACTTGAAAGTTTACAACGGCGGTCTTGGTGACAGAACCGAAATATCCGCTGACTGGGCCGTGGAAATAACCAGTGGTTGTCAAAAAGTTCTGGAGACCACTAACCTGCCCGCCAGTGTTGGCATCAGTAGAAGCTTCAGGCGGGTAAGTGTAATCATGCATATCCACTGTAAAGACTGGTGTAGGGTGGGTCGCCGCCAGAGCTCCATGGGCCAAAAAGAAAGCACTTATAAAGAAAACTGATAAAATCAGTCTGAAATGATTTTTAGACATAGAAAAAATATTTATTAATAAAGTTTAGAGTTACTTCCCTCACCTATAAGAATAGCATAAGGGGGGGGTAGTCAATAGGAGGGGTGGGGATAACCCGGTTGTAGATTTTTGACTTATTTTAGGTTGAAATGGCGGCAAATTATTTCCATTGCCTCACCTTTTTTTGTATTGGTAGTATCTATAATCAAATCAAAATGAGAATCGTCGATGGCATTTTCAATTCCATAATAACGAAAAAATCTGTCCGCAATGGCTTCTTCCCGCTGAATAGTGTGTCGTTTAGCCGTTTCAAAATCAAGACCATCTCGGTCAGCCGCCCTTCGCACCCTTGCGTCAAAATCGCAGTGCAATTTTACTTTATGGGCATCGGGAATAAATTTCCAACCTAATCTACCCTCGACAATAAAATCATTGTGGATCTTTCCGTATTTTTCTACCATTTTGTCCCGTGTAATATCATACTTAGAGTCGGTTCTGGCCAAATCATCGAATTGGTGAATAGAAAGACCAAGCTCTTTTGCCTGCATTCTTATAAAATCACCACTTGAGGAGAACTGGTAGCCGAGCTTTTCGGCCAACATCTTGGTGGCCGTGCTCTTCCCCGTTCCTGCCAACCCATCAATAGTTATCTTAGCCATACATAATTCTAGCATGTTCGCTAGGAAGTGATAAAATAGAGGGGTGATTAGCTTTACTCAAGCAATAATTTTGGGGTTGGTTCAGGGGGTGACAGAACTTTTTCCAATCTCCAGTCTTGGGCATGGTGTCCTTCTGCCGGCAATTTTAAATTGGCCAATCAATGAGAGTAATAACTTTTTCCTCATTTTCTTAGTGGCTACTCATCTGGCTACCGCCTTAGTTCTATTGGTCTTTTTCTATAAAGACTGGCTCTTGATTATTCGAGGATTTTTTCGTTCAATTGGAAAGAGAAAAATTACGGATACTTATGAGAAACTTTCCTGGTTTATCATCGTCGCTACTATTCCAGCCGGTATTTTAGGATTGCTTTTTGAAAAGCAATTCAGAAGCCTCTTTGCTTCTTCCTTCATTATTGCCATCTTTCTGATTTTGAACGGCCTGATGCTATTTCTGATGGAAAAAATCAGGCATAGAAAAATAGAGGGTAGTCGGCCGGACGAGGAAATCGCCAAACTTTCCTGGAAAAATACTTTGGGAATCGGTCTTTCAGAGGCCATAGCACTTTTGCCCGGTTTTTCCCGAACCGGAGCGAGCCTCGGCGGAGGTCTCCTTTCTGGCCTTGATCACGAGGCCGCCGCCCGCTTTTCTTTTCTGCTGGCAACACCAATTATATTGGCTGCCGCCGTATTAAAATTGCCGCAATTAATACAGGCCGATCAAACTGTGTATAGTCCAATTCTTGCTGGTTTTATATCGGCCGCCATAGCTGCCTACTTTTCCATTCGATTCCTGACTAAATATTTTAAAACTCACACTCTTAAACCTTTTGCCATTTACTGCATCCTGGCCGGACTTCTTTCGTTAATTATCTTGGTGTTGAAGTAGCTGTTCTAATTTGAATTGATTGTGCAGTGACACTACCGTCTGAATTAGCACTGCCGATAACCGAAACTGTTGTTCCTGTTTGAAGATCATTCCGAGATCCTGATACTGATTTCGTTATGGGTGTAGAAGTGGCCAGAAAAACGATTTTTGAACCACCTCCCGAGAGACCGATAGTAATACTCTGGCTATCCTTATTTAAGATCTGACCTAGAACCAGGCCGCCGTTCGCACCAGCCCGTGCTCCGCCACCTGCGGTCTGCCGGCCGGCAAAATTGGCACCAGCTCCCCCTGCTCCACGAGCGAACGCTCCCGCCACAGGCTGTGCATGAGCTTCTCCATATTTCAGCCCGCCATAAAAGAGGCCGGCAGCAATTACTAACCCGATTATTATGAACCCTATTGATTTATTTTTATTCATTTTATAAATTTTTATTAATAATTTTGAACATTATAGCTCTGTTATTCATACCTCAATGCTTCAATTGGATTAAGATTGGCCGCACGTCTGGCTGGATAATATCCGAAGGCGATACCGATGACGGCAGAGACACCGAAAGCCAAAATTACGGAGAAAAGGCTGATTTGGGCATTTACTATCCCAGTAGATGATACACCAAAAGCCACAACCCAACCGAGAATTACTCCGACCACTCCTCCGACAAAAGTAAGCAAGATGGCCTCAGTCAGAAATTGATTGTTGATATCCTTGCTCTTTGCTCCTACGGCCTTTCTTAAACCAATCTCCCTGGTTCTTTCTGTAACTGTAGTAAGCATCATATTCATAATACCGATACCCCCCACCAATAGAGAAATACCGGCAATTGAAGCAAGAAATAGAGTGAAGGTATTTACTACTTGAGAGAGTGCTCCCAAGATATCTTCTTGAGAGATAATAGAAAAGTCGGCTTCAGCTACGCGATGTTTCGCCATCAGCGCAGAAGTTATCTCGTCACGAATATTATTGGTATTATTTTTGTCGGCGACACTAACAGTAATAGTGGAGAAATAATCATCCCCGGTTAGAATTTTTTGCATGGCCGAGAGCGGCACAATGACCATATCATCCGGACCGGAAAAACCAACCCCACCTTTTTTCTGCAATATTCCAATAACCGTGAAGAGGACATTGTTTACTCGAACAGTCTTGCCAAGAGGATCCACATCACCAAAGAGGTCTGTGGCGACAGTAGCGCCCAGTACGGCTTGGCGGCGGATGCTTCGTTCCGACTCATCGGTGATAAATGTACCTTCTGATATTACTAGATTATGAATAGTGGCATAGGCAGAGAGCCCTCCTGTGACAGTAGTATTGGTATTATTACCGACTTGAGACACTATCTGGAAGCGACGAGAGTTCTCTGGAGAGATAGCGCTAATACCATCAACAGACGCAATGACGGCAATATCGTCTGTCTTCAGGGTCTGAGCGGCGCCACGACCACTAGAGACAATGCCACGACCCGGCTGAACCACTCCAGGCAGAATAGTTAAAAGATTTGACCCTAGACCTTCAATGCTTGATTGGATTTGAACCTTAGCTCCATTACCGATAGCGAGCATAGCAATGACTGAAGCAATACCAATAACAATACCGAGCATGGTCAAAGACGATCTGACTTTATTGCTAAGCAAGGCGGAAGAAGTTTCGTTAAATAGATCTCTTATGGTCATATATGTGCTTTTCGCTTCTTATGGCTTTTCTTATCTTCAGTGATCATTCCATCCCTGATATAAATGATGCGATCAGCATATTCTGCCACTTCTACTTCGTGAGTGATGAGAACAATAGTTCGCCCGTGCTCCTTGTTCAGTCTCTCAAATGTGCCTAGGACAATCTGACCGGTCTTAGTATCAAGATTTCCGGTTGGCTCATCGGCCATAATTACGGATGGGTCATTAACCAAAGCTCTGGCGATGGCTACTCGTTGGATCTGGCCACCGGAGAGTTGATTGGACCGATGTTGCCAACGATCTTCAGGAAGACCTGCCGACCGAAGAGCGGCGGCGCTCCTTTCCTTCCGCGCCGCCTCATCCACATTGGAGTAGACTAACGGCAACATTACATTTCTCATCACTGTTGCTCGGGAAAGTAAATTAAAAGTTTGAAAAACAAAGCCGATTTTTTTGGCTCTAATATCGGCCAATTCATCGTCAGAAAGTTTAGATACATCTTCGCCATCCAGAAAATAAGTGCCGGAAGTGGGTGTATCAAGAGCTCCTAAAATATGCATTAGGGTTGATTTGCCGGATCCTGACGGTCCCATGATCGCCACGAATTCACCATCATTAATAGATAAAGAGACATCTTTCAGAGCAACCGTTTCGTTGTCACCGTTTTTGTAGATTTTAGTGATGTCTTTGCATTCAATCATTATTTAATTTGAACGAAGAGCTCTGGTGGTTGCTCCGGTGGTTCCTCCTCTGTTTCCACCGGTACTGCCGCCAAAGAGGCTGGGCGCAGAAGCGACTGCGGTTGTGGCGCTAGAGGCAATTGATCTAATGACAATCGTATCGCCCTCATTCAATCCGGAAACTATTTCCGTATCTGTATCATTGGAGTTGCCAACTTCCACTGCAACCGATTGTGGAGCAGTCTTAGTCGAAACATTTCCGGCTCCGGCGGATGCTCCGGCAATTTCCTGAACGTATTTCCCTCCGTTGGCATCAGTCTTAACAGCCGAACTTGGAACCATTAATACTCCTTCTTTGGAATCAGTGATGATGGAAGCTGAAACAGTCATGGTTGGTTTAACCCTGTCGTCTTGAGTGTCAAATGTAATTTTAATATTGTAGGTCACTACTCCTTGTGAAAGCACTCCAACATTCTCAATTTCTTCCACCGTGCCAGTCAAGGAGAGATCCGGAAGAGCGTCAAAGGTTAAGGTGGCTTTATTACCCAAAGCGATCTTCGCCTCGTCTACTTCATTTAATTGAATAACGGCAATTTTTTGTTTTGTCACTAAAGTGGCGATTACTGAAGATGGGCCAACGTCATCGGAAAGAGAGGCAACAACATTACCAATAATGCCACTAAAGGGTGCTCGAATAGTGTAGTCGGCCAATTTTTCTCGAGCATCGTTCAGAGCATTTTGACGCACTGCCACTGTCAACTCCGATGATTGAGTATCTAGGCCATTGTTGCCTACGGCATCTGTGGCACTTTGAATACTGGATTTTGAATTTATAAGAGCAGTTGCGTGACTGTTGGTGGTATTAGTAAAAGTGTTTAAACTACTCTGATCAATCATAAGTTGGGGAGGTTTATTCTGGGTATCATACTGTGTATTTAAATAATCCACTAAGGTATTAGCATCCTTAATGGCTTCCGATAAATCTTGAATGGTATTATAGGTTTCTGAAATTAAGGATTCAATGGTACTGGTCGCTGAATCGCGAGAAGTGAGTTTATAGTCTACTAAATTTTGGTCGTAGCTCTTCTTGGTTTTGAAATAAGAAGCGACAGCCGTTTGACTATATGTTTGGGCAACCTGTCCTAAAGCATTAATTGAGTTGTTGGAAAGATAGCCCTTTCCGTTATATACCAGGTCTTCTAATTTTGTAAGCATTCCGGGCAAATCAAGGAATGAGTTCCCTACCGCATTAAAACCATCGTCATAAGCCTTCCTGACATCAGTCTGAGACAAAGATTGATTTTGCTTAGCCAGAGATAATTGGGCGCTTTGAAGACTGAGTTCTGCGTCACGTACAGCCTTTGAGGCATCCCCTGCATCTAGACTAGCAATGACCGCCCCTTGCTTCACTTCCTGTCCGGCTTTAACGGAAATGGAGGTAATCTTAGCGGAAACTTTTGGTTTTAAATCTATTTGATTAGTGGCGGAGACTTGGCCGGTACCGTCAATAGATGAGATAAGCGTTCCTTTGGTAACTTGCCCCAAAACATATTGGGTTGCTGGTGTACCGACAAAAAATTTCGTATAACTCCAATAGCCACCGCCCAAAATAACAATGACTATAATGGCACTGATGACTTTATGCTTGACCACCCAGATTTTGATTCCGCTAAAAAAATTTTTCATATATTAAAATTAATGTTTATTTATCTGTTTAAAAGGCCGACTGCAATTTTCTTGTTCAGAACGGCATATGTTCGCAACTCCTCATCATCTAAGACGCGAAACATGATGTTAAATTTCTTTAGCCGTTTAGCTTTAAGATCTTTGAGGTTTTTCTCTTGTTTTGGAGATAATTTAATGAAAATGGCCCGCCTGTCGCGGTCACTGCCCTCCCTTAAGAGATACCCTTTCAGAACCAATTCATCAACTAGTTGAGTAGCGGCGCTTGGGGTAATATCGAGCTCTGTAGCGATCTCTTTTATACCACCACGTTTCATCTTCATGACCGCAGACAAAACCGCCCATTGTGAAAAGGTAATGTCAGTAATAGTTTTACGCACCATTAGACGTCGTCTAACGACTTGCATGCTCTCCATAATGGCCAAAGTAGCCTGTTTTCGGGTATCCATATTTAGTTAAGTATCTTAACTAAATATAGAATTCTGTCAAGCTTAGTTCCTGCTTATAACATGCAGTGAGCCCTCTACATATAATTTCAAGGACAGACTAAGCTATAATTAGGACACCATTATCTTTCCGATCACTACTAATTATTCGCCCGGCACTTCGGGGGCTTCGCGAATACCTTCAGCCTGAATCTGATCATTAATGATTACGCCGTCTATAAAGATCAACTGACCGACTTGGTAGGCATCGGTATTTTGAGATGGTGAGATTATGACTTTGAAGGGCATGGTTGAGGTACTATCCGGGCTCTCAATATTAACTACGAGAGTGCCATCACTAATGGAGGCAATCATTCCTCGAAATATGCCGTGGCCTGAGGGTGGTGGGCGGTGAACATGTTCATATAGCTCTTCAAAAGGTGAGGGTAGATTATCCTTTTCCGCCTCGAGAAATAGACGATTATGAAACGAGGTCTCGCCCTCAAATACAACCGCGCTTAAAATAGTAAGGCCTAGAAGCCCGGCCAATAAATAAAGGGCCGGGCTCTTATATCCAAATCGGAAAGTCCTTAAAAGCCAGCCGAGAAGAATCATTAAAATAAGATCAAGAAAGAATAAGATCCAAGGAAAAGTGACCAGGAATACTTCCCAGCCGTGATGACCGAAACCGATCAAAGCAAACTGACCGCCTATTTTCATACTAAAAATAATGAAGCTGAGCAGAAGGGCGGTGATAAGGAAGACGGCCACGGCCACAATTATCACCGAGGTCATTCGTAATTTGAAATAAAACTTTGAATGAGGAGTGATCTCATTTTTCTTTATCTTCTCCAGAATTTGCTGGATTTTATTTGGTTTTTGGTCTTGATTATTTTCCATAATTTAAATTCATTTTGGCGTACGCTACTCTTAAGGATTCCTTGGCTCTTTTAATACGAATGCCGACGGTGCCCATTGGTATTCTTAAAATATCCGATATTTCCTTATAGCTCATTTCTTCCAAATAGTGCAGGATGATCACTTCTTTGTATTTTGATGAAAGTTTTTCCAACCCTTTGTCTACCATTTCCTTCATTTCCTTCTGCTCTTTTTCAAAATCCTTAGGCTCTTCATATACGGGATGCGAAATTAATGTATCGAAATCGATATAAATAATAGGGCTTTTGCTATTTTTCTTCAGACTGTTAACAAAAGCGTTGTGGGCAATTCGATAAATCCAGGACGAAAATCGGAGCGATGAGTCAAAATTATTAATATTTTGAAATGTGCTGACAAAGACGTCCTGAACTATATCCTCAATATTTTCGCGACTGGAAAGAAACCTGCGTCCATATCGAAACAGTTTGTCTTCATAGCGTTTGACTAAAAGACTGAATTTTTCTTTATCTCCTTTTTGAATGAGCAGGGCTACTTCTTCATCGGAGAGTGTGAGATCGGTCGGATCCATAAATTATGTTATATCTTTTATGCAATTTGATAGCAAGCTTATTCTAAACACGGCAAAAGCCGCCGAAGGCGGGTTTTGCCCAAACGAATCTTCACATGTTGTTACAATTTTTGATAAATTATCCCCAATGCTTTGATCGGGGCCCCGACAGAGACGTCGGGACTAATAATCACCATGGTCGAAGCGAATTCCTCCGCCTCAATCTCTATTACAAACGTCATTAAAAATTATTTCACTCATTTAAAAATCCAAAAGAATGTCTCGAAAATCTTTGATTCGGTCTTTATTATCAATTTCAATTCCCTCTTTTTTGTAGAGCTTCATGCGCTCCTTGCGGTAGCGTGAGTTCACCCAAATTCTGCCATCAGCATAGACGATGCGGTGAAATGGGATCTTCTTCTCTCCATTATCATATGCTTTGCTGAGAATACTTGTAATACTCTGGCTCGCCATCGCCCCGCCGCCCGCCGCTCGAGCAATCCGGCCGTAAGTCGTCACCCGGCCGGATGGAATCCGAAGAGCTATCTTTATGACCCTGTCACCAAAACTCTCTTTCATTTCGCCATTATAACAAGGATTTATCGAAGTCAGACTTCGATATTTTTAATTCCTGTGATATAAAAATGGGCGAAAACCTTCGGTTTTCGCCCGACATTCTCTCCCTTAATTTCTACAGGAGTAATTGTGAATGATGTCCCCTGTCACCCTAACGAGACGCGGCTCCAACTCTGTCGGACTCCTGCTGACACCAGTGTTGGCAATAAAATCGTCAATGAACGGCAAGGAGTCAAAGACATTTTTGGGTGTGATGCCGCTTGCTTGAGCGAGACGTTTTTCATTCCCAATTGCCTCTCGCATGATCTCCAGCTTCCTCGGTATCGGCGGCACTCCTGTCGCCTTACCACTTGTGACAACAACATCCATAAATGGCGCCGAGGCCTTTGTGACCGCAGCCAGTTCAGCCATAGGAATTGTCGGTTGATGCTTGAAGGCGACACCCACGAAGCATTCACCTTCCCAATCTGGATATTGCTGGCGGCGTTCCCAGAACTCCCTAGCTTTCTTACAAAAAGGCCAGTTGGAAGGACTGCCAACCAAAGCGGGACTATCAACCCACAAGGCGTTAGCCGTCCTTGGAATTTGTCTCAAAGCGCTTCCGGCCCCGAGGTCAAGTAGGTTAAGGCCGATGTAGCGATCTGGATATAGAATCCGCACTCGATCGTAGATTTCGAGCAGTTTATAAGTCTGAATGTTGTAAATAATCAGAAAGATGCCATCGGCGCCGTTGTCAAAAGCAATTTTGGCATTTTCTTCTGTCTCGTAGAGTTTTTCAACGTGAATCACCGGTAAAAATCTCTTCTTATTTGTGTTTTTCATGAGCTGTTTTCCTCACCTGAGATTAATCTTCTTCCGGGTCAAAGTCAAATAAAAGAGCGACAAAAAGTTATCTATGCAAACCCGGGAAAATAATCCGTTTTGATTTGAGATCTTGGAATATTCATTTCTAACAAAGTCTCTTTGAAAGCGGTCACCATCCCTTGCGGTCCGGAAATATAGAATAGCCGATCAAAATAATCAGGTACTTCTCGCCTAATCGTCTCAGCATCAATAATAGAAACCGCTCCATAAGGAAGCTGAGCATTTTTGTCGGTAAAGGCGTAGATTGTTTTTATCCCAAGATCACGTTCGGCCATGGTAAAAATATTGGAGTAAACAACATCAGCCGGAGTTTTGTTGGCATACAAAAGAGTTATGGAGCGTCTCTCTCGCTTATCAAGTAAATATTTAATCATACTTCTGAATGGCGTAACACCAATTCCCCCGGCAATAAATACCAGCTTTTTCTTTTTATTTCTAGGCAAAGTGAAATCACCTGATAACTGTGAGGCTACAAGGGACTCTCCCTCACCCATCGATATAAGTGCTTTCTTGAAAGTGCTCGCCGGGGCATAAAACTTTACTCCCACTTTCACTTCTCTTTCTGTCGGAGAGGAAGCTAAAGTGAAATAGCGTCGCACGCTTCGACTGTCGGCATGCTCGTGCGCCAGTGTCCATTCCATAAATTGTCCCGGTTTAAATGAAATCGTTCTGTTTGTGGCAAAAGCAAACTCGTAAACATCGGGAGACAAGCGAATGATTTTTTTAAGCCTCAGCATAAGTTTATATTTTGGACTGACTATATATGAAAACAGGTTGCCAGCAATCAGAGCGAGCTCGGGAGTGAAATAGAAACCGGCAATATTAAAATTGGGCAAGAATAGGAGCCCGACAAGCATTCCGTAGAAAATACGTAGTACGCGTGTCGGTGGCATGGTGGCTGGTTCGGTGAGCATTACCGTGGCAAAGAAAAATGCCGGTGCGTAGAATAAAGATTGGCTCAAGAGGTGTATCAAACCAGACCCTCGGGCAAAATTAGAAAAGACGATTCCGACGACAAAAGTTCCGATAAAGGCCCACATTAAATCGAATCGATGGATTTTTCGCACCACCAATAATCCGCCGAGAAGTACGAACGGTATCATGATGGGAGTGCCTATCCACCAGTTGGCGGATAAGCCTAGGACTAAACTGGTCACAGCAACACCCATGGCGGTCGGATTAAAGAGATGTTTCCCCCGTATGGCCAAGATATATTTAGAAGCGATTGCAGAAGCCGATGCCCAGAATGCCAGCGGCAAAAAATGCATATCTAAAAAACTGCTGGTGGGCATAATAATAAGAGCCAAAATAAAAGCGGTTATCCAAACTGACTCCGGATTTGACGGTACGTTAAACATCTGAGCAAAGATTTTATTCACCAGCCAACAGATTGCGAAAATAAAAGCTACGGAAAAAGCTAGGGCTAAAGGGTTATAGGGTAGCATTCCAAAATAGCCGAGCACTCCGGCCACAAACAATAGAAAGAATAGCTCGTAGAACACCAAACGATACATAGTTATCTTATTCAGGAAATTATCAATAATTTTGATCATAATTTTGTGTAATGCTCAAATCCGCTTGTCATTGTGGCAATGCCATTTTTATTTACAGCATAACCTTCAAAGCCTTCTAGATTTTCTATAAACTGAATTGCCTCTGAACCCATGGCAAATGCAGCAGTAGCAAAGCGGTCCGCTTCATAAATATTCGGCCCTATGACCGTAAGACTAATTATATCGGATTCAACCGCTTTCTTGGAGAACGGATCTAGGATGTGGTCTCCTCTAATATAAGTACCGGAGGTAGCCACTCCTTGGCCACGCGGATATATCACTTTAATTATCTCCTCTCGATTGAAAGGGTTGCGAATACCGATGCTCCATTCCTCACTCTGACCATTCTTTCCATTCACTTGAATATCTCCCCCAATATCAACATAAAAATTTTTACAGCCGAGATTTTTCAAAATAAGAGCGCCGTTATTGATTGCCCAACCCTTCACTAGGCCCGACGGATCATAAGTGCCATCTGCTTTTCGTATATCAAAATATCCTCCCGTCATTTTCTTGGTTTCTTCCGATAGGTCAAAAACAATTTTCATTTCATCACTATATTCGGCGGGAGATAGCTCTCCTCGGTTGATACGAGAAATTTCACTTTCATTCTTGTACGTGCTGAATTTCTGATCAATGTGCACGAAATAATCAAACACTTTATCAAAGTATTCTTGCTTCACTATGGCGTCAGTAATCTCGAGAGCCACTGGCATTCCCATAATGTCACGATTCTGCTTCATATTAGGCTCTGGCTTGCGAAAGTGCATCGGCAAGCGACTGCTGGAAAGCTCCACTAGTAGCGCTTGCTCCCGAGACAGTGTCTACTTGAGCACTTTGAGCCTGGATCGCTTCGCTTCGAAGGATTGGCATTGCCTGACTATTTATGTAACGGGAGGTGTTCCGATCGTTCGGATATTGAAGAAAAGCCACGTCCGTCATTTTGCCACCGCGCACCGTAACTCGTACCTGCACATAGCCGTAATAGGCGTCGGCTACACCCCCTGTGTAAGAACCGTCAATATATTGCCCTCTAGGCGTTGGTGGTGGTGTGGGGGTGGGGGTAGGAACTGGGGTAGGTGTGTGATTGTTGGTTGAGGGAGGCGGCGGCGGTGTAGGAGTAAGGCTAGTCTGGATACCAGTATCGACAAGTTGTGTTGTGGGAGTTATATCAGAGACAATAGGAGCCATCTGAGATGCATTGCCAAAATGCTGCTGGAGTCCATAGCCAGCAAAAATCAACACAAAGATAAGTGAGGTAAAGAATTTTTTCATATTGTACCTATATATACGTCTGAACTGCCTATTTCTTTCAAATGTTACAACAAATTCTTTTTGTGGAAAAGTTCCCAATACGAGAGGATAAAAATGAGAGTCGACATCAGAGCGGACAAAAGGCAGTACACACACCACGCATGGATGAGAAAGGCTTGGGCCGAGACAAACCAGAGATCGGCCAGAAAGCCCACGATTGATAGACGTAGAGTAAAGATGAGCAGACTGGTATTCTTTTTTTGAAAATAAATGAAATAAAGAATTAACAATACAAAGTAGTAAGCAACACCGAGGAGAGCGACCGGCAGACCGAAAACAACCGAGTAGGCACTCGAGAGCACCGTCTCGCAACCATGGATGGTGCAGGGTGGGATAGCGTTCGCGTAGTGTTGGATCGTAAGATATGCCGCATCGATAAAACCAACAAGGGCGAGCGTTGAGAGTATTATTATTTTTTTATTCATTTTTTATCTTTATAAATAATTCTTTTCTTCTTGCGAATTGGGTTCATTCCTGCATTTTTTGCCTTGCCCTCAAGCCGTGGCGGGCGGGTAAAGTGATCTACCTGCCGCAAGAGTTTTTTCTTATTCATAGGATTTTGTCGTTTCATATGATCATTAAATTATATATCAATATTCGCAGCCTTGGCGTTTGATTGGATGAAGGATTTGCGAGAAGGGACGTCGGTGCCCATGAGGACCTCAATCACTTTGTCAGCCGCTTCGGCGTCATCTACATTTACTTGTTTCAAGATGCGATTGTTTACATTCATAGTGGTCTCACCAAGCTCTTCGGCGTTCATTTCTCCGAGACCTTTATATCTTTGGATACTGATTTTCTTTTTTGCCGAAGCGACCGCTTTTTTACCAGTCGACACTTCGGCTGATTCCTCGTTCTCCTCTTCCGAAACTTCCACCTCATTATTGTTGTCATCACTTTCCTTCACCTCCTCCACTTCCACTTTTTCTTTGACCAGAAATTTATCTTTCTCTTCTTCAGTATAGAAATACAAGACTTCTTTTCCATATTTCACTTTATAAAGTGGCGGCTGGGCGATGTAAATAAAGCCGCCATCGAGAAGCGGCCGGAAATATCGGTAGAACAAAGTCAAAATAAGAGTGCGAATGTGCGCACCGTCAACGTCGGCATCGGTGGCGATAATAATTTTGTGATAGCGAAGTTTGGAAATATCAAAGGTGTCGCCGATAGCCGTGCCGATAGCAATAACCAAATTCTTGATCTGCTCGGAAGCAAGCATCTTATCAAGTCGTGCCCGTTCAATATTTAAAATCTTTCCTCGGAGAGGCAGTATGGCCTGAGTCCTTCGGTCGCGCCCCATCTTGGCCGTACCGCCGGCCGAATCCCCCTCTACGATGAATAGCTCCGATTCACTAGCTTCTTTTGACTGGCAGTCAGCCAGCTTTCCGGGTAAGGTCATTCCTTCCAAGGCACCTTTGCGCAAGATGGAATCTTTGGCCGCCTTGGCTGCCTTCCGAGACTTCAGAGCCAATATTGATTTGTTGATGATAGATCGAGCATCATCCGGATTCTCCTCGAGATACGCCGAAAAGGCCTCGCCAAAGACCGTGTTTACTGCACTCTGGGCCTCCATGCTGCCTAATTTAGCCTTTGTTTGGCCCTCAAATTGGATCTCTCGGAGCTTTACCGAAACGATGGCGGTAAGACCTTCCAGAACATCATCACCAGTAAAATTGTCTTCCGATTCTTTAATAATGTTCGTTTTGCGGCCGTAGCTGTTTAGAGTTCTAGTCAGAGCGGTTTTAAAACCAGTGAGATGTGTTCCTCCTTCGGGAGTATTAATATTATTGGCAAAAGTCACTACTCTTGAAGCAATATCATCTACGTATTGCAAAGCTACTTCCACTGATTCCACCCCTTCCACTTTCTTCTCTACATAAAAAATATTTTTGTGGATCGGTTTTTGGAGTTGGTTATAGAATTTGACCAAAGACAAAAGTCCACCTTCAAAATAAAAAGTTTGTGATGGTCCCTCTAGATCAAGTTCTCGCAGATAGAAGACCTTATCCGTTTCAATTTTTTCTTTTACTTCCGTAAAATTAAGGAGAGAGATGCGCAAACTCTTCACTAAATACGCCTGCTGTCGCATATGAGAAACTATCTTTTCAAAATCAAATTTAATCTCACTGAAAATGGCCGGATCCGGTTCAAAGATAACAATGGTGCCGGAAAGTTTTGTGTTACCAATCTTTTTGACTGCTGCTTTTCGCTTGCCTTGAGAATATTCCTGAACATACACTCCCCCATCTTTATGTACTGTCACCTTGGTATAAATTGAAAGGGCATTGACCACTGAGGCACCCACACCGTGAAGCCCGCCGGAAACTTTGTAGCTACTGTTCTCACCTCCGAATTTTCCTCCGGCGTGGAGTGTGGTCATGATAGTCTCCAACGCCGAAACTTTCGTCTGCTTGTGCATATCCACCGGAATACCTCGGCCATTGTCTACTACTCGGATTCGGTTGTTTGGCAGAAAGGCAATTTCAATATCATTAGCAAAACCACCCATGGCTTCATCGCGGGCATTGTCAAATATTTCTGTAATGAGGTGGTGGAGGCCGTCCGGGCCGGTGGTACCGATATACATTCCCGGCCGCTTTCGGACCGGTTCCAACCCTTCTAATACCGTAATATCAGCAGCCCCATATGAGCCCTTTTTTACATCTTTTTCTTTGCTATCTTTTGCCATTTTTTGAAACAAACAAAGCCCCTTTTAATGGCTTTATTTACTCATATTATAGCATTTTACTGGCCTCTTTGCCAAGCTAACACTGACTCAATTTAACCCTTAGTTGAGGCACTATTTAGTAATTTATGGAGATTTATCTCCATTACTCCATCTATTCTATTAATTTCACCGATTTTCTCCTTTCCTAGCATTAAAATTCCACCTGTATCATCAATGGTGCAGAGAGTCAAAATTTTAGCATCAAGGTTTTTCAAGAGATATTCACGAGTTTGGCGAATTTCTTCGTTTACCGTCTTACCCGAAGAAGGTTTAGAAATAGCAACGGTAAGGATGCCATCCTTAATTTTAAAAATTTTATTTCCATTATCGGATTCCACGAAACCTATATCCGAAAGAATTTGTCGAATTTTATCTTCCATGTGTTTTATGCTCTTCTTACAGCGGCGTTGAATTCCTTTTCTGTCATTTCTTCAACTTTAGCGTGCAAACCGTTTACTTCCTCACTAGTTAAAGTTTTATTCAAATCTCGATAAGTCAGTCTCCAGGTATAACTCATTTTATCCACACCGAACTTGGCATCATTCTCATATTTATCGGTTAGTTTCATTTCCTCGATTTGATCGTCGACAATATCGCGAATGCGATCAAAGTAGTGATTTAAAATTAAATTTTTGGGAGCAATAAAAGAAATGTCGCGGATAACCGGCGGAAATTTGCTGACTTCTTTGAATTTAGAACCGAGCTTCAACTGCTTCTTCACTCTTTCGTCTTCCGACCAGAGGAGGCGGATGTCCGGCAATTCCATTGAAACTATGGCTAACCGCTCCAGTCCAAAGCCGAAAGCCCAGCCATTCCATTTATTTGAATCAATGCCGAGCTTATCCAAAACGCTGTCTTTCACCACTCCGCTCCCCAAAACTTCAATCCATCGATCATCCGGCTTGATTTCCATTTCAAGAGACGGGTCAGTGTATGGAAATTCATCGGGGTTATATCGTTTTTCCATTTTCGGGCCATATACCGCTTCGGCAATAGCTCCTAAAACTTTTTTCAATTCATCTGCGCCAATTTTTTCTCTCTCTTTTGGGGCAAGATACCAGCCGTCCAGCTGATGGAAGACATTCATGTGATTTCGATCAATCTCATCCTTTCGATAAACTTTTCCGAAGGAAAAACAGCCGACCGGCTCTCCCTTACTCATTCTTTTTTGGACATCTTTCTCCTTTAAATAGTAATACCACATTACGGTGGTGTGAGTTCGGAGAATATTTTCATCGTTCACGTAGTAGGTATCGGAGCGGCTTCTGGCCGGATGATCTTTTGGAAAATCGAAAAGATCAAAACTAATAGTTGTAGGCACCACTTCGGGCGTTTCAATAACATCGAAATCTTTGAATTCCGGGCGGGCCAGAATTTTCTCTACCATTTCGGCAATAGGACTGCCGACTGTTCGAGATAAATCCGACATTTTTAAAAACCTTTTAATTCGTTCGTTTTCAGGATCATGTAGAGCATCGAGCGTGGTTAAAGCCTTCTTTTGATCCTCATATGACACCTCAAAAATATTTCTCATAAGTCGATTATAGCCAAATTAAGCCTTAAAATAAAGGTTGAAAAGGAGGTCAAAATGAGATAGGATGGAACGACCTATGCCTTTTCATATTGCCTCCGATATTGTTACATATACCATTCTCTTCATGTCTTTATATTTTGAAGTCTTCCTGTTGCTCACTTTTTGGGAAAAAAAGGGGCAAATTCGGGAAGAAGAGTCGTGGCAATTGATTGATCATCCGGCTGTCACCGTTATCGTTCCTTGCTTCAATGAAGAGAACACTATTAGAACCACTGTAGAATCTTTACTGAAACTGAATTACCCTAAAGAGAAATTACATATTTTAATTATTGATGACGGCAGTACTGACAATACTTTCAAAGTTATCTCCGAATTTAAAGATATTTCCCAAATTCAAACATTTCAAAAAGAAAACGGGGGTAAATATACTGCACTCAATCTTGGCCTGGAACATACCGTCACAGACTATGTCGGCTGTCTTGATGCTGATTCCTTCGTCCATCCGGACGCTCTGAAAAATATCATGGTCTATTTCAGAGACCCAAAAGTCATGGCTGTTACCCCGTCGCTTAAAATCCACAGTCCGAACAGTATTATCAGAATGATCCAGAATGTTGAATATAATCTTGGTATCTTCGCCCGAAAAGTTTTCAGTATTCTGAATGCTATTTATGTCACGCCCGGTCCGTTTTCCATTTTCAGAACCCGAGTTTTTACCGAGCTAGGTAATTATCATCATGCTCACAACACCGAAGATATGGAGATGGCACTACGTCTTCAGAGCAATCATTATAAGATTGTGAACGCCCATAAGGCCGTAGTCTATACTGTTGGTCCGAAAACCTTACCGAAGCTTTACAAGCAGAGGGTGCGCTGGACCCACGGCTTTCTGGAAAATATCAAGGATTATCGGCATCTGGTCTTTAATAAAAAATATGGCAATCTGGGCCTTTTTATCCTACCGCTAGCCTTTGTCTCTTTCTTTGGCACTATCTATCTAGTCTTTGTCATCTATTATGGCATCTTGAAATTTCTTATTAAAGAAACCGTTAGATTCCAAACTGTCGGTTTTCATTGGAGCCTTAGTAATTTTCATTTCGATTGGTTCTTTATTAATACGAAAGCTATTTCCTTCATTAATGCCTTGCTCATCGTTCTTACACTGATCATTATTTTTACCGGAAAGCGAATGGCCGGAGTGAGAGACCGCCGATATATGGATGTGGTTTATTCTCTCTTCCTTTATTCCATGATCGCTCCACTCTGGCTTATCAAGGCTTTTTACAATACTTTATTCGGAAGACAAAGCTCCTGGAGATAGGGGCGACACACTCATGATGGATTGGAAAAAATATCTTATTACTCTTCTGATCACGGCCGCTATTTTCTTTACGGCCCTTTATCTGAATAATTATTTCAACGGCAAAAGAATTGCCGACATTCAATCAATCCAGAGTTCCATTTCTACGGACATTGCCTCCTCGGAGGTTCAGTTCTCTTTACTTGGAGAGCTTTCCTGCAAGGACGTCAATGATTCTATCTTATCCCCCGAACTAAACTCTCTGGCCGATAAGATTCAATACGGAGAAGAAAATATTGGCAATCAAGACAGCAACATTGTTCAGCTGAAGAAAGATTATTCTCTCTTGGAAATTAAAGATTATCTCTTAATGAAACAGGTGAGCGAAAGATGCCATGTGCCTTCCGTATTCATTCTATATTTTTATTCCAACAACACTCACTGCGATGATTGTACTAAACAGGGCTATGTTCTGACCGCCATGAGACAGAAATATCCGTCTCTCCGAGTTTATTCTTTTGATTATGATCTTGACCTCTCTGCCGTCAAGACTCTCATTTCCATTTATAAATTGAATGGATCATTGCCGGCCACCATCATTGAAGACAAGACCTATTACGGTTTCACCAGCATTGAAGACATTGAGAAAGACTTGCCAATTCTTCAAACATTACTGGCGAGCTCCACCAGCGCCACTTCCACCACAAGCACTAGTAGTAAGAAGAAATAATCTTGGAGCCGAAGGTCGGGTTTGAACCGACGACCTGCTGTTTACAAAACAGCTGCTCTACCAACTGAGCTACTTCGGCTTATTATTATTTTTATGCTCCTCTATGTTTTTCAAGAAAAAGGAGCTGTCTGATTTTTCAGTTGGAAGGTCACCTTGTCCTTTTACCATACTGACCGGTTTATCAAACTTCTTTCTAGTATATCGATAGATATTCAGAAAGAAATCCTCAATTTTCTCCAAAACAAGGTGGTAAAGCAATTGGATGGTCCGCCAATTCCAGCGATGAAAGAATTTCTTTGCACCAGTATAACTATTTTCCACAAACTGATCACTTTTTTTATTGAAAAAGAGGTAGGACTTACCAGTTCTGGTCTCGGTCAGTTTCAGATAAACCATACCCATCATGGCCAAAAAAGAGACAATCAGCAATGAGAGAGCAATAATCATGAATGTTTGCTTATTTTTCTAAGACAGAGAAGCGAGTGAATTTGGCCACTTCTATTTTCTCGCCGAATTTTTGAATAGCGTTCTGAATAAGTTGATTGATGGTTAGTTCCGGATTTTTGATGAATGGTTGTTCCAATAGAATTTTGTCGGCGAAATAAGAGTTAAGTTTCCCTTCCAGTATCTTTGCCTGCATTTCTTTTGGTTTTCCTTCCACCTCTTTTTGAAACACTTCAGCGGCATTCTTCTTGGTTGTTTTGTCTATTTCTTCGGTGGTGAGAAATTCTGGTTTGGATGCAGCAACGTGCATGGCGATATTATAGGCCAGAGTTTTAAATTCCTCATTCTTGGAAACGAAATCTGTCTCTGAAACGAGCTCCACCATCGCTCCGACAGTACCATTAGAATGAATGTAGGCGGCGACGGTGCCAGCGCCGAGCGTTCGGTCCGATTTCTTAGAAGCAATTTCCGCTCCTTTCTTTCGCAAAATGACCGTGGCCTTTTCCATGTCGCCACCGGCTTCTTCCAAAGCCTTCTTGCATTGCATCACCGAAATACCGGTCTTGTCACGTAATTCTTTTACTTGTTCGGTAGTGATAGTCATGACTTATACAGCTTTGATTGGTTCAGTTTTTTTCATTAACTTCCCTTCTTTGTAGGCGTCGGTCACTTTATCAACAAAAAATTTAATGCTGGCCATGGCAGAATCATTAGCGACGATCGGGTAGTCAACTTCTTTGAGATTGCAATCTGAGCCACTAAGAGCGATCACCGGAATCTTCATGCACTTCGCTTCCTCTACGGCGATATGCTCGCGTCTTGAATCAATTACAAAAAGTGCTGCGGGAAGTTGTTTCAATAAGACCAATCCTGAGAAAAGCAGATTCAATTTGTCGATCTGGCGATCAATCATCAATCTTTCTTTCTTGGTATATTTGGCCAATTCTCCTTTCTCTCGTTGAGATAGAAGGTCCTGCATCTTCTCTACTCGTTTTTTGATATTGTCAAAATTGGTGAAAGTTCCTCCTACCCAGCGGCCGGCAACAAATGGCATTTCAATGGCCTCTGCCCCTTTCTGAATAGCAGACTTTCCTTCATTTTTGCCGGAAGCAAAAAGAATAGTTTTGCCTTCAGAGGCTAGTTTCTTGACGAATTCCAATGCGGCAGTGAGAGATTCCTCGGTCTTTTCTAAATCAATAATCTCTACCTTATTTTTGACCCCGAAAATGTAGGGGCTGGTGGTCGGGTGGCGCCGGGATTTAGAATAGCCAAAATGAGCACCGGCTTGGAACATTTTTTCTATAACGAGGCTATTTGTATTGGTTTTTTCCATAGTGTAGGAGGTAGTGTAGCAAATTAGAATTATCGGCGCAACCCATAAATTTCCTGCAGAGGTCAGACCTCTGCAGATTTCATTTACTCTAGATTTATCTCATTAAAATCAGGTTTCCTTCCTAAAATACAATCTCTAGCAAAATCCTTGAAGTCCTTAGGACCGAAAAAGAGTTCCCCTAACAATTCCTTATCGATTATCGGTTGAGTCCTGATATTCAGATATTCCGGCAAACTGCTGAATCTATAATTTAAAGCCCATTGAAATGCTATCTCAAATTCTTTTTTTGCTCGCTCGAGTCCACCAGGATAAAGCTCAAAAATATTTTTGACCATGATATATACTCCACAGTAACGAAAATAAGCATCGTCTTCAATTGTTTTAGACCGATAGGCACCTGGAAAAAGCGTTCCAGATTCTTCATGTCTGAGATTAAAATGAGCTGTCATGCTATTGCCTATTTTTCTCATGAAAGTCGTTACTCCTCCTTCAACAATTTCTTTCAGAAATAGATGAAGATGGTTCGGCATTAGAGCATAAGCTACAATTTTTACCAAAGGCTTTCTTTTTCCCCACTCCTTAGGAAAATCAAAATTCTTAATTCTCTTTTCTCTTAAAATCTGAGACCAACGTTCGGGCAATGATTTCTTATGATTCAGGTAATACAAGATTCGCTCAAAATGATTTCTGTCATTCTCATCCCGAACAATGAGAGACTTTCTATGGCCTCTTTTTATTACATGAATGTATGATCCGACATTAAATGGTTCTTTTCTCATCTTGCAGAGGTCTGACCTCTGCAAGATATTTTATAGTACCGACTATGAAGAAACATTAAAGGAAATATAAATTATAGATAAAAAAAATCTGCAGAAACTCGGCTGCAGAGGTCAGACCTCTGCAAGAGATATGTTATGATTTTAAGCGTATGAAAACCACTAAAAAACACGGCTTTATCGGGCTGTTGATTGTTCTTATTGTTGCTGTGGCATTCGTCGCCACTATCGGATATAGCAGTTATCATAATCAGCAGGGAGGCCTTACCGGTCAAATTATGAGCCAATTGGAGCGCCCAGGAAATATTTGGAATTCCATAATTTCAACTTTCAGCACTTCTACCATGAATGCAACAACGACGAGCACTTCCACTTCTCTTAAATTCATTCACTAATTTTATACCCCTGAGGCCTGATTCATTGCCTCCACGATCGGTCCAAGGCCGCCAGCGAAGATCTTTTCTATATTGTGCCAGGATTCTTTGATGCGGTGGTCGGTGACGCGGTCTTGGAGGATGTTGTAAGTGCGGATCTTTTCGGAGCGGTCGGCGGTGCCAATCTGGTCGGAGCGCTCTTTGGAGAATTTTTTGGCTTCCTCTTCTTCTTTCATCAACTCCAGTTTGGCAATCAAAATGCTCATGGCCTTCTCCCGATTTTTCAATTGGCTTCGCTCTTGAGTAGAGCGAACATCAATGCCTGTTGGTTTATGGATGAGACGCACGGCAGTTTCTACTTTGTTCACATTCTGACCTCCCGCTCCACCGGAACGGGAGAATTCCATCTCAATATCGACGAGATTAATAACGATACTAGTTTTCTTACGAATAGGAAGAATGGCCACTGAGGCGGTGGAAGTATGGACTCGGCCCATTTTTTCAGTCTCCGGAACGCGCTGAATACGATGGACGCCAGTTTCAAATCGAAGTTTTCGATAAACATCCTTGCCTTTAATTTCAAATGAGGTGTCGTTAATCTTATGAGTCGCCCAACCCTCGGCGGCGGCATACTTCTGATACATTAGAGCGAGCTCTTCGGCAAAAAGAGTTGCCTCTTCCCCACCGGCGCCAGCCCTCACTTCCAAAACAATTTCAGAAGGAAAATCATCTTCCGACTCTTCTACCTTGGTAATATTTTCAATTTGCTCTTCTATCATTTTCTTTTGTACATCCAGATCTTTTAATTCATCTTCGGCCAATGCCAAAAGAGCCGGATCGTTCTCCGACATCTTCCTGATCTCCTCTTCCTGCTTTTCTAATCTTTCATATTCGCCGGCGAGATAGGAGGTCTTGTGATTTTGTTTTAATCCATCAAGTTGTTCTTTTTGCATGATATCAATTTGGAACCTGGATTAGCAGCACCACAATAGACATGCTGTGAAATACCCAATCGTCCAGGTTGTTCCCGGAGAGCTCGTGAACGACTCTTCCGAGTCATCAGAGGAGGAAAGTCGGGCAGGAGCGATACGGGCCACACCAGCTGTACAAATCTATTTCTCTTTCTTTGAGACAGCTTTCCTAGTTTTAGCACCAGACTGTCGTGCCTTAAACTTCTCCACTCGCCCAGCCGAATCAAGCACCTTCTCATTGCCGGTATAAAGTGGATGGCAAGCAGAGCAGATTTCCACTTCCATCTTCTCCTTAGTAGAGCCAAGAGTATAGACCACTCCGCAGGCGCAAGTAATGGTCGCTTTTGGAAAATATTGTGGGTGAATGTCTTTTTTCATGTTGATAGACTATATCAAATCTGCGTTAGCTATTCAACACATCAATATTAGCCTGAATGGCTTGCACTTTTGCCATTACTTGAGTTCCGTAAGCACATGCGGAACCGCCTGAACCATAGTATTTACAGGCGGCCTTGATTTCCGAGGTATAACTGCCGGACACAGCTCCGAGGTCCCTCAAAAAGAGAGCTGAGGCCATGATTGCATCTTGAGGATTCCAGGGGTCAGCCGCTGGTTTCCCTACAGCGGCAGCAATTTTTGATGCCATAAGTTTCCAGGTAGAAGGAATAAATTGAGCCGGTCCCATCGCTCCGCCGTACCCCACCGATAACGGACAAGATACTTTGGTCTGAAATGGGTCGCGTCCAACCAATTTAGTAATTTCCAAAAATGGTTGAATATCTCGATCAGGCTTCATTAGATTTGAAACCGTAACGCCAGAACTGATCCGGGTGCCTGCCCCGGAAGCATCTTTCAAATAACACGCTCCAACATTGGCCCCTAGATTACTTTCCTGAGTAATGATAGCCAGAATAAAAGCTGGATCTACACCGGTAGCTCTGAACGCCACCGTGGCGTAGGTTACGGCATCACCGAATTTAATAGCCGGAACATCTCGCAAAGGAAAGAGGGTGTTTCTGATGGTCGCCGCTTGGGCCTGTTTATTAGCAATAACCGTCTGATAGCCCTGCTGCTGATTTTTATTGATATTAAGCAGAGCTTGTTTTTGGGCCTCAGCCGTCTTGATTTTCTTCTGTTCGTTTTCAACATTAACTTTAGTATCAATTTCCTGGTTGCGTTGCTGATCGAGAGAATTCTTTGCTTGTTCATTCTGATTCTTGGCATTGGTAATATCATCCATCTTCTGTTTTAAAGATTGATTGATGGTAGAAAAAGTGTCCATATCTAAGAGAAAAGCAGAGAGATCCTGCTTGCTCAACATGGCTTCGGCTAATGAGTAGGAATCCAATTGATTGGTCTGGCGGAGAATTTGAGCCAGAGATTCCTGTTCGCTACTAATATGGATATTTAAATTATCAATTACCTGAACTTTGACCGTGATGTCTTTTCCTAATCGACTAATAGCCAAATTGTGCGCCTGGATTTTTAGTTGAGCCTGTTTAATTTGAGCATCAAGAATAGCTATATCACGAGAAATTGACGATCCTTCCTGCTTCTTTTGGTCTAAGATCTGTTGTTGGGCCGCGATCTCCTGCTCAATCTTAGCCAATTGATCTTCCAGAGCTTTGCGCTGTTCTGGAGTTAGGTCCGGATTAGCCGTTTGGGCCAAAACATTAGGAAGCGGTTGAAAAGAGATCGGTAAAGCCATCAAGGAAATTACAGCTGTAAATAAAATGACCAATTTTAAAAAACTTTTGCCAAATTTGATCACAAATTTAATGATTAGAATAATTACTTCGTTTCGGCGGCGGCGGCCGGCTTCTCTTCGGCCGCCGCCTCTTCCCCTTCTTCTTTCTTCTTACCTTTCTCTTCTACTTCAATGGCGGAAAGATCTACCGGTGCAACCACTTCCTCCACTTCTTCTTTGGCTTCGGCGGTCAGAGCCACTACTTCTTCCGGGTCAATAACTAATTCTACACCGGCCGGTAAATTAACATCCTTGGCCAGAATCTGACTTTCAAAATTAACAAGTGTGGAAATACTAACTTCAATTTTATGAGGTAGATCTTTTGGTAAAGCCTCGACTTCCAACTCATAAAGAACTTTGACCAACATACCTCCAAGCTCTTTCACTGCCGGAGCAATGCCAGTAAATTCAATCGGCACTTTGATCTTCAGCTTCTTACCTTTCTCAATTACATAAAAATCAGCGTGACGAACTCGGCCTGTTACCGGATCGGTGTCAACGGCGTGAATCAGAGCCTCATGCTCATCACCTACCCCTTTCAATACTAGGACGGATGATTCTCCCGCTTCTTTCCAGGCTTTTAGAAAATCCACTTCAGACAGAGCGATAGAGGTAGCCGCTTCTTTGCGTCCATAAAAAACAGCCGGGATTTTGCCGTTTTTCCTAATTTTCTCTAATTTCTCTTTCTTTTGGCGCTTTTCTATCGATAAAGTCAGCATAGAAACCTATTATATAGACTGAAATTAAAAAATCAAACACTGGTCAGGCGCCTTTGGCAATATGCTCTTCTAGATATTTTAAGGTACCCCCTACCTTCTTGCCAGGGTTAAAAATATCCTGCGGATCAAGAATCTTCTTTACTTCTTCAAATAGATGATACATTTCGTGACCAAACATTTGCTCCACAAATGGAGTGCGAATGATACCATCATTGTGTTCGGCAGTAATGGTGCCACCCGATTGAATGATCAAATCATAGACCAGCTTGGCTACTGGCAATATTTTGTCTCTCTCGCTTGCCTCCTTCAGATCCATTAGTGGAATAATATGATAATTTCCATTACCGGCGTGGCCGGCAATGTTGGCCTTAATGCCATGATCTTTAAGAATTTTCAAAAGCTTTGGCAGAAATTCCGGCATCTTGGCCGGATCAATGGCAAAGTCGTCAATGAAAGGAGCAGTGCTCAGGCCATGAACATGTTGACGAAGAAGATTGAAACTCTCCCGTCGCATTATCCAATATTTCTCCGCATCGGGCCCATCATCAAGTACCCGCACATGCACTGGAAAAGTTTTTAGAATATTTTCAATCTCTGGAACCTTTTTATCTATTTCCTCTTGAGAGTCCTCTGATAATTCAACAAGAACAATTAATTTAGGGAGGCCACCCATTTCTATTCCGATAAAAGCTTCCGGCAGAAAACGTAATGCAAAGCGCCAGAAATGCTCATGTGCTCGTTTGGCAATTTCCGGCATAAACTGAATTCCCAACTTAAGAGTGGTGTCATCAAAAGCTTCCATACTTTCAGGATTAAACGGCAAGATGGCATTAACCATCGCCGGTAGATCATCCCAAGATTTAAAAAAGGTGGCAATTAATTTTCGATATGGTTTTTCTTTTATCAATCTCATCTTGGCTTCGGCGAGCAACCCGAGAGTCCCCTGCGAGCCGACGAATAGTTGACTCATATCAAAAGTCTGGCGGTCCCACACTCGCCAAAGAGAATAGCCGGATGAATTTTTAGTAGTTTTTGGCTTAGCCTTTTGAATTAGATCATAATTATTTTCAATTAAAGTGTGGACTTTTCGGTAGAGCTCGCCCTCGAAATTCTGGAGGGCGAGCTTTTCATCCAATTCTTTTTTATTCAGTTTCCGAAATGAATACTCATTTCCATCGGAAAGGATCATGGAAATTTCATTAACGAAATCTCTGATTTGACCATAACGAAGAGTCTTTTCGCCAGCAGCATTATTCATAATCATGCCACCGAGAGCGGCCAACTGTTTTGAGGCCGGATAAACGGGTAGTGAGATGTGTTTCGGCAGAGTGTCGGTCTCAAAATCATGATAGAATACGCCCGGCTCTACCACAGCGGAAAGAGCCTCAACGTCCACTTTTTCCTTTTTGAAATGGCGTGTGAAATCCAGAATGATGGAGTCGTTCAGCGGTCCGCCAGTCATATCCGTTCCGGCAGACCGGCCGGTAAGAGAAAGTTCCGGCCGGTCCGCTTTATTTTCATTTACATATTTAACTAAAGCTTTCAAATCTTCTGTGTCTTTCGGAAAAACCACCAAACTCGGCCGGACCAAAAAAAGACTAGCGTCACGGCTATAAGTTTTGAGAGTGGTTTCATCGTCTTCGGCCTCTCCTTTGATTATCTTCTGAATTTCATCTTTCATTGAATATTTTTAATTTATCTGTCACCACTTTCTGCACTGCCTCTACTGACGGTCCTAAAATTTTGTAAGTGGCGACCTCCTTAGGATTGGCAGCCAAAGTTTCTTCAAGACTCTTCCTGAATGCTACCCGTAGCTCGGTGCTGACATGCACAATGGAAACACCGGCGTCAATGGAGGCTTTAATGTCTTCGGCGGAATTGCCGGAAGCACCATGAAGAACCAGAGGGATACCGGCTGCCTCTGCCACCTCTCTGGCCACATCAATATTCAAGGCTGGGTCATGTCCACTTGAGAGCATTCCATGAAAATTACCTATGGCTGGAGCCAAAAGATCCACTCCCGTTTCTTTTACAAATCGAGCCGCTTCCTCTACGCTGGTTAAATATTCCTTATCTAGTTCCACGCCTTTTGGAATTGAATCCAGGACTTGAGAAGAAGTTCCTTTGTAGCCGAGCTCCCCTTCCACCACAATGTTCGGATTTTTACTTCTGGCATATTCAACACACTGCCTAGTTATTTTTATATTTTCTTCAAGGGGTTGTTCTGCCCCATCGTAAATGACGGCATCGTAGCCCGCGTCCACCGCTTCCTTCACTTTTTCAAATGAATAAGTATGATCGGCGTTGAGAAAGATCGGATAATCAAATTCTTCCCGCAAACTACGAATCAAAGCTACCGACTGTTTTAGACCGATAAAATCACGCTCCTTCTCGGATGTGCCAACAATGACCGGCAGATTTAAAGCCTTGGCCGCATTAAAAACGGCCCATAAACCCTCAATGTTGGAAATATTAAAATGGCCAATAGCCACCTTATTTTTTACCGCCTGTTCTAGGTGATATTTAAGCGAATGCATAATCATATTTTAACATAACTTCTGATATAATATTCTCATGAAAAATGACTTTGATTTCATCGCCTTGGGAGATACCGTAGTCGATACTTTTATTCGATTAGAGCAGGCTGAGGATCTCTGGAATGCAGAACACACTAGCGAGAAGCTCTGTCTTTCCTTTGCCAGTAAGATCCCGTACGAATTTGAAGAGATTGTGAACGCCGTTGGAAATAGCCCTAATGCGGCAGTTTCCGCCTCTCGTCTTGGCTTGAAATCGGCCTTAATCTCTAATCTAGGGGATGATCAATTAGGCAAAGACTGCTTGGAGAGCCTACACCAAAACGCCGTAGATACCACTTTTATCAAGATCAACCAGGACATGAAGACCAACCATCATTATGTCCTTTGGTTCCATGATGAGCGAACCATACTGATAAAACATGAGGAATACGAGTACGAATTACCAAACGTTGGAGAACCGAAATTTATTTATCTTAGCTCTCTGCGAGAAGGGGCCTCGGCGATGTATGAAAAGATTATTTCCTATTTGAAAGAACATTCAAAGATTAAGCTCGTATTTCAACCGGGAGTTTTTGATATTAAATTAGGAAAAGAAAAACTGAAAGATATTTATGCTCGCAGTGAACTTTTTTTTTGTAATGTTCAAGAATCTCAAAAAATATTAGAGACTGCGGAATCGGATGTTAAAATCTTATTAAAAATGATGGCTGATCTGGGACCGAAGATTGTGGTGATAACTGACGGACCAAATGGCGCATATGCTTATGATGGAACTGACAGTTGGTTTATGAAACCCTATCCCGATCCAAAACCACCATACGAAAGAACCGGTGCCGGAGATGCTTTTGCTTCTACCTTTACCAGTGCCATCATTCTCGGCAAGTCTACAGGGGAGGCTCTTCAATGGGGATCGATAAATGCCATGTCTGTAGTGCAAGAAGTGGGCGCCCAAAAAGGCCTGCTCTCACAATCTGGAATCGAGGCCTGGTTAAAAAAGAAGCCCGACGGTTGGGCACCGGTGAAAATCTAGGTACGAAATTAATACGAAGCTTACAATTTCGCTTATTTTTTTCGGGCTAAGACATCCTTCACTGCTTTTTTGATGGAATCGATGCCCATGCCATAGTGCTCAATCAGTTCTGCTGGAGTTCCGGACTGACCAAACTTATCTTTGGCACCAATGAATTCCACTGGTACTGGAAAATGTTTAGCCAAACTTTCGGCCACAGCCGAACCCATTCCCCCATTGATCTGATGTTCTTCTACAGTAACGATAGCTCTCGTCTCTTTTGCCAAGAGCAAGATAGCAGCTTCATCAAGTGGTTTGATGGTGGCAAGATTTAAAACTTTGACTGAAATCCCTTCCTTTTCCAATTCTTTAGCTGCTATTATTGCTTGGTAAACAAGAGCACCCGTGGCAATGATCCCCGCCCTTTTGGAGGGGTTCGACCCCTCAATTTTAGAGGTCGAACCCCTCTCATCCGAATCATAAAATATTTGACCAAGGCCGATCTCAAAAGGTGTCTCTTCGGTAGTGATGATGGGAGTTTTCTCGCGAGCAAGACGGATATAAACAGGCCCCACCATCTCGGCCGCGGCGAGAGTAGCTTTTCTGGCTTCAATGGCATCACAAGGCGAAATGACTGTCATTCGAGGGATTACTCTCGTAATAGAGATGTCTTCAAGGGCCTGATGGCTCCCGCCATCAGGCCCGACCGAAACTCCGGCGTGGCTGCCGGCAATTTTGACGTTAGCATTGTTATAGCAAATAGTGGTACGGATCTGCTCCCAATTGCGGCCGGGACTGAACATGGCGTAAGAAGATATGAACGGGATCTTTCCCATAGCGGTCATACCGGAAGCAACGGTGGCTAAATTCTGCTCGGCCACACCGACTTGAACGAATCGATTTGGAAATTTTTGTTTGAAAAGATGCATTTGTGTTGACTCTGTTAAATCAGCGCAAAGCCCGACAACATTTTCATTTTTTTCTCCGGCAATGAGAAGCCCTTCGCCGAATCCTTTTCGGATCGGCACTTGTTCTACATCTTTATCAAAAATTTTGGGGTTTAGATTATTCAAGTTCGCTTTTAATTTTTCCTCCTAATGTTCGTAATTCGTTCAATGCCATTTTCGCTTCTTCTTTATTGGGTGCTTTACCGTGCCATCGATAGTCTCGTTCAAATTCCTTTACTCCTTTGCCGGGAATAGTGTGGGCAATTATGACTGTTGGTTTTTCAAAAACAGCCTTTGCCTCACCGACCGCATCAACGATCTCATTGAAATTGTGGCCGTCTATCTCGAGCACGTGCCAATTCCAAGCCTCCCAACGAGCTCGGAGATTTTCAAGTGGCATGATGTCTTCGGTAAAGCCGTCTATCTGAATATTATTGCGGTCAACGATGGCGATCAGGTTTCTCAATTTCTCCTTGCCGGCAAGCATCGCTCCCTCCCAACTATTTCCGGCATCCAATTCCCCATCACTCATCAGGCAATAAATGTAGCGATCATTGCTATCACCGCGATCAATTCTATCGGCAAGGGCCATACCAGTGGCTTGCGAAAGACCTGATCCGAGTGGGCCGGAACTATTTTCAAGATATGGAAGAAAATCTCTATGGGGATGACCTTGGAGACGGGAGCCAAATTTACGCAGAGTCTTTAATTCTTCCACCGGAAAATAACCTGAATGAGCCATGGTGGAATATAGAACCGGGCAGATGTGGCCATTTGATAAGACCAATCGATCCCTTTCCGGCCAGTCTGGCTTTTTCGGGTCGTGATTTAAGATTTGAAAATAAAGAGCAGTGAAAATGTCGGCCATACCGAGAGGGCCAGCGGTGTGGCCGGAGCCGGCTTCAATGAGCATTTCAATGATAGAAAGACGGATGTCGTTCGCTTTTTCTTCTAAATGTTGGATCTCTTTGTCGGTTAAAGACATAATTCAATTATACTATTATCATCGTCATAATGCTCACCTACGCGCCTTAAAACAGACCACTCCGGGGCGTTTGCCCAAGTCTTAGTCTGTTTTAAAGCGGTAGGTTCCGCTTATGACGATGCTATAAACTCTCAAAATCGGTTATAGCGCCCTCAATATCTCCACTCTCAAAAATAGCTGAGCCGATGATCAGTCGGTCGGCGCCCGCCTCTATTAAAGCGGGCGCCGTCTCTAAATTGACTCCGCCGTCGACACTAATCAATGTCGACGGCGACTCCTCTTTCAATCTCTTTATTTTCTCAAGCACTTTCTGGTCAAAAGGGGCGCCCTGAAAACCATCGTGGTCGATCCCCATCAACTGCACAAAGTCCACATAATCTAAAAACGGTAACACCTCTTCAACATCGGTGTCCATATCCAAAGCAAGACCTACTCCAACTTCACCCCTCTTCACTTCTTCAAGCAAACTGACAGCATCATCTTTAATACTTTCAATATGAATTACCAGCCTAGAGGCGCCAGCCTTCATCCATTTCTCCACCTGTTGCTGTGGATCTTCCACTATTAAATCAATTTCAAAATCCAGCCTATCCCAAAACGGCAAGCCCTCATCTTCATGTAAAATCTTACTAAAATCAGTATCAGTGCCATGCAGATTGTATGGCCAGCTCTTTGATTCCACGAACCGGCCGTCCATAACATCTATCTGGACGACCGTCACCAAAGTTGAGACCTCGGCCAGTTTATCGCGCAGGTCGTCATAACTTTCGGGCATTATTGCAGGAAGAATCTCCATTCAATTTAAAATCTTAAAAACTTTCGAAGTTTTGTCTTTTTGCCTTTCCCAGCCACTTTTTCGATTTCGGCTATTTTCTTTATACGGCGGACATGTCTTGTCTCCTCCTCTGAAAATTTAGCGCCAAGCCATAATTTAACCATTTCCTTTGCTTCTTTTTCATTTAGAAATCTGGCCCCTAGGGACAGGATATTTGAATCATTATCATGACGAGAAAGCTTGATGATTTCTCTATTACCTCCGTAATAAACAGTTGCACGAACACCCCTATATTTATTGGCAACGATCGCCTCCCCTTCACCGGAAGCTCCCAAAATAATAGCCTTACCATTTTCCGGATCTTCCGAGACTTTTTCTGCCGCCAGTTTAATATAATCAGGATAATCATCCCCCGCTTTGTAGGTGAATGCTCCCAGATCCAATACCTCGTATCCCAACTCCTTAATGAAAGGAGTAAGTATGTCTTTTAATTTAAAACCGGCGTGATCTGAGGCAAGATAAATTTTCATAGATACTTTCCTGCTTCTATTACATGCTCTACCAACGAGTAAGTGTACCCCATCTCATTGTCATACCAGGACAGCACTTTCACCAGATTATTATCAACTACCCGAGTCAGTCCAAGATCAGCAATAGCGGCGTGAGGAGCTCCGATAATATCAGTGGAGACAATCTGCTCTTCGGTCACGGTGAAAATTTTCTGCCAGCGGGGATCGGTTGCCGCCTTTTTTAAAATAGAATTAACCTCTTCAACAGTGGTGTTTCGCTTTGCAATAAAAGTGATATCGGCAATGGATCCTGCCGGAACCGGCACTCGCATGGAAATGCCATCAAACTTATTTTTAAACTGTGTCAGGGCTTTGGCTACGGCAATGGCCGAGCCGGTGGAAGTCGGCACGATATTTTGTGCCGCCGCTCGGCCCTCTTTCCAATCTTTTTTATTCGGCCCGTCCACAATTGATTGACTGGCCGTGTATCCGTGCACTGTTGTCAATATTGCTTTTTCAACTCCTATGGTTTCGTCAAGTATTGCCAAGATCGGACTGGCGGAGTTAGTGGTGCAGGAAGCGTTCGAACTTATCTTGGAATTCTTTAGCTCACCTTCGTTGATTCCCATCAAGACCGTCGGTGCGCCAGCCGAAGCGTCTTCTTTGACTGGCGCGGTTATCACCACTCTCTTCGCTCCAGCATCAAGATGCGGTTTTGATTTTTCAAAACTAGTGAAAAAGCCTGTAGATTCAACTACTACGTCAATATTCAAATCCTTCCACGGAAGCAGGGCTGGATCTTTCTCACTGAGATAAGCTACGCTCTTACCGTCTATATTTAAACTTCTCTGATCATTAGCAACTTTAATATCCAGACCACTTCGCCCATAGACACTGTCATATTTAAAAAGATAGGCAATATTATTGATGTCACCCACGTCATTGATGGCCACGATCTCCACTTCCGGCCGCTTGCTTGCCACCTTGTAAAATGCCCGCCCAATCCTTCCCGCTCCGTTTATTGCCACTCGTATTTTGCTCATAATCTAATTGATTAATTTATACTCCATATTATAACAAATAATCACTAGTATAATGAATCCTCCATTCTCCGATATCGGACTAGTGTAAAAAGAAATTTTCATAAAATCTTTAAGGATATTTCATCTGCTATTATTATACTAAATCTTCCGATATCGGAGATCGGAAGATAATGCCATATAGAAAAGACAACTTGGCCGCGGGTGAAGTATTTCATCTCCTTAGCAGAGGCAATAATAAGCAAATTATTTTCCACGATAATCGCGATTATATTCGCTTTCTTTTTACTATACTATTTTTCCAGTCTCCGATTAAGTTTAGCCACCTATCTCAATATGTAAAATACTTTGAGAAGCATAGGAAATTCCAGGTCAGCAAGAAAATCATTTCGGAGATCGTCGCCTCGCGTACTGTGGAGCTTCACTCATTCGGCTTAATGCCAAATCACTTTCATCTAAGTGCGACAGGGAAAAAAGATGGAGCTTTATCAAAATATTTACAAAGAATTATAATCTCCGCTACAAAATATAATAATGAAAAATATAAAGATCTTCATATCGGGCACCTATTTCAGGGAGCTTTCAAGAGTGTCCTGATTGCAGACAATACTCAGTTGCTTCACCTTTCCGCTTATATTCATAGAAACGCACGAGAATTGCCGGGGTGGAAGGACAAGGAGCATTTTTACCCTTGGTCAAGTTATCAAGACTATATTGGAGAAAATCGATGGGGTGAACTTCTAAAAACAGATCTCATTCTTGACCAATTTAAAAACAAAGAAGAGTACAAGCATTTTGTAGACACAAGTCCTGCCAAAACATTTGATGAATTCGATCCGACATCGGAGATCGGAGCGTAGATTAACGCAATAAGAAGCGATATTTCATCACTAGACCGTGTAAACTAATGGAAATTTTAATGAGAATGTGAGTAATCATGATCTAAGCTCATAAGAGGTTTAACCTCTTATGGATATTCCACCAGGGATTAACCCCTAATTGCCTCCCCCATTGGAAGGAGCCGAGCCCGGATCAGCGGGAGCGGACGTCGAATCAGAAGGATTCGATCCTGACGTATCAGGGGCTGGTGGTGATGTTGGGGCGCTCGGCGCTATCAAGGAGGTGGGATCGGAGGGCGGAGTGGGGTCGGCGGGTGGTGGTGTTGGAGGGGGTTGGTCTGGAGGAGGATTTGATCCGATATCGGAGATCGGAGGAGTGCTGGATCCGGTGAGGGGATCTATTGGGGGGTTGTTGTCTGAGACAATGGAGGTAGTGTCTGTTGGAGGAGTTGAAGTAGCTGTGCTGTCGGGACACTCGCCTGGGGAAGTCTTTTGGATCCCGTTCTCAAAATAGACGCAGATAGGATCGCCGGTAGCCCGATCATAAATAGTGAATCCTGTCTTCGTAATATCTTTGCCTTTTATAGTCAAGTTCTGGGTAGTGAGATGTTCAGCAAGGAAGTTCTTCATATAAGAAACTCCGTCAACGATTTCGGTGCCAAAGGATTGTAGTGTTGAAAGGAGATCTTCAAAGATTCCAGTGCTGACTCCTCCACCCCCTCTTTGGGGTCCCAGGTTCTCTAAGGTACTTACTCTAAGATCCAGTGAAGAAAGAGCGGAGGCGGTGCTTGAGGCATTGGCCCGCGTCGTTGAAGCATTGGCTGTAATCTGTTTTTGTTGCTCTTGAATGGCGCTGGCAAGGACGGCTGTTAAGTTACCATAGTTAAGGGATTTGTAGGCTCCTCCGCTTTTAACTACTTGGGGGACAATCGGTTCGACTTGCTGGGCGATGAAGCCAATTTCTTGGGCAGTGCCAAATCTCGCCTTGTCCTTCCAGAAATAGGTTACTCCTTGAAGGGCTAGAACCTGGCTTAGAGCATCAGCGCTATCGATATTTTGGATGTTTTCCTTGAGACTAATGTCTGATGGAGTACGAATAATGTTACCTGAAGCATCGGTTGAAAGAGTTGTGGCACCTCCGAGTAAGTTGGTAGCTCTTGCCGTACCTGATACAACTAGAGCTTGGTCCGGGGTGGAGGTGCCAATTCCGACATTGCCGGCGTTATCTATTCTCATGCGTTCCGTGCCTCCCGCTGTGGCGGCGCCATTGAGCGTAGTGCTAAAGCGAATGGATGTTCCATTAGCAGTATTCGTCCAAGTCTCATCGGCAAAAAATCCAACGCGGGCGCGGGTGCCGGAATAAGCACTGGTTCCGTAGCCAGCGGCGCCGAACACGCCCAAATTTTCACCAGACTGGACCGCCGAGGGGCTTGCCGCCGTAGTGTCGGCCCGTCGAAAGTTAAAAAGCCCGTTAGTAGCAAAAGCGTCTATAACCGCGCTAGTCTGCACGGTATCGGCTTCAGCAATACGAAGTGTGGCTGCCCCAGACGGTAAGGTTGCGGTATTTGATGAAATAGTTAACTTCGAATCCGGCGCCGTCGTCCCGATACCGACGTTGCCGAGACTTGTTATTCTCATTTTTTCCGTTAGCTTCGGAGATGCAATTGAACCTGCACTCGTGTAGAACAATAATGCTCCAAGCGGACCGCCGCCACCACCGGCTTCGTTCCACGATGCCTCTTTTGCCATCTCAATCTTTGCACCATCACGTTGCACAACTCCAGTACCAACACTATATGCAGTACCATCGAACACAAGAGAATACGCAGTGCCTGCATCATTGGTCCCGGCAAATCCCGTTGACCCTCCAGACAGACGAAGCAAAGATTCAGAAGCAGTGGCAAGAGCAGCATTTATCTGGAGTTTATTCCCCGGCGTCGTCGTCCCGATGCCGACGTTGCCGGAGTCTAATATTGTGACCAAAGGTAGGTTATTAGAGTTTGTAGTTTGGAAGTTAAGACCTGTTGTAGTACCACCACCTTTGACACTCAACTTTGCCCCTGGCGTCGTCGTCCCGATGCCGACGTTGCCGTTCAATATGGTATACCCAGTTCCGCCCGGCGTGAGGGTAATATTAGGATTAGTTCCTACAGCGGCGACTGTGAGACTTCCAGTTGAACCGACAGTAAAGGAATTGTAGTTGGAAGCATCGTAGCCTAGTCTTAATTGCTCGGTGGTGGAAAGGGCGTGGATTTTGGCAGAAGCGGTTAGAACCCCAACACCAAGTTTTCCAGAAAAGATAGAGAGGTTCTGTAAACCGGGGTCAGCAGCACCAGCCACACTACCAAAATAGAGCCCGCCAGACCCATATATTCTGGTAATAGGTTCAACACCCCCGTTGGAAAATCGAAAATCAATGAAGGGCAATGTCCCCCCACCGTTAGCATTAAAAACAGTTTCACCATATGATGCCGTTGCTTCGAATGCATACTTTGAAGCACTTTGCGCTCCATCTGCGGTAAATCCAACCCAGTCAGAGCCTAGCCCGAAATTACCTATCCAACCGCTATATGTTGATCCATTAGCGATATTGAGAGAGTTAAATGTGGGAGAGGATGTGGTACCAATATTTTGAGGAGTAGAAAGGGTAATTGAACCAGCACCATTCGTAACATTCACTTGGTTAGCGGTGCCCGTGAGAGTTGCTTTTGTTAATGTATTTCCGGTGGTGTTTCCGATCAAGAGCTGGCCGTTTGTATAAGTAGTTTGGCCGGTGCCGCCTTGGTTTACCGCAATGGTACCGAGTGTGGTGGTTGATACCCAGCTTGGAGCGCTTCCCGATCCGTTTGATTGGAGGATGTTTCCGGAAGATCCAGCGGCGCCGTTAAAGTTGAGGGCGCCGGTGAAATTAGAAGCGCCTGTCACTGTAAGTGGAAAGCCCGGAGTGGTGGTGGCGATCCCAACATTGCCCGTGCCTCCTTGTATCCTCATTGCTTCAAAAAGTGCTCCTCCCGAAGAATCCGCTTTGGTGAGAAATGCTAAATGATAGCCATAAGCTCCATCGTCGATGGTTTTAATCCTATTAGTAACCGGCTGGCTCGCTCCGCTATAACCGAGAAAGTCTATTGCTGATCCGGCGGTGCCTGCATTTCCAGTAGGATTATTCAAAGTAAGAGTTGGCCCGATATTGTTATCGCCTCTATATAATTCAAGTGTGCTGGTCGGTGCTGTCGTTCCAATTCCGACATTACCACCACTTAGAATTGTGACCCGTGCCAAATTATTCGTTCCTAGTGTCAATGGCTGTGCTGTCAAAGTACCAAGAGCAAGTCCTAGAGCATTAGTACCATCATTTATCAAGAAGGTTCTGTCCGCACGAGCAAGCCCAAATAAAGTACCTCCTACATCTGACGAACCTCCTGTCAAAAGGCCTCCGTATGAATTGAAGCTACCTCTATCATTTTGAAAGTAGAATGATGCATTACCTGATGCGTTCGTATTTTGAACAGTGATAGAGGTTCTTCCTGTGTTACTCCCCGTAACTTGTAAAGCTGCGAGTGAGTTTGATGTAAAGGTCTTATCTCCTGTAAACGATTGAGTTCCGGTTGTAACGACACCGCCAAAGGAAGTCGAGGCTGGCTGCAAAGTTAAGACTTGCCCGGAAAGAGAAGCTCCGTTTGCGTTTGGAGTAGCAGCAATTGCTCCTAGAGTTACATCGCCAGTGTTGGTGCCGGAGAGATTTGAAGCGGAGAGGGTGCCGGTGAATCTTCCGTTTCCTGCAACGGTAAGGAGCGTATCGGGAGTAGATGTCCCAATCCCTAATCTGTTATTGGTACCATCCCAGAAAAAGTTGGCATTGTTTTGACCCAGTTTTCCACTACTGCCGAAGAATGGGATGGATCCTAGAGTAAAGTTTGAAAGAGTGGTTGAGGCGAAGGTTGGAGTGGAGGCCGTAGCAATATCCTGCGGAGTGGAAAGAGTGATTGAACCTGTGCTATTTGTCACTACTACTTGATTTGTAGTGCCTGTCAAAGCTGCTTTTGTAAGAGTATTGCCGGTAGTGTTACCAATCAGGAGTTGGCCATTAGTGTATGTGGTTTGGCCAGTGCCTCCGTTTGCTACAGCAATGGTCGTTCCATTCCAAGTTCCTGACTGCACAGTTCCAAGATATGAATTAGTGGAGACGGTGAGATTCGTTGATGAAGCATTCGCCAGAGTTGTTTGGCCGGTGACGCCCAAAGTTGAAGAAAGAGTTGTTGCACCAGTAACTCCTAGAGTCGATCCGAATATCGCCGCTCCGGTGATGTTGGAAGTGCCAGCAACAGTGAGAAGAAAACCCGGAGTAGTCGTCCCGATGCCGACGTTGCCGTTATCTAAAATCGTCATCCTTTCATAATTAGTATTGTTCCCGAAAGCAATTCTTGAAGTCCCGGTGTTGCCGAAATATGAAACACCACTTGCGCCTTGCATAAATGCAGGTCCGTATCCAGTGTTATCAAAAGTTGATATATATCCTCCTACAGCCTGAATCTTTGACCCCGGCGCCGTCGTCCCGATGCCCAAAGAACCAGAAACTATGAGATTTCCATCCGAAACTGCGGTGGTAGCGTAAGATGAGCCAATAGCTGCACCGCCGGACACGCTTAGTTTTCCACCCGGTGCCGTCGTCCCGATGCCGACGTTGCCACCACCTGTCGCCAATATCACATTTCCAGCCGCACTTTGTATGGTTGTTTTTGAACCGTTAATAGCAAATGGATTTAAGTAGCCAGAGGTTTCCAACGCAGCAGTCGCACTTCCAGGTGTCGCATTGCCTATCCAATAAAACTCTATGGCGTGAGTAGCGTCTTGCCCAATATTTATGCCTGGCATTTGAGAGGAACTACCACCAAGGTTTAAGACGGCTCCGCTTAATCCTTGCGCACCAAGTAACTGTGAACCAATTGCTAGATTTACATCTGGCGCCGTCGTCCCGATACCGACGTTGCCGGTGCTGTTAATTACCGCAAGAATCGGAACTGGGATATTGTTAACTCCACCACCTGAATCTCCAATGTATGCATTTGACCCACCATCAGGGTTAATATATATGTTAGTCCAAGCATTGAGGGCGGCATTATGCGCTCCTAACCAAGCAAGAGAATTGTATTCACCCATAAGAAATTCCACATTATCTCCACCTGCAGTAATTCTTCCTTTCCAAGTAGTTACCGAACTGCCTGCCCCTCTTACAGTTAAAAGATTATCTGCATTACTGGCATACGTTGGGGTTACGGTAGAATCCCGCACACTTAAACCAAAGTTTGTTGACCCTGGTGAAGTTACTGAGACATCTAATTTTGAGACAGGTGACGTCGTCCCGATGCCGACGTTGCCGTTTGCTTGAACTGTCACAACAGGAGACGCACCAGCCGCAATCTGCGCAATAATATCTGTTCCACTCATCGCCGAAGCACCCGTAGTGCCATTAGACTTCCAACCTGCCAATAAAAGTGCAGGTGCTGTAGGACTAGTTCCCCCTACATATCCGTCAAATTCCACCCCGACTTCGTTATTTGCGTGACTAAATCCAGCAAAATCAGCACCTCCACCCGTTGAATAATTTTGACCGAATGACCCAACAACGTGAGCTCCGTAAATAGCGCTAAATGGAGTAGTTACACTATCATTTGACCACCAAGTATTTGCATACCCACTGGCTACATTTACTTGTAACTTCGCACTCGGTGCCGTCGTCCCGATGCCGACGTTGCCTGCACCATTGATTACCAACCTTGCCGAATTATTGGTGCCTAACGTGAGCGGAGTATTTGTGTATGTGCCTATGGCAATACCGCTTGAACCGCTATAATCCGTTAACCTTACAAGATTAGAAAGAGGCTGGCCTAGATATGTGCCCACACTGGAGCTGGCATAAATATCCAATAATACCTGTGCCCCGACATCATTATATGCACGATAACCTCCGGAATATGTTCCGCTGCTCGAACTTGCATCTACCTCTGCATAAGTATAACCGGCTCCGCTCACAACTAACTTGTTTCCAGGATTCGTCGTCCCGATGCCGACGTTGCCGCCCTTATCAATTCTCATACGCTCCGTTGGACCAGTCCCCGTATGAAAGGAAATTCCCGAAAAATTCTCTCCTGCGCTCTTGTTAATTATCTGCAAATCTCTATCTGAAGTAACTACTTTCATACCCATTCTGTAAGTAGAGCCATCTTGATATTCAGTTCCAATGAAGCGGTCTGCCCAATCCGTGGTGATATTTCCCGCAACATCAAGTTTTTCCCTAGGTGCCGTCGTGCCGATGCCGACGTTGCCGGTGTTTAATATTGTCAGGAATGCCGCCGCGCCACTTTGATTTATTTTAAAACTACCATCGTCCTGAATACGGAAGTCATTACCCGTACGAAGTACTGCTGTGCCAACTGCAAGTGGCGCGTTCCCACCGGCAGAAAAACCGTAAACGCTAGACCATATACCAGTGCCAGCAACTTGCAAAGATGCCCCTGGCGCCGTCGTCCCGATGCCGACGTTGCCTGAACTATCTATATTAATCCCCTGTGTCGCCGATGTTCTGAATTGATACCCCTTTGGATATATTCCGCCCCAGTCAAATGAAAGAACATCTCCATTTGTAACTCCCACTCCAATTGTAGAAGAAAGTGATTTTAGTGAAAGGAACGCGATATTGTTTGTGGTAGCTACAAAAGTTGGTGCACTTATCGTTCCTGTGATTGCTCCGTTGCCATTAACCTGCAAACCAGTAGAAGAAGCCGTACCAACCACTTCCAGTTTGGTGCCTGGCGCCGTCGTCCCGATGCCGACGTTGCCGGTGCTTAAAATTGTGACAACAGGCGTCGTGAAAGTGGAACCGCCATTGGCAGTCGATGGCGTAATCTCCAAAGCGCCACCTATATTATATTGATTACCGATAAAGAAATTTTTGCCAGTGCTTGACCCCAAGAAAGCAACCCCCGCTCCGTTATTATTTGCCGCCGCCCCAAATGCCGCTGAAACTCCAGTACCTGCAACCTGAAGATTAAATCCTGGTGTCGTCGTCCCGATGCCGACGTTGCCACTGACAATTAACCCGTTGCTCGGGGCCGCGTTAACAGCGGCGTATGAACCGATGCTTACCCCGCCGTTAACATCCAACGCCGATACTGGCGCGTTAGTTAACACACCTACGCCAAAATGATTAGTAAGTACGCCAGTAGCTCCGGTATTTCCAACGAATAAGACATCCGTGGAAGCGCCGTTCTGCGAGGCGGCGGAAGCCGAGAATACGTGGCCACCGGTGTAGCTGCCGAGGTCAACGCCCCGCCATCTTACCGTAGGTGTACCCAGACCCTGGCCGGGATAGGTATAAAAATCCAAATAGCCCTGACCATACCCTGCGGTGTTGAATATTTGCAAATGAGCGTAACTGTCTACGCCATTGCCCGCCGGTGACATAGTAATCTGGTTAGTACTGTTCCCATAGCTCATAATTTTGCCGTTAACAACCAATGGCAACGTCGGCGTGCTCGTCCCAATCCCAACATTGCCGTTCAATATGGTATACCCCGTTCCTCCTGGGGTGAGAGTAATATTAGGATTAGTTCCTGTGGGAGCAATGGTCAAACTTCCGACGGAAGAAACATTGAAATCCGTATAGTTAGCCGCACTTCCATCAGAGTCGTTGTAAGTGAGTCGGAGAGCATCTGATGTTCCTAAATTGACTTCGAGTTTTTTGTCTGGGGCAATCGTCCCAATGCCGACGTTGCCGCCACTTATCGTCGCTCCCGTGCCATTCAAGCCTGTACCATAGATAAGATTACCAATGTTCAATTGATTACTTGCCGTTGGGCTGGCCACGGCGACATTGTTGCCGATTGAAATGTTGTTAGAGCCAGTAGTAACCTGATTGTATGAAGCGACCACAGAATCAGAAGGTCCGATTAAGGTGTTATTGTTCCCAGTGGTGAGGCCGTAGCCAGAGTTGATACCATATCCCGCATTATTGCCTCCAGTGGTGTTGCTATAGAGCGCTCCAAGACCATTGGCGGTGTTGCGGGTTCCAGTGGTGTTGCTATAGAGCGCATTAATACCACTGGCGGTGTTGTAGGTTCCAGTGGTGTTGCTATAGAGCGCACGAAAACCACTGGCGGTGTTGGTGGTTCCAGTGGTGTTGCTATAGAGCGCCTGATAACCACTGGCGGTGTTGGCGTTTCCAGTCATTGTTAAGTTACCAGAACCACCGAAGAAATAATTACTCAATGTAGTTGATGCGGTGATGACATTCAGGCCGTTATACATATAGGCAGAATTAGTTGAAACATTAATGTTTCCTGCCACATCAAGTTTTTGACCCGGCGCCGTCGTTCCGATGCCGACGTTGCCGTTCAATATGGTATACCCCGTTCCACCAGGTGTAAGGGTGATATTAGGATTAGTTCCTACAGCGGCGACTGTGAGACTTCCAGTCGAACCGACAGTGAAGGAATTGTAGTTTGAAGCATCGTATCCTAGTCTTAATTGCTCGGTGGTGGAAAGAGCATGTAGCTTTGCTCCTGGGGTTGTCGTGCCGATGCCGATTCCTGTTGAATTTATCCTAGCGATTTCATTTCCTCCGATCTTGAATATATGATTGGTTGTTCCGGCATTGGGTCCGTAAATCATATCGTTAGCAGAAAGATCAATTTCTCCAGAAGAATTTCCTAATCTAACTCCTCCGTTAAAAAGATAAGCATTGCCGCCCCCTGCCAACAGATTTCCACTAGCTCTAATATCTCCCGTTACATCTAAAGGTTTACCGGGATTAATAACTCCAATTCCCACATTCCCCGTCGCCGTATTCACGAAAAGTGCCGGAGTGGTGCCAGTAGCCACATTGAGATTTCCCCAGATGTCGAGTTTAGATCCAGGAGTCGTCGTCCCGATGCCCAAAGAACCAGAAACTATGAGATTTCCATCCGAAACTGCAGTGGTAGCGTAAGATGAGCCAATAGCGGCACCGCCGGAGACACTTAGTTTTCCACCCGGCGCCGTCGTCCCGATGCCGACGTTGCCGTTTGTATCAATTACCATTTCACTTCTTGAGTTGGTAACATTATAGATTTGAAAACCTGCATTACTTACACCAGAAATGGCGGAACCGATTTGGTACGTTTTTCCACCAGAGATTGTGTTTTGCAATCTTATCGTAGCTATGTTATCACCTGCTATATGAAGCAAATCTAATGGCACAGTTTGATTGATACCCACATTTCCAGTTCCGCCAGGCTGCAAAACCAAGTTTTTAGCCGCTACACCAGAATTACTTGAAGTTATATATCCATAATCACCGCTTGTAAGATACCCAATCCTTATCCCAGGACCAGGAGTTCCAGAACCCACTGGGGTTTCAGTCGAAGTTTCAAAGAATCCTTGACCTGCCACTGACAATTTTGTACTAGGCGTCGTCGTCCCGATGCCGACGTTGCCTGTAGTTCCACTAATCGTCATTGCTGCAGCATTTAATCCCCGATTGAAAATCAAATCTGCGCCCGAGTGCGATGTTCCAATTGTTAAATTATTACTCGTCTCGTCCCAAAAATTAACCGCACGAGTTGAGCCATTATTCAGAAAATATTGACTTGTGTATCTACCTCCACTATCAACGTCGAGAGCAAATTGAATATCACTAGCCGACTTAACGTGTAACTTATACCCCGGTGTCGTCGTCCCGATGCCGACGTTGCCATTAGCATTCACCCTGAATATAGATGAGGTTGCCGCGCCACTTATGAAAGAGGAAGTAGAAGAGGCGATGTCTAGAAGCGGTTGCTGATTGCCATAGGTATCTTCTATCGAGAGCTTCGCCCACGGGGTCGAAGAGCCGATATTCAAGCCTGCTGAAGTGCCTGCGGACAGCCTCATCTGCTCAATCGAATTACTAACCGTACCATAGCCCGTATTCCTGTTAAACCAAACAAAGTTAGAACTTGTGGCCGTAGGCGAAGTAGCGAAAAGCTGGAAGTCGTCTCCAGCTGAACCGCCTCTCCTGATACCCGTTCCCGCAGCTGTGTCATTTCCAAAGGCCATTTCAGCTCCATTTGCACCACCACCACCACTTGCTTTTAGATTTACCATGGTCGGCAAGCTTTCCATGGCGGAAACTCCCGTGAAGTTAAGAGCATACACATTATGTGTCGTGTCGGACGGGCTCTTGAAGAAGATTCTGTGGGAGTTACTATCGCTCGGATAGATGAATAAAGCACTAACAGCGGTATTACTAGGGTCAGTTGCTACCTTGAAGTTAAATGGCGAGTTATCGGCCGGAGACGTGGAGTTGTTCTCTAGACGCAAATTACCGAGAACGTCCAGACGCTCCGCAGGTGTCGTCGTCCCGATACCTACATTGCCGTTAGCTAGAATTGTCATTTGCTGTGTTAGAGAATCAGCATTAAGAGTCCAGAAAGAAAGTTTAGAAGAATATGAACTAGCACCCGAATTATAATTACCAGTGCCGTCAGCGATAATTTTCGCTTGTGTTTTATATGCACCCGTATCCACTGTAGCTGTCGTGAATAATACCCCTGAACCATAACCGCCAACCCCACCCTGAACATCTAACTGACCACCACCTATAACATTGTTGTTAGATTTAACGTGAAGAAAATTTTGTGGACTCGTCGTCCCAACCCCAACGTTGCCGGTGCTTGTGATTCTCATCACTTCTGTCGGTGCTACATCTGTTGTGCCATTTCGATTTGTAAAATAAATATCACCTTGCCCATAGCCACTTAAACTTGTTTGTATAACCCCGATAGTCGCCCAGTTATTGTATTGAGTATAGGGAGAAAATCCTATTTCCAGTGTATGACCTATCGAAGCACCTGAAGACAGATTATGTCCAGCTACTCTCAAAATATCACTAGTCCCTTGCGTAGTAAAACTTGTATTGTCGTAAACAACCGCCTTTTGCAAAGGCCCCGTCGTCCCAATACCGACGTTGCCGGTACCCTTTATTCTCATCCATTCATTCATACTACTATCGGAAGCACGGAAAGTCGTAAAAGCTAAATCCCTGTTAGAACTTGCGTCAATTATATTCCCTATCTTTCCCGTTGCCACTTGGTCTGAACCAGCGGTGGAAAAAGTAAGGTCTGTTTCACTTCCTATACTTGAATCCTTATTAGACAAAGTAAGAAGATTTAACGCAGCCCCTGCACTCGTGCCCTGCGATACCAATTTTGACCCTGGCGCTGTCGTCCCAATGCCGACGTTGCCGTTATTTAAAACTGTCATAATATTTCCGCTGGTAGTGGCAAGACTGAAGAGGTTTCCGGAACCATTTTGAATAATGGATAGAATATTTTGAGTTGATGAAGTGGAGATTGTTCCGGGTTGATCCGTTCGAACATACTGCGTGGATGATGCGCCACCGAGATTAAATGCTTCAATAGCCGCCGGCACCGATCCTAAAACTTTTCGGGGAACCATTTCTCCGTCCCAGCTTGGTGAACCGGTCCCTCCAATGTTAACCCCAAGATAAAGTGTCTGATTAAAATTAATTCCGGTAAGCGGCGTGGTCGATCCAAGCATGACGCTAAAAAGTCCGGAAGTAATTTGTATCTTACTGACGCCAGTATCCGTTTCGGTCCAGATGGCGGCTCCACCAGAAGAAACTGTGTAAAGCTTAAATTCAATATTATAGAGTCCGTCAGCGACGGTGACATTCGAATTGTTCGTTAATTTGCCTTGATAGTTAATCTGCTGATTGATGGCTGCCAGCGCCACATTACTATAGAGCGAAAATAAAACAAAAAAAATACTCCCAGTAATAAGGAGTGTAAGTATGAGGGATCTTACGTCTAATTTATTTAATTGTAGTTTACTTTTAAGCCTGTTTTGGATCATTTCAGAATCCCTCTGAAATATATCCCTCTCTATATCCCTCGCCTAGAATTATAGCCTAAAGAGGCCCGAAAGCAACTTGAATTTAAATGTGGATAACTAACCAGCCGAGATAGTCCAAAAAACCGAAGAAATAGGCCACATAATAATCCGCCTTGTAAATTTCCCACAAGTAGCAATACCAGCAAAAGGACTTTTGCTTTATTACTTCCAATATCCCCCCAGCCTGACCAATAGTCTGATTTTTTTTATTCAAAGCACTGATTAGAAATCGATATTGACCGAGAGAGGTGAAGGCCGGGACAGTGGCTTCATAAACATGATCATTAACAGTAGTTCTCATAAGAGATGAGGTAAATGATCCTGGAGCAAATTCATTTTCGATATTCAAGATAATTTCATTGGTGCCTGTTGGCAAAGCACTTTCTCCGATAAAGAAACGGATTGGAATATTTTTCTCTATCTCTGCTATGCCGTTAGAAAAATAAACTTGATGTCTATTTTGTTCAATACCAATATCGGATAATTGAATAATGGTGGGAAGAACAGAAGAAGTTGATGAAGCCAACTTTTCAGTATAAGGAATTAATCGTACATGCAAGGTGACACCGGAAGAGTAATGCCCATAAATATCTTCAGCGAAAGCAGTGTAATAATAATCATGAAAGACTTTTACTCTTTGGTCGAGAGTGGTGGTCCCCTGCCCTTCATATATTAAGCCGGGCCCTTGAGGATCATTCGGATAAAAAATGTCTGACCGGAGAATTATTGTCTTTTGAAAATTAGGATCGTTGGGATTTTGCCAGAGAAGCAAAATATCCTGTCCCACTAATTGAAAATGGAAGTCGGTGATATTCTGCGGTGAAGAGATTAATGAAGGAGTGATAAAAGAGTAAACGCTTGATTGACCATGCCGACCGTCTTCCGACCTTGTCTCAATCTTGAAAAAATATTGACTGTTTGGCTGTAGACTAGTGAGTTGAATTGCGTGTTCGATTCCAAAATTGATTTCGGCAATTGTGCCGTCTGCAGTTTCTGCAGTCCTACCCCATGATAAATATCCGACAGAAGCATCATAAGTGTTCCATGTTATTAGAGCAGTTAAATCTTCATTAACGGTGACGCTGATGTTGTAAGGATCAAGAGAATGATTGGCAGAAGGATGGTGCACTGGAGGAGGAGGTGGTGGAGGATTGCCCGGGCAATCAAGTGGACAGCCTAAATAATTTTCGCCGAACTGCGGTTCACAGATTCCGTTGTTGTTGCAGTTATTAACTTGAAGATGAACTATGTTTCCGGCATCGGCAGATTGAGCGTAGAGCGGAGAGGGTTGCCTCGCCGCAGGCGAGGCAACCGCCATTAAAATAAAAATAACCACAGCGATAATTTTCCAAATTGTTTTCATTACAGCGCCGTGGCCGTCACCACTACATTAGCCTGGTAAGTGCCAGAGTCTTGAATCTTACTGGCGCCAATACCGACCTGATATTTAATTGTGGTATTTGTCCCAGAGGGGTGATTGGCCGCTGAACTTTGAGCAATAAGAATAGGAGTGGTGGAAAGGCCGTCCCAACAACGATCCACCGTGTTCCCTGATCCTGTATTACAGGATGAGCCATTATCTTTATAGCGTTGAATAATATCTCCTCCTTCAGGCGAAAAGCCGAAAGTTGAGACATTTGAAGCATAGGTAAAGATATAGTCCGGATTGCCACCAGCTGGAACGTAATCCGCTATGCTACTGCTGGCCGATTTTAGGGCTGGAGTAGTGGTAGCAATAACGGTTAGTTGATATCCGGCTACATCATCCGTAGTAACTGTCCAGGTAGATTGTCCGGTGCTATTTCCACCAGAAACTCCGCCGATAGGAGGAAGAGTAATGTTTGCCGAATCGGTGATAGCTAAATAAGTTGACTGCATTGCCTGATAGCCGGCACTAAGATTATATGAGGCACTGGAACTGGTACCGCTACCGACTTCTCCAATAGTACTCTGTTGTTGATAATTAGTACTGCTAGAGTAGCCTCCGCCAATATTCAGACTGTCGGTTTGAATACGATAGCTGCTACTTTGCATTACCGCTGCCAAGATAAAGAGGGGGGCGGTTAAAACTATAACCGAGACGAGATACTTAAATATCTTCATAGACCTATTTCTTTTTCTTCAGTTCAAAGTTTTTGACAAAGAAGTAGACAAGACCGACAAGAACAATGATGATGAGGAGGGTGATGATAATAATTTTCCAGGGAATAATCCAGAAAGCGATTATTTTTTGGTCGACGGTGTCACCATAACCACGATGTAAGTTTAGGGTAGCGGTGTATCTTCCAATGGCCAGCGGACTGTTCCATTGAACTTCCCGATAACGCAATGATTGAGGAAGAGAGAAATAGGCGTCCACCGGAACGGTACTGACTACTTGCCCCCACATATTCTTAATATCTATAGTTCCATACGGGACAAGATGGATCGTGCCTTCATTTTTAAAGTAAATCTGAAAAGTGAGGTCGGCTTTTTGATAAATTGGCTTGGGGTCCTTGATTTTAAAATCGTCTAAATGTCCATTTTGATTTACCGGGCCAGTAATTCTGACCAGAAAAAGGGAGGCGATTCGGGAAATAACTTTGGTTGAGCTTATTCCTGCGGTGGAAGTACCCTCTTTGGAAGGAGCATTAGAAATAATAACCGCGGCATAAAATCCTCCTGGAGCGGCGGTAGAAGGCAGATTAACATTAATCGGTATCTGGATTTTATCCCCAAACTTTAAAGTGAACTCTTGAATATCCGGATGAAGATAATCCTTTAATGAATACGGGCTTCTATCTCCCCCCAATAAAATCACCGGTGTATTAGGATCTTCTGAACCGACAATATCCTCTATTTCTACCCTAAAGGCGGTGGGGGTCTTAATTCGGCTTGTAATATAGACGGATCGAGTGTCTACTTCCCCCGGATTTAATATTATTTCTTGTTTGGTCGGTTCAACAATAAAATCGTTTCTATCTTCAACTGTGGTTGAAGTAATATTAAAAGCTAATACTTGCCCCATGAAAAAAAGGCCGAGAAAGGCTAGAAGTAAAACCCACACCCCTCTTTTAACATAGGCTGTCATGTTTAAACACCAGTCGCGGTTGCAGTAATAGTGGCGGTATATGTACCGGCAGGAATAAAGAAAGCATTCTGTTCAACGGCATAGCAGACCGTAGTATCGACACCGGCAGATGTAGTGGTGGCGCTATGACTGGCAATGTTGGTACCGGCACTAGTTTTAAAGCCTTGGTATTTTAAACCGGTAGAAATACTGTTGTTAGTTGCTCCATAACAATCCGTATCGGTTCCCCATGTGGCAGAAAGAGTATCGCTACCAAAAGCAGAATAACCAAAATAGGCATTGCCAGAGGTGGCCGACCAAAGATTAGGAGCATTTGTTTGATAATCGGTAATAGAAAAGGCCCCAGACTGCATCGCCGGTGCACTAGTGGCCTGGACCGCCATAGTGTAACCGGTAGAGTCATTGGTTTTAACATTCCAGGTAGTAGTACCAACGGCGGTGTTTTGAGCAAGACCGAGATTGGTGCTCATACTAGAATCTGCCGGACTAGTGATTGTAATCTCCTTATTGACAACAAGAGTAATGACCACTGAATCGCTGGCAGTGATAGCGTTAGCTAATTGGGGTTCAAAAGCACCGTAAGTGAAAAAGGCCCCAACAGTAAATAGAAGCGAGAGCGGTAAGATGATTTTTAGATGCTTCAACATGGATTGATATGTATATTAAATATTATACACTAAAAACTAATGTAAAACACTCCCTGGGGATAAACTATTTACTGTAGCAGCTCTAGCAAAATCTCTCTCAATTTCTCTGGATTAGCCGCCCCTTTGGTTTCTTTCATGGCCTGCCCAACAAAAAACTGAAGGGCGGTTTCTTTGCCTCCTTTGTAATCAGCTACTACTTGAGGGCTAGAGGCAATGATATTTTGAACAATGATCTTTAACTCGGCCGCATCTTGCTTTTGAAGGAGATTCTTGGAGGCGGCGATCTTTTGGGGATCGCCGCCTTCCTTATGCATAATAGCCAGAATATCTTTGGCCGCCCGAGAAGAGATCGCTCGGGCGCCGATCATCCGGATCAGTTCGGCGAAATTTTCGGCCGAGATTTTTCCGAAAATTTCACTCGCCTGCCTAGCCGGCGCGGCGGGCAGGCCTCTCTCTGCTGAATTCTTAGAAATTCCCACCAGATCAGAAGTAACATAATTTGAAGCCAGCACCACCAAACTTGCAGAGGTCAGACCTCTGCTTTTCTCTTGCTCTTGCAGAGGTCTGACCTCTGCAAGTTTTGAAACTACTTCTTCAAAAAATTTTCCCCACTCCTTTCCCCTAACATACATTTCTACATCTTCATTCTTCAGTCCAAAATCTTTTTTATAACGTTCCCTTTTTTGAGACGGTAATTCAGGAATCTCTTTTTCTAAAACTTCTTTTTTAAATTCTGGCACCTCGCTGATGTAAAGCTTCGGAAGATCGGGATCCGGAAAATAACGATAGTCATGCGATTCTTCTTTCTCCCTTTGAGAAAAAGTTTTCTGTTTGATTTCGTCCCAGCCACGCGTTTCCTGAATTACTTTCTCTCCTTTCTCTAAGATTTCTGCCATTCGGTTAATCTCATATGCAATAGCTTTTTCTACAGATTTAAATGAGTTTAGATTTTTTACTTCTACTTTTGTTCCCAATATCGAAGTCTGACTTCGATATTTCTTCCCAATATCGAAGTCAGACTTCGATATTGGGCTTATTGATATATTCGCTTCCACCCTCATCTCTCCTTTCTCCATGTTAGCTTCGGCCACTCCAAGATATTGCAAAAGTAATTGAAGCTCCTTAGCAAAACTTGAGGCTTCTTCAGCGCTGTGAATGACCGGCTCGGTCACCAATTCCATTAGTGGCACTCCGGCCCGATTGAAATCGATGAGAGAGAAATCTCCTTGGTCATGTTTTGAGGTAGCCGTGTCTTCTTCAAGGTGAATGCGTGTCAGTTTTACTCCATCAAGGGTGCCCCCCTTAACTAGAGGATATTTGTATTGGGAGATCTGATAGCTCTTTGGAATATCGGGGTAGAAATAATTCTTACGATCAAATTCAGTAAAATCGGCAATCTCTCCACCCACGGCAATACCCACCTTAATGACATGCTTCACCGCCTCTTTATTGATAACGGGAAGAGTGCCTGGATGCCCCAGGCAAATGGGACAGATATTTACATTTGGTTCTTTCTCGTTCGGGTCATTTTTTGAGTCGCAGAACATCTTGGTCTTAGTCGCCAATTCCGCATGAATTTCCAAGCCAATTGTCGGGTAGTATTTAGGTTCCATATGAAAAATATATCACTTAATCAAAATTCTAGCGAAGCCCACAGCTATAAAACAGACTAAGACTTGGGCAAGCGCCCCGGAGCGGTCTGTTTTATAGCTGTGGGCGAGCGCAGAATTTTGAGGATCTTTTCTTTTAATGTTTCCACCGATTGGTCATCAAAAACCGACACATCATAAATTTTGGAATTTTTATTGGAAAGAGTTTTTCTAGCTTGCTCTAAAATTTCTTTGGAAACAAGATCCGTTTTAGTGAGAATAATAACTTCCTTCCTTTTTCCTAATTCTGGATCAAAAAGCTCTATTTCATTCCGAATAGTCTGGTAAGCATTTAATACATCCTCCTCTAAAGAAATACAGTGAAAAAGAATTTTGGTGCGTTTAACGTGTCGTAGAAATTTATGACCCAAACCTTTTCCGAGCGATGCCCCTCCGATGAGGCCGGGGATGTCGGCTAAAACGAATTCGTAGAGAGCACCGAGATTTGGTTCAAGTGTTGTGAATTGATATTCCCCCACTCTCGCTTCTGCCGCAGTCATGGCATTCAACAAGCTTGATTTGCCTGCGTTCGGAAGTCCGACAAGACCAGCCGCCACAACCAGTTCCACTTCAATAAAAAAATCTGCTTCTTCGCCGACCTTACCAAGTGTTGATTCTTTCGGCCGAACATTCTTAGAACCTTTAAAGTACTCGTTACCCAACCCGCCATGGCCGCCGACAAGTAACGTCGCTTTCTCTCCTTTCTCTGACAGAGAAATTTTCTTATCCGTATCTAAATTAGTAATAACACTGCCTATTGGCACATTGATTATGAGATCTGCACCATCCTTACCATGCATACTTCTACTCATGCCGTTTCCTCCATCTTCAGCTTTGAATTCTTTTTTATGTCGATAGTGAAATAAAATATTCAAATCACTGACCGCTTCTACCGAAACATTTCCACCACGGCCGCCATTTCCTCCAGCCGGACCCATAAATTCCTTTCCTTTCTCATGCAGCCAGCGCACCACCCCGTCCCCGCCTTTCCCTGACCTAATATGAATTTTTAATTCGTCAACGAATGGCATAAAGGATAGGTGTTAGGTGTTAGCTTATAGGTCTGATTAAGATTCTAAAGCCAGTTTGGCCATAGCCATAGCCCCATCAAAAGTTTTGGCCATGGCAAGATGACGACCGTTATGGCAAAAAAACGCCTCTTTTACACCCGTAATCTTTGCTAATTGGTCATCGCGTTTTCCGGCCCAGCTTTCCGGTAAAAGTTTACGACTTACAAATGATGCCCCTTCTTCCCTGACACTGGCTACGGCCCATTCCGACCGGCGACCATCATTGCCAACTACAAATAACGGTTCTGGGAATTTACTTAAGACCTCTTTCCAAGAATAAGCGTCTTTAAGAATAATAATTCTTTTATCTTCCGCTTTTTCATAAGCCTCCAATATAAGACTCTTGCCTTCAAAATAATGCTTTGCCCGAGTGATCTCTCTAGCCAATACTTCTTCCACCAGAACGAGCACCTTTAAAAAAGCCGCGTCAATGTTTTGATCTTTTTCTCGCCAAGTTGGAATGAAGGACGAGATAGCCGATTCAAATTGGTAAGGTGTGATGTCTTTTGATAAAGGTTGGAATGTGGCCACTCCATTATCGTCAGCGTCAATCGATTGCACCATTTTTTCATCCACTCTATCTGCTATTTCTTTACCTCCACAAATCTTCTCTCCAAACTTTTTCCACACTAGCCCAAAAGTGGCATAAGGAATACCGTTCGGTCTTTCCCCCGCTCTCCCGATTTGATGATGATCAAATCTATTGTTGGCAGGATCATAAATACCCCCAACATCTAAAATATAATCTCCCGTCTTAATCGCTTCTGGATCGCGCGTCCGAATAATTTCATATTCATCATTACTTAGGTCAAGTACTAGAAGCAGAGTAGCTACAGCAAAAAGCTCATCCGGATGAAAATTACCGTCGTGAGTAATGATTTTTACTTTAGGCATTTTATTTTGGATATTTAATTCTTCCTTCCTTTAGGACTTTAGCATACCAGAGAAGCTCGTCGAAGATCTTTTTCAGAATTTTCTGCCATTTCTGTTTGTTTTTTATTTTACCCTTTTGGTTAAATAACTCTTTGACAACAGAAAAGTAAGCGGCATCTTTGATTGGTATCATCCCCAGCTTGCTTAGAGTGGGAATCAGGTGCTGCATCATTCGGGCACCACCAATGGCGCTACTCGAAACGCCACAGATGGCAACGGGCTTTTTTTCATATTCTTTCAGGGCTGAATCGATCAGTAATTTCAACTCGCCTGGATAGCCATGATTGTATTCCGGAGCAACGATTATCAATCCATCCGCCTTAGTGAGAGTTTCTCTCCATTCTGCTATGATCGGACTTTCCACCCAGGAAGGAGTGGTCTCGGACAAAGCAAAATTTCTGATATCAATCAGTTCGGTTTTTATTTTGGTATTTTTTGAAAATTGATCAAAAACAAATTTCGCCACCTTTTCCGATTCTCTCTCGTCTCTAGCCGTACCAAGCAAAATTGGAATAAATAGTTTGTCCATGTTTATTTAAAGTACTTAATAATGCCATGACTGATGGCAAAAGCAACTGGCTTGGAGATAACGACTTGAATATTATTACTGACGGGATAATGTCGTTCGGGCGAGAAAAATTGATCATAGTCTTGCCGGCCGTTAGTGATCTTGCCGGCAAGATAGTCGCCGAGGGCCGCCGCCCAGGGGAGACCGGTGGCGGCGCTCATATATAAAACATTTTTCATTTTTGGATCAATCCCAGCAATCGGTACAAAATCCTTGGCAACGCCAATCATGCCCGGCCAAGAATATTCAAAGACAATATCGTCGAGATCAAATTTATTTTTCAGATATCGCCGCATCTTTTGGATAACATCTGCAAAATTTTTCTTTTCATGTGGTTTATAAGTGTAAAGAAGATTAGCGGCACCGAAGAGTAATCTGTTTCCTTCGATCGGACGAAAATATTGATAGATGAGATCGGTGTCCCAGACCATAGTTACGTCGTTCGGAAAGATCTTTCGAAACTTTGAATCTTCAAGTGGAGCGGAAACAGCCAAAAATGTTTGAGCATGATAAACATCTCTCTTTCTAATATTGAAGTTAGATAAAAAGTGATCAGTAGCGACAATAATGTATTTTGCTGAAACAACAAAGTCTCCCGCTTTCACCTTCCCTTCCATAATTTCCGAAACCGAACTTTCTTCGTAAATCTCCACACCATTTTTTTCCAATATTTCTTTCATTGCCTGGCAATATAAATAAGAGTTGAGGCCAAAGCTACCGGGATATCGCACACCGCCGAAATATTTATTACCTCCTAAAATTTCCGGCAACTTTTCCTCCGAATAAAGCTTGCTTTCGTAGCCGAGTTTCACTCTGGCCTGATGTTCAACTTCCACTTTCCTAAAAGACTTCCTTGAGTTGGCGACAAAGAGGGAATCCTGAATTTGGTAATCGCAGTCAATATTATATTTTTTAATGTTATCCCGAATGAGATTAAGGCCAACATCGACAAATTGACGCATTTTGACGGCCCCTTCGGGGCCGTATTTCTCCAAAAGATCGGCGAGTTGGAGCTCCGAATCCGGAGTGAGAAAGCCGGAGCTTTTGCCGCTCGCTCCCCCACCACAAAAAGTACATTCAAGAATAATGACTTTTAGACCGGCCTCGCTTAGTTTCTGGCCGGCCGAGAGGCCGGCCATTCCCCCGCCGACAATGACCACGTCGGCGGCGGCATTATTCTCCAGTTTTTTTATTGTGGGAGTCTTTTTGGTATACCAATAAACCTGCTTTTTCGGTGCTAACTTCATGAATTAAAAACCACTGAGAGAATTGGCCTGACCAACATAATTATTAAGAAAAGTCGGTAGGGCAAAAACGAGACCGATCAGTGGCAAAACCACAACGATAATAGTAATAATCATCGTCCATTTAAAATACTTGCGCAACTTTTCCACCGACTGATACATTTGATCAATCTGCACCTTCTGCTCATCAATCTTCGCCTGCAATTTTTGAAGTTCTTGGTCCATTAGTTTTTGAGTTTAAAGGTTGCAACAATGTTTTCAAACATTGAAATTGCAGTTGATTCGGATAGAGTAGATGTATACGATGCATGTGAAAAGCGCAAATCAAAACATAAATTATTATGAACAGTGTAGTAATCAATAGAATGTGCAGATCCTCCAGCGAATCCTTCAGATGATTCAGCTTTGTGAAAACTCACACCATTAATTATTTTCATTTCTCCTTTATAATTATGGACTCCATTGGGTCCTATTGCATTATCCATGTCATCACATGTAGCCACCGGATCTTCTGCCGAGAAGGTAACCATATTTGCATCTGACGGATTGTCTAAAAAGAAATCGACGGCGAATCTTGCTCCAGTAGGGGCTAGTACTATATTGTTTGGATAATTAAATGAGAATCCGAAATCTGAATAAGTTTTCCAATCTGTATTTTGAGCTACTTGGGTGAATTTAAAGGTGGAAATAGTCTGATTACATTCACTCGTATCTGTACCATTCTGACTACATTCAAACGCATAAATATTACCATCTTTAAAGGTCTCAACTATAGAATTTGCGGTGTAGGTAATATGTCCTCCGACATCGCTTACTTCTTTATCGATATGGCTGGCCATAAATCCAGGGTTTCCTCCGATTGTAAGATTTTTTATCTGTATCCCTGTTCGTCCATTGGTTAAAGTGTCTTTATCATTTTGTAATGTATTCTCTCCTGAATCTTTAAGTAATGAAATATATAGACCCAAAATTGGACTGCTAATTGAATTTTTTGACTGAAGAGCAAAAACATTCCGAGGGTTGGAAGTAGGAGATGGAAAAATAATTTCACTTGAATATTGAAATTGAAAACCATATTGAGCATTGGTATAAGTTTTCCAATTTGTGGTGTTTGAAACGTTCCCTGACGTTGTATTAGGAGTGTTCACTGTCGTATTAGTAGAAGGATTACTATAATCATTCAATTTCGGAACACTGCCAGATTGATCACCGGTAGAAACCTGCGCGGGCGCTTCTGCGCTATGACGAGTACCAAAATAATACGCTCCCCCGCCAACAACCAATAAACCAAGGATTATTAATAAAGCCACTCCAACAAAGCCCTTCTTTGAGTCTTTCATATATTTAAAATCATAACACGAATTCCCGAATTAACGAAGTCTGACTTCGTTAAAATCCATATTTCTCCCTTCAAGACAGTCTTTAGCAAAGGCTTTAAATTCTGCTTCGTCTTTGAAAAGATTTTTTAATATTCCCGGACTGATAATGGAATAGTGTCTTTTCCCTATGAAGTCCTTCAGGCTAGCGAATTCGTAATTGACCGCCCAATCATAAGCGGAATCAAAATCTTCTATAGCTTTAGATAAACCTCCTGGATACAATTCTAACGGATTCTTTACCATAATATAGACTGCGACATAACGAAGGTAAATATCTTCGTTAATTGTTCTTGACTTGAATGCTCCTTGAAATAAACTACCAACCTCTTCATATTTCATATTATAATAATTACTCATACCTGTCCCTATTTTCTGCATGAACTTTGAAATACCTCCTTCTCGAATTTCTCTAAGAAGAAGGTGAAAATGGTTAGGCATTAGGCAAAAGGCTAGAATCTCCACCAAGGGTCGCTGAGGCGACCATTGAGAAATTCTTTTGAATGGCTCTTTAGGATTTAAATCTCCATACCAATTAGGAGAGGAAAACTGATCATTAAAATGTCTGAGTATTTTTAAAAAACGCCATTGATCTTGAATATCTTTGGTAATCGGTTGCTTACGCTGTCCTCTTTTTACTACATGAACGTATGATCCAACTGTATATGGCTCTTTTCTCATAAATATCGAAGTCTGACTTCGATATTTAATAATAATGAACAGAGATGAATTTTCGCTAAAAAATTTATAAAGAAAAAATAAATTATTGAAGTCAGACTTCGATAATTCGACGATAATTCGATGTTATTTGAAGAATTCGCGGCGGATCTTCATGACGTCGTGATGGAAAGCCAAGCCCTGCTCGCGACGGGGATATGGGAGCTCAATGTTGAAGATCTCGGCGATGGTGGAATTTTTTATCAGAACCACCCGCTCGGCGAGGGAGACGGCTTCTTCGATGAGATGCGATACCATAATGATAGTTCTTTTGGTGTCTCTCCAGATTTTTATAAGATCGTCGTGAAGTTCAGCTGTAGTTTTAGCATCGAGAGCAGAGAAAGGTTCATCCATAAGAAGAACGCTTGGCTCCACTGCTAATGCTCGGGCAATGCCAACCCTTTGACGCTGACCGCCGGAAAGTTCGGCCGGATATTTGAGAGCAAAGTCAGTCATCTTCATCATCTCTAAATATTTCAAAACTTCGGTCTTTATCTTGGAATCCGAAAGATCTTGCTCCTGCAGGCCTAGGGCCACGTTTTCATAAACGGTGAGCCATGGAAAGAGCGCTCCTCCCTGAAAAGCCATTGAGACATTCTCCGGTTTTACTACTTCTCCAGCCGTTTCTTTTTCCAATCCAGCAATAATCTTAAGTAGTGTTGTCTTACCACCGCCCGACGGACCAATGAGACAGATAAACTCCCCTTCTCTGATTGAGAGGTTAATGTTCTCCAGAGCAAGCTGATGAGGCTGGTTGTAGAGCTTGCTAACATTTTTTAATTCAATAATATTATTCATTTCATTCAAATTTGAATCGTTCGGCATAACGAAGTAATTTTTGCCAAAGGAAGAAATTGAGTAAGGCGATCATCAAAACCATTAAAACCAGGGCCACAATAAAAAGATCGGTCTTGCCGCCGGAGGCGGCCTGTACCAAGATACTGCCGATACCAAAAAGGTCATGGCTTGCGTTGCCGCCAGGAATATAGACATGGAGAACTTCCGCAATAATAGTGATGTTCCAACCCTGGGCTACGGCTAAGATAGAGCCGGTGACAAGCTCCGGAAAAATAGCCGGAAGAAGAACCTTGCGAAAATAATTCCAACCACGGATGCCGAAGATTTGAGCGGCATCTTTAATATCTTTCGGAATGATTTTCAGTCCGCCAACTAAGGTAAAAACAATATTCCAAAGCATGGAAAGAAAAAGAATAAAAATAGCGGCCCCATTCAAGAAATCCAGCCGGACAAAAAAGACAATAAGAATTGGAAAGAAGGCTAGAGCCGGAACGGATTCCAGAATATCAAAGACCGGCAGGAAAATAGTTTCGGCAGAGCGACTACTAGTGGCGAAAAGAGCAAGTGGTACGGCAACAACAAGAGCCAAAATGTAGGCAATGAGTAAACGCAGGGATGTGGCAAGAAGAGCCTTAACCAGATCATCCAAAGAAAATTTCTCCACTATGGCAAATGACGAGCCGGAGAAAAACTTGACCACTATAAATAGAATCAGAACAACTAAAAGAGGCCCTACAAAAAAAGTATAGAGCCTCTGGCTAAGAGATATTGGATAGCTAATGGCGGAGTGACGGTGACGATGGGCAATGTGGGGGGTGCTTTTCATCCATTCTATTTTACTATAGAAAACAGCCCCGCGGCCAAAGGCCGCGGGGCTGTTTTCAAAACTCTTTAAACCACCGACTTTCCCCGAATAATCCGGACCAAGATAACAATGATAGCTATGACTAGCAGAATGTGAATAAAACCTCCTATAGCAGGCAGGGCTACCCACCCGATTAGCCAAAGAACAACCAATATGACTGCGATTGTTGTAAGCATGGTTTATAAAATTAATTAATAAAGCTTTCTAACTTCAATGATATTCTATCACAAATATTATCCCTCGATCTTCATTAACCGGCCGTGAACTCTAACCCAATAGAAAGCCTTATAGAAAAAGAAAAAAATTACTGCCATATAGACTAAATTCAGTCCAAGAGAGAGTAGGAAATAATTGAGTGGAAAGACCCCGTTGTGAATGATTGCCCTCATACCCTCAAAAACATAGGATGACGGGAAAAGATAGGCAACAAATTGCAGGGCTTGGGGCAAAGCTGAAATTGGATAAAAAACGGCACTAAACGGCTGAATTAAGAATATTAAACTGTAGGCAAAGATCTGGGCGGAGCTACCAAAACGGAAAATGATGGCCGTGGTAAAGATACCGAGAGTCCAACCAAAAAGAAGTAGGTTGATGATAAAAGGAACAGTATAAAGTCCAAATTGAAATATATTAAAATGATACAAAAGAAAAGAGAAAAGGCCCAAAATAATTCCAACTAAAACGATTCTTATCAGTCCCAGAAAAAAAGTGGAAAAAAGGAACTCACTTACTTTGAGAGGGGTAACAAAAATATTTAAGAAATTCTTTTCCCAAACTTCTTCCATAAAAGCAAAAGAGACCGCCTTTTGAGATTGACTTAATAAATCCCAGAAGATAATCGCCCCCAGAAGCAAGCTGACAATATTTAATCCTCCCAAATTCATTTTTTCTAAATAGACGCTTAAAAATCCCCATACCAAAATTTCCAAAATCGGCCAAAAAAATAGATCCATCAGCCTCGGCAAGCTCCGCTGGTAGAGATAAAGATGTCTCATCATTAAGGCACTGATGCGATTGAAGTTCATATCTATGATTTTACATTCTCGGCTTCTCCTCTGGCAATCATTAAAAAAACATCGTTTAAATCTTCCCGACCATATTTTTTAATCAGATCGGCAGGTGCTCCATCGTCCTTCATTTTTCCATGATGAATAAAGATGGCCCGATCACATATCTCCTCTACTTCGGCCATATTGTGGGTAGTGTAAAGAATAGTGACATTTCTTTCTTTTTGAATACGTTTCAAGAGCTGTCTGGTCCGATCGGCAATATCGGGATCAAGTGAAGCGGTCGGTTCATCCAGAAAAAGCAGGGCCGGGTCATTAAGTAGGGCCTTGGTCAAATTAAGCCGAGTGAGCTGGCCGGTAGAAAGTGCCGAAGTCATCTTTGGTAGAAAATCTTTGATATCAAAAAAGGTTGTTAGTTCATCAATCTTTTTTTCAATATTTTTAACTCCGTAAAGTCGAGCAAAAGTGGTCAGATTTTCCCAAACTTTTAGATTAGTCGGCAGTGAAACATAAGGGGAAGAAAAATTTATCTTACTCAAGATTTCTTCTCGAGAATTTTTCATCTCTTTGCCAAAAATACGAATGCTACCGGAAGTGGGAATAATCAGATCAAGAAGCATCTGAATGGTAGTGGTCTTCCCCGCTCCATTTGGCCCAAGAAGACCGGTGATCTTACCCTCTTCAATCTCAAAAGTGAGATTATCAACGGCGGTAGTGTCGCCGAATTTCTTCACCAGATTTTTTACTTCAACAATTGGCATATGAATAGCTATTAGGTTATAGCTTTTAGCTTATAGGAAAGAACTTTGATTTACAAATTGATTTTACTTATACTTAAATTATTATGATTATTCTAATTGCTATCGCCGCTTTTGTCGCTACATTACTCGGGGGGTTATTCGCCTTGCGTTTTCAGGATCGTCTTCATCTCATCTTAGGATTCAGTGCCGGAGCTGTTATTGGAGTAGCCTTCTTTGACTTGATGCCAGAAGCAATTAATCTCGGTAGCGTCAATTACTCAGGCTCATTTATTACATCCATGATGGCTCTGGGTTTTGTGGTTTATTTGATATTAGACCGAATGATTATTATGCACAGCCATACGGATGATGACTCTCATCCGCATATTGAAAACAGACGCGGCAGATTAGGGGCAGGCAGTCTTTCATTTCATAGTTTTCTTGACGGCGTCGCCATTGGCGTCGCCTTCCAGGTCTCTGCCGCCGTTGGAGCAGTGGTCGCCGTCGCCGTTTTAGTCCACGATTTCTCCGATGGCATCAACACCGTTGGCCTCATCTCCAAAAACCACGGCGGCCGTAGTGAAGCCTTCAAATGGCTACTCGCCGATGCGTTAGCTCCAGTACTCGGAGTTGTATCCACTTTCCTCTTCACTCTTTCCGAATCAACCCTGGGAATAGTCCTCGCTATCTTCACCGGTTTCTTTCTATATATAGGTGCGAGCGACCTCCTGCCCGAAAGCCATCACGCCCACCCCACAAAATGGACCACATTAATGACCGTCCTCGGCGTTGCCGTGCTTTATGTTGCTATTCAATTAGCGGGGCTTTAGGTATTCTTAGGATTATTCGTCAATCCTGGAGGCGTTATATCTACAGTTGTGTGAAGATTGTTGTCTGCATTATATAGAGTGAAAGAAGCTTTCCATCCGCCACTAAATGTTGAAGATTGAAGTGCGGCATCAAGAGAAATAAAAGCGCATTGTTTTTTTACAGATGATGCAGAATCAATATAAGAAGCTATCGAAAATGGAGCTTGACTGTTTTTGGTATACCAGATCACATCATTTGGACCATTCATAACAGTACCATCCGGCTTAGTCCAAATGACACTGGCATAAATATTATCTTTAAATCCGGTACCGCAAACGTAGAAGCCGCTGGCGCTATCTGCACTTGAATAACGATTGGTAAGATTAATGACTAGGGGTGTAGTTACGGATGGTGGAGGTGGAGGGGATGGAGGATTTAAAATCGGAGAAATTTTTATTCCGTAAATATCATAGCCGCCGTAGTACCATTTGTAATTTGGAGTATCTCTCCATCCAACAGGAGCATTGGGTAATATAAACCTCTTCCAAAAAATTCCATATAGATCAGGCATACTTGCTTGACCGTCTTTATTGGAGAGTATGGTTATTGAGGGGTTTATTGTAACAATATTGCCTTGACCGCCACTGTCTAGAGGATCATTTTGAGTAAAATTTAATGATGATACCTTTTCCCCGCTCCACGCAATTCCATTGCTAGAGCTTCTGGAAACAAGCTCATTGTTGTTGTCTGCTCTCTTAAAATAGAAGGCCATGAATTCTTGAGTTGCGGGGAAATATTTAGGGCGCAGTTCTGACCATATATCAGATCCCCCCTGCTCAACCATTTTGTTGGCATAGACATTACTAAAGTTAACGGGGTCATTACTTATTGATACTAATTGATATGGAATCCCGGTATAAGGAGGACTTCCTACTCCGGGATACTGATGGACACCTTGCGAATCAGCCCATATCAGGAAATAAGTGGTATCAACATAATATAGATATAATCTGCCATCTTTTTGAGTGATTTTTGGAATACCAGCACCCCAATAGACATTTCCTATTCCGTTATTTAAGTTTTTAAACTGTGCCGCCCAAGCGATTCCACCAGGTATATCGTAAACGCTTGGCCTTAAAACTGGTTTCCAAACCGATTGGGTTGGATTCCTCTGCCACCCATCGTAAGTATAGATATCGTATGGCCCAGCAAGACTATCTGAACGAGCGACAAAAATAGCGATCATGCCGGTATCGTGTTGGTAAGATTCAAAATAAAGATAATATCTACCCTGATAATAGATGGCGGAATTGGTGCAAGCGCCCTGATCTAAATTATCTTGGTTATTTTGTCTGTAAGCACTGACGAGGGTGCTAGCGCTAGACCACGTTGCTCCATTATTCGTAGAAGATTGGTATCTTACTTTATCGGTCGTATAGGCGGTGGTATTTCTCCAGTCCGGAGCAAAATTTGGATTAAAATCTTCACCAGAAGAACAATAAGAAATATTTAACTTGCCGGAATCATCCCTTAAAAAGGACGGGAAAGCAGCGTAATAACTTCCTTGTGATCTTGCATCTATCCACTTTCCCAAATCCGTTGTATTATAATTTATGTTGTTAGTTGATTGAGCAGAGTTCGTACTTGATTGCGCCGAGCTTGTATTCATTGAACCGCAAGTAAGAGCATTGATCTTATCGCGAGTCTGAGGACCAACGGTTCCAACAGCCGAAAGACCATTGGCTTTTTGAAAATTGACTACCGCTTGTGTCGTCATCGAACCAAAATATCCGGTAGGTTGGGAGCTTAAATAGCCTTTAGTATTTAAAAATATTTGAAGTAACGATACTGCTCCTCCGGTGGATGAATCCGTTGATCCTTGAGAAAGGTTAACGGTTATATTTATACAAGAAGATGGAGGGGAAAAAGAAGAATTATTCTGTACCGGTAGTGTAGGTCGTGCCAAAGAGAGAAGCGGGACGAAAAATAAGGAGAATAGAATGGCGAAAAGTAAGTATTTTCTCATTTAGATAATTATACCACAGGGACTTTAGAGACCAAACTCCAATGTCAACGTGCCACGTTGACATGCAGAGGTCAGACCTCTGATGAAATCATCTTTAAGAGATTTTTATAGAAATTTCATCTACGATTGTAGCAGATTAACGAAGTCAGACTTCGTTAATTAAATGATCTTTGACTCCTTCCATCGGTCATATGTTTCCTTAGCCAGACTTTGAATTTTTGACAATAATTGATTTAGTTTCTCTTTGTCCGTCTCTGTCCACATCTCCCAGGCCTGATAGCCCGAAGATTCATGAGAACCGACTTGATGAAATGGCTTTAATTTTTCTCTGTTGCATATTTCACTTATAGCGACATTATAAGCCCGATTTTGATCTTCATTTTCTGCCTCAAAACTGATCATGAAATTTTTATCCATAATCGGATCTTCTATTACCAACTCCGCACTTTGAAATTCTTCTATTTCTGGTTCGCCTTCCATATTATTTAGTTCCTATCAGATTCTGATGTTCCTATTTTACCATACTCAAATCGGAATATTTTTTAATTGACACTATTTTAGAAAGAATATAAAGTACCTTTAGATAGAAAGACACAGAACAATGAAAACATATACCGAAGTGGAAGCGTCAAAGGGCTTCTCCGCCCTGCAGATTAACTCATACCCCGGCCGCGGCTTCGTGGTCGGAGTGGACGAGAGTGGCAAAAACATCGTTCAAATCTACTTCCTCACAGGGAGAAGTGAAAACAGCCGGAATCGAGTCTTTAGCGTGGATGGTGCCAGAGTTTTTACCGAGCCGGCAGATCCTTCCAAGGTGAAAGACCCATCACTCATTATTTACAACGCCATGACTGATAATGAGTACGTATCGATCGTCAGTAACGGTCATCAAACCGATACCGTAGCAGAGCACTACAATGGCGAGAATGGCGGGGTCGAAGATATTCTTGCCGAATGGCAGTATGAACCAGATCATCCGAACTATACCCCACGAATCACCGCAATTTGTCACTGGGCAGAATTTACTCCTTATTTCCAGCTAGCTCTCCTCAGAAAAGCCACCGACAGTCAGAGCTGCGAGAGATTCTTCGCCCGCTATCCAGATCTTCCAAGTGGTTCCGGGGTGAGTCTTACCACTTATGCCGGCGACGGCGATCCTCTTCCACCATTCCGGGGTGAGCCGCGGATAATGCCTGTTGTCGGTGACATCGATAAGAACCTTGAGCTCTACTGGGATGCTTTGAATTCGGACAATCGTATCTCTCTAGCGGTGAAATTCACTTCGGTGGATCATCCGAAACATCCCGATATAAAGATCATCAACAAGTACGAAAAGGTGAAGTAATTTGATAGTGATGGCCGACACTTTGGACGTCGGCCATTTTTTATTTCTTTGCCGACATCAACTTCTGATGCTCTTCTGTATTATTTAGACCGCAGTTTTTATATTTTTTGCCGGAGCCGCAGGGGCAGGGATCATTTCTGCCGACTTTTGGTTCATTGGAGTTTGAAGTGACGGTGCGATTTACAGTATCAGCGCTGGAAGAAGTGTTGCCAAGATTGCCGAGAATTTGAGCATTTTGGTGAACTTCTATTGTCGGACCTTGATTTACTACAGCAACACCTTGCCCAATATTCGGAATGGCCCGTAAAATTTCCAAGTCAATGGCTTCCTCCATTTCCTTGAATAGTCGCAATCCTTCTTTTTTATATTCCACTAGTGGATCACGCTGACCATAAGCTCGCAGGCGCACCGAGTTTCTCATATAATCCATTCCCTCCAAATGATCCATCCAGAAGACATCAGTCACCTGAAGAATTAATCTTTTAATGACCTGATAGAATTGATCGTCGCCAAGTTCTTTCCTCTTTCTTTCAATGTGCTCCTTCTCTTCCGGAGTAGCCATTGATTCCACTTCCGCAAACTCTGTTTCAACATCCTGCTTATTGCCGACAAGAATTTTTCGGCGACGTTCGTAGACCACTTTTCGCTGAAAATTCAGCACATCATCGTATTCTAAGATGCTCTTTCGGGCATCAAAGTTGAAGCCTTCAATTTTGGTTTGGGCATTTTCCAGAGCGCGAGTGATCAAACGATTTTCAATTGGCTGATCTTCCGGAATACCGAAGCGTCCCATCAATTTTTTAATAGTATCGGTAGCAAAAATACGCATCAAGCTATCTTCCAAAGAAACAAAAAATTGGGTGCCTCCGGGATCCCCTTGTCGTCCGCTACGACCTCGTAGTTGATTGTCAATACGGCGCGCCTCGTGACGCTCCGTTCCAAGAACATACAAACCGCCTAGATTTTTTACTTCTTCATAGACTTCAGGGCTTCCCGGCGCCCCGCCCAGTTTAATATCCACTCCACGGCCGGCCATGTTGGTGGAAATGGTAACCGCCCCATTTTTGCCCGCTTGAGCGATAGTTTCTCCTTCTTTCTCCGCATATTCCGGTTTAGCATTTAAAATTTGGTGATCAATGCCCTCACGTTTCAGATAAGCTGAAAGAAGTTCATTTTTTTCAATGGAAACGGTTCCGACAAGAACAGGCTGGCCTTTTTCATTTAATTCTTTAATCTTCTTGGCAATGGCCATGAATTTTCCTTTCTCCGATTGAAAAATGAGGTCGTCGTGATCGATTCGAATGGCTGGCACGTTGGTGGGCACTTCAATGACATCAAGGCCGTAAACTTTGTAAAACTCTTCGGCGTTTGTTTTGGCCGTACCAGTCATGCCGGCTAGTTTCGGATAGAGACGAAAATAATTTTGGAAGGTAATGGATGCGGCCGTGCGGGATTCTTTTTGAACTTTTACTCCCTCCTTGGCTTCAATGGCCTGGTGGAGTCCTTCAGACCAGCGACGTCCCTGCTGAAGTCTCCCTGTAAATTCATCCACAATGATTATTTCATTATCTTTAATGACGTAGTCCTTATCTTTTTCAAAAAGAGATTTTGCTCGTATTGCTGTCTCTAAATGGTGAACATACTTCATTCCTTTTTCAGTATAAATATTTTCTACTCCTAGAGTCTTTTCAGCCAGATCAATACCTTCGTCAGTTAAAGTAATGGCCTTTAATTTCTCATCCACCGTAAAATGCTTTTCCTTCTCCATTTTTCGAGCCAGAGCGGCAAAAGTTCCATAAAGGCTCTCCGAGTCCGTAGTAGGCATGGAAATAATCAGAGGAGTTCTGGCTTCATCAATTAAAATGGAGTCTACTTCGTCAACAATGGCAAAGTTGTAGGCGCGTTGACGAAGTCGACGCGTATCATATTCAATATTGTCGCGAAGAAAATCAAAACCAAATTCATTATTGGTGCCATAAGTAATATCAGCGTTGTAAGCCTCTGTTCTAGAGATCGGCCGCAGAAATTCATAGACTACTTTAAACGAAGCTACTTCATCTCGCTTCTCATCAAGCTCACGATGACTCGGGTCATAGATATAGGAAGAGTCATGATTGATAACACCAATGGACAGACCGAGAAAAGAATAGATTTCTCCCATCCAAACGGCATCTCGACGGGAGAGGTAGTCGTTGACAGTCACTATATGAACTCCCTTGCCCTCTAAGGCATTCAAATATGTCGGTAATGTCGCCACTAAAGTTTTTCCTTCTCCGGTTTTCATTTCAGCAATCTTGCCTTCATGAAGAATGACTCCTCCGACCAACTGTACGTCAAATGGTCTCTGTTTGACCGTACGCTTAGCTGCCTCCCGAACAGTGGCAAAAGTTTCCGGCAAAATAGAATCCAGAGTGGCCCCTTGAGCGATCCTCTCTTTGAATTGAGGGGTTTTCTTTTTTAACTCTTCATCCGAAAAAGCAGAAAATTCCGCCTCAAAGGCGTTTATCTTCTGCACCAGCGAAGCATAGTTTTTCATCACTTTGGCACTGGAATCACCGAAAATTGTCTTAAGAAAAGCCATAATTAGGTGCTTAATATAGCATAAAATTCTATTTTGGTGCTAAAATTTCTGATTTAATTTTCTTTTCCAGCTTTTTAGCATTTCCGTGACTCAACATACCTAAATACGATTGTGTCGTCTCCTCTTTTTCAGAATGTTTCATCTTTTTAATCATTCTTTTCTTAGTTACTGTTCGAAGAATTCTATGATCCGGAAAATGAACCCAGCCCAAGAAATCAACACCGGAAGAAATAGATCTAACTAACACTTTGTCTGGGTGAAGCGACAGACCCAATTCTTCTTTCAAAAAATCACTAATTTTAGGTGTGAGCTCCAAAAGCCCATCTCTATCCTCACTTAAAATAACAAAATCGTCAGCGTAGCGAATATAATATTTTGCTTTAACAACATGTTTAATGTATTTATCAAATTCATTCATATAAACATTTACCAAAAGTTGTGAAGTTAAATTACCAAGAGGTAACCCCACTCCTTCTTTTGCTCCAGTAAAGCTCCTTACTACTTGCACGATAAGCCATAATATATTTTCATCGGAAATGTAACTTTTAAGAATTCGAAACAAAATTAAATGATCAATTGAAGCAAAGAATTTTTTAACATCACACTTTAATACCCAGCATTGTTTAGTATTATTTTTAGACACCTTATAAATAAACCTCTTAAACCGCTCCATAGCTATATGAGTTCCTTTTTCTTTTCGACAAGAATAGGAATCATATATAAAAGTAGAATCAAAAAAAGGATATATCTTCTGGTATATAGCGTGATGCAAAAGCCTATCCTTTACAATGGCTTTATGAATGTTCCTTGGTTTAGGATCGGATATATTAAAAGCATAATAACCGTGATGAGTATATGTTAGAGAAGCTAGTTCCCGATGTAATTGGATAAGGTTATCCATAAGGTGAAGGTTGAATTCAATTACATCTCTTTTCTGGATCTTCCCTCTCTTAAATTCTTTCCACGCATCGAGAAGATCTTCGATAGATACAATATCTTCGTACTTTAGATTTAGTTGTCGCATTTATGTTAAGATTTTTTTATGGATCAAAAAGACTATAAGGTACCCCCCCCCCCAACGCCCGGAGTAATATCAAAGTTTACAAGTGCATATAAACTATGGCAAGAATACCAACAGCATATTCCAAGACAGCAAAAATACACATTGGGTACAAAAATTGATCTATTTTTTATAGAAGCGATAGAAGGGGCAATTACAGCAAGCTTTTTGAGCAAGGATCAGAAGCCGCCATTTATAACCAAATCGATAGTCAAATTGGATACTCTTAAATTCTTTCTTAATCTCCTTTGGGAGACTAAAGGTGTGGATACTAAAAAGTATGTCCTGTTAAGCAAAAGTCTAGAAGAGATAGGAAAAATGCTTGGCGGTTGGAGAAATCAACTTATAAAACAAAACTCCCCTGCCCTAAAGGTAGGAGAGAAATGAAGAGAGTAGCGAACGAACGCGAACCGGTAGTTGGCATTCCACCTATTGTCAAACCAGTTGAGGTTGAGGTTGCGCTTGGAGCCGTTCCTGTTGAGGTAAGGCACGTTACGGTTGCCGTTAACCTTGCCGACGGAATGTGGAGAGTGTCTTCTATGCCACCACCTCTTGAATACTCCGTAGCATTCTAAAGGTTGTATCTTATTCGGAATCATAATTCCCTAACACCCTACACCAAGTATCTTCATTTTTTGAAAGTTTAAATAGTCACTCTGTTTTCAAGCGTACCCAAAAACATTCCCGACTAAGTGATACTTGAGCTAGGCGTCCGAAAGCGTACCCGCGGACACAATACCTTTTGCTCGTCTTTATTATACATAAATAAATTCAGCCCCGCGTTGTGAAAAACGCAGGGCTGAGGTTGAAGTTTATGGTGGATACGCCACCAAAATCGCTAAGAGCTAAGGTTTAAGATTCAAGAAGAACCAGAAACCAAAGATCTAAGAGTTACTTGCGAACGAACGCGAACCGGCAGTCGGCACTCCACCCATGGTCAAACCAGCGGAGGTCGAGGTTGCGCCTGGAGCCGCGCCCGCGGAGGTAAGGCACGCCACGGTGGCCGCGCACCTCGCCGACGGAACCGAGGGCGATGATCGGGAAACTCCTTTGAAGATCCGGGTGCTCTTTGCCGAACCCCAAGAGTTCTTCAATGGTCGCGGGGCGATAACCCAGCGCATCCATCTCCTTGATTGCCTCGTCGGACTCAATGACGCGATTGAAGTGGACCACAGTGATCTCGACTTCTTTCTTGCCTTCGCCTTTGACCGGGAATCGCTTCGTAGTGATGTCGTCGTTCTTCCAGTCGTAGCGACCGGCGGCGATCATCTCTTCGAGCGTTTGTCCGAAGTCTACCGTGACGGTGAAAACGTTCGTTCCGGGTTTTGGCTTTTCCGGTTCGGAAAACGTTAGTTCTCCGCGAAGGAGTTTATCAACCCCTTCTTCGCCACCGAGTTTGTTCCAAACTGCTTCGACACGACCGAGTGTCACATCTGCGTATTTCATAATATTTCCTTTCAACTGCTGGTTGTGGGTTTATCTATCCCTATTAGAGACAGACACTAGACCTTTATGGTCATAGCCAGAAATCTCGAAGAAATCGAGGCTTTTGGCTATGACCATTCGCAAGTAATTTCAAAGACCTTATTTGGCTGTATTATACCATACTTGATAGTCTTTTGTCAAGCTAAGAAAAACGCCAAAGGAAAAGCCCTCTTTCGAGGGCTTTTCCTTAAGTGGGACGAAGACTATCTTCGTCGTTTTGCAGCTTTTCGCTTCTTAGCTGGCTTTCGCTTTGCGACTTTCTTAGCCTTTTTCTTTTTTGCCATATTATTTTGCCGATTGTGTCGGTAATATTTATTTTTAACGATTGTCTCGTAGAAAAATTTTTCGACCCCGCTCATCCCTCAGAGTGGAATTAAAAATTATCTTGAGAACCTTACTTCAATTATCTTACATTGAGCGACGAATGCAATCATTTTGAGAAGAAAGTTGTGGATAAGTCTGAAGCGAAAATTTTTCTCTAAAATAAATTTATTTACAAACAATTTCAAAAAAATAAAATTATTTGGGATCAAATCGATCTTGGAATGAGGTCATTAACAAAAGTCGAATAGTATGTAATCATGATGTCATTAATAGGTAATCGCAAAACTATGACTAAACAATTTGAACAAGGAGACGAAAATGCTGAGAATTTAGGGTTTGAGAAAAAGTTCGATCCGCTTGAATCTGATTTTATACCAACTGCCGATATTACCCAGGAAGACCTATCCGCAGAAGCTCCGGAAAACCTTCATAACCTTTCTCCGGCTGAAATAGCGGCGAGACGAGATGATGCAAGAAAGCCTAAAATAGTGGGAGAAAGAGCTTATGTGAAAGCGCGGGAAGAGGCGTCTCGAAACGAAGTCAAGGGAAAGGTTAAAGTTAATAGAAATACTCCTGATCTGCAGCCACTCATAGAGATGAACCGAGGTATTAATAAAAGAATCGAAAAACTAGAAAGCGAACTTAAAGATCCTAAACTGGAAGGCTCCCTGCGCAAAGAAAAGGCTTTACGATTGGCTAGTTTACGAACAGAACTTAATCCTCACAGAAAGCGAGAGGAAGCGACAGAGCTGGAAGAAGCCGCTTAATTTTCGAAACTCACTCTCCAATAAACCCGACTTCCGGCTCAAGGGCGATGCCTGTTTTATCCTGAATAATTTTTTGCATTTTATTCGCCAGCGCCTTTATTTCTTTGGCGCTGGCTTTTCCGTAATTAACTAAAACAAGAGCTTGGTTCTGCCACGAGCCTACATTCTCTTCGCGGACTCCTTTAAAGTTTCCGACTTTATCCAAAAGCCAAGCGGCTGGAACCTTTACATTATCTTCATCCACAAAATAATTTGGCATGTCGGGATAAGTTGAACTCAGTTGGCGAAACTTTTCCCTACTAACAATCGGGTTTTTGAAGAAGGAGCCGGCGGTGCCGACCTCACTAAGCGGTGGGAATTTGGATTGACGAATATTTAAAACGGCTTGGCGGATTTCCGGCGCCGTAGGCGCCGGTCGATTTTTAAAATATATTTCTAGGTCACGATAAGTCAGATTGGGCAAACCTCTTTTATTCAGACGAAGAGTGGCGGCGATGATGATGCGACCATCGCCGCCACTTGTCTTAAATACACTATGACGATAATCAAACAGACATTCCTCATTTGAAAGAGTCTCAAGATGGCCTGTGTTTAAATTAAAAACTTCCACGGAATGGAGAATGTCTTTTAGTTCGGCGCCGTAGGCGCCGATATTCTGCACCACTGATCCACCGACCGATCCGGGAATGCCGGAAAGATTTTCCATTCCGGAGAAACCGCGACTAACCACTTCTCCCACTAATTCGTCCCAGACTTCTCCGGCGCCTGCCCTGAGCAAAGTCGAAGGGGCGTTTTTCTCCTCCTTCCACTCCACTCCTTTCAATTCCATCTTTATCACTAATCCAGAAAACCCCTCATCGCCGACCAAAATATTTGAGCCGCCACCTAAAATAAAAATAGGTAGCCCCTCCCTTTCCGAGAGAAAAGTCGGAACTGCCTTTAACTCCTCAATATTATTTACCCTAACAAAATATTTGGCCCTCCCCCCTATCCGAAAGGTAGTAAGAGGGGCCAGAGAAACATCCTTTTCTATCAGTAACTCTCTCATTTGGGTAAAGGTTCCACCGATTGATGGTTAGCGGGTGCTAGCTCCAAAGTAAATATCTATGTGAGTGCAGCCGCTAACCGTCAGTTGGAGCAACCCTATGGTCATTATACAACAAGGGGTTCAAATAGAACACAAAACCCGCCGAAGGCGGGTTTTGTGCGATATTTACTTTGTTATGAGCTAACTCATTAATAATCAGCTCTCACATATATAGAGTATAGCATACATGACCCAGAAATACAAGTTTATTTAATAGGTAATGGATTCTTACCCGCCTTGATTTGGTCAATGTAGGATTTGGCAGCTAGGACAACGTTTGAAGCATTCGGATCATTCAATGTTGAAAAGAGATCAACAACTTTCTGAAGTTCGGCAACGGCAGCCAGTTTTTGATTGGTGGCCATTTCAAAGGCGGTCGCACCAAGATAATTTTGAACATTGTTGGGATCCCTCTTTATGGCTAAGTGATATATATCTATCACTTTCTGATATTGTTTGGTGTCATAATAAGCCCGCAGTAATCTGCTGTCACCGAGGACCACTGGATCCGCCGTTTTGAGCAAAGCATCCGCCTCGGCATCTTTGCCGGTGTAGATAAGACCCATGGCGTAACTAATCTTGGCATCTTGGTACTCCGGAGCAGAGTCATAGGCTTCTTTTAAGATAGAGAGTCCTTGGTTAAAATTCTTCTGATCGATGTAGTTGAGGCCAAGCTCAAAAGCAATGGTTTGTTTATGAGGAGACAATTGATGAGCCCGCTCCAGATAGAGATTGGCTTCAGAATAATCACCAAAGTGATCCAGAGTGTATCCATAAAATAGAAAGTAACGGGCATCAGTAGGAGCTTCTTTCAACTCTTGCTCCATTTCAGTGCGGCCAAAACTAATTATAGCCTGTTTTGTCTTATCATCAGCACCGGAAGAAACGGCGAGTGGCAAAAACTGCAGTAGTTGCTCTCTTATCTCCGGATTACCGAAACTGTTATAGGAGATGGCCTTCTGGTAATCTTCGAAACTTGTCTGAAGAGCTTGAGGGTTATTGGCCGAGGCCTGTTGTGTCGTTAAAGCATTAATGAGCTTAGCACTGGCAAAATATGGAGTAAGAACGGAAAAATAGAAGGCGGTAGCTACTACAATAAAAGCAATCGGGGTTAGAGCATAATCTGCAATGTCCGGATTAATGTTCATCTTTTTCTTTTCTATTGTGGAATCTTGCCGATTTCGATTGACATAAGCCAACAGAAAGAAGAAGAAAATGTAGCTGGTAATATTATCAAAGACGAAAAAATTATGAATGAAGTAAGCTATCAAAAGACCTGTGAGTATGGCTCTATCTTCAAGCGAAAAATTATTACTGCCTTTTTTCCAGATACCAAATATGAGCAAACCAAAAAGAGAGAGGTAGCTAAGGAGACCTAGAACTCCGGCTTGAGTCAGCCAATCCAGAAAGACGTTGTGACTCCTATCAAACCACTGCTCTTGATCATACATTTGAGGGTCATAATATTTGTTGAAAATGTAATTAAAATTCTCCTGTCCCCATCCTAAGACAGGTCTCTCCGCAACCCCTTTTAGTGCCGCCTGCCAGATTAGGAGACGTCCCTTCCCTTCTGTCTCGGCGAATTTTTTAATATCTAAAGTTAGAACAGCATTAACGGGAGCGCTGAATCGAGAGAGAAGGACGTTATTTTTCACCAGATCCGAGTTTCTAAAAACAGCCAGAAAGCCTATGCCGAGCACTCCTAACAATAAGAGGGTGACGCCGGCATATTTAACCGCCTTTTGTTCCCGCTCAAAGAAAGCAAACATCAGAGCAATGAAAAAGAGGCCGGCCAGAACGCCAAGAAAAGCCCCTCGGGTTCCAGTCAAAAACAGAATGTAGGCATCAAAAATAATAGCTAAGGTGTAGCCGACGGCCGCATAAATCCACGGCGGCCGCCTTTCCCGAATAGTTCTCATCAAATAGAAGAGTAAAAGAAAAATATTGAAAAGCATCAGGGCGCCGAGGTAAGTAGAGTTCCCCAACTGAGCATCAATCCTATCTATATGATTATGAAAATGCTGATAGAGACCGATAAAACCCATGATAATTCCGACCGCAAAAGAGGTATGAAAAAGACGGCGCCAGAGAGTCTCTGTATTCAACATCACTGTTGAGATGAAAAATAAAGCAAAAAGATGCAGAAAAGTAATGAACCCTTCCATTCTTTCGAAATTACTCCAGAAACTTTTGTAAAAATGCTCACCAAAAATATCGGCCAGAAAAAGAATAACTACAAAAATGGAGAGAGAAATAACGATAGAACTTTTCCATCTTGGTCTATATTGAGGATCACGAAAGGCCAGAGCGGCGTAGCAGACAAATATAATTTCCACCAGAGCTCGAAAAAGAAAATTCTTACCAGTAATGTATGGGAAATATAGAGAGGTACTAACCAATAAAGCAACAAACGGAATCAGAAAGAGCCCGGAAAGAATAGTATATCTAAGTGCTTTGTTTAAGCTCATAAATCTGAATTAATTAAAGTATAAATATATCATATCATGACGATAAAAAGTAAAATTGATATAGGAGCAAAAATATAATAGTATTTGAACATTATGAACAATCCCAAAAAGGCCTTGGTTCTAGGAGCCGGTGGGTTCATTGGAAGTCATCTAGTAAAGAGGCTGAAAGATGAGGGCTATTGGGTGCGTGGCGCCGATATAAAAAAACCAGAATACAGTCAAACTAGAGCAGATGAATTCATATTAGGAGACCTTTGTGACAAAATTCATTGCCACAAAGTTTTGGATGTTCCATTTGATGAGGTTTACCAGTTAGCTGCTGACATGGGAGGGGCTGGATATATCTTTACTGGCAATCATGATGCGAACGTTATGCATAATTCCGCTGGCATCAATCTAAACATTGCCGGTATTGCACAAAAAGTCGGAGTTGGTAAGATTTTCTATTCATCCTCAGCTTGCATATATCCAGAATACAATCAGTTAGATCCGGAAAATCCAAAGTGTTCGGAGGAATCAGCCTACCCTGCCGCTCCGGATAGTGAATATGGCTGGGAGAAGCTTTTTAGCGAGAGACTATATTTAGCCTTCCATCGTAATTACGGTTTGAATGTTCGCATTGCTAGATTCCATAATATCTTCGGCCCAAATGGAACATGGCGCGGCGGGCGAGAGAAAGCGCCCGCCGCCATTTGTCGTAAAGTGGCTGAAACTAAAGATGGTGGTGAAATTGAAATATGGGGTGATGGCAAGCAAACTCGTTCCTTTCTTTATATAGATGAGTGTTTAGAGGGAGTTAGGAGATTGATGGAGTCAGACTTTACCGGACCTGTTAACATCGGATCAGAAGAGATGGTAACCATCAATCAGCTTGCAGAAATGACGATGAAAATTGCCGGGAAAAAACTCTCTATTAAACATATTGTCGGACCATTAGGAGTGCGGGGCAGAAATTCAGACAATAAACTCTTCGCAGAAAAAATGGGTTGGAGTCCAAATCAAAGACTAGAGGTAGGTCTAACTAAGACTTATGAGTGGATAAGTGATCGGATAAAAAAGTAATGGAACAAAGTTCTCTAACCTTTAAAGTATTTAAAAATAGCCTATACAACATTGTAGGTTTCCTTTGGCCGATGATTTTCACTCTTCTGGTTACTCCAATTATTATATTCAGCCTTGGAGTTAAAGAGTATGGAATTTATATTTTTGTAAATGCGGTTATATCATTACTTGGACTTCTGGATCTTGGCTTAGGAATAGCCGTCACAAAACATATGTCCTTTTATTACGGAAAAAATGATATGGAGGGTATAAAGCGTCTAGAACAATCAGCTAACTCTCTTTTTCTTATACTGGGTATTGTGGGTTATTTACTTTTAGTGTTAATTGTTTTTGGAGGTAATCATTTTTTACCCGACAGATTTTCAGCCTACCACCAATACTCTATTTTATTTCTTATTGCAGGAGGTGGCCTTTTCTTTACAACCATATCTGCTACATATAACGCTACACTCTTTGCATTACAACGCTTTGATATTATTAATAAGATAGGGTTAGTGTCTGTTACTTTCTCCAGTCTTAGTATGCTACTGGTGGTCAAACTAGGCGGTTCGCTTCGTGCAATCTTCTTGTCTCAACTGATATTAATTATCCTTATTTCTTCTACAACTTTTTATGTAACAAAAAAAATAATGCCTCTTATCTCATTTAAATTAGGTTGGAATAAAAATGAAATTAAACATTGCTACAGATTTGGAATTGTAAATTTTATTAATAATATTGCTAATGGTTCACTGGCATCACTTGATAGACTGATAATACCTATCTTTGTTGGCCCGACTAATCTTACTTATTATAGTATTCCAGGAAATGTCACAGCCAAAATTCCCGGCATGTCAAATACTTTAGGTATTAGCCTATTCCCGACAGTCTCGCAATTAAGTGGAAGTGAAAATATTCCTCGTATCGAAAATCTTTATGTTCGATCATTTCGTTTAATAACTATCGTAGGAGGAGCTTTGACCATAACATCAATCTCTTTTTCTTATAAAATTCTTCAATTTTGGCTCAATAATGATTTTGCCAAGCATTCTTCCGGTGTTCTTATTGTATTAGCTCTTACGAATTTTATCCTGGCCCTATTCGGTCCTTTATCAAATTTTCTTCTTGGTTTAGGAAAATTAAAACCATTAATCTACTCTTCAATAGGAATGGCTTTATTTAATGCTGGGCTTCTTTTTATTCTCTTGCCAAAATATGGCATTATTGGAGCAAGTTGGGCCTACCTAATATCTGTTTTACCTGTAATTTATCTTTTCTACTACACCGAAACTCGTTACCTTAATCTTCCTAAAAGGAAAAAATATTATATACGGACAATTTTAGGCACACTCATTACCTCTCTTATCATATGGACTGTAAATATTCTTTTAGGATATTTTATAGTGAGCTTAATTACCCTTCTTTTAATAGGGGGGGTATCAGCATTACTCTATTTTATTACTTACCGACTTCTTGGTTTCTTTGAGAAGCAAGACTGGAAAGATTTAGAACTCTTCTATCTTATTATTCTCAAAAAATTCAAACTAAAAGATGAAAACTAAAACACTAAATGACTGCAAAGAAAATATATTTTCTCAATATGGTGAAGATGGTATAACCCGAGAAATACTAAAAAGATTAAATGTATCTTCAGGAATATGTGTAGAGTTTGGTGCCTGGGACGGCGTTGCACTTTCTAATGCTGCCATATTATGGACAAATGGTTGGAAGGGGGTCCTCATTGAATCTGACAGCCAAAAATTTGAAACTTTAAAAAAGGTTGTCGCTGATTATGATTGCATTCCCTTAAATAAATTTGTCACTCCGGCCGGAAATCAGTCACTTGAAAATATTCTAATTGACCAGAATATAAATTTCGAAGATATAAAATTCATATGTATAGATATTGATGGTAATGAGTATCATATTCTTAAAGGTCTCACTTCCCTTCACCCTCCTATAATAGTCATTGAGTACAACCACACAATTCCACCAGAATTGAATATTGTATCAAGAGAAGACGCCTTCTTTGGATCCTCTGCAAAAGCTCTGGTTGAGCTGGCAGATAAAAAAGGTTACATGATTGTGGCCATGACTAAAAACAATTGCTTCTTTGTAGATAAAAAATTCAAAGACCTTTTTACAGATGTTGATACCACATTTGAGGGTCTAGCAGATACAACAACTTTAACTTACCTAATTACTGGATACAAAGGAGCCTATGCTTTTTCTCAAAGTCCTGCCTTTGGTATGGGATTGCCTCTTGAAAAAGAATTGATTGAAAATGGCAGCCTCTTTTTTTTAAAACATTCACCAATCCGAATTAGGTGGAACTATACAAAAGATGCAATAAAACCAATTTTAAAGAGAATAATCGGCGTGAAGAATATAGAAAGATTCAGAAATTTAAAAAGCTACACCGTGTGGAAGATGAAAAAAAATCCTTTGATGGCACATATGTTATACAAACGAAAAATTTTTAAAAAATACAAACGGTTGTATAACCTTGATACATTCATAGAGACTGGAACAGCCGGTGGCGGCACCGTGCTAGCCCTTCAAAAAATCTTTAAAAACCTCTACACAATCGAGCTTGATCCAACACTTTACCACCGTGGAAAAGCCGAGACTCGACAATACGACAACATTAAATGTTTTGAGGGAGACAGCGGTATAGTTTTAAAACAAATTTTAAAAGATCTAAAAGAACCTGCTCTTTTCTGGCTTGATGCTCATTATTCTGGTGATGGAACAGCTCGAGGAGTTAGTGATACTCCTATCGTGCAGGAACTACAGTCAATCTTTTGGCATAAAATAAAAAAACATGTTATCGTTATCGATGATATGCGAGAGTTTAATGGAACAAATGATTATCCAACTCTATCAGAACTCAAAACCATCATTTCCTCCATAGCGCCTGAATACAAAACATCTCAAAGTAGCGACCTTCTAATTATTGAACCTGATGTAAAGAACTAGATCATCTTTATGGCCTATAGATATTAACGAATTAAAGCTGGCATTGAACTTCTATAAAATTCTTTATGAAAAATAAGATAGAGAAAAAAATAAATGATTTCGTAAAGTGGGCTTTCAGAAAATGTGGCTTCATCATTTCAAAGATACCCAAAAAGAGAGAGAGCTCAGGTGTGTTGATGAGATCAAGGGTAGGAAAATTTACCCTACTGATGAAAGACGATAATCAGTTACCAATCTATTTTAAATACCAGCCACTCTATTCAATGAACCTCCCCCGATTGGCTGTGGAGGTGCTTAAAAAATACAAGGATGTCTCGATGATAGATGTCGGCGCCAACATTGGAGACACTGTAGCGCTTACAAGAAGTAAGTGTCATTTCCCTATTGCTTGCATAGAAGGAGATCAGGATTTTTTTGACATACTGAAAAGAAACATGAGTGATTTCAAAGATGTTGAGATATTCAAAGCTCTTCTGGGAGAGGAGGGTGGATATCTTAATGCTACTCTAGGAAAAGATGCTGAAACGGCCAGACTAAAGGCGGCCGGATCTCCAGAAGTGTCTTCATTGGTGCGCATAATTACCCTCGATGACTTCCTAAAAGAAAATCATCAATGGAGCCGTGCCAAGCTATTAAAGATTGATACTGACGGCTACGATATGAAGATACTCCGGGGGGCTATGATGTATATTCAAAACACCAAGCCTGTGTTATTTTTTGAATATGATCCCGTATTCCTTGATGAAAATAAGGAGGATGGTTTGTCAACACTACTTTTACTAAGAGATTCTGGCTATCGGGATATTATTTTCTATGATAATCTCGGGAAGTTAATCATATCTTCGAGCTTAGAGAATGAGCTCCTGCTCAAACAGATGCATAACCGCATAGACAAAAAAACACGGACGCCTTTCGCTTATTATGACGTTGCTATTTTCCACGAAGAAGATGGGGACCTTGCTAAAAAATTTATCGCTAGTGAAATGTCCTTCTATTATAAGGAAACCGTATGATCATCGACAGTATTTATGAAACCCTTTTCAGGATATACCGAATTATCGGGAGGATTCTAATACAATATTCCTCAAATCCTCGTCCTTCCAGTTATCCATATATAACCGGTGATGGATTCAGAAATATTGCAGACCATATTTACGACAAAGCCCATATGGTTATTCAGCCTCATAGAGTAAAAGAAAGAGATGTTGTGTTCGTCGGAGATGAAAATATTAAAAACTTTCTGCGCGACATTCATCCAAAGATAAAAGAGAGGTATATCCTAATCACACATAACGGGGACGAATTTATAAATGAAGAAGTACTTAAATATGTAGATGAAAAAATCATTAAATGGTACGGCATCAATGTTGGGGTGAAACATCCCAAAGTCACTCCTTTACCTCTTGGAATAGCCAACAAACACTTCTATGTCACGGGCATTCCATGGATATTCACTCGAGTAGCAAAAAAAAATTATCCAAAACAAAATAAAATCTTCTATGGTTTTACGACATGGACAAATATACTTGAAAGGCAGTCGGCATTTGATGTCTTGGTAAAACACCCTCTGGCTGAAACAGTAAAAAAGTGGGTGAACTTTAATTCATATCTAAATTTACTTGCAACATATAAATTTGTAGTCTCGCCTCCAGGATCGAGTGTAGAAGGACACCGTACCTGGGAGGCTCTGTATATTGGTATTGTGCCCATTGTGAAAAGTTCCATTACCATAGATTATTTTGAGAGTCTGGGTATGCCATTATGGGTAGTGCATGATTGGAAAGAGTTAGAATCAGTAGATGAGAAGATACTTGAGACAAAATTCAGAGAAATAATGCATAATGTTAATCGACCGCCTCTTTTTATGGATTATTGGATAGATAAAATCCGCAACACAAACTAAAATGAGTACGAACTCTTATAAAGTATCAATCGTTATACCTTGCTATAACTCTTCTCAAACACTGGAAGAGGCTGTGAATTCATGTTTCTCTCAAGGGTTAGATCATTTTGAGATTATAATGATTGACGATGGATCTACTGATGAGACTCCACGCCTCATGGAAACTCTGGCAAAAAAACACAAGGAAATAAAGGTCTTTTTTAATAAAGAAAATAAGGGTGGAGGAGCCACTCGCAATATTGGAATAAATGCCGCTGATGGAGAGTTTATTTGTTGTCTTGATAGTGATAATTATTTTACGCCAAATTCACTTCATCAAATGGTAAGTCATCTTATAAAAAAATCAGCAGACGGTGTTGCTTTTCACGAAAGAAGATTCTTTAATGGAAATAATCCAAACAGATATACCTCCCTATTTAATACTGTTCTAGATCGATCTATTAATATTTCAGACCTTTTTACTGATCCAAATATTTTGCTTGATAATTTCCTCTTTACAAAGAAATCTTTCCTAAAAACCCAAGGGTATCCCGAGCATCACGGCTTTGATACACAGGGATTTGAAATACGTTACTTGTCCGCGGGCAATATTGTCTATATATGTCCCGGGAGTATTTTCTATCACCGGCAGGTGGGGAAAAACCAGTCTTACTTTGAACGGGAATACAATGCGGGTAACTTCTCGCTTAATTATTATCTATGTATTGAGGATATTTTAGACCTTTTCAGTAATACCGCTCTCAAAACTATCACTATTTTTGATATATTTAAAAAAACCACACTAAACGACAATCTTTTTGTCGCCCTAAAAATACTACATAAGAAAAATCTACTTTTCAGGAAGAAGAGTGAAGAAATAGACGAGTCAATGCAGATTTTCATCCAAGCGATAGAAACTTATAAGAACCAAAACTATGATAAATCTCTTGATTATTTAAGGGTCTGTCTTAAAAACGGACTTTCCGGAAAAACTATATATTACAATATGTTACGCGTAGCAAAAGGATTGTCCGGTACAGAAAAATGCCTGATCGAAAAAGAGGTCTCATTACTTATTGAAGGCATGCTAACAAAACCAGAGATTCTCTATAAAAAATACTATAGAAATCCTTTTCTAAATAGAATTATCTCAGCGGTGTTTAATTTAAGACAAAAATTTTCTTAAGTAGATCTTTTAGGCTTCTGGGTAAAAAACGGATGATTTTCTTGGCAAATTTGTTCTTTAGACGATACTCAGTAATTCTAAGAAATGTGCGCAGTTTAATTCCTGCATATTTCATTGGTGTTTTATAATAGAAGATAGAACTATATACATCCCCTTTTATTGAATACTTATGTTTGAATTCTCCATATGTTTTTGCGTTATGAGAAGAAGTTAGGTCAAAATATGCCCTTGTCTCATTATTTGCAGACCGATCATTATCAATTCTGGCAATCTTTGTAGGCCATAGATTTATCATCTCTTTGCAAAAAACCTTACCAACACCACTTAAAAAATACTCAAAGAAACCCCAGCCTTTATTTTGGTATTTATGAATAACTTCTCTTACTTCGGGAATAAGAAAGATATCGGCATCAAAACAAACAGTATCTATCCCACCATAACAATATGAACCCACTTTCCCCATTTTATAATCCTCAACATTTTTATAGACAATGTGTGGTAGTGAGGTATATGCTGAAAGTGGAAGAAGTTCCGAGACTAGTTTCTCAAAAAAGGTCTCATCAAAAAGGTCATCGCAGGTAGTCCAGATAATGATATAGGACTCCGGTTTATCTATAATATTAATGCCGTTTTCTAATACTTGAGTGGAGGAAAATCTGTATTGGTCAGCTTCTCCAGCAACAGTGATATGCGGAATATTCTCTTCTGCCAATACTTTTTCCACATTCTCCTCTCCAAATGTTGTAGCAACAAGAATGTAGTTTTGATAGGTTTGTTTCTTTAAAGTACCAAGAAACACTCTCTGTATCCAATCATTTGAATTGCCATTGAATTCACGAAAAGTCGTACAAATGATAATTTTTCGCCTATTCCTTTGAGAATTGTTTTCTGTAGACTTCATAAAAGAGACGTGTTGCCTCGGGGAGATAGTTTTTATAGTTATCTATATCGTTTATCAGCTTAAGGTTGTTTCTATACCCTATTATCTCTTTCTCAAGATTGGTGATGAGATCTTGAGCATTTCGATCTTGATAAACAGAGGCTTTATTATATACCAATGAATCTGGAAAATATTTTTGAACGATGTATCCTCCCCATATATCATCCATACGTCCAATATGAGGTAGAACCGCATAAAAAGGAATAACCTCTCTAGCAAGGAAAGTGTTTTGAGAGTTGAATGGCGACATAGCCCCTGAAGCATATGGACTGGTGATTTCTGAAAATTTAACTTCTGGTCTGAATGTCAGTCGAGCAATTGCATCTATATCTGGATCACCATCCCATAAATCGGCTTGTATAAGGACTTTTATTTCTTTCTTTCCTATATTTTGGACCTTATGACGTGTCTGGAGAAGCTCTATGGGATAACCGCGATGCCACAGATGATTACTCTTGGTAACAGATAAAGGGTCAAAGACTCCATTTTCGGACTCATAAAGATCTACTGATACTTTCTTACCAATGAGCAGATCTTCTCCCCATGTATCATAGGGAATATTATCATCATCTACTGTAGCAATAACATCTGCTCCTAAATTATAAGCCTTAACAAAACCAATATTTCTACGCTGAATAGATTTCCATCCAATAAGATCGGAGAGTTGTTTGTAATCCTTTTCCTGCTCTTCAGGGTCAATATAAATAACATTTTTATATTTATCTTCTAACTTTCTATACGATACATGAGGCGTCTTAGTGTCCCCCACAATAATAAATATCCATTCTTCTTTCTGACAATATTTCAACGTAGCCTCTGTCGGCTCATTTATCGTCGTAGTCACTATTACTTTCTTCATTTTTAAATACTAATACAAACAATGTTGGAAGTCCAAGGCAAGTGTTAAAAAAATGGCCTATTTGCTATAATAAAAAAATGGTAATCACTAGTTTGGGTGGCGGGCTTGGCAATCAAATGTTCCAATATGCCCTCGGCAGAAAGATGGCAATAAAAAATAACGATCTACTCCTTTTAGACATAAGTGTCTTCGACGTCAATAAATCAGACAAGCATTATCGTCATTTTAGTCTTAAACATTTTAAAATTACCAATGATTTTGCCACTCCGGAACAGATTAGAGCATTAAAATACCCTTATGGTAATTTCGTATCAAAGATACGGAACCGTTTAGAAAGAATGATTCTGAATCATGATCATGTAGGATTTGAACCTTACATACTGAAAAAAACCGGTCCTATATACCTCGCAGGATTTTGGCAAAGTGAAAAATATTTCAAAGATATTAGAAATGTTCTCCTTAAGGAATTCAGTCTCAGAGAGTCGTTTACCAAAGTATCTCAACTCATAGCTGATAACATACAGGGAAGTAAAAATTCTGTGTCTCTCCATGTCCGCCGAGGCGATTTTGTAGAGAGTGAACAAAATCTGCATATCTACGGCTCTTACTGCGATCAAAACTACTACAACAGAGCCCTAACATTTCTTGCAAAAGAAAGGGACACTTTATCTGTTTTTGTCTTTTCTGATGATGTTGAATGGGTCAGAAAAAACATTATAATACCTCATGACACCACCTACATATCTGAAACAGAGTCACCTGACTATGAACGACTTGCCTTGATGAGTCTCTGTGACTTGCATATAATTGCAAACTCTACTTTTGGCTGGTGGGGATCATGGCTCGATAATAAGCCAGGTAAAATAGTGATTGGGCCATCAGTATGGATACCGGGTCAGAACTTGTCCGTCGATGATATCTTGCCCGTCGAATGGATACGCATGTGATAAAATTATAAGTCATGAAAAAAATTAAAATACTACTTAGTCGATCTTTCTGGTTTCGATCATTTTATTTCTTAGCATTATGGCTCAAAAATTACCCCTCATTTTTAAAGGATTATTTTGTCTTTAAAAAGCAATCAAGGATAGATAACCGATTCAAGCTTTCGCCCCGAAATTTCTTCCCCTGCCTATTCGACAATACTAAAAAAACCAACTTTGATCCGCACTACACCTACCATCCTGCTTGGGCCGCGAGAGTTATCGCTAAAATTAAACCTGCCAAACATATCGACGTTTCTTCCATTCTCCACTTCAGTACCCTTGTCTCCGCTTTTGTGCCAGTCGAATTCTATGATTTCCGTCCAGCCGAAGTGAAACTTGATAACTTATTATGCAAAGAGGGTGATCTCATGAAGTTGCCGTTTGAAAACAACAGCGTCGAATCTTTATCCTGTATGCATACTGTGGAACACATAGGCCTTGGACGATACGGCGATCCAGTTGACGCAGACGGTGACATAAAGGCAATTAATGAGCTAAAGAGAGTCTTGAGGCCTGGGGGTACACTACTTTTTGTAACTCCCCTTACGGGACAGCCCCGAATAGAATTCAACGCTCATAGAGTTTACTCTTATGATCAGGTCATGCATTTATTTTCTGACTTACAATTAAAGGAATTCTCTTTGGTTCCAGATGATTTTAAGAAATTCGGCTTAATTAAAAATGCCAATAAAGAAACCAGTGACCAACAATCTTGGGGATGTGGCTGTTTTTGGTTCACAAAATAATGAGGTACTAGAAATGAATATTCTATTCCTCATTTACAATCGTCCCGCCTACACATTCAAGGTCTTTGAAAAGATCCGCGAGGCCAAACCTCAAAAACTTTTTATCGCCGCAGACGGCCCAAAACCGGACAAAAAAGGCGACGCGGAAAAGTGTCTGGAGGCACGAAAAATCGTTGAGCGAATCGATTGGCCATGTGAAGTAAAGACTCTTTTTAGAGAAAAGAATCTTGGTTGTAAAATTGCTGTTTCAGGTGGCATCTCATGGTTTTTTGAGCAGGTGGAAGAAGGAATAATTCTAGAAGATGATTGTCTCCCCAATCAAAGTTTCTTCTCTTTTGCCGATTTAATGTTGGAAAAGTACCGAAACAATTCAAAAATTATGCACGTCGGTGGAACAAACTTCCAATCTGGGGAAGAGCGCGGTTCGGACAGTTATCATTTCTCTCATTGTGTTCATATTTGGGGCTGGGCCAGTTGGCGACGAGCCTGGCAAACATACGATCTTGAAATGAGAGATCTGGATTCATTCATTTCTTCAAAAAAGATAGATGATTTTTTCAGCGATAAAAGAGCTTCAAAATTTTGGATTTCCCTGTTCCGACATATTAAAAATAAAAATGTTGATACCTGGGATACTCAGTGGGCCTTTGCTCTGATGAAGTCAGATGGTTTAGCCATTACTCCTAATGTTAATTTAGTTGAAAATTTAGATGATAAAAAGCTTCATCGACCCACTTCAAAGCTAGATCAAATTAAAGATCCTCTTCTGATAGAAACGGACAAGGAAGCGGATACACAATTAACCGAGACTTTGTATATAAAATCTCCTTGGCAACGCCTCTGGAGCGCCTTTATAAGCCTCATAAATTAGGGTATATTTAGCGGATGGACTGTAAAATATGCCTCGGACGGGCGAAATTGGTCAAAAAGGCCACGGTACGAAATGCCTATACCGCCGAATATTATCTGTGTGCTAATTGCGATTTCATGTTCGTGGAAAATCCTAGCTGGCTTGAGGAAGCCTACCAATCCCCCATCAATACTACGGATACGGGCTACGTCATGAGAAATATGTATCTCTCTAGAAAAACTCTCCTGCTATTCTATATTTTATTTAAAAAAGACGACCACTTTTTAGATTATGCGGCCGGCTATGGGATGTTGGTAAGAATTATGCGCGACTACGGTCTGAATTTTTTCTGGCACGATCCGCATACACAGAATCTCTTCGCTCAGGGATTTGAGCACAAAGGAGAAAAGGTTAAAGCTGTAACTTGCTTTGAGGGATTTGAGCATTTTAGTGAGCCTATAAAAGAAATGGAGAAGATGCTTTTGTATGGCGAGAATTTGTTTTTCTCTACTCGTCTAAGACCAGCGGGAATCGTACCTGACGAAAGTTGGGAATATTACGGTCTCAATCATGGTCAACACATTTCATTTTATTCCACAAAGACACTAGATTTCATTGCCCGAAAGTTCAATCTGAATTATGAAACCGACGGGAATAACCTTCACCTTATTTCAAAAAGGAAATTGACTTCCGGTATCCTGAAAATAATAAATTTCTTGACTAAAATTCAGGCTGACCTCCTGATCAGGAAGATATTAAAAAGCAGGACCACATCTGACCAGAAAATATTACTGAATCAAGGTTTATGACAAATCCAAAAAATAGCTTAAGAAAAATAATAGACGGAGCTATCTATTTTGAATCATTTTTTCATCACCGCCCCACCAAGAGAGAAAAGGCGGGGCGGCGAGTGCTCATTTTACGCAAGGATGGCCTGGGAGATTGTATTATCTTCTACCCCACGTTGAAATTGTATCGAGAATTTTATAAAGATGCAGAAATAACCCTGATTTTTCCGAAATTATTCCAAACTCTGGCTCCCCTACTCACAGATGTGGATAAAGTGATTTGGTTTGATCACAGGCGTTTCGGTTCTAATTTTTTCTATCGGCGAAGATTCTTACTTGATTTAAAACAGACGGGTTATGACGTTGCTATCTATCCAGTCTTTTCCAGGGAAGCTATCGGTGATTTGATGATAAAAATAACGGCAGCAAAAGAAAGAATTGAATTTGGTGTTAACATTATCACCCCTCCGGAAATGATCTCTGAGCTTGATAGAGATGTATATTTTGCCGAAAAGGTTACTGGAAAAAAAGCAGAGATTACTTTCCCTACTATAGAGATCGAGAAGCTACCGAAAGAAAAAGCCTTAGAACTTATTCATAAAAATCACCTGATAGATAAACAATTTATCTTTATATTTCCGGAGACTGGCAACTATAAATATCGTATATGGCCACTCGAACGCTTTGCCGCCATTATAGAATTTATTATTGAACAAGGTCTCACTCCCGTCATCTGCAGCAGTATCAGAGAAAAGCCGCTTGTAGTCGACATATTAAATCGGGTCAATCAAAAAGTGCGAAGCAAGGTCATTGACCTTAGCGGCCAAACCAATGATGGCAAGACTGATTTTGCCGACCTTGCTCATCTCTTACATCATTCTTTGTTCTATTTTGGCAGTGATACCGGTCCACTTCACCTTGCCGTAGCATTAGGAGTCCCCTCTATTGCTATTGTCGGTAGTGGAGGATTAAGGAGATTTTTTCCTTACGGCGACTCCCGAAAAAATCGGGCTCTTTATGATAAAGAGCATAGCTATACCCTCGGCGGATGGGATGATGCTTATCTCTACGGAGATGATACACATCCATCAATTAAAAATATTTCAGTGGGATCAGCTAAAAAGGAAATTGAGGATTTATTGCGTATAATAAAACCATGATTATAGTGAAATTAAAAGGGGGGCTCGGCAATCAAATGTTCCAGTATGCTATGGGCAGAAAATTGTCCATATTGAAAAAAACTGAACTGAAACTTGACATCGGCGCCTCTCCAGAGGTTTTCCAAAAGAATGCGGCGCGAGAATATTCTCTTGGGCATTTTAACATCAAGGCTACTTTTGCTATAGAGAAAGAGGTAAAGAAACTAAAATATCCGTTCGGCATATTTTCCAAATTCAGCCGAGCATATCAATTTTGGATTTTAAAAAGACAAAAAATAGGTTTTGATTCAAAATACCTTGAGATAAAACAAGACGCTTACGTGGACGGATATTGGCATAATGAAAAATATTTTATTGATATTAAAGACATCATTCTTGAAGATTTTAGCTTAAAAGATCCACTTTCCTCCGCTGGAGTGACAATCGCTAGTGAAATCCAAAAATCCTCTGAGACAAGCGTCTCTTTACATGTTCGGCGAGGAGACTTTGCCAGTGACCCCGGCACCCTTAAATATCACGGATTAATGACCACGGAATACTACGGTGGGGCAATTCAGATAATGAAAAATAAAGTCGGTAATATTAAAATCTTCGTTTTTTCGGATGATATTGAATGGGTAAAAAAGAATATTCCATTTAGCGATCCGCATGTCTATGTTACTAATCCTGCTATTCCCTTCCATGAAGAGGTTTATCTGATGAGTCTGTGTAAAAATAATATAATTGCCAATTCCAGCTTCAGCTGGTGGGGCGCTTGGTTAAATAAAAATCCAAACAAAATAGTAATTGCTCCGGAAAAATGGCTGGCTAAAACAGGCAGTGATTATTATAAAGAAATCCCTCCAACATGGACGAAAATCTAAAAAATCCGGAGGTTAGCATAATTATGCTCTCATATAATCGGGCCAAATATATTGGTGCGGCGATTGAAAGTGTTTTAGATCAAAACTTTGCTAATTGGGAACTTTTAATCATTGATGGCGGCTCTAGAGATAATTCCGAATCGGTCATTACTCCATATTTAGTCAATCCCCGAGTGCACTTCCTTAAACAGTCCGAAAATCTTGGCATTGCCAGAAATAGAAATATCGGACTAAATATGGCTAAAGGTGAATATGTTGCCATCTTGGATAGTGATGATGTTTGGACTGATCCGGAAAAACTCTCAAAACAGATTAAGTTTCTGAGAGAATATAAAAATCATGTCTTAGTCGGCACTAATTTTGAAATAATCGACGAAAGTGGACGGACAATCAGAAAGGTGCCCGTTCTTATTTCTGACAAAGATATTCGCCAAAAATTGCTCCTCCGAAATGAATTCGCTCATTCCAGTGTAATGTTTAGGAGGGCGCCCGCCCTTCAGGCGGGCGCCTATAATCCTTCCCTTTTCATTTGGGAAGATTATGATCTTTGGCTGCGACTCGGCCAGGTTGGAAAATTAGCCAACCTGGCCGAGACCACCACCGCCTACCGCATTCACTCCGACGGCATCTCCGGCACCAAGAAAATCAAGGGCGCCTGGACAATGCTCTTTATCATAAAACGCTATCGTCGTTCCTATCCTAATTTTTATATGGCTCTTCTTAAGGGTTGCCTCCGAGTCGTTGCTCGCGCCATTGGTTTTTGATTGACAATCTGCCCGAATTTCTCTAATCTCAAGATAGAAAGGAGGGAAAATGAGATTACTTCCCTTACCGCTTTTTGGCGGAAAAGTTCTGACTTTTATCAGTGGGACTCCGATGAATGCGGCGACCGGTCCTGTCAGAGATCGGTGGAATCGGGGTACTGCAGAGCAGCGGCCGATCATTGAAAGGATTTTTTGGATCGCCCAGAGAGCTGGAGTCCGGAAAATCTATCAACCAGACCCTCATCTTTCCAATGCGAAGTGTCTTTATCCGGACAGTCCGGAATTTACCCAAAAGATCACTTCAGCTAAAAAGGAATACTTTGGGATGGAGCTCTGGCGTGGACCCGAAGCTAATGCTGATGCCATGCTTTTGCCTCCATGGATGGGATTCTGGCAGGTTCTGGCCGATTGCGCCTTCTTAATCATGCGGGGGGCAAAAAGTGGAAAGCTTTTTGTTTCTCATTATGGCCTTGCTTCTTCAAGCGATTGGGAAAGAGCCTTGCAGGAAGCCGGGCTTCCTCATGGCGAACTTCGTCAGCATGAAAGCGTGATCGATGTAGGTTTGTCCCATTTTGATCAGGAGGAATGGCCACACCTTCAATGTGCCGTCATTTTCAGCATTGGAGCGATAAATTTTAAACATCCAGTGAGTCATCCCGAATTCGGAGAAAGGAATCGAGCTCTCATTCAGTATATTCAGAAGCGAACTCCAGAAGCCTTGATTGGTGAACCCGATTTTGGACAAATCTCTCTAAAAATGCGGGCCAAGGGTCAGCTGATTAGGAGAGGAGTTCCTGCTAAGAATATCTTTACTGAAGATGGCATTGATACCTTCGCCGACGTGGATGAAAACGGTCAATATAAATTCTTTTCAAAGCGCCGAGGCGATAAGGAAAGAGATGGACTAATGCTCGTTCATCATGGATTGTAGGGCTGCGGCCGGCGAGAACAGACACACTCGCCGGCCCATTTTATTTATCAATCTCTAAGATCCTCCTCAAAACTTCTTCCGGCACTTCTCTTTGTTCGTCTGATATTTTTTTTGGTAGTGGATTTTCCGGTTTCTTTATTTCCGAATTAGTTGTTTCCGGTTTTTTTTGTGACAATATTGGAGCATCTTCAATCTTACTCGCAGGTGGTGTCTCGGATGTTTGATTCAGAGCATCCCCCATCACCGACAAAAGTGCCTCGCGTAGTTGTGAAATGTTTTCCTTGGTCGGAGTTTTTTTGTCATTTTTTACTTCTTCTTTTGGTTTCAGATGATCAAGGGACATTGCTTTTCGTAATGCTGTTTCATCCGCTTCACGTTCTATAGCAATTGCCCTATCTTTGATTTCTACCTTATCTCTATTTTCTCTTGTGTCTCTTGGAGGTGGATAATTTCTTCCGTGGGTGGACGGGAGTTGGACCCCCGGTGGTCTTATCGGATTTGGACTTAATTGCTTATGAGGAGTTTTTCTATAATCAGCCGGCGGACGCGAGGAGTAGCCACTTGAGGCGGTTGGTAGCCTGCTTTCTTGACCCCCACCTCCAGCCTGCTCATGCCAGAGTTTGATCGCTGCTTCCACTTCCCGACGATCATTAGCGTAAGTTTTCCGAGAGTTATCAAAAATCTCCTTTTTAAATGAAACTATGGGCCTTTCAATTGGTGGAAGGGTGGTAGCGGAAAATGGTTGCGAGGAAACGCCGTCAATCATAAGCTTCAAATATATCTGCACGAATCCTAAACTAACCAGATCTTCAGCCGTAAATTGAGGAGCAAACTCTTTCTCCAAAATTTCCGCATCAAAGGCCCCTACCCTGAAAGTGACCATAGTTCCAACGTTGCCGAAAACAGCGGCCCGGACTTCCTCCGACATCTGTTCAATGTATTGATGAGCAACGGTAAGATTTAATTTATATTTCCTGGCCTCCGAAAGAATGTCGGCGAATGATTCATTAGCGAAGTTTTGGAATTCATCAACATAAAGATAAAAATTCGGCAATCCTCGAAGCTCATGTTCGCTCTGATCAGCTCGACTCATGGCCGCAAGATAGATCTTAGTAATCAACATACTTCCCAAAAGGTTTGCGTTCGTCTCCCCCATTCTTCCTTTGGAAAGATTAATAATCAAAATCTTCCGCTCATCCATCATTTTTCTGATATCAAAAGTGGATTTCGGCTGACCAATGATATTTCGAATAAGCGGGTTGGCAATGAATTGACCGATCTTATTTTGAATGGCCGGCGCCGCCTCCGCGGCAAAACGATCGGTATATTTGGCGTATTCATCCAACCAGAAAGAGCGCACCGATGGATCAGTGATGTTTTCCACTACTTTCCGTCTGTATTCTTTATCAGCAAGCATCCGATTGACGCCAATAAGAGTTGAGCCGGGATATTCCAAAAGGGCAAGCAGAATGTTATTGAGAATATATTCCATTCTGGCCGACCAGGCATCCACCCAGATCTTTTTAAAGGCGCTCATCAAACCGTGGGCTACTAGATGCCGCTTGTTTGGCCCGACATCTTCCATGACGTTGAAAGAGATTGGGTAATCGGTGTCAAAAGGGGCAAAATACAAAACATCTTTGATGCGATGCTCCGGCACATAATCAAGAAGCATTTCGGCCGTCTTGCCGTGAGGATCAATGAATGCCAGACCTTCACCATTCTTAATATCCTGAATGGCCATGTTCTCAAGCATGGTGGATTTGCCCATGCCTGTCTTACCAATGACGTAGGTATGGCGGGAGCGGTCGTCTCTTTTTATGCCAAACTTAACCCGTTTGTTTCGGGAATCAGTCTCGGCAAAATAAGTTATTTTATTGTCGTCGTGCATTTTATCTAAGGAGCCGAATTAAATTAAAAAGTTTATCCCCGCCACCACATAAACACTTTGCAATACCCAATGGTCCAGGCTGTTCCCGCAGAGCTCGTGAACGACTCTTCCGAGTCAGCAGAGGAGGAAAGTCGGGCAGGAGCGATACGGGGGACACGGGTAATATCTGTATTATAGTCTTCCCTACTGCTTATTCAAAGCACTTGCCGCCGCCGTGTACTTATTGGCCGCATCCCAAAGCATCCAGGAATTAAGGCCGACATCGTAAGTGGCTTGAATTTGGCTCCGAATCATGGCCGGAGTGTAAGTGGCCCCCAAATCAAAAGCCTGAAGCCATGGACGAAGTTTGGAAGGCGAGCTTGAGGCCGTTTCCGCCTTGGCCACTCCTCCGGACATTGAATATTTGACTATTTCATATGGATAGTCTGCCGGATTTTTGTATCCGTCAGTGCCGGGGTAAAAATGAGACGGATAGACCATCGGGGCAACGTAATCGAAAGAAGCCAGAGCATCTTCCAGCACTTGTCCGATTCCCACATCATCCGTCGCCACTGTAGTGAGACCGAAAAGATCTGCCGAAACTTTTGCTCCTGTTGGTTTAAGACCTTTAGCGACATAAGCAAAAAACTCACTGATGACTTGATGCTTCACTTTTCCGTTGCTGAATGGATATGAAATGTCTTTCATATTTCCATCAGTCGGATAGCGAATATAATCGTAATTAATTTCATCAAAACCACGACTGTATGCTTCTTTACCGATAAGCACCAAGTAATCCCAGTTTGCCTTCGCCCCGGCGTCTATCCAACTAATACCCTTGCGATCCTTCCAGATACCGCCATCACTTGCGCGTTTTACCGCGAGCTCGGGGTGACTTTTCACCATCTCTGGATCTTGAAATGTAGACACTCTGCCGATAACATAGATTCCTTTCTGATGAAGGGTGGCGATGAAAGAATCAATATCGCTAATTCGGGTAGAGTCGGAGGCATATTTTTTCAATTCCGGATCATTTACCGGAAAGGCGATCACTCCGGTTGAGTCTTTGATATCAATAACAACGGCATTCAGTTCGGTGGTGTCTATTAAATTAATCAACTTCTGACGGAAACTTGGAGTGCCTGCTACCCAACTGGACATATAGAGACCTTTCACCTGGCTCGGAGTATCAAGGTGGCTGGCAACTACCGGCATTACCTTCGCTTCAGTAACAGCCTTAACCTGATTTGCTGCGGCCACTGTCGCTTTTTCATTTGCGCTGCTATAGGTAGTTGGAAAAAAATTGGGTAGGAAATAATAAAGAGCAATAAATAAAATCAGAATAAGAATAAATGTTCCGAATCCAAAAACTGTCTTTTTAGCTTTTTTCCTTGCCACTAATGATTTATGAAATCCTTTTCGTTAAGGTTATCAACGTAGGTGGTTGATTTTGACTCGTTCTTCAGCTTTAGATTCTTGGTCAGATCCTGTCGATACAATCTAAAGGAAATGATGCCCGAGGCTAGAGCAAGGATTATGACAAAAAATGACTTCCATGTGCCCGGAAAGCCGAGGAGTGGGATGATGATAATGAGAATTGCAAGCGTTAGATTTGCGGCGTGTTTATTCATGGAGGTATTATATCATTTCCCTTTTACCATCACCACAAATTCGCCTTTCACTTTTTCGGTGTTTTGTTCGAAGTAATTTAGGACCTCAGATGGAGTGCCGGAGATGACTTCTTCATAGATTTTAGTCAGTTCGCGAGCGATGACTACTTGGCGCTCGGTCGAAAGATGCCGGCCGAGCGCTTCTAAAGTCTTTAAAATGCGATGCGAAGATTCATAAAATACCACCGTTCGCTTTGATGTGGCGATTTCTTTGAATAATGTTTCCCTACCTTTTTTGTGAGGCAAGAATCCGAGAAAAAGAAAGTCGGATGCTGGGAGACCGGAAGCGGCGAGGGCCGAGACAACAGCACTCGGTCCAGGGATGCTAATTATCTTAATATCCGGAAAACTTTCTCGAATTTTTGATACAAGTAAACTTCCGGGGTCAGAAATGGTGGGAGTACCAGCGTCCGAAACAAGAGCTAGAGTTTTTCCCGACTCAATCATGTCAAGTATCTTGTCAATCTTGGAGCTTTTGGCTGGTGAATGACCTGCCCTGAGGGAATCCGAAGGGTACGATATCGTCGCCGTACCAATCTCATATTTAACCAAAAGTCTACTCGTCACCCGCGTGTCTTCACAGAGAATAAGATCCACCTCCTTTAAAATGCGCAAAGCCCGAAGAGTGATATCTTCTAAATTCCCTATTGGGGTAGCGACAACATAAAAATTCATAAAATTAGAATACCATAAAAAATAAAATGCGACCCATTGCTGAGTCGCCGTATGCGTTATCCTTGACGTTTGACGAAAAGGAGAGCGCCAATTCTGAGAAGATGATCCTCTTTGGGTTTAAGTACCAGCTCTTTCCTTGTTCCTTCTCTGCCGGCAAGATTCCATACCGGCACCCGTCCATCTGGATGATCATTACACCCCAGAGCATAAAAGGTTTCGTGTGCGACATCTGAACGTTCGGAGACAATGGCCAGCAGTTGTTGGATAGAAGCCGGGCTGTAACCGTTGCCGTCCATCTTACTCATGATATCGAGTAATCCGATACAATCCGTAACATCAGACTCCCTATCATCCATGCTGACCAGTCGAAGTTTCTCGTCAACAATTCCCGAGTTATATTTGGGAAAACGTTTCTTGGTGATATCTTCATCCACCGTAACAGGTTTTGCAGATCGTATCATGGAGACTAGCGACCGATCGTAGTTGATTCTCACTACATAATCTTTGTAGATTATTTTGGGTCGTGGTAACGATCCCTTCGGTTCCATATCCTTATCAATCGGAGAAAGTCTACTCAAATTAAAAATTTGGCGTAGTGTTCTGCGACTGACTTTCTTAGGATCATAAGAAAGATCGATTTGGCCAATTGCCTCCACCACATCTTCGAATAACCCCCTTTCTATGAATCGATCCAGTTTCTCAGGAGTAACGTCGTTCTCTGCAAATTGCAGAAGAATATGAACCAGTTGAGCTGTCGTAAAAAGTGTTTCCTCTGTCTCACTCGGCCTTAGTATCTGATAGGTGAAATCATCAAAATCAACTTTCATATAGTTTTTCAATCTCGCTTTCTAATAGCACTTATATCAGATGTCTATTAGGATGTCAATTTCAAAAGTAATTTCTGCTGTATCCCCCCAAACGCACCGTTGGACATGATCAAAACCACATCTCCTTCTTTCAATTCGGGAAGGGCTGCTTCGAGCAACGAATCGGCGTTGGAGTAGTAATGAGCCTTTTCTGGATTGCGGGCGCGACCGTTGATAGTCGCGCCCACCTTTTCTTCATCTATAAAATCCTCGCGGGTATCATTATGTCGAAGAGGCGGCACTGACAAATACACTTTGGATGCCCCGTCAAAAGCCTTGCCATAATCATCTTCAAAAATTTTACGGCGGCTGGTGTTTGATCGCGGCTCAAAAAAGGCCACTATCCGCCTCTCCGAAAATTTCTCTTTAATGGCCGCGATCGTTTCTCTCACTGCCGTGGGGTGATGGGCAAAATCGTCAATCATTGTGATGCCTCGCACTTCTCCCACTATTTCCTGCCTCCTTTTCATTCCTTTAAATGTTGCTAGTCCTTCCTTCAATTTCTCAAAAGAAATACCGTTTGCGATGGCTATGGCGCAAACGGCCAAAGTATTCAAAAGGTTGTGATTGCCATGCAGTGTCGTCCGAAGCTCACCAATCTCCTTTCCCTTTACCACCAAAGTAAAATTCTGACCGTCTTTATCGACTTTGATATCTCTGGCCGAAATGTCGTTGTCTTCTTTCAATCCGTAAAAATAAATGTTACTTTTTGCCACATCGCCCAGATTTCTGACATTCTGATCATCTCCCCACAAAATAAGATTTCCCTCTTCCGGAATTTCCTCTGCTAAGAATTTAAAAGCTTGGGTGTAATCTTTCAGGTCATCATAAATATCAATATGATCAAACTCAAGAGAGGTGATGATGGCACTATTTGGTCGATAATGCAGAAATTTCGGACTCTTATCGAAATAAGCGCTATCATACTCATCTCCTTCCATAATGACAAACTGGCCATCACCCGAACGAAAACTATGGTGCTCATTCTCCGTCACTCCTCCGATGAGGTAGGTCGGATCTTCCCCTGCTGATTGAAAAACATGAGCTAGAAGACCGGTCGTGGTAGTCTTACCGTGAGTGCCGGCAACGACGAGCGATGTCTTACCTGCCCCGCCGTGGCGGGGTGAAATAAAAAATAGCGAGAAAGCTTCCGGTAATGAAAGAGTCTTTAACTTCTGATCTCTAGCAAATGCTGTCTCCGGATTATTCGGCCCAGAGAAATTACCGACTACTACCAAATCGGCTCCTACAACATTTTCCGCTCTAAATCCTTCAAAAAACCTGATACCGAGTTCGGCGATCTGCTTATCCATCGGAGGATAGCAGGCTTCGTCAGAGCCGGAGACTTCATAGCCGGCCTCCTTTAGGAGGCCGGCTAAAGACCCCATAGCTGTGCCACAGACACCGATTAAATGGATTTTTTTAATATCTTTAACATCAGTTGGAATCTTCCGGTCATATAGCCGTAAATCATGATCAGCTAATCTCTTTAGCTTTTCTTTATAGTAATGGCTGGATTCAGCCCTCATTGAGTTGCCTCTTTACTCTGATCAGTTCAGACAAAAGCGAAGTCAATTCATTTTCTCTGGTGTGATCAATTTGATTAGTCATCTCAAAATCACTCAGCCGACGCAAATAGAGTTTATAAACATCATCAAAATGTTTTGAGAGCTCGACGGGATCCTGCAGAGACGGGGCCGGCTCGTCGTGAACAACTTGATAAATACTAGGGATGAGATAGAAACGTTCTTTGACTAAGGTTTTCATCATATGATAAAAAATTTAATTAATAACTAATTATAATCCACCTTAATGCTGGCATAACCACCGTCGGTAATAATGACGTGATCTACTAAATTAATGCCGATAAGTTTCCCTGCTTCAATTAACTGTCGAGTAACATCAATGTCTGCCTGGCTTGGTTTAATGCTTCCAGATGGATGATTATGAACTAATATGACGGCGGCCGCACCATACTCCACGGCAGGCTTGAAAACTTCCCTCGGGTGAATGATATTGGAATTGACCGTACCGATTGAAATGACTTCGTCATGAATAACTCGGTGATGAGTATTGAGATAGATTCCACGCAAGTGCTCTTTAGGTAGATTGCGCATGTCTTGAACATACTGATAGACATCTTTAGGAGTACGGATAACAGCCGGTCCCATGGTATTTTTCTGAAAAAATCTTCGGCCGAGTTCGGCACAAGCGCTGATAACTACCGCTTTTACCAAAGGAATATTTAAATCCTTGGCCATGGCTTTTGGATTAATATGACTGGAGAGACTTCTCTCACCATATTCCTTAATCACCCGACCAGACATTTCCAAAACGTCTTCCTTGACTGTTCCGGTCCCAAGAACGATGGCAACGAGCTCCTGCAGAGATACGGCACCCGGACCGTATTTGAGCAACTTTTCCCGGGGCTTTTCCTCTTCCGGCATATCCTTGATCTTCAGAATGTATGGCTTGTTGTTTTCTCCATCCACCAAATACAATTCGTTGGATCTCAATTGGTATGGGGCATTAGTTTTCATGATAATAAGTATAACATTTAGAGATGAAATCTCGCTAAAGAAATCATAAAATCTTACTTAAAAAGTCATCAATTTTCTTATGAAATTCGGTGATGTTGCTGTAGTTGTCCACCACATAATCAGCCATCTTTATCACCGCATTCACATTCAGACCGTTAGGATCATTACTCTGCCCCTCCACTTCCTGCTGTTTTTTGAATTCCTCAAAAGTAAGGTTATCGCCCGGTCTGCCTCTTGCTACCGCCCATTTATATCTCTGTTCAATCGGTACGCTAACCACCACCAGCTTGCCACCGCCTTTTTTTAGGGCCTCCGCTTCAGCTGTGTTTCTTAAACCGCTGATCACTATCCGTTCAACCTGGCTCTTCAAAGCCAATTTCATTAGATGATCGGGTCCATATTTTTCTCTTAAAAAATTTCCCGTTTGTTGAAGAAGTGGCCTGGTGGGCTCCCCTAGATTATTTTCCAGCACATAGAAACGGATAAAATCACCCGTGGAAATATGGGTGAAGCCATAATGATCTTTCAGATAGATAGCAAAAGTATCCTTGCCGCTCGAGGGGTGACCAACCACACCGAGCTTCATTGGGCGTAAAGGTTTCATAGATTCTCAAATTATAACAGTTTTCATTTTGTTGTCGTCATTTTTCTCTTTAAGTAGCCAGATGCTAAGATATGATAACGGAGTATAGAGAGCCCCCATGGCTACCTTGTAAAGCCACCACGTGACGATGATGGATAGTAGGACCGGAAATGGATAGATGCCAAGAAAAGCTATCAACATGAAGATCACGGAATCAAGGAATTGCGACCAAAGATTTGAGATATTAGATCGAAGCCAGAAATATTTCGCGCCGGTTTTTCCTTTAATAAAAAAGAAAGTGAGCACATCCTGATATTCGCCAATAATGAAGGCCACGAGAGAGGCGATGGAGATACGGATGGAAATAGCAAAGACTTGGTTGTAGGAATCCTTCACCCAAAGACCAGCATCCGACCATGGTGTCCAGATAGAGATGAAAGAATAGAGAATGAAGAGTGCGGTACTGATAAACCCGGCCCAGACGAAGAATTTGGCCATCTTTTTACCATAGACTTCACCCACGACATCTGTCATCAAGAAAACAACCGGAAAAGAAAATACTCCGACGGAGAGATGCGAGCCGAAAAGAAAGGGCATGATCTTTAGGCCTAGAGTGTTGGCCGCCACAAGCGAGGTGATGTATATACTTAGAGCAATCGATAATTTAAGAAGAGCTTTGTCTGATAATTGGAACATGATTTTAATTTGATTAAGAGTAAAAAAGCCGCCTCGAAATTACAGCGAGGCGGCTTTTCTAATTAGCGATCTTAAACCCCCTCCCCGTAAAGACTAGAAGGAGCTATTGGTGAATCCGGACCAGGTTTGTATATTTCCGTTCAGCAACATGTTATTTTTAGCATACCACGAGACAGCATAAATAAAAATGGTGGCTTCGGATAATTTAACCCGAAGCCACCCCTAAATTCAGTGAGTGGCAGTGAGAAGCTTTTCGGCCTGATAATTCGCCGGGTAAAAGGTCCCCCGCACAATATCTACCATGGCTATACCCCGCCTATCCGCCACATAGTATGGAACATATTCGTTAAGCACCTTAGCTTCCAGAATCGGTGCATCACACAGACTGCAGTCAAGCACCCACCAACGACCATCCTTGTACCATCGTAACCAAACATGATCGATAAAAAAGGTGCGCTTACTCATCAGATACTCTTTGACGCTGATGTGATCCCCGACTACCAGCTGGGCCGTCACCACTTTCTCATGCAAGAGGTAGGTCTTAGCCAAGCACTTGTGACGAACACTTTTGTCGTTGGCCCGGTCGCAAAGTTTGGTACGTTCCGAAATATTGGGGATCCATCGACGCAGATCGAGATACGGAATCTTATTTATGACCCTCATGAGTGTGACCACTTCGGCAAAACTTGGATCCTTCCGTCGGTCCGGTGAGCTAAGCTTGTAGGAAGCATTGAGACATAGGGCGTATTTTTCCGGAACAAAAGGCTGAGTTCGATCGTCCACTGTAGGATCGAAATCCCAGACCGATTTTATCACTTCTGGATGCGGCGGCGGTGGCTGGAAGTCTTTCTCGTTACCCATCCGCGCCAGAATTGGGTCCGGTGGAGGCTCATAGGCCGAGAGATATGCAAGTGTTGCAGAGTCTAGTCGTCCCGTAGGCTTTAGACCGACGATCTTCTGGAATTTTGCCGTCGCATTCGTCGTCAGTTTTTCGAAACGGCCTTTTCGCCCTTTGGCTGGCATTACCAGAAATTTCTTTTTTTCCAGATTATTCTGCCAGGCCGTGACATCTAGGCCTTTTGAACCCGCGGTGAGCACTCGACGGAATTTGTAAGGTTTCTCCGTATCCCATCCGATGGGCGCATTTTCTGCGCCTATTTTTGGTAAAAAAAACGAGGTGAACACTACTGTCAGAACGACAGTGGTCATAGACTGAGATTTCATTAATTAGGTGTCCTTTTTTTGAATTTACTCTACAAATCACCTTATAATTTTGGCTTGATTTGTCAAGAGAAAAAATCGGTGGACTCGACGGTAATCGAAACCGTGTCTCCCCAATGCGAATGGGGTGTACTACCACTGTACTACGAGCCCTACATTACTCTGTGGACCCACGGGGAATCGCACCCCGGACTCGTCCATGCCATGGACGTGTGTTACTGCTATACCATGGGCCCTAATAATTAAATTATACACTATGCTTTCGGGGCACTGGGATTTGAACCCAGAGTCTTACGAACCCGAATCGTAAATGTTACCGTTACACCATGCCCCGTGTGGGCGCGGAGAGATTTGAACTCTCAAGCCTTGCGGCATACGCTCCTGAAGCGTACGCGTATACCAATTCCGCCACGCGCCCAATTTATTATATGTATTATATCGACTCTAAATTTGCAAGTTGTTTACGGCACCAACTCTTCTGGAATTCTCGATTTCAAAAAGAAATAAATGATCACAACAAAAGTGGTTACCGGTGAGACCCAATTTGGAATATGTAAGCCGAAACTATCAAAAAGCATAATCAAACCAAGAAAGAATATTGAATACATTGCTCCATTTTTTAGAAAACGATATTTTTTAATCCGCTCAATATTGCTTACAGTAAGCTGGCGAAGGACGAAGGCGCCGAGACCATTACCTAAAATAATTAATGGAACTGAAAGTGTGAAGGCAAACGCCCCTAGTACTCCATCAATGGAAAAGGTAGCGTCAATCACTTCCAAATAAAATAACTTACTAAGATCCGAAAGACGGTTATTATTTAAAAGTTTCTTTTCGCTGTTTTCAGCATTCTCTTTAAAACCATGAGTAATGAAGAAAGCGGTAGAGCCAATGACCGCTCCAAAAGCAAGCATTGGATTGATTTGCAATGCCTCCCAAACAATGAAGGCGAGGACAATAGAGACAACAGCAAAAAACCAAACTCCTTGGGCACGGAAGAATCTCTCGTGTGGCAGACCATAATTCTTTGATTCCAAAAATAGCCAGTGAAAAAACAAAAAGATCAAAAAAACGGCGCCGCCAAGAAGCAGTACCGGCGCTGACTGTTGGATGGCCGCCGCCACCTGCGGATCATTGCTGAAAGTGGCCGTCAGTGCTCCAATTGGACCAAGCGAAGGAACCGTCAACCAAACGATCAGCCACGGCAATAATCCCCTCACCACTATCACTGCAAAGAGAATACCCCAAAATAGAAACCACCCCCGAGCCTTCTTCCCCATCGTCGAAAGCACTTCTGCATTAACAATGGCATTATCAATACTGCTTATAATTTCAAAAAGACAGAGGCCAAGGACGGTGAGAAGGATGTAAAAGATATTCATGGTTAGAATAATAACATGTCGTGGTCACAAATAATTTCGTTGCAACGAAATTTTCGCGACCCCGGCTCGCCCGTTTTCTGTGCTCAGAAAACATGGCTCCGCCTCGCACAAGTACGCAAAAATCCAAAGCAGTTTGGATTTTTTGTCTTGTGCGCCTGCCAGGATTCGAACCTGGGACCCCATCAGTATCAGTGATGTGCTCTACCAACTGAGCTACAAGCGCGTGTTCTAAAAGATAACAAAAATAGGCTGAAAATGGAAGTTATATAAACAGAACACCGCCAATCTCTAAAAGAGATGGCGGCGTCGCAAAACTAACTCGTTATGAAAGTTGACCGACAACACACCAATAAAAGGTAGCGACGGCTGCCCCTCCAACAACGATGACTGCGATGCAGACCATGCGGAGACGATTAAAATTACGTCGCTGCCGCGCGCGCTCCCAGTCACTTGGGCCCTCGAAACGGGAAAGATCATTTTTATTTTTTTTCATGCTTTCTGTATTTTATCACATTTCACATTAAAAGTCAACCAGCAAAAAAGCGCCCGTTAGGGCGCTTTTTCAGTGTTAGCATTCTTTCTTTTGTTCCGTTCAATGATGCCGGTCTTTCCCGGCTGTCTGTAGCTTTAGGATATCTACGATCCTTTGTGCACCCAATTGGAGTGCGCAAAATCGACTCGGTCAGTACTTCGACGCGAACGCCTCAGTACGTTTTTCAATTTGAATTATTCCACGAGCAGCTTCCGCTACCCGTGCCTTGTTACGACTTACTCCCTGTTACCAAATTTACCGTAGGCCCACGCTAGGTGAGATTTTGGGTACTTCTGGTTTCCTTGAGTTGACGGGCGGTGAGTACAAGACTTGAGAACGTATTCACCGCGGTATAGCTGACCCGCGATTACTAGCAATTCCGGCTTCATGAGGTCGAGTTGCAGACCTCAATCCGAACTGGCGCCGCTTTTCTAACGATTTGCTCTACCTTGCGGTTTTGCGTCGCGTTGTAACGGCGATTGTATTATGTGTGTAGCCCAGGATATCAGAGGGACATGCTGACCTGGCGTCATCCTCGCCTTCCTCCCCAGATTTTACTTACAACCCCACCCCCGCACGCCTAAGGCGTGTCGCCCTCCCCTTAATCAAGGGGAGGGTTGGGAGGGGTTATAACCAAAATCTGGGGCAGTCTCGGCTGACACTTGTAACAGCCAACGAGGGTTGCGTTCGTTACCCCACTTAAGGGAACAATTCAAACCACGAACTGACGACGGCCATGCAACACCTGTCTAATTGTTCTTGCGAACGACATAAGTTTCCAAATGTCTTCAACTAGATTTCTAACCTTGGTAAGGTTCTTCGTTT
>JADGRH010000006.1 GCA_017881075.1 Minisyncoccota bacterium | reverse complement strand
TAACGATGCTACTTTAGTAATAGTAGCTACCGTGTATATTCGTACCCCTCTATATTAAAACTGAGTATTGTGTGCGGCTTTCACATGTCCTCGGCTGCGAAATAACAATGCGGCTTCCGGACTTTTCCATCCAATTAGAAACTGGATTAGCAGCACCACAATGAAATAACGAAGTCTGACTTCGTTAACTAAAGCTTTTTTAAGGAAGTCTGACTTCGTTATTTTACGCAGGCAAGAAAGAGTAATGCGGCTGGAGGACTTTTCTCGCACTATCAAATTTAAAACTCCAACATCACGCTCTCCCCTTCTCTCGGATGAAAGGCGTTGAGACCGAGATAGTCGCGCAATCGCTGGACCAGAAAGAGGGCCGACTTGCTTTCTCCCATTACCACAAAAACTTTCTTGACTGTATCTGCTGTATTTTCTACGAATTGGAAAAGGTGTTCGGAATCTTTATGTGAAGAAAAGCCGTCGATTTTGGCGATTTGGCATTTGATCTGCACATTCTGACCAAGAAGATTGATGGATCTCGCCCCGTCCTCGATTTGGCGGCCGGCGGAGCCGGCCGCCTGATAGCCGATAAAAAGAAGGGTGTTATTTGGATCGGAAAGATAGTTGACTTCATGATGTTGAATGCGACCTCCGTTCGACATGCCAGAGCCAGCAATAACGATCTTCGGATTGGGTGTGCGAAATATTTGTTTTGATTCTTCGGAGGTGGAAGTAAAATGTAACTTCGGAAAATTGAAGATGTCATCCCCTCTTTTGACGGCTGCTTGAGTCTCTGAATTGAAATCGTTTGAATGTTCTTTATATATTTCAGTAATTTTGATGGCGAGCGGCGAGTCAACATAAACCGGCACTACCGGAATGCGGCCCGCTTCTATCAGCGTATTCATTTCATAAATAATGATCTGAGCTTTTTCCAATGAGAATGTGGGAATGATTAAAATTCCATTCCTTTTTACTGTATCTTCAATAACATCTTCAAACTTACTTTGCCTTTCCGGAATGGGCTCGTGATTACGATCGCCGTAAACACTTTCCATTAGTAAATAATCGGCATCAGTAATATTCTCCGTATCCCGTAATAAGGGTGATGGGCTGTTGCCAAGATCACCAGTAAAGACCATCTTTTTACCGTTGTGAGTTAGCTCGATCATAGCCGAGCCCAGAACATGGCCGGCATCCTTAAGATAAACGCTGTAACCGGGCAGGATTTCGGTCGCTTGATGATATGGAATGCTCTGCCATAAATCAAAAGAGGCTCTAACATCCTTCTCTTCATAGATAGGCAGAACGCCGTGGCGTTCTGCCTCTTGAGATAATAATTTCAAACTATCGGCGAGCATCAATACCGCAAGCTCCTTCGTTTCCGAAGTGGAATAGATTTTGCCTTTAAAACCATCCTTCAGTAATTTGGGAATCTTGCCAACATGATCAATGTGAGCATGAGTGACCATGAGCACATCGACAACGGCCGGATCATAAGTAAAAGGCCGCCGGTTGATAGCAAAAGCATTTTGATCCCCTTGCTCCAGCCCGCAATCAACCAAAATTTTATATTTTTCGCTTTCCAATAAAAAATTAGCGCCCGTCACCGAGTCCGCCCCGCCGCAGAAAGTCAATTTTAATTTTTCCATCACACTTATTATATCTTAAAACGGTCGGCAATGAGATAGGCAAAGAGTCCTCCGCAGAGATCCATACTTAGATCCGAGATGGTATCAAAAATAAAATCAATGGAATAGAAAGTCAGGCCAGCTTTATATTCATATATCTCCCAGAGGCCTCCCACGAGTAGAAGATAAATTATTAGTGCAACGGAAATTTTTCGATGCTCTAGCTGTGGCATCTTGAATATTCCGGAAAAAAGATAAAACCAGATAAAAAGAAAACCAGCACTAAGGCCACCAAGAAAATGGACGAAAAGATTGACCCAGTCCGTGGTCCAGTATAAGTAAAAATGTCTGGCTAAAATATTAAGGAGGAGGGTGGCACAAATCAAAACAAGAGTCAGAATAAAATAGAGAAATGATTTCATTAACCCCATTATATCAAAAGCCCGTCTTGCGACGGGCTTTTGATAGGACTATTCTCTGACATTTAGCCCTAGCTTTAAACCAGGTGGGTGCTCTGAATTGCACACCAAGGTGCGCATTTACTTAAGCTCCCTGCTTAGATCGTTTAATCTAGACAATGTCATAAGAATAATCCTGCTCCCATTATCATACTTCCCAGAACGAATGCAAGTCTTGATTTTATGAATATTTTATCTTCTACTATTCCAAGATACCGTCTAGGTTGACATCATAAAGGATCTCGTCTTGAACTAGGCGGTAATTGATCAATTCGTCCTCTTTGAACCAATGTCTGATCTCCATTTCCGCTTCTTCGGGAGATCCGGAGGCGTGCACCAGATTCCGCACCGCTCGCTTGTCGTCATCGGACATCTGATATGAATCCAGAACAAAATCTCCCCGAATGGAGCCGGCGTCGGATGTTAGGGGCTCAGTGCCACCGGTTATTTTTCGGACAATCTTGACTGCGTGAGCCCCCTGCCAGACCATAGCGATGACCGGACCACTGGAGAGGTATTTTTTCAAACCTTCTAAAATCCTAGCCGTGATCTCAAGTGGATCCATTGATGGTGGAATCATGCCTTTGCTTTGATAACCTTTTATGGTTTTCTCACCTGTAACTTGTCGCCAATTTAGATCCAATGTGTAATGCTTTTCCACATGCTCAACAGTTGGAACGAACATCTTAACGCCGAGAATTTTCAAACCAACTTGTTCATAACGCTTAATAATTTCACCTACCAGAGTACGCTGAATACCATCTGGTTTTATAATAACGAGTGTTCTTTCTTCTTTATGATGTGCCATAGTTTAAAGAGTCTATCATACTTTCGTAGCCACCGCTTTATATTTCTCCATAATGGCATCTTCCACTACTTTTCGCTCCTGGCCAAATTTTAGATAGGAAAGTTCTTTCAAGTTGGCGATAGTCTCGGGGTGGCCTTTTGGAGGAAAGCCAAGACTTTCAAGACTAAATGGCTTGACGGGCTTCCCTTGGGAAAGAAGCTTGATATAAGCCATATGATTGTCCACATTCATGAGGTCAAAGGCCGTGAATTCGGGTGCAAACTGCTTTTCCAGATATTCGGCATCTTCGGCGCCAACTCGAAATGACACCAGAGTGCCGACGTTTCCAAAAACGGAATTTTTTATTTTCTCATCAAGTTGGGCAATGAATTGGTGAGCCATGGTCAAAGATAATTTATATTTACGAGCCTCGGAGAGAATTGTGGAAATAGAATCGGTAGTAATATTCTGAAACTCGTCAATGTATAGATAAAAAGGAGGCAGCGCTGTCGCGCCCGAGTCCACTCGCGACAGCGCTGCCATTAAGATTTTTCCAACTAAGATCAGGCCGATCAAACTGGAATTGATATCACCCAATCTTCCTTTAGCCAGATTCACCAGCAATATTTTTTTATTATCCATTATCTCCCGAAAATTGAATGAGGAATGTTCTTGAGCAATAATAGGCCTCATAATCTCATTTGAAAGAAAAACATCAAACTTACTGGTAATGTATGGGACAATGTTTGCGAGCGACGACTCTCCTCCGGCCTTCTCAGCAATGTCTCGCCAGAATTGAACAACTATCGGATTTTTGCATCGCGATAATTTCATTTCTCGAAAGCTCTTTTGAGCCAACACCCTCGAGACATCAAGGAGGGTGTTGCCCGACTCCGGATCTTCTATCACCAGCATGGTGGCATTACGAAAATATTGCTCAAACATCGGCCCTCCTGCCACTTTCATATCAAAAAGTTTGTTAAAAATGGAAAGCATCTCATTTACCACAAAAGTCTTCTGCTCCGGATAACGCCAATCATATTCAAGCATGTTTAGGGCCATTGGTCGCGGAGTATAGCTCGGGTCAAAATAAATAACATCTTCATAGCGCTCCGGTGGAACATTGGCCAACACCTCCTGCAAATCGGATCCGTGAGGATCAATCATGCAGACACCATCGCCATTTTGAATATCCTGAATAATCATATTTTTCAGAAAGGTGGTTTTACCGGTACCGGTTTGTCCGACACTGTAAAGGTGGCGCAAGCGATCTTCTGCCGCCATGTAGATCTTTGTTTCTATATTCCGGTGCCGATTGACGCCAATGACAATTCCCTCTTGGGAGAGACCTGCCGGTGCCGGTGCCGTCCCGGCTTTGGCCGAGCGGAGTTCTCCCTGGCCCTCTACACCGGCGCCGGGGAAATGCATTATGGTCGTGGCTTCTTTCAAAGAAAGCGGCAACACTTTATCTTCAGTAAAAATCCTGAATGAAAAATCTCGGATCAACTGGGTTAAATCTCCTTTGACCTGTTTTTTAAATTGGATGGCGTTGCCGAGAGTATTGTCAAATTGATTGTAGGCCGCTTCAATATCAGAGAGGATCTCTTCGGCCCGAAAACCGGTCTTGGCCGAAGCTAAAATCCTAATGTTCGCTTCAATGATCGGGCTGGAAACTTTTTGCTGAATGATTTCCACTATTTTCGGATCAATCTCATTTTCTTTCTTATCTAGCTTCTTATCTTCGGGTTTAACGATCTCTCCTGCCAGGTTCTTGCTCACTTTCCAGAACTCTCCCAAAACGCTGTGTTTGATATCGATAGCTTTTTTGAGCGGCACACCTTTGTGGATGTCGGAGAGTGCCTGACGATACTTCTCAATGTAATAATCGCCGGCCGGATTGAAGACAATTTGTATGGCGGCACCTTCGCCGTGCTGTTCCAGTTTGGAAAAAGTATTCAGAATAATATTCAAAGGGTCATAATCAAATTGCTCATATGTTTTCAATGGGTAAATGTCATTGCGAGCCAAGCTGCCAATCGATCCGGCCGTTGCCCCCAAAAAGTTGAATATATTGTAATCATTCTGCATCAGAGTAATCTTGGCTCTGGGAAAAATTGAAAGCAATTGTTTTTCAAAAAGATCTCGCTTAGCATCTGGAACGGAAACATAAAATATAAATTCCTGACTGCCAACGGCGTTTGCTAATTCAATAGTGAAAAAATCTTGACCAATCTCCTTACCCGAAACAGAGAGCATGCCGGCGTAGAATTGCTCCATGGAAGAGAGGATTTCTTTCAGTTGTTTCTCTTTTTCTTCCTTAGTGCCAGGAGGCAGAGTAACTTCAAACAAGGTGTGGCGGATGGCGCGAGCCAGAGGTGTCTTTTCTTTTAGACCGGCCACAGGAAAACCTTCTTTGACATATTCCACCAGAAAACGATGGAAATCATCTTCAATATGAGAGTTCTCCAGTTTTTCAACGACACTAAGAGTGTTTAAAATGCCTTTTTCCTGAAGCAGAGTGATGAGCTCTTCCATCTTGGCGTCGTGAGGCTCTGGAGCAAGATCAAGAACGATGGCACCAATCTGCGATTCGAGCATTGCATAGCCCTTGGAGAGTATTGCGGTGGGCTCTTGGGCCTTGTGCTCCATCAATTGGCTTCTGATCACTTCCTCACGAGTGAATTGTTCTTTGCTTCTGGTCAGTTCCTTTTCTTTCGCCGCAATTCGCCCACGTAAAAAGGCCAACTCTTCTTCCGCCGAAGAGAATTTCGCTTCTTGATTTAAACCAGGTCCTTCCATTAATAAAATTATACTACAACTTCGTTAAAATCTCTGGGTCACCATCAGTAATAGCAACAGTATGTTCAAAGTGAGCGCTGCGTTTGCCGTCAGTGGTGCGGAAGGTGTAGCCGTCTTTGTCTAGAATGGTTTCTTTGGTGCCCTCATTTACCATCGGCTCGATAGCGATCACCATACCCGATTGCAAAACAACTCCCTGCCCAGCTTTGCCGAAATTAGGAATAAATGGATCTTCATGAACGGCATAGCCCACACCATGACCACCAAGCTCTTCCGGCAAGGAGAAGCCTGCCACTTTGACCACTTCCTCGATGGCAAATCCGATATCGCCGGTTTTTGCGCCAGCCCTCGCGACACCGATTCCTGCCGCGAGGGCCTTTTTTGTTATCTCAATGAGTTGTGTGGCCTGTTTATCTATCTTCCCCACCCCAACTGTTACGGCACTATCTACAATAAGTTTTCTATATGAAATGCCCATGTCGAGCGAAACAATGTCACCCTCTTTTAGAATGCGAGGAGTTCCTTCATTCGGAATACCGTGAACAATCTCATCATTTATAGAAACACAGATCGAGGCGGGATATGGTCGCGAGGCTCCATGCGGAGTGTAATTTAAAAAAACCGGCACTACTTTATTTTTATCACAAAGTTTGTTCACTAAATCGTTTAGTTCGCCAGTAGTAACACCTACTCTGGTAGCTTGAGCAACCTCATTAAGAATTGCTGCAAGAATTTTACCCCCTTGTCGCAAGATCTCTATTTCTTCTTTTGATTTCAGTTTGATCATAAACGATTTACTTCTTATGCGAAGCTCACAACTTTTTTAGAGACTAAGACTTGGGCAAACGCCCCGGAGTGGTCTCTAAAAAAGTTCGTGGGCGAGCAGAAGAAGTAAACATCGCGCTTCAAATCTTAATCTTTAGTTCCAAAAGCCTTCTCAATAATATTGTATTGAACTTTTTCCTTAGGTTGCTCGCCATTTATTTCAATAAAACGATACTCGGCATTATTTTTAAAATATTCCAAGGCTGGGAGAACGTCTTTATCAAACCAATCCAATCTCCTCTTTACTTCATCTAGATTAATGTCATCTGCCCTACCCCTTCTCTGAAGATGAGCTTCAGACCACTTTCGGCCAACATTAAGATAAATAATAGTGGGGGTGACCCGATTATAAAATTTCAGAAAACTTTCCAACACCTTAGCTTCGGAGAGCGACCGAGGAGTTCCGTCAATTATCAAGTGTTCATTATCGGTAAAGTTTTCCACCACAATATTGGACCAGATCCAGACAGCCAAAAAATCCGGCTGACGTCCGCCTTTTTCGGCCACTTTCTTAGCCAATTTAGCCGTAAAATTATCTTTCTCGATGAATTCACGAAAGCGGGCGCCTGTTTCTAAATAAAAAATCAGGTGTCCGTCTTTGTCATGCTCATCAATATATTTATGCAAGAGATCGGATTGGGTGCCTTTGCCACAGCCTGAGCGACCTATGAAAATGAATGTTAGTGGAACCATGTTTTTATTATACTTTATTGCCGCTTGTCTACGAATTGAATTCTTTTTGTAGACTTCGCGTCAATACTCTCTCATTGAAATCTGGGCGTCAACTTTCTTGATTAAATCAATCACCACTGTTACCACGATAAGCAGGGCGGTACCTCCTACGGCAAGAGATGTATTGCCGGTAATACCACGGGCAATAAGGGGCAAAACCGCAATGGCTCCAAGAAAGAGAGCTCCTACTAGAGTAATGCGAGTGAGAATACGGCTAAGATGGTCCGCGGTGGAGCTACCGGGACGCACTCCCGGAATAAAAGCTCCGCTTTTCTGGAGATTGGTTGCGATCGATTCCGGATCAAAAGTAACGGCGGTATAAAAATAAGTAAAGAGAAATACCATCAGGAAGTAAGAGACGCCATAGAACCATTGATTGGCCAAAAAGTTCAATATGCCGTTAGAAACAGTGGCAAGAAGGGCGATATGGGAGGTCTGAAAAAAACGGAAGATCATTTGAGGGAAGAGCAGAAGTGAAAGAGCAAAAATAATTGGGATCACCCCAGCTTGGTTAAGACGCAAAGGTAGATATGTGGAAACTCCACCGTAAACTTTGTTACCTCGGACTCTTTTGGCGTAAGTGACCGGCACAGGACGTTCCGCTTCGGTAATAACCACCACTCCGTAGATAATCAGAAGAGCTCCGGCTAGAAAAAGCAGATAGGTCGGAATTTGAGATTGATCAAAGGTGTAAAAGAGTTGAGTAAGATTTTGAGGAAGTCTGGCAACAATTCCGGCAAAAATGATGACTGAAACACCATTACCTATACCGAATTCGCTAATCAACTCTCCAAGCCACATGAGCAGTACCGATCCGCCCGTAATGACGGCCATGTCGGAAACCAACTCCAGAGTGGTCAGAGGAAGCATCACCCCCTGGCGTTGGAAGAGAATAATGTAAGCAAAAGCCTGAAGTAAGGCCAGTGGAACAGTCATTAAACGAGAATACTGATTGAACTTTTTGCGACCAGCCTCTCCTTCTTCCTGGTAAATTGCCTTCAGGCGGGGCGACATCATGGTCATTAACTGCATGATAATAGAAGCGGTGATGTAAGGAGCCACTCCCAACATAACAATAGAGAGAGTAGAAAGACCTCCGCCGGAGAAGACTCCCAAAAGACCAAAAAATTGGTTGTTGTTGAAAAAATTTGCCAGCTGACCTTTATCTATATTAGGAATAGGAATGACCGACAAAAGTCGAAAGGCAATCAAAATAGCCAGGACAAAGATAATTTTCCGGCGAATGGCCGGATCCATAAAAATCGCTTTAAGTTTTTCTAAAAATTGTGACATTGGTTTTGTATTTGTTAGGTGACTTTGCCTCCAGCTTTTTCTACTTTTTCCTTAGCTTGGAGAGATATGGAAAAACCGGAAAGGTGAAATTTCTTGGTTAACTTTCCGTTACCTAGAATTTTTACTCGAGGAGAACGTCCTTTGTAAAGAGAGAGCACTTCTTTTTTCACTAAAGCGACTGGAGTAATCTTTTCTCCATCATTAAAAAGACTTTCAATTATTTCCAGGTTAATTAGAAAGGGTTTCTGCTGAATACTTAGGAAAGAATTCTTACCTCGGCCACGACGTTTCGGCAATTTCTTGATGATGTCCCGCATCTCCGGGCGCAGTTTCCGTCCAGCCCGAGCTTTTTGGCCCTTAGTACCACGGCCGCTAGTCTTGCCACGAGTGCCCCCTCGGCCGACTGCGGCCATTTTTTTGTTTTTATGAATTCTTTTTAATTGATGGGTCTGCATGAATTTATTTAAGACTTTTAAGACTATTGAGTGCCTTCACTGCTGCCCGAGCATTATTTAATTTATTCTTGGTTCCGGATCGAAGTTTGGCCGTAACATCTTTTAAACCAGCCAATTCAATAACGTCTCGAACGGAGCTGCCGGCGGCAATTCCTCGACCTTTAGCCGGTAGGATTTCCACTCGAGCACTGGAATATTTTGCTCTTACCTCGTGAGGAATGGACATAGTTTTAGTGGTGCGCACCATAATCATATTTTTCTTGGCATTCTTAAGAGCTTTCTCAATTGCCAAAGAAGTGTCGCCCGCTTTGCCAGTACCAACACCAACTTGACCTTTTCTATTACCGGTTACCAACGCTACACTGAAATTAAAACGTCTGCCACCGGCCGCCACTCGAGTCACTCGACGAATAGCAATTATCTTCTGATCAAACTCCGGTTTAGCTCGCGGTTCCCGGCGCGGTTTTCGTTCATTTTTTTGACGAGAACCTCGAAAAGATCGCTCTTGTGGAGCTTTTGGCGGAGGGGTCGCCACGGCGGCATCTACCACTACCTTCGCCTCTTCAATATTCACATCTTTATTTTCTTCGTCCATGATATTCATTCTAATGCATTATCGAATCTTACCTACAACTTAAAATTTTAAACCCCCTTCCCTTGCCCCTTCCGCCAAAGCTTTTACTCGACCGGTGTAAATAAATCCGCCTCGATCAAAAACCACTTTTTTAATTTTGTGTTCCTGTGCCTTCTTGGCCAGATCTTCTCCTACTTTTTTGGCCTGCAAGAGCTTGCCTTTCGCCTTTATCTTAACAGATGAAGATGAGGCGAGAGTTTTTCCACTTTCATCGTCAATCAATTGGGCATAAACGTATTTATTTGATTTGAAAACAGAAAGACGAGGCATTGATTTAGTGCCAGAAACCTTTGCTCGGATCCTTTTTCGTCGTCTATCTCTCTGTTGTAATTTTGATTTTATCATAACGTTTTTATACTGATTTTTTCCCTTGCTTCCTTCTTACCACCTCGTTTTCATATCTAATACCTTTACCTTTGTATGGTTCCGGCTTCTTTAACGATCGAACCTCAGCTGCAAATTGACTTACCATTTCTTTATCCGCTCCTGAAATAGTCAATATATTTTTCTCGGAGACTACTTTCAGCTCTGCGGGAATAGGCACTTTCACCTGATGAGAGAATCCAACGTTTAATACTAAGTCGGCGCCTGAGACTTCCGCTTTAAAACCAATACCTTCAACAACTAGTTTCTTAACATAGGGATTATTTACCCCCTCAAGCATATTTAAGATATGCGAAGCATAAGTGCCCCAGAGCGCCTGCGTCTGAAGATCATCTTTTTTCGGCACCAGAATTATATTCTGACCATCAATTTTAATCTCAACGACATCCTTGAATTTTTTTGAAAGATTGCCTTTCGGTCCTTTAACATCAAGAGACCCTGCAGAGAATTTTACTTCAGTGTTTTTGGGAATTAAAATTGTTTGTTTGCCTACTCGTGACATATTGTTACCATATTTTGAATAATGCTTCCCCTCCCACCTTCTGAGTTCGTGCTTCTTTATCTGTAAGAATACCCTTGGGAGTGGTAAGGACTAGGGTGCCAAAGTGACTGCGCACTGGTCTGATGCTTTTGGCTTTTTGATAAATTCGCTTGGATTGTTTTGATACTCTCTCTACTCCAGTAATTTTTGGACTTTTATCTTCCTCGTATAGCAGTCCGATTTCAATAAATTTATTGACCTTCTTGCCTTTCTTGCTCAATCCTTCTACATACCCTTCCTTTTCCAATACTTCAAGAATGGCTGACTTCATTTCTGAATACGGAACAGTGACTGTGGCGTGTCCGGCCATGTTGGCATTTTTTATTTTGATTATGAGGTCTGAAATTGAATCTCTCATATTACCAGGATGATTTTTTAATGCCCGGGATCTTTCCGTCATTGGCAAATTCTCTGAAGCAGATCCTGCACAGAGCGAAGTCACGCATATAACCATTCTTGCGGCCGCAACGAAAACAACGTCGGACTACCCGGCTCTTGAATTTAGGCACTCGTGTGGCCCGTACTTTTACAGAAGTTTTTGCCATATTTTAGTAAAAAACAGCCCTAAAAGGGCTTGAAATCATCTTATCAGAGGAGGAGACAATGTCAAATTGAGCTTATTTTATTTGAGCCTTATCTACCTTTCTAAAGATAACCCCCAGATTCTCAAGCATTGCTTGGGTTTGTTTCTTGTCTTTAGAGGTGGTGACAAGAGTAACAGCCATCCCAAAAACGTCTTTCAATTCCTCATCGGCAGTTTCAGGAAAGATGGTGTGCTCCTTCACTCCGATGGTAAGGTTCCCCATTTCATCCAGAGCCGAGAGTTTTAAACCACGAAAGTCGCGTGTTCGGGGAAGTGCGACATTGAAAAGCTTATCCAGAAAGTCATACATTCGCGGTCCGCGCAAAGTAACTTGGTAGCCGATAGGATCTCCCTGACGAATCTTGAAAGTGGCGACTGATTGCTTTGCCGCTCGGGAAGAAACTTTCTGGCCGGAGATTTTGGTCATTCTATCAGCAATCAATTCCTTCTTCTTCGGGTCTTTAATAGAACCAGTGGCAGAAGAGAGCACCACCTTGGTCACTCGAGGAGCCTGCATTTTATTTTTGTAGCCAAAGTCCGCCTTCAGGCTCTCAAATAATTTATTCTCTTTTTCTTTTGTTGATTTCATGAAACTGTTAGTGATTGGCCAGACCGAAACCTACAACTTTAAAACAGACTAAGACTTGGGCAAACGCCCCGGAGTGGTCTGTTTTAAAGTTCGTAGGTGAGAAATGGCCAATCATATTGTTTTTCCTGTTTTCTTATTAAACCTCACATACTTATCTCCAGACAACCTTTTTCCTACTCGTCCGCGCTTATTACTATCATCAATTACCATAACATTGGAAATGTGAATGGGAGAAGCTATTTCAATTATTTGGCCTTTCTGGTTACTCTTGTTCGCTTTCTGATGTTTCTTCTTTATGTTGACCCCAGTAATCAGAACCATGCCCTTAGACGGAAAAGCCCGGGCGATTTTGCCGGTCTTGCCTTTGTCCTTACCAGTGATAACTATTACATTGTCTCCTTTTTTGATTTTCATATTTAAACTATTTCCGGTGCCAGTGAGACAATTTTCTGATAACCGAGCTCTGCAAGCTCTCGTGGGATCGGTCCAAAAACACGTCCGGCAATTGGCTCTTTTTTGCCTTTTTCAAGAATGACTACAGCGTTTTCGTCAAAACGCACATACGAGCCATCCTTGCGACGAAAGGCTTTCTTCTGACGGACCACTACGGCATTTAGAACATCTTTTTTCTTCACCGCTTTTCGCGGTTCAGCTTTTTGAACGGATAGAACTACCTGCTCACCAATTTCAGCGTAACGCTTCTTGGAAGAGCCGAGCACTTTGAAAATTCGGCCGATTTTGGCGCCGGAATTGTCTGTAATTATAACGATGGAACGTGGTTGGATCATATTACCTTAAAATGTTTATCTTTTGAGATCGGTCGGCATTCTTCGATGCTTACTTTCTCGCCGATCTTGTGAGTATTTCCCGGGTCATGCGCCTTGTATCTTTTGGCGTGCTTCTGATACTTACCATATTTAGGATGTTTTACAAAACGCTCTACCTTAACCACAACGGTATCTTTCATCTTGTCAGACATAATGATGCCAGAGAGAACTCTCTTTTTTGATTTTATCTCTGTTTGTGAATTGGTGTCTTTCATGATTATTTCTTAGGCGATTCTGCTGCGGGTTTATTGTTCATTTCTGTTAAAATCCTTGCAACTTCCTTTCTGATAGCTCGTCCTTCTTTTACATTTCTTACCTTACTACCGGAGAGGTTAAAATGGAAATTCTTTAATGCCTCTCTTTTTTCTTTTAGAGACTTTGCCAAATCTTTTTCATTTTTGCCTTTATATTCTGACATATTATTAAACTCGGGTGACAATTCTAGTCTTTACTGGTAATTTTGTTCCAGCCTTTCGGAGAGCCTCGCGAGCGACCTTTTCCTCCACCCCATCTATTTCAAATAAAACTCGTCCAGGTCGCACCTCAAATGAATATCCTTGAGGATCACCTTTTCCTTTTCCCATGCCTACTTCAGCAGGCTTTGCAGTATAAGGCCTATCGGGAAAAATACGAATCCAAATTTTACCAACTTTGCTAACTGACCTGGCTAAAACTTTTCGAGCAGACTCTATCTGATTGGAACGAATGCGGGCACCAGTGGTAGCTTTCAGTCCATAAGAACCAAACGAAATTTCAGTACCGCGAGTCTCCACTCCCCCTTTTTTCGGATTGCGTCGGGTGGTTTGCCATTTTCGATGTTTTACTTTTTTCGGGAATAGCATGGCAGTTATTTCTTATCTTTCTCAAAAATTTCTCCCTTGTAGATCCAGACCTTGATACCAATATTTCCATAAGGAAGATTGGCCTCATAACGAGTAAAATCAATGTCGGCTCGGAAAGTCTGCAGTGGGATTCGGCCTCTTTTAAGCTCTTCCTTTCTGGACATATCGGCGCCTGCGAGGCGGCCAGAAAGCAAAATCTTAATTCCCAAAACATCACGGTTGGCCATGGCCTTTTCCACCATTTGCTTCAACACTCTTCGAAAAGGCATTCGCTTTTCCAATCCTTCGGCAACCATTTGAGCAATAATGGCAGAGTTTGACTCCGGTGATCGTATCTCTTCAATGTCAACCTTGACTTCCTCCGTCTTCGGAGCAATGCCCAGTTTTCTCATTTTAGCCAAAATATCATTCTTCAATTTAACCGCTCCTTCTCCGCTTCTGCCAATAATCATTCCCGGTCTAGATGATTTAATAATTATTCGCAAATTCTTTTGGTTTCGTTCCATTTCAATACCACTGATATAAAGTCCTCGCATTTTCTTTTCCAAATATTCTCGCAACATAATGTCGCACTTTAAAAAATCCCGATATTGTTTATTCACTCCGAACCAGCGAGACTTCCAATCTCGAATGATTCCTAACCTATGGGCATATGGATGGACTGTGTGTGACATTATTTTTTCGGTTGTTCTCCCAAAACAAGGGTGACATGGCTTGTTCGTTTGTTAATTCGGGAACCCGACCCGCGAGCTCGAGGCGTCATTCGTTTCATGGTCACTCCTTGGTTGACCTGGATCTCTTTAATAAAAAGCTTGGTTTCATCCATATCCTGACCTTTAGCATTGGCAATAGCGCTTTTCAGCAACTTACCGAGCTCAACAGCCGCCTTTTTATTGGCAAATTGAAGGGTGACAAGAGCGTCCTGTACTTTCTTTCCTCGAATCATGTCGGCCACTACTCGAACTTTTCGTGGAGACTGTCTATAAGTATTAAGTGCGGCTTTCATGATAATTATTTAGCTGGAGCGGCGGCAGTTTGGGCTTTAGCAGATTTGGCAGCGTTAATTTCCGACTCTCGAGCGGCAGCTTCTTGCTCCTTCTGCATCTTACCTCCGTGTCGTAGGAATTTCTTTGTTGGAGAAAATTCTCCCAGTTTGTGTCCTACCATTTCTTCTGTAACAAAAACTTCTAAATGACTTTTTCCATTATGAACGCCAAAGGTATAACCAATCATTTCCGGACTGATATCACTGCGACGGGCCCATGTTTTAATAACCCCGGTCTGTTCCGGTTTTCTACCCTTGATCTTAGCGATCAATTTTTCGTCCACAAAAGGACCCTTTTTAAGTGATCTGGTCATGATTTACGAAATATCCGCCATAGGCGGACGAAATTACATAGTAGCCAAAGGGGCTCGTGATGTCAACGTAGGTCTATTTCCAGCTTTTTTACCTCTCCTTCCAGGTCCATTTTATTGCGTTCAAGCTGGGTGGTCTCTCTTTTTAGTTCATCCATCTCACTCTCAAGCATTCGGACGGAGCGCTCCTTGGTGCGAAGCAGGCTTTCCTTGGCATTTATCATGCTGGTGGTGGAGGCAAGGGAACGTTTTTTAATATCGTGCTCTATCTGTATCTTTGCCTTCTTTTGTCTCTCCTGCTCCTCCTTAACCCGCTTAATGCGAATCTCCTCCAACCCCCGAGCATCTTTATTGTCTTTGTAGTATGTGGACATGATTGTATTCTCTCACGCCAAAACAACCCTGTAAATCCGAGTTTAGTGTGATAGGATACCTAAAATTGTACGGAAAGGATTTTGACAATGACAAAAGCTTTAGTAGTTGGATCTGGAGGACTTAAAGGTGCCTTCGGCGCAGGAGTCTTGGCGGAATGGTGCCGAATATTCGGACCAAATTATTTCGATGCAGTATTCGCTAGCTCTGTTGGCGTTTTTGCCGGCACCTTCTATCTGGCGAATCAGCCTGATACGATCGAGCATACCTGGAGACACCTCGTTGACGGAAAAAAACTTGTGAATCCCCTTAATGTTCTCTTTCGAAGAGCGATTTTGGACCTAGATTATCTTGTAGACGCCTTCCAAGAGGAAAAATCGAAGTTGGATGTAAAGGCCGTCTTCGAGTCCCCAAGTCGGTTGATCTATGTTGTAACTGATTTTGATTCGGGCGAGCCGGTATATATCGAACCGACCCCGCAAAACATCTTTCAGTTGATGAGAGCGTCGTCGGCTGTTCCCTTTGTCTATAAGCCCGTTCAAGTTGATGGGCGGACTTATCTTGACGGAGCGCTTTCAGACGATCTGCCAGTTGAGCAGGCGTTAGCGGAAGGATTCGACAGGGTGGTAGTGATAACTAATAAACCTCGAGGTCACACCAAGAGTGCCTTTGGTCCTTTCTCTAAGTTCATCAGCCCATTCCTCCCCTCGCAGATTCAAACGCTCTTAAAAAGAGATCGGGACCGCGTAAGGAATGATGGCGGAGAAAACCTGGAGGGAGTTTTTACTATCAGACCAGATCAAAACCTACTGCTTCGCTCCGCCATGGATTCCAATAAGCACCGCCTCAATGAAACGGTGCAAATGGGAATTGAAGCAACACGTTCAGTTGCAGGTATTTTAGCAAACACCACTTAGCTTTTAGCTCTGTGATGTTTTTTATTTAAAAATCCCGCCGAGAGGCGGGATTTTTTCTTATCTCTTCTTTCCTACTTTTCGACGAGAGATGATAAATTTATTGGAATATTTTTTGGCGCGGCGGGATTTCTGGCCTTTGCCGACTGGCTTGCCCCAACGAGTTTTGGCGCGGCGAGTTCCTCGGCCTTGGCGGCCTTCTCCTCCTCCGTATGGATGATCTACCGGGTTCATGGCAGTACCTCGAACAGTCGGTCGGATACCTTTCCAACGGCTTCGTCCAGCCTTACCGAAATTCTGCAGTCTATTTTCGTCATTTGAAACTTCACCAATGGAAGCCCATGCGTGATCCTTGATCTTTCTCACTTCCGTTGATGGCATTTTGATCTGAGTGTAACCTTCGTCTTGAGCGATAACTTCGGCATAATTTCCGGCCGATCTCGCAAGCTTTGCTCCTCCCAGAGGTTTAACCTCCACATTATATACAAAAGTTCCGACTGGAATATTTCTAAGAAGGGTGCGATTGCCCGCTTTCAATTCTGCTTTTTCTGAAACAATAATGCTGTCTCCCACTTTCAGGGACTTCGGCAGAAGGGTGTATCGCTTTTCACCATCAGCGTAAGAAAGAAGAGAGATGAAACCAGAACGATTTGGATCGTATTCAACAGTCACAATCTTGGCCGGAACATCTATTTTGTTAAACATAAAATCCACTTCTCGATAGAGACGTTTGTGGCCGCCTCCTTTGTGGCGAGTGGTCAGACGCCCGCGATTGTTTCGACCGACCGCCCTTGTAAAACCACCAGTTAGTGATTTTTGCGGCGCCACTTTAGAAAGCACTCCCCGGTAAGAGACGTGGCTCATTTGTCGGCGTGATGGTGATGTTGGTTTGTATGATTTCATGAACTCATACTTTAATATTTATGGGTTAAAAAAGCAAATTTTAGGATTTTTTTAGCGAAAATTCATAGGTAATATGTTTTAGTACCGACATGGACAAAAATATTCTTTTACCAGAGCCATTGATTGAGAACAAAATTTATATAATACGAGAAAAGAAGGTGATGCTAGATTATGATTTAGCAAAATTATATGAAAGTGAGACAAAAAGACTGAATGAAGCAGTAAAGAGAAATTTGGAAAGATTTCCTCCAGATTTCATGTTTCAACTAACAAAAATAGAAGAAGCAAACTTGAAGTCGCAAATTGCGACTTCAAGTTTGGAAGCTTATGGGGGTCGCAGAAAACCCATCTCAGCCTTTACTGAACAGGGTGTAGCCATGCTCTCAAGTGTCCTGGGCAGTAAGCGAGCAATTGCTGTAAATGTTCAGATAATGAGAACCTTCACCAGAATACGTGAAATGCTCTCCTCACACCGAGAATTAAAGGAGAAAATAGAAGAATTAGAGAAAAAATATGATAATCAATTCAAATTAGTCTTTGAAGTCATTCACCGCTTAATTGCCGAGGAAGAAAAACCGAAAGAGAAACTCGGATTTAAGACTGAATAAAAGCTCCTGACCCTTTTAATATTATTTTAACTCTGAGATAATTCTCTTGGCCTCCTCTACCTCTGCTGAATAGGCAGTAGATCCCAAACTGTTTATTGTTCTTAGGTATTCTTCTTTATTTTCTGGAGTTATTTTTGTGTTTTCTATTTCCCTACTTCCCCCCTCAGCGCTTTCGTCTGTAGTATGATTAAAATAAATTTCTCCATTCTCAACATAAACCATCATTTCTGGATTAATAGGAAAACTTTGATAGGATGCTGTATCTTTTAATTTTTCCAGATCTTTCATAATGTAATTATATCTCAATCTTATCTCCAGCCTTTAAATACACGTAGGCCTTTTTGACGGCGCTGGTTCGGCCAACTTTGCCTTTATACATTACATTCTTGGCGGGATTTTTGGTGATGTTAACTTTAACCGGTGTTACTTTGTATAGCTCAATGATATTTCTGGCAACATCTTTCTTAGTGGCGCTTGGGTCAATTTCAAAAGTATAGACGTTTCCTGTCGTCACTAAATTAGCCTTCTCGGTAATACGAGGGCGGAGAATTGCCATTTTATTTTTCAAGTGTGATGCCATAAATTATTTTTTCGCCATTTTTGATTCAATAAACTTCACTGATTCTACTGGATTGACGATGAGTAAATATTTATAATTCAAAACATCCAGCGGATTTAGGTTTCTGACATCGTCTACCATCATATTATTAAAATTGTTGAAACTTTTTTTAACATTCGCATCTTTTCCAGAGAGAGCGATGTAAGCAGATTTCTTTATGGAAAGAGAACTGAGAACTGCTTTGGCATCTTTGGTCTTTGGCATAGGAATATTTAAATTTTCCACAAAAATCAGTTCCCCATCACGAAATTTTCTAGACATAATCGTGTAAAGCGCCTTTGCCTTCATTTTCTTATTTATCTTTCGAGAGTAATCTTTGTCTTTTCGTGGACCATGAGTCACTCCTCCTCCAACCCAAATCGGCGAACGAGTTGAGCCGTGTCGAGCTCGGCCAGTACCTTTCTGTTGCCAGGGTTTCTTACCTCCTCCGGAAACATCTCCGCGATTTTTAGTGTGAGCCCAAGCGTTTCGCATATTTCCCTGAATAGAAGTCACTACCTGGTGAACAAGATCGGCATTCCAAGGCAAGCCAAAAACTGATTCTGGTAAATCAATCGTTCCAGCTTCTACTCCTTTTTGGTTGTATATTTTTGATTTCATCCTTTTATTTCTACCAGTGTTCCACGTGTTCCCGGAACCGCGCCTCTAATCAATAACTGATTATTTTCCGCATCAATCTGAATGATCTTAAGATTTTTGACCGTAACACGATCACCTCCCATTCGGCCGGCCATGCGCTTGTTCTTAAACACTCGTTGGAAACCGGCCGTACCGATGGAGCCTGCCTCTCTTTCAGAATGTTTCTGGCCGTGACTTCGAGGACCTCCGTGGAAACCGTGACGTTTTACCACACCCTGAAAGCCTTTGCCTTTTGAGGTGGAAGAAACACTTACCATGTCACCGGGGGCAAAAATCGACTGGTCAATTTTTGCTCCAATTTTCATTTCAGCGTACTGTTTCGAATCCATCTTGAATTCTTTCAGATACCGGAAACTACCAAGATCTTTTAGATGACCTTTCATGGGTTTATTTGTCTTTTTTGTTTTCTTTTCACCAAAACCAACCTGAACTGATTCATATCCGTCCTTTTCTTTATTTTTTAATTGAGTAACAATAACAGCTCCGGTTTTAATCACTGTTACCGGATAGACTCGGCCGTCCTCATCGAAGAGTTCGGTCATTTTTTCTTTTGTTCCGAGAATAAATTTCATATTAGATCATCTTGACATCGATACTGACACCGGATGGTAGGCTCAAGTTAGTAAGAGCCTCAATTACTTTGGCGCTTGGATTAATAATATCCAATAATCTTTTGTGTACTCTCATTTCAAACTGTTCCCGGGCATTTTTGTAAACAAAGGATGCGCGATTGACGGTGTATTTCTTTATCTCCGTCGGAAGAGGAATTGGTCCGAGTACCTTTGCGTCATATCGAAGAGCGGTGTCCATAATCTGCTTGACCGATTGATCAAGAATCTTGGATTCATAGGCACGCACTCTAATACGAAGCTTAGAGAAGCTTTCGGGCTTTGGAGTGGCTGCCGCTTTCACCGCTCGAGGTTTTGGAGTGGTTGTGCTCTTAGCGGCTGCCTTCTTTTTCGGTGCAGCCGCTGCTTTTTTAGTAGTTTCTTTTGGCATGATTAGGTCTACGCCACGATCTTCGTTACCACTCCGGCACCGACGGTTTTGCCTCCTTCTCGAATAGCAAATCGGGTCTGAGCTTCAAGAGCAACTGGGGCAACAAGCTTTACTTTGAAAGTAATAGTGTCCCCAGGCATAACCATCTCCACTCCTTCGTTTAGAGTAACCTCCCCTGTGACATCAGTAGTTCGAACATAGAACTGTGGTTTGTAGCCGGTAAAGAAGGGGGTGTGTCGTCCGCCTTCCTCTTTCTTTAGAATGTAGACTTCTGCTTCAAAATCAGTGTGAGGAGTAACGGAACCAGTCTTGGCTAAAACCTGACCTCGATGCACATCTTCTTTTTTAGTACCTCGAAGCAGAATTCCGGCGTTGTCTCCGGCAAGACCTTCTGAAAGAGACTTGTTGAACATTTCAATTCCGGTAATTGTAGTCTTAGCTGTTGGCTGAAGTCCGACAATTTCCACTTCCTCTCCAACTTTCACCTTTCCTCTTTCAATTCTTCCGGTAACCACCGTTCCTCGTCCTTCAATAGAGAAGATGTCTTCCACCGGCATCAAGAATGGTTTGTCAGTCTCTCGTTCAGGTACAGGAATGTAGCTGTCGAGGGAGTCGGTTAATTCAAGCACTTTCTTTGACCATTCATCATCATTGGTCTTAGATTCAAGAGCTTTTAGGGCCGAGCCACGAATGACCGGGGCTCCAACGCCGTCATATCCTTGTTTGGTCAAAAGTTCTCGTACTTCCTCTTCAACCAGGTCAATGAGCTCCTTATCAGGAACCATATCGCACTTATTTAAGAAAACAATAATTTTTGGCACTCCTACTTGCTTAGCAAGCAGAACGTGCTCACGAGTCTGAGGCATCACTCCGTCTGTAGCGGCAACTACTAGAATTGCGCCGTCCATTTGAGCGGCACCGGTAATCATGTTTTTGATGTAGTCGGCGTGGCCAGGAGCGTCAATGTGGGCATAGTGACGAGCATCAGTCGAATACTCGTTGTGAGAAAGAGCGATGGTAATTCCTCGAGCCTTCTCTTCCGGAGCGGAGTCAATCTGATCCACTCCTCTTAATTTCACTTCTTTTCCGGCGCGACTCAAAACATTGAGAATAGCGGCGGTAAGAGTGGTCTTGCCGTGGTCAACGTGACCGATGGTTCCAACGTTGACGTGTGGCTTTGATCTATCAAAATCTGCCATAGTCTTTATATATTAATAATAATTTTTAATAACAACCTAAACCTGTCTGCATCTCTCCAGAGCCTGCAAACAAAGTGTATCCCTCGTTTATAGAAAACCTAAAAACGTGTAAAGGCATAATATCAGAGGCAAGACGAAAGTCAAATATTCGATTTGACTTTCAGACCAAGCCTTATAAACTGAAAATTAGAAGGAAATTACATTGAATTATGAATAACGCAAGAAAAATCGCATTCGTCTCTGTCAGCAAAAAAGATGGCATCGTCCAATTTTGCCAGGAGCTGGTAACGTTGGGATTTGACATTATCGCTTCCGGCGGTACAGCAATGAAGTTGAAGGAGGGTGGTATCCCTGTAGTTGATTTCGCCACAAAGGTGGGGAAAGCGATACTTAATCATCGTGTTGTCACTCTTTCGCGGGATCTCTATGCCGGCCTCTTGGCCAATCAGAGTGATCCGAATCAGATTAAAGAGTTGGCAGACAACCTTATCGACCTAATTGATATGGTTTGCGTCGACTTCTATCCAATGGAAGCAGAAATCGCTAAAAAGGGCGCTACCATCGAATCTGTCATCGAACAAACCGATATTGGAGGGCCCAGCATGGCTCGAGCAGCCGCTAAGGGCATGCGTATTCTGGTCGCAAGACCCGAGGACCGCGAACCGGTATTGAAATGGCTCAAGGCGGGCATGCCAGACAAACGCATTGAACTCATTCAGCAGGGAGCCGCAGGCGAATTCGTCGTAACAAAATATACTCTTGCTTCAGCTCGATTTCGGAGTGGCGGTAAATACGACGGTATCCTTGGGGAGCTAACAGCCAGGTGCAAATACGGCGAAAATGCTTGGCAGGCTCCGGCGCATCTATACTCAGCTGGCACTAACGATCCACTTGCCCTCGATAAGTTTGTTTTGATCGAAGGAACACCTCCGAGCTACAACAATTGGGTTGATATCGATCGATTGCTTCAGACAGCCACTCACATCGCTGAGACATACGCTGTAAATGAAGGTATCGGCACGGCTATCGCCGTCGGTGGAAAGCACGGTAATGCCTGCGGCGCAGCTGTCGGCCAGGATCGAGCAGAGGTCTTGAAGAAGATGATGGCTGGCGATCCGCTTGCCATATTTGGTGGACTGGTCCTCGTGAACTTCGAAGTGGACGAGGCTCTTTGCGAATCGCTTACTGGCAAAATGTTGGACGGCATCATTGCTCCAGCTTTTAGTACTGGCGCTATTGCAATCCTCCGACGAAAGGGCGATAAATGTCGTTTCGTCGCCAATCCCGCGCTCCGTGGATTGAACAACAACCTAGACCGATCTCCTCGTTTTCGATACGTACGTGGTGGATTCTTGATCCAACCCAACTACACTTTCGTCCCACATCTTTCGGGCGAAATGATAAAGAAGTACGGAACTGCGACCCCTATGCAAGAAGACGACATGATGCTGGCTTGGGCGATCGGTTCAACAAGCAACAGCAATACGATCACTCTAGTAAAGAACAAGCAGCTTCTCGGCAATGGTGTCGGTCAGCAAGATCGTGTCGGTGCGGCACAGCTCGCCATTACCCGAGCCAGACGTTCCGGACATGATGTGGTTGGCGCGTGCGCATACAGTGACTCGTTCTTTCCGTTTCCGGATGGACCGCAGATACTTATCGATGCTGGTGTCGCCGCTATTTTTACAAGCAGTGGCTCGGTCAAAGACCAGGCGACAATCGACGTTTGTGCAAAACATAACGTCGCGCTGTACATGGTTCCCGATCAAGTCGGCCGTGGATTCTTTGGTCACTAAAAAATATAATGCAAGACCGAAGCGCGCAGAGGCGCTTCGGTCTTTTTTATTTTTCAATCGAGAGACAAAATCGGCTTATGAAAATTAAAAATCGGACCAGCTCCATCATGAGCCGATCCGAGACCCTTTAAATATGGACCTGCATCCGAGCTAGCGGCGGTCTTTCACTGGTTCGTTTCGACAACACCCGCTGTAAACAGGGTTTGTGGTCGTGGTATTGCAGAGACACGATGTCGCCCGGGGCAAATTGGATCGGAACAGCATGAGGATTATCAAAGTAGACCAGGATTTTTAGACCGCTATCGCAGTTTTCCACCTGCACCCATACCTTGTCTTTTGGTTTCTTCGGTACAGTGACGGTGTAGAACACTTTGTAGTCCTTGTCTTTCTCCAAAACAAGATCAAAACGTGGACGGTACTTAGCGATTAGCCGAGCCGAAAACATGTCCCAAACAATGATGCCGAAGGGAACCACTAAAACAGCCAAAAATGGTATTTTCATAATGACAATTTCTATCATTAAATTAGCTCCTTTTAGATAGAAGTCAAGTTCGGCTATTTCTATAATTCATTAAATTCTTCCACAGACAACCCCGCCTGTTTTACTACAATATTATGAAGTGTTCCAATATCAATATCTTTTGAACCATGAATCGGCACAGTCGTAATTCGAGCGCCGTTAGCACTCTTCAAATATAAATGGCTGCCGCGCTGATGTGTTTCAATAAAGCCAGCCCGTTTCAGCTTCTGAAGCACTTTGCGAGCGGAGAGCCGCCCGAGTTTTGGCATTATAGACTTGGAACCAAAATTTTTATATAAGTGCCTTCTTTTCTTATGGCAGGCTTTGGAATTTCTCTCTTCTCCATCTGGAGGACTTCCAGATAACCTATTACCGCCTCCTTAATGTTGGCTTCCGCTTCGGCGAATGTATCGCCGTAATCGGATAGATAGTTCAATTCCGGAATGGTAGCGCTGATCTGGCCGGTCTCTTTATCGGTTTCATATTCAACTTTATATTCAAATTCTTTTGACATGTGATTAATATACACAATTAAAGACGTAAACTCAAAGGCAAAATGACATCGACAATCATTTGCCGTAATTCTACTAATCCGAGATGAATTTTCGCTAAAGGAAAGATAAAAGGGCGACCGCGTAGCGGTCGCCCTTTTATCTTTTTTATTTTCTCGCTTCAACTATAGATTTTTCTACTTGGGGTGGTACAACTTCATAGTGATCAAATTCCATATTTGCCGAGCCGCGGCCTTCGGTCATGGAGCGGAGTGAGGTGATGTAGCCAAACATTTCCGAAAGAGGAACGCTTGCTCGGATGACTTTTAACATTCCACGATCTTCCATACCATCGATTTGAGCTCGTTTTGAATTGAGATTTCCGGTAATGTCGCCCATGAATTTTTCCGGAACGATTACTTCCAATTTCATAATTGGTTCAAGAATTACCGGTCGTGCGCGCTTAGCAGCATCTTGAAAGGCTTGGGAGCCGGCAATTTTGTAGGCAATTTCGGATGAGTCCACATCGTGATAGGAGCCGTAAATAAGATCGCAAGAAACATTTACCATCTTGAATCCGGCCACGATTCCCCTCTCCATCGCTTCACGCACTCCTTTCTCCACAGCTGGAATAAATTCAATCGGAATAACTCCTCCTTTAATACTGTTAATGAATTCAAAATCGTCATATCGGCTGACATTTTTGGGAATTTTCTTTCCTTCTTCAACTGGCTCCATCGGTTTCAAAATGATCTTAACGTGACCATACTGACCTTTTCCTCCGGATTGTTTGATGTATTTATGTTCCGCTTCTGCCGTGCCGGTAATAGTTTCTCTGTAAGCTACTTGCGGCTTACCGACATTAGCTTCCACACCGAATTCCCGCTTCATTCTATCAATCATAATTTCCAAATGAAGCTCGCCCATACCGGAAATAATCGTCTCCATCGTCTCGGTATTGGTGCTTACTTTAAAAGTAGGATCTTCATCCGAAAGTTTCTTCATGGCCATGCCCATCTTTTCCTGATCCGCCTTAGTCTTTGGTTCAATGCGAAGCGATACTACCGGATCCACGAATTTAATAGGATCAATGATGATTGGATTGTTCTCGTCACAAAAAGTATGGGAAGTTCTAGCACTTTTTAATCCAACGGCGGCGGCAATCTCTCCGGAAAAGACCTTCTTCACCTCTTCACGCTTATCAGCTTGCAGACGCACGATTCGTCCGAGCCGTTCTTTATCACCGGTAGTTGCATTATAAATATATGAACCAGCTTCAATCGTTCCGGAATAAACACGAAAGAATGTTAGCTGGCCGACAAACGGATCGGATTGCAGTTTGAAAGCAAGTGCGGCAAAAGGTTCTTCATCCGAAGCTTTGCGAAACATTTCATCGCCTGTTTTTGGATCAATACCTCGAACCGGCGGAATATCAAGTGGCGATGGCAGATAATCAACGACGGCATCCAAGATAAGTTGCACCCCCTTGTTCTTCAGGGCAGAACCAGTGAAAACAGGAACGAGCTTCACCTCAATAGTGGCTTTACGCAAGGTTTTTTTCAGATCCTCATACGATGGCTCCTTTCCTTCGAGATAGGCACTCATAAGAATATCGTCTTGCTCAACAATCTTTTCAATTAATTCGTGACGGTATTTTTTCGCTTCTTCCAAATATTCAGGCGGGATTTCCGCTTCGCGGATCTGAATACCCATTGTGCCTTCAAAATAGTAGGCCTTCATTTTCAGGAGATCAATCACCCCTTCGAATTTATCTTCCACTCCCATCGGGATCTGCATACGAATAGCGTTCTTGGTCAGCCGATCAAGGATTGACTGAAATGAGCGTTCAAAACTGCCACCAATACGATCAAGCTTATTGATGAAACAGATACGAGGCACGTTTCCGTCGTCGGCATATCGCCAGTTAGTCTCGGATTGAGGCTCTACACCAGCTACGCCATCAAAAACAACGACGGCGCCGTCGAGGACTCGCAGTGATCGCTTCACTTCGGCGGTGAAATCGATGTGGCCGGGGGTGTCAATAATATTAAAACGGTTCTTGAGCGAAACATCCGCGCCCATGTAAGTCGGATTCCAGAAACAAGTGATAGCGGCGGCGGTAATAGTAATTCCTCGTTCACGCTCCTGTTCCATCCAGTCGGTGATAGTATTTCCCTCATGCACCTCGCCGATCTTATGCGATTCACCGGTGTAAAAGAGAATACGCTCGGAAGTAGTGGTCTTTCCGGCGTCGATGTGGGCTATAATTCCGAAATTTCGGACTCTTTCTAATGGATAATCTCTGTTCATAAAAAGTTAAATAAAACGACTCCTCGAGCCGTGAGAATAAAATAGCATTTATCTGGAAGGTTGGCAAACTAACTATTGTATTTGAATGATAGTATTATTTTTGGTAGAAAATTTCCAATTTTTGGTCTCGAAAGGACCAGCTACGCCATTTCCGTTGGGAGCAACTATTGTCACATTCACTGTGACAACATCGTCAGCAAAATTCATTGAATTTACCCTCACAGAATAACCAGCAGAAATCATTTTATACGCAATTTGTTTAGGAACAGAGCCGAGATCTGACACCAGCACAAGATAATCCATACCTGCCGTAGCGCCGCCATTTAATCTAATCTCAGTAACTGCTTTTGCCGATTTCATATCAATGATAAACCTGTTAAGTGTATATGCGCTACCATTCTCTGGACGAGCAATTTTTATAGTACGCCCATCATAATTCACCTCATCACTGAAATTAAAACTATTTGTTATATTTGGATTATTGAATGATGGTAAAGTAAACCGAACACGATTAAAGATACTTTCATCTGTGTCAGCCACGGGAGGAGGTGGATTTGAATTAACATTCGCAGATCCATTTACCGAAGTGTTAGTAGAAGCACTTGTAGTAATCGTAGTTGTTGAATTATCATAATTCCTCAACGTCGGTACTGGGCCGCTATTATCGGTGTTAAGCGTTGCGTTAGTATTCAATTCCGCCTGTTGCTCTGCAATCTTCTGATGCTGGCTATAGACATATATCCCGCCACCAATAGCAAGAACAGCAATGATAGCGACGAGAAGTGGAATAATAAAGCCTTTTTGGGTGGATTTCATGGCTACACAATACCACACATTCTAGATTTAACGAAGTCTGACTTCGATAATTTACTAAATTACTTGGCTTTTGATCTTTTTTGGACGATATTTATCAATAAGCGAAAATTACCACGCAAAATGGGCAAAAGCCTTGTTGGCCTCGGCCATCTTGTGAGTATTTTCGCGTTTCTTGACAGCTTCGCCTTCGTTTTTGGAGGCAGCAATCAATTCATCGGCTAATTTGAGATGCATTGGTTGGCCTTTTTTAGATCGGGCGGCATCAATAATCCATCGCATGGAGAGCTGTTGTCGTCTTTCAGGTCGCACTTCCCGTGGCACTTGATAGTTCGCGCCTCCCACTCGTCGAGATCGCACTTCCATTTGTGGAGCAGTGTTTTTTAGAGCAGTGTCAAAAACTTCCATAGGATTCTCAGTTTTAGTCTTTTCTTTGATGGCTTCCATGGCGCCGTAGACTACTTTACGAGCGGCATTCTTCTTCCCTCTTTCCATGCAATAGTTGATGAACTTAGAGACTTTCTCTGATTCATAAGTTGGATCCGGACCAACGATATTTCTATTTCTTACTTTTCTTCGCATTTAGATTATGATTTTTTAGGTTTCTTTGTCCCATACATACTGCGAACCTTTCGTCTTTTTTCCACACCGGTAGCATCGAGTACTCCGCGAACGATGGTGTAGCGTACGCCGATGTCTTTTACTTTTCCGGAGCGAAGCAAGACTACGGAGTGTTCCTGCAAGTTGTGACCTTCGCCGGGAATGTAAGCCGTCACTTCCAGGCCGTTAGTGAGTCGTACTCTAGCAATCTTTCGAATAGCGGAGTTTGGCTTTTTCGGAGTCTTGGTCGTCACTTTAGTACAGACACCTCGTTTGAATGGAGATGGGTTGTAGCCGGGTCGATTTTCCAAAGTATTAAATGTGCGCGTCAAAGCGACCGCTCGCACTTTGCGGACCGGTTTGGTTCTTTTTCGTTTGATTAGTTGGTTGATTGTTGGCATTTCTTAATGAAAATGCGCCTCGTGGCGTAGGTAATAATGTAATACAGAGAAGCAGAAAATGCAACCTTGTAAATACAGATCGTGTCCGCTCGCATGCCTCCGTTCGACGTTCTTTCGGAAACCTCAAGAAGTCGCCCAGAGTCAAGCTCGCAACACCTCGTCCTTTAAGTTACATTTTTATTACCTATCACTATCACTGATGTGGAAAGGAAGCCGGAAGTCGCATTAGTATTTCGCTGCCGAGGATAGCGAAAGTACTGCTAGAATTGCCTTTTCCAGAGCGTCGCACCGCAGGCAAGAAATACTAATGCGGCTGGAGGCTGACTACCCCTGGATCCCCGTAATAAAAGAAAAGATATGGAAAATTACTGGCGAAACGTATTGCCATAAGAAGAAAACAAAGATCAGGACGAGAACAAAGCCGTAGCGCTCGAGGCCGAAGCGGATGCCTCGAGCGCCATACGGCAAAATGGAAAAAAGAATCTTAGAACCATCGAGGGGAGGAATAGGAACAAGATTAAAAACGGCGAGGAGAATGTTGATGATAACAATGGTGCTCATAATACTAACAAGCGACGCGGAAAGGGAGAGGGTGGCAAAGCGGAGAATCAAGCCAAAGAAAAGAGCAATGATGATATTAACAGCCGGACCAGCGCCAGCAACAATTGCCTCTCCCCAGCGTTGATTGCGTAAATTGTATGGATTGTATGGTACGGGTTTAGCCCAACCAATGAGAAATGGCGATCCGGTAATGACAAGAAGGAAAGGTAAAAGAATTGAGCCGAAAAGATCAAGATGTGGAATAGGGTTCATGGTTAATCTGCCAGCATATCGCGCCGTCGGATCGCCCAAAGCTTCAGCCGCATAGCCATGTGAGACCTCGTGAATTATTACGGATAGGAGCAGAATTATTATCGAAAAAATTAATGAGGTGGGATCCATGTTTGCTAAATATATATTTAATATGGTAGCATGAAAATCTTATGGCAAAAGTTTGCGCAATTACAAAGGTGGGTTCCCGGATGGCCGGAGGTTACAGCAATCGCACTCGAGCGACGCAGTTTAACCCTACCGGAAAAGTGCGTAAATATCCGAATCTCCAGAAGAAAAGAATCTACATTCCTGAATTGAAAAAATTCGTAAGCATCACCCTTTCAACTAAAGCTATCAAAACCATCCAGAAGAACGGCGCCTACGCCACCCTAAAGAAGGCGGGGGTTATTTAACTGAAATTTTCTCCCCATCGGACCTCATCACTATCGTCCCCATTTCGTAGGTCTTTAATATTTTAGTGTGATATTTATTTAAGATATCAATCGTTTGTTGATGAGGAAAACCATAGCGATTGTTCAGACCGGCCGAGATAATAGTGTAGGTTGGCTGAACAGTTTGAACATATAAATCGCTGGTGGATGTCTTAGAACCATGATGACCAGCTTTCAAGACATCACTTTTGAGAGTAGTTCCGTCAATTGAAACGAGATAATTCTCAATTACCTGAGGCGAATCTCCTTGAAAAAGAAAAGAATCGTGACCATACGTGAGTCGCGCCACAATTGAGCTCGTGTTTGTATCCCAGGTTGCAGGATCGCGATCCGGAAAGAGAATGGTTAGATATATTTTTCGCTTTTGATCTAAAACGATTCGCATTCCCCTCCGAGCCAGAGTCTTAGGAATTTTTTCAGTTGTTATTGTTTCCTCAATTTTTTTATAAGTTGCCGTATCAGTGTTTGAGCCAGGCTCCATTACTTTATCTACTTTGTAATCATTTAAAATTGATTGGAAACCAACAACATGATCGGCATCGGGATGAGTCAGTATGATCAAGTCAAGATGACGATCATAAAATGGTAATTGTTTGGCGAGCTCACTTTCAGTCTTATTCCCCACCGGCCCGCCATCGATCATTATCTTGTTGCCGTTTGGCGACTCAATGAAAATTGAGTCGCCTTGGCCAATGTTCAAAAAGGCCACTTTTAAGACATTGCCGTGGTCTTCCCAGATCGTGGCGTACCAAATGGCTGAATTTAGTAGCACTAAGAAACCAATTAAAACGAGAGAAAAATGTGTTTTGAAATATTTCATGTTTGAAACGTCTATAATATTAGTGCGTTGGTGAAGTGATTAATACATAATTTATCACTTAAAGGCCGAGGTGTTGCGAGCTTGACTCTGGGCGACTTCTTGAGGTTTCCGAAAGAACGTCGAACGGAGGCATGCGAGTGGGCACCAGATCAGACAGAATCTGATATTATAAACATGTGAGATGAAATTATTATTAATTTAATATAAAAACTATGCCTCCAGAAAATTATGTTGAGCAAAAATTTAATATTCCGGAATTAAAGGGGATTTCGAAAAAGACCATTGAGGAGCACCTTAAGCTCTACACTGGGTACGTCAAACACACTAATCTCATCCGAGAAAAACTTAAGGAGTATTCTATCGACACAGAGAAAAATACTTACGTTATGGGTGAGCTACAACGTCGCTTCGGCTTTGAGTTCGACGGAATGAGAAATCATGAATACTACTTTGAACAGTTTGAGGGATCGGCGATTGAGGCAAGCGCTGCCGGAACTTTTTATAAAAGCATCGTTGATCAGTATGGCAGTTTCGAAACTTGGCTTTCTCAATTTAAGGCTGTCGCTATGACACGAGGAATTGGCTGGGCAGTTCTTTACTTGGATTCACGAACCGGCAAACTTCTCAATACCTGGGTGGAGGAACAACATTTGGGGCATCTTACTTCCCTCCGATTCATTCTTGGCCTTGATATGTGGGAACATTCCTACATGTTGGATTATGCGCCGTCGGAAAAGAAAAAATATATTGAAGCTTTTTTTGAGAATCTCAACTGGCAGAAAGTGGAAGAGAGATTCGATAAAGTAATTTAGTCCTCTAGGATCTTAATGTCTTTAATTCTTGAGAAAGCGCCGCCTACGGCGGCGCTTTCTTTTGTTATTTGGCTGGTATTTTTTCTCCTCTTAAAAAAGATAAAAACATAAAAACCGTAAACGCCGGCTAACACCCAGAACGGAAATGGAATTGAGATCAAAGCAAAAGGAATATTGGCAAAAAATTTTAACACAAAAAGCTCGTATGAAAGTAAAAAATACGAAATGAAGGCAAAAGGCATTGCGACCAAGTGGCTGACAAACCCCACAAGCCCCGTGATAAAACCGATCAACATTATTGTTGGAACAAGAATGAGCATTAGCATGTTGGTTGGCACGGAAACAAGAGAAACCTGGCCGATCTGGTAGAAAATAATCGGAGTGACGAAAACTTGGCTGGCAAGAGTTGCTGAAGCCATTGCCCTAAGTTGGAATTTTTCTGGAATCCATAATAGACGTTGCTCGAAGAATGGCGAGAGAACCATTAACCCCAAAGTAGCCATAAAACTAAGCTGAAATGAAGGGTCATAGGTCAATATCTTTGGATTCTGAAGTACCATTAAAAAACCGGCCATAAAGAGGGCTCGTTTGGCATCATAAACACGGTGAGTAGCCTTACCGAGAATGGAGATCAAGGCCATGACGGCGGCGCGGACTATCGTAGACGCGCCACCCGCCATAATTGAAAAAAGAATGATGCTCCCAGCGCCGGCTATCAATCCGCCGGCGCTTGGTAAAAATGAAAACATTTTCATCATTGCTTCGGCCACAATAGTAATGTTGTAGCCGGAGAGAACAACTATCTGCAGTGTTCCAGTTCTCTGAAATTCGGCCAAAATATCGGCCGGCAAAGATTTCTTTCCGGCAATAATCAAGCCACCCATGAAACCGGAATGCGGTTCAGGTAATAATTCATTGAGATTAGAGAGAAAGGCATGCTTGATTTTGAAAAGATTTCTTTTAACGATATTTCCATGGCCGCTTGAAATTACCTTGACCTCCGCCCTATTTATCAAATAATAGATATTATCTTTTGCCAGATATTCGGGATAATTGAAAGTACGACCATTATCCGAATCGATCATTTCCGGCAATTCCAACTTCCCCCTTACTTCAACCTCATCTCCGTATTGAAAAGTGGAATATGATGGAGCTCGAGCAATTAATTTTTCTTTAGTAGAAAAAGACTTGTCATTAATTTTTGTCGGTAGAATTATTAGATTGGTATTGTTTTCTCTTTGATCCGGCTCATCCACTATAATTCCGCGAATGGTTACGACTTCATTAAGGTGAGAATAGAAATTGGGATCGTGATTGTGAAACGGCCAAAGCGGCCAATGGAAAACCGAGGCAAGAAAAACAACGCCAAAAAAACTCCAGACAAAAACGTAAAACTTCATTCCTGAAGTTTATGCGCAAGAGTTAAAATTTATTTAAAGAGAAGATAAAAAAATCTATTCCCAAGCGCTAATAATTTCTTTTTCTTGAGCAGCACTCGTTGCTTTCTTAAACCTTGCTCCACTCTTGCCTTTGACGCGCTTTTCGCAGTCGGGCCAGGATTTGTGGGTTTTTATTTTACCGTCTACCATACTGACGTAGGAGTAGGCTGCAAGCCCTGAGTGCCGCCGAAGGGCCGCCTTTTTTTGAGTTTTCGCCTCATTAAAATTAAAATTCAAAATATCAATCGGGTATTTTGAAAGCGCGCTGTTGTGTAAATTTACTTCTTTACCATCGGCAAATTCCGTTGCGATCTCATCACACCTTTCATTACCGGCGATGCCGCTATGACCGCCAGAATATTTCCATTCAATATTCTTGTTTTCCGTCTGCTCTACCAACTCCTCCCAGAGTTCGCGATTTAAAACTTCTTTTTTGGCCTTTGTGCGCCAATCATTCATTCGCCAGGCACTTACCCATTTGGTGATGCCATTTATCAAATAGGAAGAGTCGGTGTAAATATCTAGCTTATAGCTTATAGGTTTTAGCTTATAGGAAATGTATTCTAAAGCTTTGATTGCCGCTATTAATTCCATTCTGTTGTTGGTTGTATTAGTCTCTCTTCCTCCCAACTCAATTACACTTTCCTTTTTGCTATAAGCTATAAGCTGATTCCTATAAGCTATTACAGCGCCCCAGCCACCCGGACCGGGATTGCCTCGCGAAGCGCCGTCGGTAAAAATGACAATCTTATTCATGAAAAAATTATATCATTTAATGCAAGCCCAAATTAAAAAGCCCATCGAGAATTACCTCGATAAGCTCGTCAGAGAAATCTTCTTGCACTTCATCGTCGGGTGGTCTAAGACCCCCTTGAGGAAAACTAGAACTGCTACCGCAGCCACTTCTTTTACTTTATTGGATACAAGTGCTGGCCAGCTAAACTGATCGGCTGATGGAAAAGTAACTAGTCGAGCATTATTAATTTCGTGGATGCCGACAATTCCCTCTTCCCCCACACTGTATTCTTCAATATTGTGAAGGTTCTTAGAATCTTCAGTGCCCAAAAGAAAGATTTGGATAATGAAAAATCTTTCTCCCCATCTCTCCCTCACTGCGCAGTAGCGACATCTGACAACGGTAATGCCGTTACAAAATTCTAAAGGCATATTCTTCATCTCTTCGCCAAGATATTTGCGGGAGAGGAAATGACACTTAATGTATTCATACAAGGAACTGGGGCTCTGAGACAACGCCGTCGAAGAAATCCGATTAGATTCAGAATTGGTGATATTCATATTAAGGAGGCTTCTAAAATATGACTCTACCAGCTATGTTTTAAATAAGCAAATTAAAAAAGCCGTGCGAGAAAGTTGCCCGCACGGCTTGCTGAATTAACCCCACTCAATAGTGCTCGGAGGCTTGTCAGTGAGTCGATAGACCACCGACCCCACAGAGCGAACTTCATTAGTAATCCTCTTGGCGAGACCGGAAAGAAACTCCCACGGCAGTTCAGCTGCTTCAGCGGTAAAACCATTAACACTCCAAACTGCCCACAGAGCAATGACTAGACCATTACCAGCCTCGTCGCCTTGAGTGCAAGTAGTTACAGATTGCGTCACCACTGCTCCGGCCTGCCAGACCGTTTGATAAATACCACTCTTACGAAGTTCCTCAATATAGATAGAGTCCACCTCCCGTGCGACTTTGAGATTCTCCGCAGTGACTTCTCCTTCAATTCGAACCACCAAACCGGGTCCAGGAAAAGGATGCCTGAGTAGAAGCTCCTTGGGCACGCCGATTGCGGCGCCAATATCCCGAGCGCTGTCTTTGACATATTCGTCTAGAGGCGTTAGCTCCGGAATAGAGAAGCCGAGGTTAGTATTATGATGGAGTTTGATCTCCGCTTTGCGCGAGCCAACATCATAACCTCCTCCGCTTTCGGAGATATCGGTGTAGAGAGTTCCTTGAGCGATGAAATCCGCTCCGAATTTTTGCCCCTCTTCCTCCAATATCCTTTTATAAACACCTCGCATGGCAATTCTCTTTTCCTTCATGCTCGGTTTACCCCTAAGCACTTCCAGAAATGCGGTCGTGGCGTCAACCACCTGAAGTTCCAGCCAAGGTTCTCCACCAAAGAATCTCCGGACATCTTTTTCATCGTCAGGACGATCTATCCCTTTGATGTAGATCGCCCGCACGCGTCCAATTGTTTGACCAAACACCTGTTTTAAGAGATATGCTACTACCGAGGAATCGGATCCACCGGAGAGTGCCAGAAGCACTTTCTTATCGCTTCCCAGAGTTTCCTGTAGGTGAGAGACTTTTTCCTTTGCCGCGTCCACCGCCGGAAAACGATCCTGCGCTCCGCAGATGGAAAAACAGAAGTTCTCTAATATTTTCAAGCCGTCCGGCGTAGCCGAGACTTCCGGATGAAACTGAACACCCCACAAATGACCTTTTCTACCGGCCGCCACGGGAGAGTTGTCTGTGGCGGCTAATGTTTGAAATATCTTTTCATTGGGTAGAATCTTGTCTCCATGATTTTGTTGAACATTCAGATTTTTGAAATCCTTAAATAGTGGTGAATCGGGCAACAAAATATTTAGGCGGTGAACGCTAAACTCTTTTTTGTCGGATGACACAACTTCAACACCAACATGGTGAGCCCACATCTGGAAACCAAAGCAGATACCGAGTACGGGAATACCCAGACCAAAAATTTCACGGTCAAATTCTACGTTCTCGGCATAAACTGAAGCAGGGCCTCCGGAGAGAATGATTCCCTTAGGAGCGAGTTTTTTGACGTCGGTTGCTCGGAGAGTCTTCGGATCTGCCACCAAACAATAGACTCCCAATTTCGCAAGGGCCAGTTTAATCAGATGGTCAAACTGACTGCCAAGAGGAAAAAGAAGAAAGACCTCTGAGGTCCGACGAACTTTCATTTCCTCCTTAATATCCGCAAATGCCTCTCGTGTGAGAGTTTTTAATGTAGTTATCATATGAAATATCTTTCTAAATTCAATGGTAATTCACATCTATAAAATGTCAACGATGCGTAGCCTTAGCTCGGGAAAATTGCGAAAATTGGATTTTTCAAAGGTGGCCACTAGATCGATTTTTTGACCGGCCTTCATTGGTTTACTGAAACTGCCTTCGTTCATGAAAAAGCCGATAGCTTTGATCTTTTTGCCTTTTTCATTTTCAAACATTAATTCAAGGTGATTAGCGGTCTTGCCGAATTGCTTCATAGTTTTTATTTTCGCTCCTTCAAACAAGAACATTGGTTTTGGATTCCCTTCTCCGTAAGGAGCGAGCTTGGCAATCAATTTATAGAGTTCCCAGTTCACCTCGTTCATGGAAAGTTTCTTGTCTACAAAATTTTCCGACAAGACTGTTACCATTTTAGTCTTCTCGTATGCCCGATTTAATTCTTCTTCCAGTAAATGGACTTTATCGATAACAACAGTGAAGCCGCCGGCGAAGGCGTGACCTCCATAATCGGAAATGATTTCTGGATTGACCTCCTTAAGCAAAACAGAAAGGTCAATCAATCCGTTTGAGCGGCCTGACCCTTTAAGCAGGCCGCTCCCTTCCCTTCCCCAGAGAAATACCGGCTTCTGATATTCGTCTGCAAGGTTGTTGGCGGCCAGGCCCAAAACCCCTGGCCGCCATTTCGGATTTCCCAATACGATTACTTCACCAATCTCTCTTTTTTCGATTACCTTCCGCATTTCTTTCAACATAGCCGCTACCACTCCTTTTCTTTCATCATTTAATTTGAATAGGTCTTCCGATAATTCTTTGGCTCGTACCTGGTCATTCGTCTTAAATAATTCAAAAGCGGAGTGGGGCGAACCCATGCGGGAAGCAGCATTAATCTTCGGTGTTAGGCTGAAGGAAATATCATCTTCGGAAAGATTGCGAGGATTGATATCCGCCCGACGCAAAAGCTCCAAAAGACCAAGGCGCGGAGATTTGCGCAAGACCATCAAGCCATAGTGAGCAAAGATGCGATTCTCACCGTGAAGTGGCACCATGTCAGAAAGAGTGGCAAAACCTACCATGTCTAAATACCATTTTTCCATTCCCTCTTTAATGCTGAATCTTTTTTTCTTCAGAATTGCCTGTACTAATTTAAAAACCACGCCGGCACCGCAGAGCATTTTGAACGGGTAGTCGCAATCTTCTTGTTTGGAATTAATGATGGCATAAGCGGCTGGTAATTTTTTATGAGGTAAGTGGTGATCAGTGATAATAACGTCAATACCGAATTCATTAGCTTTCTCTACTTCTTTGAAATTTGAAATGCCGCAATCAATAGTGATGAGAAGTGTTGCTCCGAGTTCTTTAAACTTAGTGATCGCATCCACGTTGAGACCGTAGCCTTCGTTGTGTCGATCCGGAATGTAATTCTCAAAGTTGTTGTAACCGATCTTCTTAAAAAAATCGTGCAGAACGACAGCGCCGGGAATACCATCGGCATCAAAATCGCTGAAAATAATGGTTTTTTCGTCATTATCAATAGCCTTCATGATTCGCTTCACCGCTTTCTCCATATCTTTCATCAGATACGGATCGTGAGTGCCATTCTCATAATGAGGAAAGAGAAACTCTTCCGCGGCCTCCTCACTCCGGAGGCCACGATGAAACAGGAGGTGTTGCAAAAATTCCGGGTAGGATTTCAGAGCTTCTCGATCAATATCTCTGAGTTCTTCTCTAACTTTGTAGGTCTTCATTTTGAAACATCTTAACACATTCAGGATAAACAATAGTTAAATTTGTTCTAAAATAACGAAGTCTGACTTCGTTATTTTGCTGGAGGATATGATGGATATGTTAAAATACTATTATGTCAGATTGTATCTTTTGCAAAATAGTGAAAGGAGAGATTCCTTCAGAAAAAATTTATGAAGATGAATATACTTTTGCCTTCCTTGATATTCACCCGAACAACCTCGGTCACACCTTAGTAGTAACTAAAGATCATTTTGAGAATATTTACACCACCCCGGATGAAGAATTCTGCCGCTTAATGCTAACTGTCAAGAAAATGGCTACGGCAATCAAACATGGATTGGATGCCGACGGTATCAACATAGTCATGAATAACGAGAAAGCGGGCGGGCAAGATGTCTTCCACACTCATATTCACGTTATCCCCCGATTCAGTAATGACGGCGGCTATCATGGCCGCCATCTAATCTACAAAGAAGGTGAGAGTAAAGCGGTATCAGCAAAAATCAAAAAAGAATTAGAAAAATAAAATCCCCGCACAATTTCTCATGCGAGGTCTTTAGTTACAGCGTTTTAATTTTCGTAGCGAGGGCCGGGGATAGACTCTAACCTCATCATCACTTCCGCCACAGCAATCGTGGAGAAACGATCGTCACTCGAACCAATGTTTGGATCAGATGCGGTTATATTCCATCCGTCTTCATACCACACATCTATAGCCCAACTCACTCCACTTCTCATTTGGATATTGAAAGTATTCAGTTCGCCTTTTCCAGTGAGTAAGGCTCCTTTTCCTCCTTGTGGTTGAAGTAAAAGAAGTGCTCTTAACTGACAGAGCAGAATGCGACCAACATACAAATCTTTTTTCCACTTATAGAATCTAACTTCGGCTTCCCCTTCCCAAGAGGAATGTCGTTCATTCTCTATAAGTTGATGCCCGCTAGGAGTCATTCGGATTTTGGAAATCCTTATCCCCCTGATGAGGTCATCAATTGTTGTAACTTTGTGAGTCTTAATCTGAACTACTGAATATGATTTCCATTTCATTTTCAAGTTTCTTCTTCTGGTGTTCAATGGCACACCTATTTAAAGCCAAATTCCTGAGTAAAGAGTACATCGATAAGCACTTATAGTAAATTATGATTTACAAATATGAGTAGTTAAAAGACCAAAAAGCTAGAATCGGCTTATTATTAAAGATAAAATCAGATATATACTTGCATTTTATGTTGTAAATCGTATACTACAAACATGAATATTAGACCGGAAATGAGACAGTTTTTAACCGAACTGGGCTTAAATAAGGCCGAGATTGGGGCTTATTTGGCCACTTTAGATATTGGGTCTGGTTCGGCGAGTGGTATCGCCAAAGTAGCTGGCCTTAATAGAGTCACCGCCTATGAGGCCTTGAAACGGCTCTCGGCTAAAGGCTTTGTAAAGATACGAGCTAAAAAGAATAATCGGACTAAGTATTTCGTGCCGATGGAATATTCGGATATTGTGGCAAGGCTAGAATCAAAACAGGAAGCCGTCACCGACTTATTGAAAAGGGCAGAGTCGTTAAAAAATGAATTTGAAGCGAATTTTTCTTCCGCCGAAGATAAGCCTGTTGTTCTTTTTTATGAAGGAGTGGATGGAGTGAGAGAGGTTTTAAACGATACCTTAAAAAATAAGCCTCGAGAGATCTTGTCTTTTTCCTCTGTTGAATCAATAGAGTATAGCTTCGGCGAAGAGTTCTTAAATAATTATTGGGAGCGGCGAACAGCTTTAGCTATTCCTACTCGCGGAATTATTCCCAAAACTGAAAGAGCAATGAAGGAATTTTCAACAGAACGAAACCAGAAAGAGCTTCGCACCGTCCGTTTCTTACCACCGGACTTATACAACTTCAAAAATGAAATTGATATTTATGCTGATCGTATTGGCATTATGTCTTTATCAAAAGGCAGAGAGCATGGAATCATTATCCAAAGCCGAAGCATCGCCGAAAGCATGAAAGCTGTTTATGAAACTCTCTGGCAGATGAGTGACAACAAGTGATGACCGAAGTCAGACTTCGGTCATTCAATAAAAAGGAATTAGAAAAATAAAATCGGCGTCGTTTTTAGACGCGCCGTTCTTCTCCAAATAGAGGCTCTATACTCTTTTGGATTCTTGGCCATCTCCAGGGCGAATAGCGCAGAAGAAGTAAAAAGAAAAATGCGGAAGGGAGGATAACAAGAATTATGATCCCAAAGACGACCGCGAGAATTTCTTTCGTGGCATCATGATTTATTAGATAGGGTATCAGCCTCCAACAAACAATATTAAATGAGAGTATAAGAGCCGCAACTAATACCCAAATCGACTTCCTTACAAATTTCATAGGTGGAATCTTTCTATTTTCACCTTAACAAACCATTACAGGCATGTCAAAGACAGTCTTTGACACTATTTCAAGGCCTCAATCCCCGGCAAGGTTTCATCCAGTAAGAAGTCCAGCATCGCGCCGCCGCCAGTGGAAACAAAAGTAAATTTGTCCTGGATGCCGAGAGTTTCAATAGCGGCGATGGTGTCGCCACCACCGATGACGGAAGTGGCTACGCTTCCCCCGATCATTTTGGCCAAATCAAGTGTTGGCTGATTAAAACCATTCTCGTAAAAACCAAGTGGGCCATTCCAAATGATCAATTTCGCTTCCTTGATGAGTCCTCTGAGTTGCTGCAACGACTTCGGGCCGGCATCTACGATCTTGTCGCCTACAGCGATTAGGGATGCATCCTTGGCTTCGACTCCCTGTCCGTTCTCCACCACAACATCCGTGGGTAAAATTAATTTTTCATTCTTCAAAATGGATCGATCAAATGGAATATCGGAAATAACAGACCTTCCTACCTCCCAACCCTTAGCTTTGAAAAAGTCGTTTGCTAGAGCCCCAGCCACGAAGCATTTATCTGCCTTGCTCAAAAACTTTTGAATCAAAGGAAGCTTCGTTTCAAATTTTGCCCCCCCTAAAATAAAAAGGAATGGTCTTTCCGGATTATCATGCAGAGAAAGATGCTCTATTTCTTTCTCAAATTGAATACCGGCATAATGCGGCAGAAATTTTGGTACGCCAATGATTGATGCATGCTTACGATGCGAGGCTGGAAAGGCATCGTTTACATAAAGATCGCCAAGAGCGGCAATTTTCTTACTAAAGTCTTCATTATTTTTTTCTTCTTCCGGATACTGACGAATATTCTCAAAAAGAATAACCTCTCCGTTTTCGGCGCTCTTCATTTTTTGTTGCACCTCTTCACTAAAAATATCTTTAAAAAAAGTGGTTGGAAATTTCTGATTCAAATATTGGGCAACCGGCTCCAAAGATTCGCCAACGGCATCAAGATGGCTAATTACTAATGATATTGCCCCATTCTCTCGTAGAAAATCCAAGACCGGCAGTAATTTCAAAATTCGAAAATCATCTTTTATCTGACCATTTTCTTCCGGCACATTAAGATCAAGCCGCAGGATCACTTTCTTTCCCTGTAGATTTTCGACTTCTTTAATACTTTTTAATCCGAATTTCATTTTTTAGGAAACTGAACGCGAAGCTTACAACTTTTTTGGAGACTAAGACTTGGGCAAGCGCCCCGGAGCGGTCTCCAAAAAAGTTCGTGAGCGAGCGGTTAGTTTTAAATTAACTGACTGATTTAATAATTTTACTAAATTTCTCCGGATCTAAACTCTGCCGGCCGATTAGTAACCCATCCACTGCCCCTTCTTTCACAATCTTCGCAGCATTCGCAGAGCTCCCCGAGCCACCGTAAAGAATTGGCACTCGAGCGGCGGCGCGATCATTAAAGTGTTCAATCAGGTGTTTACGAATGAATATCATCATTTGATGAATATCATGAGGTTCCATAGCTTGAAAACCTTTCCGGCCAACCTCAAAGATCGGCTCATAAGCAATTAAAATATTTTTTATTTGTCTATGATTAATGTGTTTAAGAGAATGCCTCAGTTGAATTTTAACAAAATTAAGATATTCTCCATTTTCATCCCTCTCCGATTCCCCGACACAAAGAATGATCTTGAGCTTTTCACTAAGCGCCGCCTGGATCTTCTTGTTTACTACTTCATTTGTTTCCCCCATCGTTCGACGCTCGGAGTGACCAACAATAACATAGTCAGCACCACTTTTCTTAAGCATTTCGGCACTAATTTCCCCAGTATGTGCTCCTTTGATTTCTACAGACACATCTTGGGCGCCAAGTGGGTGATAATATTTTTTTAATTCAGTTAAATACAAATTCGGAGGACAAATGATGGTCTGAACTTGATTTGTTCTTCGAGCCGCTTTTTTGATGCCGGTAAAAATCTTCAAAGCCTCAGTCAAAGACTCCGGATTCATCTTCCAATTAGCAACAACAATCTTTTTTCGTCGTGACATGAGGAAATTATAACACACTCATATATAACCCTGTTCCCTCACAAGATGTCCGACATCGGATATCGGGTTTTACTCTGGGGGGCTGGCCCGCCTGCCTAGCTACCGCAAGTGCGGGCAGGTACGATGTTGGAACCTGGGTGTCGGATTTTAGTCTAGACAAAACCTAATTTTTATTATAATTTGAATTTAGACAAGACAGCGTCATGCTGTCCCCAAAACGGCCATAGTGAGCCAAACCGAAAGGAAGAATCACGATGATAACGACAGAAAATATGAAATGTAGCAGGCAACTGAAAACCTGGCGAAAAGCCTGCCGAAAAGAAACCAAAGCAACCCCCGCTTACCTTGCAGCCCTCCGACTTATGGGAAACATCCAAGCTTATGAGGTAAGCGGCGTTATGGAGCAGCTTACGATGTCGAGAGAACTCAATGCTGCTCACACAGCGGGTTTGTTTCGTCCTCAAGACAATACGAGGGCGGAAAGCTGGGAGCCCAGGCCCTATACCGATAGGCTCTTGCAATCGGAGAGATTGAGTTTCTTCTTCCATCGAAAAGACGAAAAGGTTGTGCTTACTGTTCGGGGTCACACCTCACAGTCTGACACTCCTCTGTTTACCTACGAGTTTTGCTTCGACGACGAGGGTAAATGTGTCGATTCGACAGGAGCTCTTGATTCCAATAGCATCAGAGCTAAAGACCGTACTCTCTGGGGTTGCCTCCCCCTCTCTGCCTCAAAAATGCGCGGATGCGTAGGGTTTGGAAACAGAAGGAAGGGCAGAGAGAGTGTTCATCAAGACCAGCGCTCTGGGCGGACGCCGCTTCAGGAGTTAATAATGCTGGATGGTGATGAAATGGGCAGCAACCTGGTATCAGAATACCTGGGCTATCGAGGTCCTTAACTTCAACACAAACGCTACTTGAATGACTCCAGGGTAGCGTTTTTTATTTTTACATTTCTCCCCGGGGATCAAGGACTCGAACTCAAGGGAGAGTAGATGAGAAGAGGTCCGACTTAGTCTAAATTTTTGGGGTTTATTTTTTCCTTTTTATTGTGAGAACCAGAGCAAAAAATAAGGAGAGAATAGCGAGCCAGATGGAAAACCAAAACCACACACCATAAGAGCTCTTAGTTTCTGTTTCTGTATTACTTGCGTTTGAATTATTTACTATTGGTGCGTTAGTATTCTGATAATCAGTACTCTTAATACCGGTATGATTGACATTGCCAGAAACATTAGGATGGGTAAAGACAGGGATTGGCTGTAATGATGCGCTACTTGGAAAAGGGGCCAATTTCGCCGCCATTGCGCTCGTGGCGTAGATCAATTGGAAACCGAAGAATAGAAGAATTAAAATTTTCATTAATTTCATAAATATTTTAATTACTGGTAAAACTCAAGGGTTGATAGCCTGATGTTGATATTGGGAAACTGGGAGGAGGACCGTAAAGTAAATTGCCGTCATAAGTATCATTTGTTGTCGCATACCCTGACACAACATTATTGGAACCATCAACCCAGGTCCAGGTCCATTGCCCAAATGTCATGATCGAGCCAAAGACAGTAATACTGGTTTTTATATCATTCGGATAATATAAAAATTGGACACTACCATTTTGACTGATTAAAGCAGCATCAATCTCTAAAATATTGGGAGCGTGATAAGTAACGATAAGATCTTTCTGCGAGAGTAAGCCTAGAACATTTGTTCCGTCTTTGGCCGAATAGACAATATTCTTGGGAAGATAGATCGTCGGTGCAGTAGAAGGATTATATGGTAATTGAGCGGCGGCGACCATTACTCTTCCCCTCACAGTGCCTTCAACCCAGGTATTGTCTTCTATATAGACAATGCCGTTTGTCGGCATGGCCTTGCTATAGAGCAAGGTTCTAGTGTTGTAATCGGTATATTCATTATGAGGATTAGAATTAACATCCCAGCCGGTCGGATTTGAAAGACGACTAGTGACTTTATATATGCTTATGGTGCTGTCGTTATTGAAAACCAATGAATAACCTTGGGCATTCGAGGGAGGAAGATAGATCCCGCCGGAAGCTTGCGCCAGACTTTTAAGAGAGGCCAGATTGGATGTTAGGGTTGAAAAGTCTACCGCCGGCACAGGAAATTGCCAAAAATTTTTAACTGCCTGTGTTGCACTTCCCCATACCCCATTCTCGGTAGTCGGGCACGGACTTCCTTGGGTACTTGGACAAGTATAGGTCGATTTAGCTGATTGGATAGGAGCATTGCCGACACCATCAAATCGTACTCCGTTATTTGATTGCAATTCCCCACTGACTGTTTCGTCGCTGCCGATCCAGATGACGTCATTGCTTAAAAAAGAATATTGGGCAAGCGAAGGAATGCCGTAACGAGCAGTTATGGTTCTGGTCACATTCGGATTATCCGTAGTCAAACCTTTTGATTGAATAGTTACAATGGTTGATCCGACGTCCGGGGGTGTGATAGTAAGACTGTACTGTCCAACAGTTTTCTCTGTATCAAAATCAGTATAATTATGAACGTATGGACCGCCGTGGTTAGTGCCATCCTGATAATCTGCCGGGTAGTGAGCCAAATGCCATTGATAATAATTTATACCTGCTTCTGCCACTTGATAGGCCTTCTCTTTATTAACGGTAGAGTTTAGTACTCTTGATTTTAGGATCAAGATATTAATGATTGGCAACATCATGACGGTAAAAAGAAAGACGATGATCAAAAGTAAGACTAAGGTATCACCATTTTTTTTAAGTGCGGGTCTTTTCATCTCTATTAATTACCCAAATTAGTTTTTAGATTTCGGAGGGTTGCTCCGGCGGCGATTGAAAAGGTGCCTGTGGCATTAGTGACATCTTGTTTAAGAACAATTAAATTCATTTTAATAAACTTCACTTGGGTGAGGTTGACCGGTTGGCTAAGCGGGGTGCTAGTACCGCTATAATTACCATCGTAATAAAAAAATATGGATGAGGTGCCGCTAAGACCATTCAGGATTGGAGTGTTCACTTCAGAAGCGAGGTTGTAAGTTAATGGATTGCCCGATGGAGTGACGATACCTTTATATAATTTAGTACTGGAACTATAGTATCTAACTCTATTGACGTTTGAACCCGTTGCGCCATAACTTGTAAATAGAATAACCTGCGAATCGCCGGCCTGGTTTAAAGGATAAGATCCGTCGTTTCCGAGAGTAACATTTCTTAACTCATTGGCAAAGTTGAATATAATTATTCTGGCTTGGTCAGTATTGTCTATTGATATCTTTTGTTGATTTGAATTAGAGTAAACCCCTTTAAATAGAACTCCGATACCCAACATCAGAATAGTAAAGATGGATATTGATACCAGAGTCTCTATTAGAGTAAATGCTGTATGTTTAGAGTTTTTAATGGCCGAGTAATACATTTAATACATTATAACCGTTAATATTCAAGTTATTGATAGTTTCCGTTTGAAATCCTGACATACTTACCCCTACTCCATAATCTGAACCAGTTTGAAGGCCGGGAAACATTACTTGCCCAGGGGTAAAACAACCAGGAACATAATTAAGACTAAGACTAGTCAACACCGGAGTCTTGGAGCTATTTGTTGTAGAGAGATAGACTTTATATCGGACAAAACGATTACCATTATTAGAGCTGTTAATCGTAGTCCCCGGAACACTATAATAAGTATTAACCGTACCGTCAGGTCCTAGGAAATTCCAAGTTGAGGTGCTATTGCTAGTGGCAATTTGGAATTTAAGAAGAGTGGTTGGATCTTGAGAAGTAGGCTGCCAATTTAGAGTAGTGTAAGAACTTGAAGCCGTCCCGGTATCAAATGTTGAAGAAACCAAAAACCCCGAGGAAGCGTAAGATAATCCGGAGTGCCTTAAACGAAGAGCTGTTGGTGTATCTGTGGTGTTGATATTGCCATCATCTTGATCATACTTAGTCATATCACTGAAAGTAGTTTGTCCCGATCCTCCCGACCAGTCTTGCTGAGCCCATATACTACCTCCTGTTAGTTTAGTATTTATGGGAGAATTTCCCTTGTTTAATAGAACACTAGCTCCTTCGATCGGATTACCAGTCGAGGCGTCTTTAACAATGACTAATAAACTGTTGCTGGTGTGCGGACCAAGGATTAAAGTAAACTGTTGTGTAGTGTTGGGAAGTAAACTAATCTGCTGAATGGGAGAAGAACCATAGATCATGTAGCTTATAGTGCTAAGGGCCGGAGTGTAATTATCCCACTCAATATTATTCAGCGACACCTGACCGGCACCATTTGATGTATAGGAATTATCAAATTTCACTACACTCGGCGTGCCGATCAATTTCGAACCACGCACCTGAAGACCAACTGCCGATATGGCACTGCAGGTCTGATCTAGAGTATTGAATAGTAGATTACTTAATTGATCAATGGAGAAACTAATCTGAGTAACCTGCCCATTTGAAATGGTACCATCCGGTTTAGTCGGGTTGGGATTTTGGCCGCTTATGGCATAAGTGCGGTCGGTCGAATAACCGTTTTTTGTCACCACTAGGTGATAACTATTGGCACTATCCGGCAATCCCACTTCAGTCCAATTACCGTTAGCATCACTTGTCCGAGTCAAATTAATATTTGGAGTTAAGGAGGTGTTGGTAATATTGATGGTGGCGTTAGGAATTGGCTGTCCAACAGCGTCAAAGACTTTAATGTTGAGGGCTCCGCCGCTACTCAAATTTTCAAGACCTTTGGGTGAAATATTGCTTAAGAAAGTGCTGGTGAATCCGGTAGCGGTGTTTTTTATATACAATTTAAGCTGTTTATAATCATTTGGGGTGGGATCCGTACCAGCCAGGATTGTTCCATCTGCAGGATCATCTATGTAATTTACAACATAGTAAATTTGATAAGTATTGAGATTAAATGTAACGTTGGTGGCATTTGGTTGATCGGGAAGATTACCATGAGGATTACCGCTCAAAGTGCCTATTTGAGAATAAGGTAAATTTCTGGCGATTTCTATATATTGATCTGCCAATCCCGAGACCGTAGTGTTTTCTCGATAGGCTCTCGCTTGTCGAACGATAGTAAAACTAGTTTGGGATACAACCATCACTAAAATAACAAAGATGGCAATACTGACCAGAGTCTCAATTAGAGTGAATCCACGAATAGCTCTTAGCATAAGCTCTGCTCTTATATATTATTCATTACGGTATAAAGAGGGGTGATCATAGAAACAGCAAAGAAACCGACTACTAAACCAATAAAGACCATTAAAAATGGTTCAATAATTGTAGACATATCCTTGGTTTTTTGTTCCACCTCTTCTTCATAAAAATCAGCTACCCCGACAAGCATTTCGGAAAGCTGGCCGGTCTCTTCGCCGACACTAATCATCTCGCCAACGAAAACCGGATAAAGTTTTTCTTTTTCTAAAAACAACCCGGAAATAGGATCGCCCTTGGTCACTTTCACTTCCACCTCCTTCAAAACCTCCTTGTAATAAGAATTTTGAAGAACTTCGCCGGTAATTTGAGCGGCCAGAATTAAATCAACACCGGAGCGAAGAAGGGCTGATAAAGTTCTGGTGGTGCGAGCGGCATTAGTTTCTTTAACCAGTGGCGCAACAATCGGAATATGTAAGATGACATAATCAAGGAATCTCTTGCCTTTTTTAGTCTTGGCTACTAAGTAGATACCGACGACCAAGATAATGAGTATCAGAGCCGATAAAATATAATTTTTTGCCAGAAAATCACTGATGGCAATAATGAAAAGAGTGCTACCTGGGAGTGGGGCATTCAATTCCTTAAAAGTGGCGGTCAGGCTCGGCACCACAAAGATCATCATTAAAACCCCAATCAAAATCATCACTGAAACAATAACGGCTGGGTAGATCATTGCCCCCTTAATTTTTTTCTGAAGCAGGTAAGTTTTTTCCGTCTGCGAAGCGATCTGCTTTAGGGAGCCGGCAAGATTACCTCCTTCCTCCCCTGCCTTGACCATGGAAATAAAAAGGGTGTTAAAAACGTTTGGGAATTCCGCCATAGCATCATGAAAAGTTTTGCCGGCGGCAATGGAATCATTCAGCGATTTATAGGTCGCTTTTAACTTCTTGTTCTTGGTTTGTCTCTCAAGAACAGACAACCCTCGCGATAAGGACAGCCCGGCCTCAATCATTCCTCCGAGATTTCTGGCAAAGACGATCTTGTCGTGCATCTTGATCCGACCAAAAAGACCAAAGCTGAAATTAATAGAGGAAAGTCCTCCTCCTCTTACTTCTTTCACCCAAACGATTGTTTCGCCGTCTTTTTTTAAATTGCGGTAGAAAGTAAATTTATCAGGCGCATCTTTGATCCCCTCATGAGTTTCTCCTTGGCTGTTTGTGGCGCTGTATTTGAATTTCATAAGATCATTCTATCACTCCGACACCACTCTAAGTACCTCTTCAATAGTGGTCACCCCTTGAACACATTGAAAGATACCATCTTCAATCATGGTCAGCATTCCCTCCTTTTTGGCTTGCTCTTCAACCGCGGCCGAAGTGGCGCCACGAATAATAAGATCCTTAATAGTCGGGCTTACCCGCAGAACTTCATGAATGCCCAACCGACTCTTGTAGCCATCTTCCGATTCGGCTGAGGCTTTTGGCTTATAAAACGGAATCTTTTCCCATGTCGCTCCAGGCTCGACGATCTTCTCTTCTTTTAGAGACTTCAGAACACGATCAAGGTTAATGGTTTTTGAAAGACTGACGACTTCGGCCTTGGTCAGGAAATATTTTTCCTTGCTCGCAGTCAAGCGACGAATCAGACGTTGGGCAATAACGATATTTAATGTGGAAACCAATAGGAATGGTTCAACTTTCATATCAAGAAGACGTGGGATGGCGCCGGCGGCCGAGTTCGTATGCAAAGTAGAAAGCACTAAGTGGCCCGTCAAGGCGGCATTAATAGCCAGTGAAGCCGTCTCATTATCACGGATCTCTCCGACCATAATAATATCCGGATCCTGACGCACTAATGAACGGAGCCCGGAAGAAAAGGTGAAGCCTATGTCCGGCTTCACCTGACTTTGATTTATTCTTTTCATCTGATACTCTACCGGATCCTCGACGGTGGAAATATTAACATCCGGAGTATTTAAAATATCCAGAATGGTATAAAGGGTGGTGGTTTTGCCCGAGCCGGTAGGACCAGTAGTGAGAATCAAGCCATTTGCCAGCCTAGTTCCTTCATGAACAAGCTCCAAAGCCGGACCATGGAAACCAAGACCTTCCAGGGTGAACCCGGAAACGTTTTCTCGCAGAAGTCGCATCACCGTCTTCTCGCCATAATATGTAGGCAAGATGGAGACACGAAAAGAAACCTTTTCACTATTCATATCAATCTTGAATCGGCCGTCCTGCGGTAGACGTTTTTCGTCCAATTTTAAGCTTGAAAGAACCTTGATTCTGGCTGTAATACTCGCTCCGGCGTTTTTCGGCAAGACCATGGCATCATGAAGAAGGCCATCAATACGATAGCGCACCAACACCTCTGTTTCTTGCGGCTCAATATGAATATCGGAAGCATCCTGCAAGATGGCATGCTTTAAAAGAGTATCCACAATTCTGATTACCGGTAAATCTTCGGCTAGTTTTTTTAGATCACTCTCGCTCGCCCCATCCCCTCCTTCGGCTAAATTTTTAAGAATGGTAGCTTCTTTTTGAATGATATCTCCGAAGTCAGCCTTCAGAGATTTCTGATACTGCAGAAGAACGGCTTTCATGGAATCGGTGTTGGTAAGACGCGGGAGAATACGTAAATCTACTTTCTTTTTAACAAATTCAATGGCACTCAAATCGTCCGTGTCGAGCATAGCTACTTCTAAGTTACCGCCCGACTGCTTGAATGGGACGATGTTATGATTTCTGGCGATCGGTTCTGGAATGAGTGAGAGCACTTGAAAATCAATTTTTTGATCTTTCAGATCCACAAAGGGGATTCCCAAGACATAGGCCTGAATACGACGAAGATCATCTTCGTTCAGCTTGCCTTTATTTACTAGGATTTCCCCGATGCTGGTCTTTTTTCCCTCCGCTTCTTTTTCTGAAGAATCAAAATCCTTCCGGGTGACTAAGCCAGAGTCGAGAATGAACTCCTTTAACTGCTTTTCGTTTATATACACACGGAAATTATAACATAGACCTCAATCTCACTCTTAAAGACAAATATCTTTTGATATGTGCAGGAAATAGCCGTATCTGGAACCCTTTTCGTTTGAAGTCTCATAGTCGGCTTCGGTGTCCCATGCATATCCGTTACGATCAGTACCATTTTTGTACACACTACCCGGGGGTGGGTTAACTAGTCCCCAAATGACACTATCAATGGCCCCATATGCAAGAGTTTTTTCGTCAGATGAAGGTCCCACCCATGTATCTACTTCTCCCTTTGCAAGAAATCTTGCACAAGTAAGGCTTCCATTTGCTGGGCCATCATTACATGGCGGCCCGGACCCTCCTCCAGCACCATCTATCGCTCCCGAGGATCCAACGGCTTCATAAGTCGAACATGTTCCTCCTGTGAGAGTGAAGGTGGCATTGACTGTAATGTCGCTGTTTAAAGTGACGGGGCATGTTCCTGTGTTAGGACATCCTACCAGACTCCAGCCAGTGAAGGTAGAACCTGCCGACGGACTAGCAGTTAAGGTTACAGCCGTTCCACTCGGGAATTGTTGAGAACAAATTGATCCGCAATTGATATTTCCTACGTTGCTCGTGACAGTACCCGAGCCTGTTCCAGATGTTGTGACAGTGAGAGTGTAGTTGGTTGATGGAGGCTGGTTGGGACAATTCGCCAGAGACAAGCCATTCGGTAAGGGATTGCTACGAGAAGTGGGATCCCATAGTCTCTGCCATTGGTCCGCTTTGTCTGTTGGAATAAAAATACCAGCCACATTTGGAGGTACTGGATTGGGATTGTAAGTTACATCTTGGCAGTGATTCCATTCAGCTATCGGACTATTCGGATCTCCTACTCGGACTGTTTGACCGTTGTTCACTCTATAACAATCCCATAAGTGACCGCTCATATTGGTTGGATTCCCGTTACAACGGATCTGGGTTGCCGCATATGCCACGCCTATCAATATAAATAAACTAATCACACCAATAATGGCGTAAACAGACTTCCATTTTTTTACTTTTGAGAAAAAAGTAAATTTCATTTTAGTTTTTTATAGTGAGAATCATCGAACTATTTATTTCTGCAATGCTTTAATCTGGACTTTTAGATCATCAATTTCTTTCTGTTGTGTTTTAATTGCCTCAATCAGTGGAGCCACAAGATTGGCATATTCTAATGATTTTAATCCAGTCTTTGGATCAGTATTTACCAACTCTGGATAAACTTTTTCCACATCTTGAGCAATCAATCCATCACTTTTCGCTCCGCCGTTTTTCCAATTAAAAGATACACCTTGGAGTTCGGTTATTTTTGACAGAGAATCTTGGAGTGGAGTAATATTTGTCTTCAAACTTCTGTCAGAACTGTAATAGAAAGCAGTAGCACCAATATCTCCGGCGACAGTTAGCTTATTTGTTGGCGTAATGTTACCAATTGCAACATTACCATTTACTACTTGAAAACCAATGCCACTCTGCATTGGAACATTACCTACATATAATGGACCATCTTTAATTTGCGGGTCAGTAGAAATATTTAGAGGAGCGGTGGCATTACAACCTGGCGCGGCACATCCCGGTTCTGACCACCCCGAAACGGCGGCATAGAGATAACTGCCACCAACACTGAATAGTATTGCCAGAATCACCACCTGAACCGGACCTAATAATTTTTTGCTTAGATTTTTCATATTAATTTTTTAATGATTAATTATTTTGGTTTATCGTTTAAAATTTGATTTCTTTGTTCTGCACTAAGAGTTGATGTCCCTGTCGGCTTATCGTTTAAAATAGCGCTCCTTTGTTTGGTGGTCAGAGTTCCCGGTCCTATCGGCCGATCTTTTATTATAGCCTGAATTTGCTCCTCTGTAAGAGTGTTTCCTGATTGTTTTTGATTTATGGGAATGATATTTTTCAATGTGCCCATCCATAGCAGGATCCCCGCCACTACAAAGATAGCCACTATTATGATTAGAATACTTGTTTTATATCTTAAAAAAAATGAATTATCTTCGTTCATGATGGTTTAAAAATGTTGATATTCAGCCGATACGTAGCAGGTACCCTTGGTGCTGACACTTTCCGCGCCCTTTGCTCCAGTACAAGTCATATTGTAATCACGAGTTTGAGTGATTGGTCCTGTCGGAACAGATCCACTGCCTCCTTTATCATCAACAGAGAAAGTTACCGGCGAAAATTTAGGATCCGTGCCGGTGATAGTGCAAGAACCACCGGAAGAAGCTGTCCAGTTAAGAGTTGCTGATGCTCCTTTGATAACATTGGTTGGGAAACATTTTAATGACAGGGCCGGTTGGCCGGTATTGCAACTATTCGGAGTGTTAACGTTCACTAAAGAGCTTTGTCCCCCTTCAACGAACTGACAAGCGCCACCGATATAGGCGGAGACTCGATAACTATAATTTTGTCCTGGGATGACAGTGGTGTCTATAGCAGAAGGTGAAATGCTACTAAATACTAACTGGCCATTTCTATAAATATAGTAACCTGATACTGGAGGATTAGTAGCGGGTGGTGCGATCCATGATAGATCCACTTCGTTGCAACTGGCCGCCGAAGCCTGAAGGCCGGTAGGCGCTGCTGGGGCAGTAGCGAGTTCACAGGTACCCTCTATACTGAAACTTATATGAATCCAACCTACTACATTACCGCCCCAAGCATATCCATTAAGAGTTTTAGCCGATGCATCATATGTAACGCCGTAAGGAGAGCCGTTAGTAGCTGTGCCGCTAAGATGGACCCATCCGGTATAATATGTGTTAGGTAAAACATCATGTGCTATAAAACGAGCCCAGCCGGTAACGGTGCTGTTGGTGGTCGTTGAGGTTACCGTGGCAGGACAAGTACCAGGACCAGAAGGACAGCCAGAAATGTCGGACGCTTTAAAACTTAGCCAACCAAGATTTTTGCTACCGTCACGACTATCGTAAGGATTTGCCCAAGCATAACCCGAAAGAGTACCGTCGTTACTCATAAAAACTCCTCCGTTAGTAGGATCAGCCTTTACCCAACCGACATTAGAAGACCATGAATAACCCTTTACATTATAAAGGGTAGTGGTAGTAGCAACCACTACAGAAAAGACCACAAATGAGAGAAGAATGACTAAAAGATAAGAAGTTTTTTTCATTATCTAGATAAAGAGATTACGCTCATATAATAGAGAGAATTGGTGATTAAAGCAATCTAAAGAATGTGGACAACCCTGGTCCCCCGTATCGCTCCTGCCCGACATTCTTCCGAAGACTCCAGAAGTGTCGTTCACGAGCTCTCCGGGAACAGCCTGGACGTTTGGATATTGCACAGCAGACCTTTTAGTGGCGGGGATTGACAAATGATTTAAAAAGAATAAAGTTTAATTATTAGTTCGCCTTCCGGCGAACTTCTTTTTTAAAAAATTATTACTAATTCCTAACAGCTATAACATGTTCGACTTAAAAGTTATTCATTCAGTTTTAGATCAGCTTGAAGAAGAGCGAGGTATTCCTCGTGAGAAAATCCTTGAAGCTATTGAGATGGCCCTGGCTACTGCTTATAAAAAAGAGTATGGCAAACGCGGTCAATATATCCGGGCCAAATTCGATCTCTCAAGCGGTAAAGCCGACTTCTTTCAGGTAAAGATCGTCGTGGACGAATCCAAAGTAGTTTTTGAAGAAGAAGGGGAAGAGACACCGGAGAAATGGAGTGATCACCCCGAGAGCCTCGAGGGCGAATTGAAGGTGCGATTCAATCCGGAACATCACATTTTGATCGACGATGCTCGTAAAATTAAAAAGGGTGTTGAAGTCGGTGAGGAATTAATTTTTCCACTCGAGGCCAAGAGTGATTACGGCCGAATCGCCGCTCAGACAGCCAAGCAAGTGATCATTCAGAAAATTCGTGAAGCTGAAAAGACTTCCGTCCTTTCTGAATACGGCAAACGCGAGGGAGAGATAGTTAGTGGCACCGTCCAAAGAGTAGAACGCGGAAACATCTTCATGGATATGGGGCGAGCCAGCGGAATCCTTCCCTACGAAGAGCAAATACCCGGAGAGCACTACCGACAAGGAGAGCGAGTAAGAATGTATCTTTCAAGAGTGGAGGAAACCCCTCGCGGAATTTTTCTGCGGCTTTCCCGGGCTCATCCAAAATTCTTGGCTAAGCTTTTTGAATCCGAGGTGCCGGAAATCCCGAGCGGTAGCGTTGAAGTAAAGGCTATTGCTCGCGAGGCTGGCTCCCGCTCTAAAATTGCCGTTGCTTCCAATGATCCACATATTGATCCGGTAGGCTCAATGGTAGGACAACGTGGCGTTCGAGTTTCCACCGTTATGAGCGAGCTTGGCGGCGAAAAAATTGATATTATTGAATGGTCACCAGGAGCAGAGCAGTTCATTGAGGACGCTCTCTCCCCCGCCAAGGTTCTGAATGTCGCTATTAATCAGGAAGAGAACACCGCCGTAGTAGAAGTGACAGAAGATCAGCAGTCACTCGCTATCGGCAAAGGTGGGCAAAACGTAAGATTGGCCGCTAAGCTCACTGGGTGGAGAATTGATATTCGATCAGCTAAGGGTGAGACGATTGCGGAAGGGGAAGTTGAAAAAAGTGATACTGAAACCAAGTAAAAAGTTTATCGCCGCCACCAAATAAACATTTTGCAATGCCCAAACGTCCAGGCTGTTCCCGCAGAGTTTACGGTCGCTTTTCCGAGGTTCTGGGAGGAAAAGTCGAACGGAAAGGATGCGGGGGACCAGGGTGATATTCCTATTAATATCGCTTGAAATTGTACGTTCGTGGCGCGAGTCAATTAATATTTGATATAATAAAACCATGACACACGGAATGAACCTCTGGCACGATGTGCCCCTAGGAGACAAAGCCCCCGAAGAATTCAATACCATTATTGAAATTCCAAAAGGCTCAAATAATAAATATGAAATAGACAAGAAGACCGGTCTTATCGCTCTTGATCGTGCCAATTATTCCTCCGCTGCGTACCCAGTTGATTATGGATTTGCTCCGCAAACACTGTGGGAAGATGGGGATGCTCTCGATATTATTGTTCTCTCCACTTTTCCTATTCAAGTAGGAGTGTTAGTGGAAGTCAGACCGGTAGCAATGATGGAAATGATTGATGACGGCGAATCGGATTGTAAAGTTATTGCCGTGCCGGTGAAAGACAGACGCTGGGAAGAGATTAAAGATCTGAAGGATGTTAATAAACACACTATTCGCGAAATTCAGCACTTTTTTGAAACATATAAAACTTTAAAAGGTGAGAGTAATGTTGTTACTATTGGTGAAATAAAAGGAAAAGCAGAGGCAATGGAAGCAGTAAATAAATCCATAAAAATCTATCAAGAAAAATTTCCAAAGTAATTCATGAAAAGAAATTTAAAACTTGGAGCTTCATCTGTCGGAGGAGTAATTGGCATTATCATTGTCGTCTTAGTGCTACTTCTCGGCGCATATTATTTTTGGAGATTTAAAATTGGGCCAAGGATTAATCATTCCTCATTTCCTACCTCGACTAGCACAAGTGGCGTTGTCATTGGCCTAAGCGCTACCACTACCTAATGAAGGAGGAATTCAAAATCTTAAAGACGAATCAGTTGCCTGATTCGGAAATTGAAATTGAAGGAGAAATATCGGTTGAAGCCGTGGCTAGACATCGCGTTGAGGCCATTAAAAGATTGAACGAGCGACTAACAATTGATGGCTTTCGCAAAGGTCATATTCCGGAGAAGGTGCTGATTGAGAAGGTCGGTGATCTCGGCATTCTTGAAGAAGCCGCCTCGCTCGCCCTAGAAAATTTTTATTTAAAGATACTGATTGAAGTAAAGATCAACCCTGTCGGTCGGCCGCAAGTTTCCATCACTAAACTTGCGGCCGGCAATCCTCTGGGTTTTAAAATAAAAGTGGCTATGGTGCCAGAGGTTAAGTTGCCAGATTATAAAAAATTGGCTAAGGCAATCATGGGGAAAGATGAAAAAGCCGAAGTTACCGATCAAGAATTTGAAGAGGCTCTTTTGCGTTTTCAAAAGAACCTATCGCCCGAAAAGGCGGCGGCGGAAAATGCCGTGCCGCCGCCTCTCACCCCGCTGACCAATGAATTAGTAAAACAATTCGGTGAATTCAAAGACGTGGAAGATTTTAAAAATCAACTACGAGAAAATTTACGAAACGAGAAAGAATTGCGTCTGCGGGAAAAACGTCGTTTAGAAACTATTGAGAAAATTATTGCCGCCACGAGTGTGGTGGTCCCGAAAATCCTGGTGGAAAGTGAACAGGAAAAAATGCTCACTCAATTCAAAAGCAATGTTAGTGGTATGGGAATAAAAATTGAAGATTATTTTAAACAGATCGGAAAGACTGAAGAGGAAATAAAAGGTGAATGGAAAAATGAAGCTGAAAAACGTGCCAAGATGGAATTAATCTTACAGAAAATTGCCCTTCTCGAAAAGATTGAGCCGGCAAAAGAGGATGTTGAAAAAGAAACCAAGCATCTCCTCTCCCACCACAAAGACGCCGACCCGTCTCGTGTCCGCATCTACATCGAACAGTTACTCACTAATGAATTAGTGTGGCGATTTTTAGAGGAGAAGAAATAATGAATTATTGAAGTCAGACTTCGATAATTCATTCTCCTAAAATAAGTAGAGATGCAACTGCGATAGCTGCCGTCTCGGCCCGGAGGATTTGAGGGCCGAGACTATAGATTGGGATCTTTTTCAGACGGAAAAGCTCCAATTCCCTTTCACTCCACCCCCCTTCCGGCCCCACCAAAACCCCAATTTCTTTAACCTCTTTCCATTTGGAAGCTAAGTTTCCAAATTTTATCTTTCCTTTCGGATCTATTGAGAAAATTTTTAAGTTTTCTTCATCTCCAATCTTTATACTTTTCAGTAAATCCTCAAGCGCTTGAGGCTCATTCAACCTGGGCAACTTTACCCTTCCCGACTGCTCGCTCGCCTCTTTCATGATCTTCTTTGCTCGGACCATGTTCAGTCCCTTCTTCTCACTTCGGTCACAGAGAACCGGCACAATTTGTGAAACCCCAAGTTCAGTCGCCTTTTCAATAATCCACTCAAAATTATCTTTCTTAATCAGAGCGGCAAAAAGACAAATTTCTGGATATGGAACGTTATTTTTGTCTTCCTTGCTTAAGATTCTGACCTTGGCTCCAAGATTAGAGAGTCGATCAATCAAACCCAGATATTCAAAACCGGAACCATCAAAAAGGATTAGCCGTGTCCCGGTCGTAAACCGAAAAACGTTCTTCCACTGGTGAATAAGCTCGGAGTCGGTAATCATGATCTCCTCCGCTCCCCCTATAACCTCTTCAATTAAAAACCGGTGTAGCCTCATTCCTTAATTGTTTCATAAGTCCAGCCAGAGCGCCATTTGCATTTTAAAACCGATTTAATATACTTTCCCCATATGTTAATCCCCACAGTTATCGAAAAATCCCAATTCGGCGAGCGCGCCTATGATATTTACTCCCGCCTTCTTCGCGAGAACGTCATCTTCCTCGGCGGCGCCATTGATGATCAGATGGCCAATATCGTTATCGCCCAACTTCTTTTCCTCCAATTTGAGGATCCCAAAAAAGATATTAACCTCTATATAAATTCTCCCGGGGGATCAGTCACTGCCACCCTCGCCATGTTAGACACCATGAATTACATCAAAAATGATGTCGCCACTATCTGTGTCGGCCTCGCCGCCTCCGGCGGCGCCATCATTCTTTCCGCCGGAAAGAAAGGAAAACGTTTTGCTCTGCCTAATGCCGAAATAATGATCCATCAGCCTTCCGGCGGAGCCGAAGGCCGAGCCACCGACATTGAGATCACCGCCAAACAAATCGTCCGCATCAGAGAAAACCTCAATAAAATCCTAGCCAAAAACACCGGCAAGTCCCTGGACCAGGTGGCCAAGGATGTTGATCGCGACTATTTCATGAATGCCGAAGAGGCCAAAAAATACGGCCTTATAGACAAGATTCTTTAGATGCTGTATCCTAAAGACATTAAACATATAATTTTGATTTTAGCTTTTGACCACTAAAGAGATGTCATTTTTTTCAATGAAACTAATTCTAAAAACTTCATAGATCATCTTCATAAAGTCTAAAGCGAGATCCATTCGCCTATGATTTCATTAAAAATAGTAGTTCTGATGCTGGCATCGACCGGCTTAGTTGGCATTGCTCTCGGATATTTTCTCCGACTGATTATTGCTCTTGGTAAAAAAGGTTCAATGGAGATCGAGATCAAGCAGATGATGCTTGATGCTAAAGAAGAGGCCAAGAAAATAACCCTGGCCGCGGAAAAGGAGGCCACTGAAACCCTTAGAGAGATCCGCGAAGATATTAAGGAAAAGGAGGAGAAGTCGAAGAAAACTGAAGATCGTCTGATCAAGAAAGAAGAACTCCTGGATACTCGTCAAGGAGATATTGATAAAGAAGTTGAAACTCTCAAGGTGAAAGTCATTGAGATAAAGGATATCAAAGAAAAAGTCGATAATCTGGAGGCCCAGAAGCGAGCAGAGCTTGAAAAAATCTCTGGCCTTAGTCAGGAAGAAGCTAAAAATGAACTCCTCGGGAGTGTGGAGAAAAAATACGAGGAAGATATTCTGGCCAGAATGAAGAAAATGGAAATATTTGGTCAAGATAAATTGGAACAGAAAGCTAAAGACATACTTTCCACTACCATTCAAAGACTGGCTACGTCCGTATCCGCCGATCTCTTCACCACCCACGTTGCTATTCCATCGGATGAGATTAAAGGCAAAATTATCGGCAAGGAAGGCCGAAATATTAAGGCTTTTGAGCGCGAAACGGGTGTGGAAATCATTGTGGACGATACACCTGGCTCCATTACCATTTCTTCCTTTGATCCGGTCCGCAGACAAGTGGCACGGCTGGCTTTGGAGAATCTCATTTTGGATGGCCGTATTCAGCCAGCCAAGATCGAGAAGGAAGTAGAAAAGGCCAAACTGGAGATCAATAATATTATTAAAGAAAAAGGTGAGCAGGCCGTATACGAAACCGGCGTCATTAATCTTGATCCACGAATTATTTCCATTCTCGGCCGACTCTATTTTCGAACCAGCTATGGTCAAAATGTTTTGCAACACTCAATTGAGATGGCTCACATTGCCGGTATGCTCGCCGAAGAGCTCGGAGCAAATGTGCAAATAGCCAAAGCCGGCGCTCTTCTTCACGACATCGGTAAGGCGGTAGATCATGAAGTAGCCGGGACACACGTGGAGATCGGTCGCCGAATTCTGCAAAAATTCGGAGCGCATGAGGATATCGTCAAGGCCATGCAGGCACATCATGAAGAATATCCTTACGAAACCGTTGAGTCTATTATTGTTCAAACCGCCGACTCTATTTCCGGCGGGCGCCCTGGCGCCCGCCGCGACAGCATGGAGAACTATCTGAAGCGACTTGGTGATCTTGAGGCTATTGCCAAGGGTTTCAAAGGAGTGGAGAAATCATACGCCCTTCAGGCCGGCCGTGAGATCCGCATCTTTGTTACTCCAAGTGAAGTCTCTGATCTCGACGCCAAAAAAATGGCTCAGGATATAGCGGAAAAGATTGAACAGGAATTGAAATATCCTGGAGAAATAAAGGTTACAGTTATTCGCGAAAACCGAGCTATTGAATTTGCTAGATAGAATACCAATGGTGCCCATTGGTATGTGGAAAATCACCCTATTGCACTAAAAAGGGCCTAATATATAATCATTTATATCAACATTAAAGAGGTCGAGGTATTTATAAGCTATAAATATAAGCAAGATGAATAAAGCAGGAATTGTAGAAGCCATTCAGCAGGTCCTCGGGGGAACTCGGGTTCAGGCAGAACAGGTAATGGACACCGTTATCGACTCGATCGTTAATACTCTGAAAAAAGGTGAGGAAGTTTCAATCTCCGGCCTCGGCATTTTCGTCGCCAAACAGCGAGCCGCTCGAACCGCTCGAAATCCTCGAACCGGCGAATCAATCCAGGTCAAAGCCATGAGAGTTCCAAAATTCAGAGCCGCTAAAGCTTTGAAAGACGCTGTTAAGTAATTAATATCTTAACTTCGCCCACTTAAAAAAGAGTCGCGCCTCCGGCGCGACTCTTTTTTTGCAAAAAAGGCCTTATCTGTTATATTTGTGGCGAAGAAGAGCGGGATTAGTTTAGTGGTAAAACGACAGTTTTCCAAACTGTGGTCGGGAGTTCGATTCCCCCATCCCGCACCAAATACATATGAATGCCGCATCTCATTTTATTTCCATTCTTCTCAGCATCGGCTCGTTCTTAGGGTTACCATACATTCCTCTGTCTACTCATCTTCCCTCTCCAGCCATAACTCTCCCCGGTTTGGAGCGACCAGCCTCGACTAGCATTTTTTCGAGTCTAGGCGGGCCCGCTAGTACCACGTTCCAGACTTACGCCCCACTTCTCCCTACCGCATACAGCACTAGCTCACCAGAAAATATTCTAAAAAAACCTACTCCTACTAAAAAACAAAAACTTCCGACATTAGCCATTCAAGTGCCTACCTTCACTCCAATTCCTCTTTCCAGCAATGGGCCGTCCTCTTCCACTGCTCCTCAAGCACCAGCTATTCCTACACTTCCAACAGCAACTCCAACCTCAACCTCCACTTCTACTAATCCTAACCCGCCCACTACATCAAATCCCATCGCATCCGTCGTCAATATTTATTGCACTACCCAAGTAGGAAACAATATTACTATCGTCACCGGCAGTGGTGTGGTTATAGACAATCGTGGAGTAATTCTCACTAACGCTCACGTGGCAGATCAAATCCTTCTAGCAGATTATTTAGATAACCCAAATAAAAATTGCTTCATTCGCAAAGGCTCGCCGGCCGTTTCTTTCTACAAAGCGACCGTACTCTATATCTCACCTGCATGGCTTCGGGCGCACGGCAGTGAGGTAAATCAAAGCAATCAATCGGAAGAGACGGGTGAGGGAGACTATGCCTTGCTTCTTGTTAACGGAGCAGTCAATGGTGATACCCTACCGCGAAATTTCTCTTCCATACCAGTCGATACCACTGATACTTCGCTCGGCGATAACACTCCAATTTTGGCTGTTGGTTATCCGGCCGGGGCCCTAAGCTCCAATGAGGTAATTAGAAATTTGAGAATTGAAACTGATAATCTTTCCATCGTCACAAATTACACTTTTGCTTCCGGAGGAGGCGCCGATCTCATTCGCACCACTGGTACCCCTATCGCCGAGCGAGGCGCCTCCGGCGGTGGTATCGTCAATACCGACGGGAAATTGATCGGTCTTATTGCCACTACCATTCCCGACCTTCATTCCAATCTGAAAGATCTCCAGGCCCTCACTCTTTCCTATATAAATAGAGACCTACAACGAAGCGCCGGACTTTCTCTTTCTGCGTTCTTAAATCGCAACCTCTCCACCGTCGCCGCCAATTTCAAAGCACACGACGAGCAGGAATTGGTTTCGTATCTACCTCATTAACTTCTCGCTCCAACCCCCAGCATTTTCTTTAACTCGGAAAACTCCTCGTTAACGATTGCACCGCCTCCAGTCGAGTCGAAGCCGTTGTCTCCTTCGGCAGGCAATTCGTAAACTCGTCAAACAGTTTCCTCATTAAAGAAAATGCTGGTGGTTTTCGCTTATCAATTAGAACCTAGAGTAGCCGCACCACTACATGAGAACTGTGCAATACCCAATGGTCCAGGCTGTTCCCGCAGAGTTTACGGTCGTTTCTTCGGAGTCTGCGGAGAAAAACGAACGGAAAGGATGCGGGCCACACCAGACAATTGAGATTAATTTCCTGTTATATCGATAACTTTCTCAAAATCATCCCCCACCGCCATCTTATTCTTCTTCTCCGCACCACATTTAATACACTTATGAACAATAGAGTGCTCCCCGCCCTTCTCTTCAATCCTAATCGGCTCCATCATTCCCCCACATTCGCTAGCCCTATCCCCCGGATCCACATCCACATGCTTACTCCAAAGACACTTCGGGCAATGATTGGTATAACCATTACCTTTCACAACTTCTCCGCAGTGATCGCAGAAAAAATCTTCTACATTTTTTATGAATTTCTTTGACATTGCCCTAAAATTATAACAAAAAAAAGCGGCTGAGTTCGTAAACTCAACCGCTCGCCACATTGGATTCGAACCTCTGTGGACTTTTCTTATTTAGGCGATCATCGCCGCATCTTCGTCACCGTCGATCCGTTGATCCGAACGGCGCCGAGGGTCGCGCTTCTTGCTTTTCTTGCCGTCGCCTTTGCGCGGGGCTTTGGCCTTTGGCGCGGGGCGCTTGGCCGTTGCGCTCGGCTCTGCAGTCGCAGGGAACTGGATGAGGCTCGAGTGAGGTTGCCCATCACTCCGATGCTCTGCCAGGATCTCCTTCTCGACTGGGCCGAGGCGCTCGGTGCGCTGCTTCGGCTGAGAACGGCGTTCCTGCTTTTGGACGACGCCCGTCCGCATCATGGTCAGCGCCTTCGGCCGCGCGCTCGATTCCACGCCGGTCTGCATCTGTTGGATGATCGCCTTCCGGGTGTCCTCATCGGCTTCGACCAGCTGCTTGCCGATCTCGGGGTCCCGACGGAACCACTTGGCGTCCGCTGGCACCAGGCCGCGATTGAGGAAGTGCAGCTTGTCCGCAAGCTTCTGCGGGGTCATCCATCCGATGGTGATCCGCGCCGACTCCGACGTCATCCGCCAGAGACTGCGGTATTCGACATCGATCTCGTTCTTGAGCTCGGGCAGGTCCTCGTTTTTCTTCGCCGCTTCTTCGCCGCCTCGACTGTAAGCCTCGACCGTCGACCACGACAGGGCAAATGCCCGCTCAACGATGCTGCGGTTATCGCCTTCGGGACTATTGACCCGGAACAACATCATGATCTCTTCCCCGACTCCGGGGAGAGGGTCGTTACCGGTCAGATCCTTTGAAAGTAGAGGAACGAACCGATTGCCTTTTGGCTCGACCACGACGACGGCATTACGCAGTCTGTGGTGGGGCTGAAGGTCCTGACCGATAATCTCGTCACGATGTTCGCCGAGATGAGTGTCGCCGTCCACGATTTCCGTTGGAACGACGCCGATCGCGGTGTAGTTGTTACCCGCGATACGGTCGGTGGTGATGATGACTCGCGCCATCAGCATTCCGAAAACACCGCCTTGCCTGTGATTTCTATTTGGTTTTACCATCTTGTTCAGTCCTAAATCAATTCTCTGAAATTTTAGAGGAATTTTTGTTGTACGGAATTATTCCGCCCTCGTTATATCCATTGTCGTACCGCACACAGTGCGGGGAGCAATTTGACGGCACAGAAGCGCCGTCCGGAACCCCTGCTCTCAGCCGCTAGTGGCCAAGATACAGAGAAATTTCTTCAACAAACCTATTAGGAGTTCTGCCCGCTAGTATACCATATTCAAGGAAAAAGTCAAGCAAAGACTGGCTTTTTGGCCTCGGCGAAGCCCTCAAAGGTCTCTTTTAAAGGATTTCCATTGGATGAGATACTATCTACCGGATTGAAGCTGATGTCCTGCGGAGGAGCATAAGAGATCATGTTGCATACATGAGCCAATAAAGTTGTGGCGTATTCTCCCCTACCCAGAGTAAAAGAGAGAACTATCCCCTCATCGATCGTCTCAGTTCCGTTTAAAATAAATTTAGCTTTGGTGTTGACGTATCGCGACCATAGCCCGAGCCCTGGCAAAACCTTCAAAATATTTCCAAAGTTGGGCGGGTAGGCCAGAAGTTTGGAAAGCAGAGACCGATAACTTTCCCAATTGGATTGATCACTACTTAAAAACAAAGGAAGGGTTTTTGGAATTTTGTTATTTGAACTCTTGATCAGTGATGACAGTCTATTATTGAATAGCCAAGAAGAAGAGGCGTAAACCCAGATGGTGACAAGGTCTGGGACATTGCGAAGAGCTCCTTCAAAATCTTCCGGATGCTTCGCGAGGTGCTCTACCAGCCGAATTTCATAATAGAGATCTTTTCCATGAGGAAGAAAAAGATCGTGAAGATATTTCCACTCTCCAAAATGGGCCGAGGCTTCTTCTCTGATTTTATTGATGTGATTCAAGTCCGTTTTCCCTTTTTGACAAAGAGCGGCAAGGACGGCTTCTTTGTAATTTCCCTGCAGTACCAGAAACCCGCAGTAATGATTCAACAAACGAGGCGCCCCGAACCGCTGGAGATAGTAAAAATTATAAAATCCATTTTCCTGAATCAATTTTAAGCTGTCCAATAAAGCCTTCTTTCCTGCCGGATCATTCCCTCTGGTTCTAAGCAAAATGGTGAATCGATTCCCTTTTAATTCGCCCTTTTTTATTATCAATCCGTTTTCTTCAATGTCCTTCAGAAAGAAAGACGGATGTCTGATGCCGGAAATCTTTTCCGCTGCAATACTGGTCAAAGAAATTCTCTGTGAAGTAATGGCGTCGTTGTCTTTCAGGCCGGCGTAGCCGACAGAGTTTACCGGAACAGCAAGTTGTTTGGCAATTTCCTCAGCCGCTTCCAAGGTACCGATATTGCATTTCACCAACGTGACATGAAAAGATTTTCCGGAAGTGCTAAGCATCTCTAGTGGTTTAAACTCGGCAGTACAGACTTCCCCGTTCTTCAGAACCTCTTCCACCATGAAATCTTGGGGATATAATTTCAAAAAAACTTCCGGTAGGGCACTTTTGTTCGGAATGGAGATGCCAAAAGAGGCAAGCAATTCATCATTTTCCACCAACGAATGCGATAAGAAAAGCGAGGGATCTTTTTTGTAATTCTCGATCGCTTCCGAATACTTCTCGTTCATAAATTAATTATCCAGGGCCATTTTAGCCATCTTTATTGCGCTTTCTTTAGACCATGCCTTGGCGATAAAGCGCTTATTGTGGCAGAAAACGGCATCTGGAACGCCGGTAACTTCTGCCAGTGGCTTCCCTACCTTTCCGGCCCAGCTTTGAGGAAATAGTTTTCGATAAATAAAAGCTCGGGGATCTTTTTTCATGGCCATGATCACCCACTCTTTTGTATTTTGATCCTGATAGATCACATAGAGCGGCTCGGGAAATTTTGTCAGAACGCTTTTCCAGGGATATGGATGATCAAGTACAATAATTCTTTTATCTTCCGACTCTTTATAAGCTTTTCGCACCAATTCCGTCTCTTCAAAAAAATATCTGGCTTTTTCTATTTCTTTTGTCAGCACTAATTTAACGATAGCTAATATTTGTATAAAAGCGTCATCAATACTTTTCCCTTCTCGCCAAGTTGGAGTAATGGCATTCAGAAAACTATCAAAAAGATATGGCTGAATCTCACGATTGACCGGGGTGTAGACCAAAACTCCATTATCCGAGGCATCAATGGCTTGGATCATCTTTCTATCCATCAAATCTGCTGCTTCTGCTCGGCCGCCACAGATTTGGCGGCCGAATTTTTTCCAAACTAATCCAAACGCGGCGTACGGAATACCATTTCCACGCTTCCCCGCTCCCCCTTCCTGATGATGATCAAATTTATTTTGTGCCGGATCATAAATTCCCCCTATATCTACCACAATATCTCCACTGGCAATAACTTCCGGATCACGAGTCCGAATAATTTCGGCATCCGGATAAACCAACTGCAATGTGGCCACCGCAAACAACTCGTCTTGGTGGAAACTACCGCTATGGGTGACTATTTTCACAGTAAATAAAAATTATTTAACTAATAATATACTAAATGACTAAAAAATAAAATGCCATCTTTCGACGGCTAGTTCTGGACCCTAAGACCTAAAATCCTCTTGATAATGGTCTCTCTGTTAGTGCCTATCGGGAAACAGAATTGTTTCACCTGATTTTGCGGCCCTTGTGTTCGATGAAATTTTCGTAAGGAGATGGTAACTCCAAACGAATGTTCCTGAGCACATTCCCCTTCTCCGAATCTTACCGTAAAGTCTCTGCCCTCGTGATCTTCTTTGGAATTCGGTTGATGAGCAATGTAATCAGTTATCTGTTTAGAATTCTTCATTCTCTCCAGGTGTTCGGTAACCGTCCTTTCAAGTTCCCTGCCCCGCAAAGAACCTCTGCGGGCCGCTCGACCTTGAGAAAGCTTTCTCCTATCACTTCTTTTTATAAATGTATGTGCCATTCTTATCCTCCCTTACACGAAGATACAACAAGTTATCTGAAAAGTCAATTTAGAATGGTTATTTCTATTTTATCGTGTTAAACTAGCCATCATCTTATTTAACGGGGCGTGGTGTAACGGCTAACATTCTTGATTTGGGATCAAGCGACTCCGGGTTCGAATCCCGGCGCCCCGACATTTATAAAATCAAATCCTCTAAAAAATCTACCTTCGCTTCCCTTCTGACGGGATCATAAAGGACAGTGATAACGTGAAATTGCCAATCGCAATAGACACGTTTCTGTATCAAATAGACCTGAATAACCCTTTTGAGTCGTTTTACTTTATATGGGTGAACATTATCTTCGGGTCGGTAACGATCCGAAGATCTATTAAAGTCCAAGTTTTCACATGAAACAGTTTTCACCTCAATAAAATGAACTAAACCGCCCTTACTTGCCACAATATCAATTTCACCATATTTCTTGAGGTAATTCCTATCAATAAGGCTAAATCGGCGTTTCACAAGAAACTTACAAGCAATATCTTCTCCAATCTTACCTATTTCTTTATTCCACATCCGATAATTAAAGCATATCGATATGAAAAAGCCTTAAAATATAGTTAAAATGATGTTTCATAAATAACAGTTTCATGTGAAACATATATTACTAAAAGACATGTCCTTTATACACATATCCACTGAGTTATCCACAGTTATTATCAAAAAACCTATAAAGTTGGCCGTTTCATTAAAGACAAAAAGACCCGAAAATAGGTCTTTTTGTCTTTAAAAAAACTGATCTGTGCGGGTAGGGAGAATCGAACTCCCGTCTAGTCCTTGGCAAGGACTCATTCTACCACTAAACCATACCCGCAATGAGTAAGACGATCATTATAATATATTTTCTTCTCATTTCAATCATATTTTGTTTTATTCCTTATTTCTCGTATGATAAGGGTCAATTGCGCCTGTGGTGAAATGGATATCACGCGACGCTTCGGACGTCGTATTGTGGGTTCGAGTCCTGCCAGGCGCACAAAATTAATTATGAAAGATAAAGAATTCGCTATTCCTCCCGAGGTTTCACGAATAACCGACAAATTGAAAAGTGCCGATTTTGAGGCCTATTTGATTGGTGGATGTGTTCGAGATCTGCTTCTAAAAAAAATACCGAGGGATTGGGACATTACTACTAATGCCAAGCCCGAGGATATTGTAGCCATATTTCCCAAAACTTTTTACGAAAACGATTACGGTACGGTAGGGGTAGTGAATGAAGAGGTTGCAGATGAGTCTTTAAAGGTAGTGGAGGTGACACCATATCGACTGGAAGCTAAATATTCGGACAACCGTCACCCTGATCAGGTTATTTTCAGTAATAAATTAGAAGATGATCTTAAAAGACGTGATTTCACCATTAACGCCATCGCCCTTTCCATTGAAAAAAGTAAAAGCAATATATATAAGGGAAAGGTTGTTGATTTATATAAAGGAGAAGAGGACATTAAAAATAAAATTATCCGAACAGTGGAAGACCCTAACGAACGTTTCAAAGAAGATGGTCTCCGAATAATGCGGGTGGTCAGACTCTCGGCCGAACTGGGATTTAGTATTGAAAAGGGAACAGAAAAAGCTATTGAGACGCACGGAAAGCTCCTGAAAAACATTGCTCGAGAAAGAATTCACGACGAATTCGTTCGTATTCTCATATCGGAAAAACCAATGGAAGCCTTAATTATGGCTAATAATATGGGTATTTTGACCTACATTATTCCTGAGTTAAAAAAAGCTATCGGCATTAAACAAAATCAGGCGCACACCTATGACGTCTTTGAGCATTTGCTCAGAAGTCTTCAGTGTGCCGCCGACAAAAAATGGCCATTGGAAATTCGGCTAGCGGCATTACTTCACGACATTGGAAAACCAGCTACTCGTCGTTGGTCGGATGAGAAAAAAGATTGGACTTTTTACGGACACGATGTTGTTGGAGCAAGAATAGCTACAAAGATTTTGGCTGATCTCCGATTTTCTAAAAAAACCATAGACGTGGTGATTAAATTAATTCGTTGGCATATGTTTTTCTCCGATACAGAACAGATCACTTTGTCTGCGGTACGACGATTGGTAAAAAATGTCGGCAAGGAACATGTCTGGGATCTAATGAATCTGCGAATCTGCGATAGGGTAGGAACCGGCCGGCCGAAAGAAAATCCGTATCGCCTGCGAAAATATAAATCAATGATTGAGGAGGTCATGCACGATCCAGTCTCAGTTTCCATGCTGAAAGTCAATGGTAATGCTCTTATGGAAGACCTTAACTTGGTTCCGGGACCCAAGATTGGTTATATTTTGCACGCCCTACTTGAAGAAGTCCTAGAGAACCCTAGTTTAAATACTAAAAAATATCTTTTGGGGCAGGCTAAAACTCTAAGTAAATTATCCGAAAAAGAATTACAAGAAATGGGGGAGAAGGGCAAAGAAAAAAAGGAGGACTTTGAAGAAGAAAAAGTAAAAGAGATCAGAAAGAAATATTGGGTGGAATAAATAAATGAAAAAGAGCCACGATCAGCTATTTTTAAAGGTGAAGGTGGCTCTTGACAAAGAGACACCAAGTAGAAGTTGAACGAATTTGTCCCAAATGGGATAAATTAACTTGTTACAAGATGTCCTTTTTAAAGGACGGCGCTAGTTCTTAACTGGCAGAGGGATAAGGCCAATCTCGAAAGCGAATCTCTGATGGTTATTATATAGGACATCTATAGGACATGTAAAGGACACTTGTGGGGATAACTGGGGATAACTTTCTAAAGGTCTATTTCCAATAAAATAGGACAATGGTCAGAGCCATATACTTCCCTTAAGATTTCAATCTTTTTCACTTTTTTGATGAGATTGGGAGTGACAAAAAAGTAGTCTATGCGCCAGCCGACATTGCGATCTCGGGCATGAGTATACATATCCCAATAGGTATAAGCCTCTCTTTTATTGGGGTAGAAATGACGAAAGACGTCAATATAGCCATGTTCTACTACTTTATCAAGCCATGCCCGCTCTATGGGCAGAAAGCCCGTGTGTGAAGCGTTCTCTTTTGGCCGGGCGAGGTCGATCTCGGTATGGGCGGTGTTTATATCTCCGCAGAAGATGATCTTTTTGCCTTTTTTTCTAAGGCTCTCGGCGTATTTCAAATAGGCCTTGTAATAATCGAGCTTGTATTTAAGTCTGATGGGCCCGCCTCCACCGTTAGGGAAGTAGGTATTGATTAGAACGAAATCCTTAAAGTGAAGAGCGATAAACCGACCCTCTTGATCAAGCGTTTCCACTCCGAGACCATATTCTATTTTTTCCGGCTTGATTTTAGTGTAAACGGCGACCCCGCTGTAGCCTTTTTTACCTTTTGAATGATCAAAGTAGGAGTGGTAACCTTTCGGGTTCCGCAGTTCCTCTACTAATTGCTCCGGATGAGCCTTGGTTTCCTGAAGACAGAGAATATCCAGATCCTCGGCGAGAAACCAATCTAGATAACCTTTCTTGTGCCACGCCCTTATGCCATTAACATTCCAGGAAATAATCTTCATGAATTAATCTTATCAAAATAAGAAAAAAGTTATCACCAACATTTTTATTTATTGACTTGTTCTTATCAAGTATAAGCATATAATTATTCCCCAGAGCTTTTCGATCAAGTAATCGAGAGGTAAGCACAAAAAAACCAAACCCATGAAGAAGAAAACCAACTGATGAATACATCTGGAAGCAATGCCGACGCAGAATCAAACGTGGTGCAGTTTTCTCAAGCCGAACCGCAAGAACCGGAACATCCGATACGTGCTGGGACTCGCGTCCATGAGCCGCAAAAAGACAACCTGTTTTTGCAGCTTTACGGCAAAGACATTGACGACGGCGCCGGCTTAAGCGCAACCGCTTCTTAAAGGATTGACCCAGAACACCTTCGTGCCTTGTGCGTGGAGGTGTTTTTGTTTATTTCGACTTATTTTCTCTTGTTATGAAAATTTTTATGGATATCTTTCAGATGTTTGTCGGTCACGTGGGTGTAGATCTGGGTAGTGGTGATATTGGCGTGGCCGAGAAGCATCTGAACGGATCGGAGGTCGGCGCCGTTTTCCAGAAGATCGGTGGCAAAGCTGTGACGAAGAACGTGAGGGGTTACTTTTTTAGAAATACCGGCCTTGATAGCGTAATTTTTGACGATTCTTTCAATAGAGCGGGGAGTGAGACGATTGAGTTCTTTAGCTTCTTTACTTTTTCCGATAGGACTTTGCAGCTGAACAAACATGGCGTCTTGCACGTCTACTCTCTTGGCTAAATATTTTTTCACTGCCGCTTTTGCTTCATCAGATAAGAAAACTACTCTTACTTTCTCGCCTTTTCCTCGAATAGAGAACTCATCCTTGCCCATATCGAGGTCCCGCGAGAGAGAACAGAGCTCGGAGACACGAAGACCGGTAGAGAAAAATAGCTCTAAAATGGCTCTATCTCTTAGTTTTTTCAGCTCATTCTTTTCTTTCTCTGGGGCCTTGAGTAATCGTTTGAGATCATCACCAGAAATGAGATCGAGCGAGCGTTCGGGTACCTTGGCGAGCTCAATTGTTTCCGGTGAGAGGGAAGTGATCTTTCTTTTGGCCAGGTATTTCAAGAAAGACCGGAGAGCGATGAGATAATAATTTTGGGTGCGCTTCTTTAGAGTGTCGGTCTCTTTGATATTCTTCGCTCCGGCGCTTTGACGATTCAACCACAGGCGATATTCGCGAAGAACCTCGTCTGTAATATCACTCGGACTCTTCGCTTTTGAAAATTCCAAAAATCGATCCAGGTAGTGCTCATAATTCCGCACCGTATTTAAACTCCGCCCCTTTTCTATCTCAATGTGTTCCAGATATTGACGTTTTAATTCTTGAAGAGTCATGTCGCACAATATTATAGCAAATAGGAGACCAAAAAGGCTAAAAATTGCAAAAAATGGCCTTTTATGCTAGAATGCTCAAATGTTAACAAAGACCAAAAAACAGCGAATTATCAAGGAAACACGGGTACATGAGACCGATACGGGCTCTCCGGAGGTACAAATTTCTATAATTTCCAAAAGGATTGATGAATTGGCTAAACATTTGAAGAAAAACCTCAAAGACAACCATTCTCGACGCGGATTACTACAGTTGGTAGCCGATCGCCAGAGCCATTTGAAATATCTGCAGAAAAAGGACATCAAACGGTATCAGGCGGTTTTAAAGAAGTTAGATCTTAAGAGATAAGCGTTCCTAAAACCTAATTAATGGCCGTTATTAAACACAAAGAACAGCGAGTTGGGATTTTCATTGATGCCCAGAATCTTTATCATAGTGCCAAGAACCTCTATCACGCCAGAGTTAATTTTGGCGCCATTTTAAAGGATACTTTGGCCGGACGAATCTTGGTCAGAGCTATAGCTTATGTTATTACCACCGAAGCAGGGGACGAAAAGAATTTTTTTGAGGCTTTGGTAAAGATGGGTATTGAAACAAAGACTAAAAACCTTCAGATTTTCTCTAGTGGCAGTAAAAAGGCGGACTGGGACGTTGGATTGGCTGTTGACGCTATTAAATTGTCCGCAAAACTGGATGCAGTGGTTATTGTTTCCGGCGACGGCGACTTTATTCCCCTCGTAGAATACCTCCAAATGAATGGTTGTCAGGTGGAAGGGGTCTCATTCGGCAAATCCGCCTCCGGAAAACTGAAGGAAACGGTGGATGATTTCATTGATCTTGATCTCAACCCTAAAAAGTACTTGCTGAATAAAAAATAATTTTGTGCTAGGATTTAGATATTAGAAGTTAATTTAGCGTCCAAATACCTAGATTTGAAGATCTTTCTTCAGATTTATAATTTGAACGCTAACAAGCGTTATGCAAAAAAAAGAATATTCGATTGAAGTAGGAGGAAAAACTTTAACAGCGGAGTTTAATGACCTGGCGGATCAGGCCAATGGTTCGGTAATGGTTAAATACGGCAACACCGTCGTCTTTGCTACTGCCGTGATGTCGAAGAAACCGAAAGATTCTGATTTCTTTCCTTTGACTGTTGATTACGAGGAAAAGTTTTACGCGGCCGGCCGGATTTTGGGTGGGCAGTTCACAAGGCGCGAAGGCCGGCCGTCTGATGAAGCTATTCTGTCCGGCCGAATTGTGGACCGAACTATCCGACCGCTTTTTGAACAGCATATTAGACATGATATTCAGGTAGTAATAACTGTTCTATCGATTGACGAGGATGATCCGGATATTTTGGCTGTAATAGCGACATCCTTGGCTATTAGTACCTCCGACATTCCATGGAACGGACCAGTGAGTGCGGTGCGAGCAGTAAAATCTCCAGATAATACGGGCTTTATTCTCAATCCTACCTATAACCAAAGAGCTACCGCCACTCTCGATTTAGTAGCTTGTGGCAAAGATGGAAAGATAAACATGATAGAAGTAGGAGCACAAGAGACTTCTAATGAAAATCTATCGGCAGCTCTTCAGTTTGCTTCTGCTGAAATAGAAAAATTACAGCAATTTCAGACAAAAATAATAAAGGAAGTTGGTAAAGAGAAAAAAATCATTGAAGCAATAGAAATAAATGGGGCAGCAGTAGCTATTTTTAAAGAAAAGATTGAGTCCCGAATAGAAGCTTCCGTTTTCTCCGGTCCGGGGAAGAAGGAATCAGAAGAATTGAAGGTGGAGTGGATGGCTCTTTATGTTGAAACTCTTCCGGAAGAGAAAAAATCTTTGGCTGAAGAATATTTTGAAGAAAAGGTGAATGATTTGATACATAAGGAAGCGATCGAGAAGAAGCGCAGGCCTGACGGTCGCGGCATGGACGATTTAAGGCCACTCTTTGCCCAGGCCGGCGGTATCTCTCCGATGCTTCATGGCTCCGGCATTTTCTATCGCGGAGGAACTCACGTCCTTTCAGCTCTTACTCTTGGCGGACCGGGCGATTCACAAACAATTGATGGTATGGAATTGCAAACCAAGAAACGTTTTATGCATCATTATAATTTTCCGCCGTTTTCAGTGGGTGAGACCGGTAGAATGGGTGGCGCCAATCGTCGAATGATCGGCCACGGCAATCTGGCCGAAAAAGCTCTCTCAATGGTTCTTCCTCCAAAGGAGGAATTTCCTTACACTATTCGTCTCGTTTCAGAATCAATGGCATCAAATGGCTCTACTTCAATGGGTTCTGTCTGCGCTTCTACGCTAGCTTTGATGGATGGTGGGGTGCCAATTAAATCTCCTGTTGCCGGCATCGCTTCGGGACTGATGATGAAAGATGATGATAATTATGTACTGCTCACTGACATTCAAGGACCAGAAGACCATCATGGTGATATGGATTTTAAGGTAGCAGGAACGCGAACGGGAGTGACGGCAGTGCAAATGGATGTGAAAGTCGGAGGCATTACTCTAAAAATTCTGGGAGAGGCATTGGAGAAAGCAAAAGCGGCTCGTTTACAAATTATTGATGTGATCGAGAAAGAAATTGTTGCCCCTCGTGCCGATATTTCTCCAAGAGCACCAAAAATTATCTCAATTAAAATTAAACCAGATCAAATTGGTCTAGTTATTGGCGGGGGAGGAAAGACTATTAAAGATATTAAAGAGAGGACGGGCGCTGAAATTGATATTGAAGATGACGGAACTGTCTTCTTCACTGGAACCGGCGGCTCGGCTGAGAAAGCCAAGGCTATTGTGGAGGAAATGACTCATGAATACATGCCTGGCGAGCGTTTTGAAGGCGTAGTGGTCAAGATCATGGACTTCGGAGCCTTTGTGAAGATCGGCACCTCTACTGAAGGATTGGTGCATGTCTCCGAAATTGCCTCCTTCCGAATAGAGAATATCGGTCAATTTCTGAAAGAAGGCCAGACCGTGCCTATCATGGTGAAAGGCACAGACGAACGCGGCCGCATCGCCCTCTCCATCAAACAAGCCGATCCAAACTTCATCAAAAAACCAACCGCCTAGTTTTTGAAACAGGCTAGTGTAAAATTAGCGCATGCCACCTTTAGAAAATGAAAAAAATCCAAATCTAGGATCAATTAGAGAACCTGGTCTTGTGCGGCCTCCTTCCGTAGATCAAGCGGCAAAACTGAAGGAGGCCGTTGCTCATGCTAAGGAGAAGAAACTGGAAGATCCGATGAGGCCTCTAAAGACGTATCAGAGCGATGTGGCGGAGGCCATCAAGAAAGATAATGTCTCGGTAATCAAAATAGCTTTAGCGGAAAAAAAACGCCAGGAGGCACAGGGCCTTACCAAGGAAGCGGTATCGATTGATTCAAAAAGATCAGTGCTCTTCTTTGTCCTAAGTGCTGCTCTTGTAATTGCTGGCATTGCCATAATCGGTTATTTCTTTTTTCTGCGTGGCACTAATCAAAACAATGTTTTAAATCTCCCTAAAAATTTAGTCTACGCTGAAAAAAATACAGAGTTGAAATTGGATATAGCTGATCCGAATATTTTGGTCAATGAAGTTGGCAAGATAAAACGTCTCGCTCGTCCATCAGGAACAATAGAGAATTTAATTGTCACCGAAAAAGATGTAGGCACTTCTACTTCGATAGAACTTGGAGCAAGGCACCTTATTTCCGGCAGTCGTCTCACCACTCTTCTTAACACTCGCATTCCGGCCCCGATTTTTCGTTCTATTCAAGATATTTACATGCTTGGCATCTACCAAACGAGTAATAACAGTAGCGAAGTGTTTATGATATTGAGAAGCGACTCCTATGAAATTGCCTTTGCCGGAATGCTTGAGTGGGAAGGAACTCTGCAGCAGGATATGACACCCCTCTTTTCCATTCTTCAAGCCCCTGTCATTACAAATTCGATCAGCACCACCACAGCTTCGAGTAGCACTGCCACCACTTCAAATACAACCTTTACTCTTTCTCCGCTTATTCGAACTTCTCCGACAGAGCCATTCAAAGATCGACTAATTCAGAACCGAGACACCCGAGTCATTACCGATTCAAGCGGTAAAATTGTCTTTCTTTATTCTTTTATAGACCCACATACCGTTATTTTCACCCAGGGTGAAGAGGCTTTTAAAGAGATAGTTGGGCGTTATATTCAAACTGGCCAGGAAAAATAGAACTAAAATAGACTCCGATAGGTGGTGTGATATACTACCCAAGACAATAAATTTATGAAGAAAAATAACCTCAATATCGATTTAAGTGTGTTTAAAAAGAAACTCCAAAAAGAGCGAGCTCTTCTTCTTTCCCAGGTGCAAAAGGTGGCTCAGAAGAATCCTTCTAATCCGGCCGACTGGGAGGCTAAATCAGAAGATATGGACATTGAGAGAGCGGACCGAAACGAAGTGGCAGATAAATTTGAAAGTTTTGAGGGCGATGCGGCTATTCTGAAAGAATTGGAGCCTCAGTTGAACGATGTTAAGCTTGCTTTGGGGAAAATAGAAGATGGTACTTATGGAGTTTGTGAAGTCTGTGGAGAAGCTATTGAGACGGACAGGCTGGAAGCAAATCCCGCTGCCAGAACTTGCAAGAAAGATATCAATGCTCGTTTAGTCTAGGTAAATAAGAGGTTTAACCTCTTATAAAGAAAAATTTAAGAATGTTTTAGCGAAAACTCATCTCGAACCATTTAAGATGGAGGGATGAGTTTTGCCAAAGTATTCAGCGCTCAAAGTAATCTTTTAAAAGCGAGGATTATTGATGTGGAGATTGATCTTTCAAAAGGGCTCTATTCTTTTTTAGTGGTGGGCCTTCCTGACAAGGCAGTGGAAGAATCTCGCGACCGAATCGGTGCGGCTATCAAAAATTCTGGCTTCACTTCACCTAAACATAAAAATCAAAAGGTGGTCATTTCACTTGCTCCGGCTGATCTGAAAAAGGAGGGGCCGAGTTTTGATTTGGCCATGGCTCTCGGCTATCTATTAGCGGCAGAAGAAATTAAGTTTGATCCCAAGGGAAAACTTTTTTTGGGAGAATTATCGCTCGACGGGAAAGTGCGGCCAATTAAGGGAGTGTTGCCTTTGGTGATAGAAGCAAAAAAAAGAAAATTCAGAGAGGTTTACGTTCCGATGGAAAATGTGAAAGAGGCAGCAATTATTTCGGGCATAAATATTTTTGGTCTTGCTACTCTGGGTGAAGTGATTGAACATCTGAATGAGAAAGTGGAAGAAGAAACGGGGGAGGGCGAAACCGTTCCGGTTTCGCCCAAACTAATACCAACACCAGTGACTAAAATCGATTATGAAACGAGTGATTACGAGGTAGATTTTGCCGATATTAAAGGTCAGGAAGGGGCAAAGCGCGGGCTCGAGATCGCCGCGGCAGGTGGCCACAATGCCCTGATGTTCGGACCTCCGGGAACGGGAAAAACAATGCTAGCCAAGGCTTTTGCTCATCTCCTACCACCACTTACTTTCCAGGAAATACTTGAGGCCACCTCCATTCATTCGGTTGCGGGGACCTTGTCGGATAAGCCCTTGGTGCTCTACCCACCATTTCGTTCGCCTCATCATACCGCTTCGTATCCATCACTAATCGGCGGTGGCACTATTCCGAAGCCCGGGGAGGTAACACTGGCTCATCGAGGCGTTCTTTTTATGGATGAGTTTCCGGAGTTTGATAGAAGAGCAATAGACGCTTTGCGTGAACCATTGGAGGAAAGGGTCGTTAGTGTTTCCAGAGCAAAAAGCTCTGCTATTTTCCCCGCTGATTTTATTTTGATTGCCGCAATGAATCCATGCCCATGTGGCAATCGTGGAACGAAAAATAAAGAATGTACCTGCAGACAAGTTAGTCTTCAGAGCTATCGACGCAAAATTTCCGGACCAATCATTGATCGGGTAGATCTTTGGTTGGAAGTTTCTGAAGTTGATTATAAAAAGTTGGGATTAAAAGGACTGGGGGAAAAAACTGACGAAGTAAAAAAACGAATTCTCAAGGCCAGAGCCATCCAACAAACCCGTTTTCGAAAACATGGGCTTAAAATTCTAACTAATAGTGCAATAAAACCAAAAAATATTTTGAATTTGATCCCACTTAGAGAAAAAGTAAAAGATATTTTAGACAATGCTGCTTATAAATTGGATATCTCCGCCCGCGCATACCATCGTCTAATTAAATTAGCTCGAACTATCGCCGACCTCGAAGGAGCCGAACATGTGGAACCCCAGCATATGCTAGAAGCTCTACAATATAGACCAAAGAAAATCGATTAGAACGGATTTTTGGCTCCTCGAACTTCAAAGTGGACATGGGGGCCGGTGGTTTCGCCGGTCAGGCCAATGTAGCCGATAACTTCTCCTTTCTCCACGTTCGCTCCACCAGAAACTGCCGTCTTGCTCATGTGAGCATAAAGAGTCTGCGTACCATTAGGGTGGCTGATTACCACATAGTCGCCATAGCCACCATTCCAACCGCTATTTTTACTGATAATCACTTGGCCAGAAGCGGCGGCGTGGATCGGGGTGCCTACCGGAGATCCCCAGTCAACACCATTGTGTCCATGTATACCTTGAGTGCGAACGCCTCCGTCAAGTGGTCGGCGGAAATAGCCGCTTGAATCAATATAGGTGCCACTAGTTGGGCCGGCAGTAGTTTTACCACTCTTGGTGACCGTAGTTTTAGATCCATTTGATGAATTTTCGGAAGAAGTTTGGACGCCACTGCTAAGTTCTCCGTCGGGAATAACAACCTCATCTCCAACTGACAGTTTTTGGCCTACCTCGAGATTGTTGAAACTATTAATTTCACCAACATCACCACCGTATGACTTAGCTATACTCTGAACTGTATCCCCCTTCTTAACCGTATATTTAACTCCAGAGATCGGTAAGATAATTAAAACTTGTCCTTTTTTGATAGTAGAGCCAGAATTCAGATCGTTGGCCCACCGAATGGTATTAACCGTAACATTAAAAAGGTTGGCAATACTTGAAAGAGTATCGCCCTCTCGGACAGTATAAAGGCTGATCTGATCATTAGAAGGACGAACGACTGAGGAAGATTCGGAAGCCGCCCCTTCAGGACCGCTTACAGCGAGAAGTGCCTCTCCCACCACATTTAAGTCGGGTTCTTTATTGTATGGGGTAGGATTAGTGTTTAGAGCCAGCTGGAGAAGAGGCATTTTCTGGGAATTGGAGGATTCTTGGACTATATCCGAGGCGCTAGCGTTGGCGTTGGTGCCAGCAAATAGATGGCCAACAAATGAAAAAACACTTGCCTGGGTATTGCCTGGCAAGCTTAGTAATACTAATGATAATATGAGCCTTCCATAGAAGAGGCTTGTGATAAGACTTTTGGGCTTTAGAGAGGCCGAAAACCGGCTTGGAATCCTACTGTATGGTAAAATAAGCCTAAGATTAATGATAAATCCCTCATTCTGCCATTTCCACAAAAAAATGGGGTTGCCCCCAAAACCACTCGGAAATTCGGTATGAAAGTAATCATAGCTCCCTCAGAGAGGGTGTCAATGAGGTCAAAAAAGGGGTGTGGATAACTAATTTCGTGATATAGTTTCGGAGTTATGAATGATTTAAATGGCTTAAATGAAAGGCAAAAGGCCGCTGTACTCCAAACGGAGGGTCCTCTTTTAATTTTGGCCGGCGCCGGAGCGGGGAAGACTAAGACTATCACCCACCGTATCCTCCACTTGATTAAAACTGGGGTAGCGCCGGCAAATATCCTGGCCATCACCTTCACCAACAAAGCAGCCAAGGAAATGAGAGAGCGGGTGTACGAACTTTTAAAAAATGACAAGGAATTGAACCTGCCAATCTCGTCATCGGAGCGCCCTTTTGTCTCTACTTTTCACTCCTTGGGCGTTCACATCATCAAAGAAAACTCAAAGTTGCTTGATCTGCCACGACACTTTTCCATCTATGATCGCAGTGACTCAAAACGAGCGGTGAAAGAGGGTTTGGAGATTTTATCTCTGGATCCGAAAAAATTTGAGCCGACAAAGATTCTTCATGTCATTTCTCGCCAAAAAGGAGACAACATTAGCCAAGGGGATTATGAGGAAGAGTCTGGTCGGGATTATTTCGGCAAGATTGTATCGTCGGTCTGGGCCGAGTACGAAAAGATATTAAAAAGAGAAAGAGCTTTGGATTTTGATGATCTGCTTCTGAAAAGCGCGGACTTACTAAAACGAAACCCTTTGATCCTTGCTCACTATCAAAACATTTGGAAATACATTCACATTGACGAGTATCAGGATACCAATCGAGTTCAATACACTATTGCTAAACTCTTAGCTAGGAAAGAAAAAAATATTTGTGTGGTGGGAGATGTGGATCAAAATATTTATAGCTGGCGTGGGGCGGATATTAGAAACATTTTAAGTTTTGAGGAAGATTATCCTGAAGCGAAAGTAGTATTACTTGAAGAAAATTATCGATCGACTGAAATAATTTTAAATGCGGCCAATCTTATTATCGAAAAAAATATTCATCGAAAAGATAAAAAACTTTTTACGAATAAAAAAGGTGGAGCAAAGATCGGATTGTATGCCGCATATGATGAGACGGACGAGGCCGATTTCATTTCTCGGAAATCGGCCGAGTTAATTGAGAGTGGCGTGGCACCGAAAGAGATCGCTGTTCTATATCGGGCTAATTTTCAATCACGCGTACTGGAAGAAGCCTTTTTAATGAGAGAGGTGCCGTATCAAATTTTAGGTGTTCGATTTTTTGAGAGAAAGGAAGTAAAAGATACGCTTTCATATCTTCGGGCGGCTCTCAATCCGGATAGTTTTTCGGACATTAAACGGGTTATTAATGTGCCGGCGCGTGGCATTGGAAAATTGACCTTGCTTAAGATTACCGCAAAGCAAGAAGAGGGCTTGCCAACCTCAATGAAGGAGAGGCTGGCAAATTTCCGCAATCTTCTAGTACAAATTCAAATGATGGCCTTGAAATCAAAGCCGTCAGACACTATTAAATACGTCATCAAAGCAAGCGGTATGGAAGAAATGTATAGAAAAGGGAAGGAAGAAGATGAGAATCGACTGGAAAACATTAAAGAGTTGGCAACACTAGCCACTAAGTACGACTACTTGCCACCAGAAGAGGGAATTGAAAAGTTATTGGCGGACGCATCATTGGCGTCGGATCAAGACGAGATGGAAGAAAAAACCAGCTCGGTTAAATTAATGACGGTTCATGCATCCAAAGGTTTGGAATTTTCTTATGTGTTTGTCAGTGGGCTTGAAAGTGATTTGTTTCCACACAAAAGATTAAGTGAGGAAGAATTGAGTGGGGAAGAAGAGGAAGAGGAGCGAAGACTTTTTTATGTTGCTCTTACCCGAGCTAAAATAAAACTTTATCTTACATACGCATCAGTCCGGACAATCTTTGGAGCAAAACAGGTTAGCATTCCTTCGGAGTTTATTATTGATCTTGATGAAGAATCGCTAGAGAGCGAGGAAAATCTGAGTGAAAAAACTATTTATATATGAGAGCAAAAAAATCATTGGGGCAAAATTTTCTACATTCGAAAAAAATTCTTTCCGATATTGTTCGGATAGCGGATATTAAAAGTGGCGATAATGTGCTGGAAGTTGGTCCGGGGAAAGGGGCGCTGACGCAAGAATTATTGGCGTCAGCGCCCCGGTTGGTGGTGGTAGAGAAGGATGACCGGCTAGTTCCTCTACTGGAAGAAAAATTTAAGGAAGAGATATTGACGAGAAAGTTGGAATTGGTGCACGACGATATCCTCAACTTCAATCCTAAAACCTATAACCTAAAACCTAACACCTATTCTATTGTTGCCAACATTCCCTATTACATCACCGGAATATTTTTACGCAAGTTTCTCTCTGGAGACATCCAGCCAAAACGAATGGTATTAATGCTTCAAAAAGAAGTGGCTAAAAGAATTGTGGCAAATGACGGCAAAGAAAGCTTGCTCTCACTTAGTGTTAAGGCTTACGGCAAGCCGAAATACATCAAAACGGTGTCGGCGCGCTATTTTGCGCCGGCACCTAAAGTAGATTCTGCTATTTTATTAATCGAGAACATTTCCAAAAAATTTTTCCACGACAGCAAAATTGAAGAGGAAAAATTTTTTGAGCTCATAAAAGCTGGCTTTGCTCACAAGCGCAAATTTTTGATCAGTAATTTGCGCCAATTAAAAGAAACCGCCGAAATTCCCTGGGAAGAGAAATTCCGGCGGTCTCAAATCTCCGAAAAAGCCAGAGCGGAAGATTTGAGTTTGGAAGATTGGAGAAACTTAACCCTTTAATTACTGGCTACAAGAATTTGATTGAGACTCTACTGTTTTTATAGTTCCGAAAGGTATGGCCCACGGAAATTCATCTCCCGGACCTGGCTGACAAACGTTAACATTACCTCTTAGAACCCAACTACTGCAGGCCGTTGGTGGTAAATATTTACCTATTGCACAGGCTCCTATCATTAAGGGGCCAGTGATCAAAGAGGTTGCTTGAGTTTGAAGCAAAACAATCGGACTAGGTGTCCTGGTAGAACTTCTGGAATTATCATTAATGATCAAATATGTTTCTTGAGCGCTACAGCCACAAGGTCTATATGGATCACTCTTAAAATAGAAAGAGTTGTAAGAAGTCTTACCGCCATAATCCGGTAACCCACTAGCCGCCGGCGCCCCGCCCGCCCCCGGAGCATGCGCCCCGCCCAGCCCCGGCAAGGAGAATCCTCCTCTTTGAAGCATCTGCATCACCGAGAAAATCGTTGGCAAATATTGATTTATGCTTGAAGGTGAGGTTGGTTGAGAAGAATTTGGAGTCTGATTGACAGCAATATTCGGATCTTGAATACCAACGTAGTTTGGTTGATCAAAGACCGGCGTATTGTTTAAAGTCGGATCTGGCGGAAGAGGAGCGTAAGGATCGGTAGTGGAAGCATATGGATTAGGCGGACCATTAGTGAAATTGTAAGTCGGGGCGGTGGGAGTAGTGTTTAGAGAAATTGGAGTAGCCGGAGCGGGATTATTATTTGGAGTACCATTGTTTGGATTGCTGACAGGAGCATTACCATTAAGCGGAATATCTTCTAATGGCTTCGTCGGAGTAGGATAGGCTAGAGTGGCTCTATTTTGATTGTTCTTTAGAGCGTTCAGATAATTTCCATAAGAAGCCATGGCCGCTCGGCTAAATGTGCCAAAGAAACCAGTCGGAGTGGTGATAGCGGCCGCATCAAGGATCTCATTATCTTTATATTGATATCGTTTCACCGCATCTTGGGTTTTCACTCCAAAATATTGTGTTTCGTGGCCGGGTGAACCATCACCTGTGCTAGCTACTGTGGTGTAAGAATCAGCATTAAGTAATTGCTGAAGATCGTGAACATCTTGACCCTTAGTACCTACGCCTAGATTGCGAGGAAAAGAAACGACAGAAGGAGTGTTGGTATCGGTAATGACAGGGTGAGGCACGGCAAAATTGTCTCGAACGATACCAAAGAAATTGATAGTGTTTTTAACGAAGGCGCCATTGCTTGGACCAAAAATTATATGCCAGGAATTATTGTTCTGGAAAAAATAATCATCTCCTAATTGATAGAGCTGGCCGTAATTACTACTCCCCCGAGAAGTGGCGAGATGATTGATGAAATAATCAAGATTTGGATTACTGGTAATATCAAGAACTGGCTGGTCTGTATTATAAGTATCGGTTCCGGCTGTGACTGTCAGATTTGAAAGAGGAACGCTACTTACTCGCACTGCGCTAGTGTAATAGTCAACAGTTTTTTTCAGGGATACTGCTCCGGTGACAGCAAAATTACCAAGACCATAAAGTTGAACACCATTGTTCACATCAATGCCATATTGATTAAATTGACTTCGAAGAGTGCTCTCGGACCAACGATCATTAGTGTAGGTGGGAATGACTGAGTTGATGATTGCCGGGTTCGCAGTGTTAGCAGGCGGATTAGAAGTAACATTAAATGGTTGCTGTGGATCGGTGCCAGCGACTGGAGGAATATTTGTAGGCGGAGGAGTGCCCGTGCCGTTGACGACGACGGCTAGAGTTTGGGAGGGGAGAAGAAAGAAGATGTTGGAAAGAACAATGGATAGAACTAGGGTAAATTTAATAGATTGAAGAATAATTTTTCTCACAAATATAATTTTAATTAGCTTTTAATCATCTTAGTGTGGAACATTTGTAGAGCATGCTCCGTTGGCACTTACTTCAATATTATTCAAAATCCCATCCACCGGCCAAGCGGTACTACCTACGCGTGGCTGGCCATATCGAGTATAATCCTGACAAAAATTACTTTGGTATCCATTGAGACGAGTAGAGTTGGGGATAAAGTCACCTGTTATACACTGGCCTGTTTTAAGAAGTTCAGCCGCAGGAGCCAGATTATTTTGACTAGCAACTAGTTGGCCTCCAAGCTTGGTCTGATTTTCATCAAATAATAAGTAAAGAGATCCATCACCGGAAGATATATATCTATTATTCACGATAATTAAAAACATGTGTGGCTCACTGCGCCTACATGGTCTGTCATCATTGCCCAAATAAATTTCATTACCTCGGTTAACAGCATCCATAGAATCATAAACAACTGGACCAGCAAAGATGTGGTCCGGATTAGATTGGCTAGAGGTCGGAGGAGTCTGAGATGTTCCACTTGGATCTACACACTTTCCCATTGGGAAATTAAAGACTTGCGGCAAATTACAACCATCTGGAGTTACACATTTTCCGGTTGCGTAATTAAAAGTATTAGGCGACTGACATGATAGTGGGTTCCCGTAATTATTTGCTAGAGGATTTTGTTGAGGATTAGCTGGATTAACTGGATTAGCTGGATTAGCTGGACCGGCTGGAGGATTTGTAGTGGTAGTAGTTGTTGGTGGATAATACGGAGTTTGATTATTTGTTGAATTCTGCTGATTTGGATTTACCAAATGTGGTGCTCCTCCTCCTTGTGACATCATCATAAAGTAGGGAAGGAGAGGGAGAAGCGAGTTTTGACTGTTAGCGGGTTGATTATTGTTGTTTGGATTCGTTTGATACGGGTTGGTATTGTTAGGATATTGAGTACCGATTGGATTACCATATTGATCAGTGGTGTTTGTAGGAGCACTGCAATGAGGACCCGTGGTGGAACCATCGGTCACTAGTTGAGCATTGATGTAAGCTCTGGTACTGCTACCTAAATATCCAGTACCGGTGGTTAAACCTACCGGAGTAAGAACTGCTTCAGCGTGATTCTCTTGAAATGTTTTTAGGGTGGCTTGGGTGATCGAGCCGAAATAGCCGGTTGGACTCATGCCAAGAATACATTGTAAATAGGAAACGTCATTTTGGCCTGCCGGATCTTGGGTAGGATTACCAAAGTCTCTATTAAAAGAGTAGGTGTTTGGAACCAGAGAATAGTCGTAATTTGGGGAATTTTGTGCATAAAGAACAGGGATTGGAGAGAAAAAAATACCAATAATCAAAAGAAGAGAGAAATATCGGGCCAAAGAGTGTTTATTTTGCATGGTTTATTATAAAAACGAAAGTGTTTCCCTCGGCTTAAATTATAGCTTAGTTAATGCCGAAATGCACGTGGGTGATGTGGCAAGGGGGCATCGCCGTTGCTATTTTCTCCCTTTTCTTAACCGCCTACAGAAAAATGAACGTGAACATGGTGACAACTATCTCCTTCGCCTTGGCAACCAAATTGTAGTGGGCCAATCCAGTGAGAATGTTGACCGGAGGCATCGCTATAGGATACGAATCTCCATGATTTTTCATCAAAAATAATTTGTTTTAAACCTAAAATCAAATTTTCCGGCCTCTGAGCCCAAATTACCAATTTGTCACCCACTTCCTTTGTTATAGGACCACCATTTTTCTGAATATCAACTGCTAAGCCAGGATAATGCACATTGTCCGGAGGATTCGGAGGATTGTCATTGGGTGTTCTACAGTCACTGCTAAAAGTAACTCCAGGAAAAGCTTTGGGCAATAAGTCTTTTTCTAAATATGCGATCGTGGGGTCAATGGCACATCTACGTGTGGGGTTAGCAAGGTGAGTAGTGTAATAGTGTGGGTGTCCGGGACAATTTTGGTAACCCTGATTCTGTGAGCAATCACCTCCATTCCTATATTGTCCGAGTATGTAGGAATCCGCATTAACTGCATAAAAATTATCCTGTGCCGGCGCGTTAGAGGCCGGCGGTGGTGGAGCATTGGTGGTAGGAGTATTTTGAGTCTGCTGATTGTAAGAACAAGACTGCCAAGCCGCTTCCGTCAATGCGTTCCGGCCACCATGCGTAGCATAAAAATTTTCCTCCGAACTATTGCATTGTTGTTGCTGATACTGATTTCCCCCATTCAACCCACCATTCTGTCCAAAGGAAGGAACTGCCGGCAACCCTCCCTGATTCTGGTTTTGGTTGGGAGTCTGAATACAGCTGTAACCTGTCGGGCATGAGACGGTGCCGGGTGGGGTGGTCGGTTGTGTCGGTTGAGTTGGAAGCGGTGGTGGAGTATATGGGGTAGGAGGTTGTTGTGGCTGCAGTGGTGTCGGAGGAGTATAGGTGGGACAGCTTGGGACAATGGATGAGGATGAGGATGAGGATGAGGATGAGGATGAGGATGAGGAAGCATTCTGTATTTGGGTGTTGATGTAAGTTCTGGTGGATGCACCAAAGTAGCCAGTGCCAGAGGTTAAACCTACTGGTGTAAGGATATCGGCGGCGTGAGTATTTTGGAATTGGAGCACAGCGGCAGAGGTAATAGTTCCATAATATCCAGTCGGATCGGTAACGCCGAGAATACATTGAAGATTTTCCACATCTTGACCGCGGTTACCCAATCCTAGATTGCGGGTGAATTGGAAGTTTTGGGGGACGGAGGTGTAGGTTTGGGAGTTAATAGAGAGAGGGAGGGAAATTAAGAATATGGCTAGAAAACCAAATAAGAAATATTTTCTCATCATAATATTTTAATTATATCAGAAAAATTCAACACGGGGACTTCAAAGGACCGCTGGCGGGCACCATTTGAAAATAGATCTTGTCTCCACCCTCAGCTCCTAAAGCTTTCAGAGTTCCTTCGCTTACATCTATGGTGGCTTTTGATGGGGAGACAGGGGACGGCCCCCAATCCACCGGCATAGCTAAAGCATACAATCTGGTTTTTGGATTATAAAAACGAACATAAGAACTTCGAAGTTTAGCGAAAGTTGTTTGTGGTTTGGTGTAATCCCACCTAAAGGCCATGTAATAAGCATTTGGATTTAAACTGTGGGCGGTGCAGGCAGGATAGATGGGTAAATGGTTGAGGTTAAGATCATGACCGGTCACTGGATCAATGTCATGATCTCTTGGACCTCCGAAAGTGGTAACAATATCTCCAACAAAAGGAGACCCGGATGAATCCGTGACAACGTGTGCATACGGTTCATTTCTTCTCATTGTTGGATTATAGACGCCGACTGTTGGTAAGCCTGCAATACTGCCGGTACCCTGCGAAACATTTATTGCTGCCGTTGCATTTGCTGCATTTGAATTTGTATAGCCTTGAGAATTATTAGAAGAATTGAGACTTCTATAAGTTGGTAGAATTGACTGGTAGGGATTGTAAGGGTTGGTAGTTCCGTATGGACTAATAATTGTTCCGTAAGGATTAAGGGTGGAGGTTGCATTTGGATTGAGGTAACTCACCGTACCATCTGGATTGATGATGGGGGTGATAGGTAACTGTTGAGGTGGTTGGGTATTTTGGGTCGGTTGTGTCGGCTGTGTAGGTTGTGGTAGTGGCTGAGGTTGATATGTGATTGGTGCAGGTGTTGGTTCTGTTGGCGTGAGAGGAATATAGGTCGGACAAGTTGGGATAGATGATGAAGCATTCTGTGAGATTTGTGTGTTTAGATAAGCTCTGGTGGATGAGCCCATGTAGCCAGTGCCAGCGGTTAAACCTATCGGAGTAAGAACCTCTGTAGGGTGAGCGTTTTGAAACTGGAGAACGGCGGCTGCAGTGATGGGACCGTAATATCCGGTCGTCTGTGTCACTCCTAATATACACTGGAGGTTCTCTACATCCTGACCGCGGTTACCGAGGCCGAGGTTACGGGTGAATTGGAAGGTGGGAGGGACGGAGGTGTAGGTTTGGGAGTGGAGAGAAGTTAAAGTTAAGGAAAAAATAATTAAACATAGAACCAAAACTCCAATCACAGAGACTTTTTTACTCATAATGGTTTAATTATACTCGATTTGGAATCATTCAATTTATATACCCTCATTCAGATGCTTAAGTTGTAAACAGTAATTATCAGCTTTATATAAATCTTTTTTAGCAATACTATGCGCCGGAGCCAATTGTCTTATTACTTGAGAAGAGGGGAGTTCATACCATAACTTATCTTTTTTCAGTTTATTATTCGGATCAGCCAAGTAAGCGGCGTAGTATTTACTTTTACTATAGAATTTTGCGGTTTGAGTAGGATTTCTTGGGTCCGGATAAGGATACCAAATATCCACTGCTCCCTGATTTACTGAATTCTTTGCTTCCGAATTATTGTTGTCAACAACATAGGCGTGCCATAAATTATCGTTGGGGCTAATGATTGCAAATACCATGGTGAGAGGAAATTCAGGATACCGTCCTGCTGATCCCGCACTGCCCACCACGCCAGGGTTATCACTATATACTTGAACTGTGCTAAGCGCAGAAATTTTGCTTTGTGGTGTTGGTTCATTATCAGCAAAATGTGTAGTCCAACGAGATCCTAAATTTGGAGGCAATGCCAATGTTGCACCGAGTGGACTAGAAAGATTGCAGACAGAGCCGGTGGTGACACCAGGACTTACTTGGGGGGGTGGCGGTACGGTAGTCACGGGAGGATTATTATTTTGAAAAGAAGGAGGTGGAGTCGGAGACACTGAAGATAAGTTGGGGTCAGGAAGATTTTGGGATGGCAGCAATCCAGGAAATTGTTGTGACGAAGGTGGTGGCAACCCATTTAAATCGTTTAGAGAAAGGGGTGGGGGCGGTAAGTTGGTATAAGGAGGGGGCAGAGTAGAAGGAGAGTTGAGATCAAGCTGGCCATTGTTAGTTGCTTGATTTAAAGCGGCTAGGGTGCGAGGTCCGTAAGCTCCCCAGTTGGATCCAGCATCAACATTGAGCCAGGTTTGTAAATTGCCCACAGCCGCTTCAGTGCGGGGACCGTATACGCCATAGCCGCCATTGTCAATATCGGACTGTTTAAGCAGACCAATACTTACGAGATAAGTTTGAAGTTGTTGAACACCAGCCGTGTTAGTGGATCCTCGACTCAAACTAACTGTTGGATAAGGAGTAGCGGCATAAGCGACGCCGATCAAAAAAAGGAATGAGAGAGTAATGATAACTGAGCTATAAAATGAAGGCTTTTTCATTATAATGCTGTAATTATAGTACAAATCTTGCTATAATTCAATCAAATTAAGCAAATATTTTGATCCAAGTAAGTAAAAAACCGAGTAAAAAAATCATTTATCTAGGAATTGCGGCCTTTCTGGTCATTCTAGTAGCCTTTGTCTCTAAATATCATAAAAATTCTGTTCTGGGTGAGAATGGGAGTTTGTTGGCCGGCGCGGCGGCCGCGCCGGCCGAAGTGGACAGTGATTCGGATGGGTTGAGTGATAATCAGGAAATAAATGTCTGGCACACTAATCCCAACAATCCCGATACCGACGGCGACGGCACTACTGATGGCGATGAAATCAATCAAGGAAGAGATCCCCTCATTCCCAACACGGTAGCATCCGGAGCTACTCCCAATGATCTTCTAAAACCGGGCGACGGTCGCATAAGTACTGCCGTCAAAATAGTTATCGCTAATGATAATTCTAAAAATGACAACCTCACTCAAAATTTATCTAAAAATTTTCTGACTTCTTATTTATCGGCTCAAGATCAAACCGGAACTTTAAGTAGTGATAGTCAGAATAGTGTCGTTCAGAATGTGATATCAAATATTTCAAAGCCGGCATTTGCAGAAAAATTTACATTAGGAGGTCTTACCATCTTTGATCCGATAAATAAAGAGGAGATTAAAGCTTATGGAAACTCGTTCGGCTTAATCTCTCAAGGTGATTGGAATACTTATTTTAAAATAACCAATCCTACTTATAGTCAGAGCGCCGCCTATTATCAAAAACTTTCCGTTGATCTTTCTAAGCTAAAAGTACCGCGAGCGATGGCCGATATTCATTTGCAAATAGTCAATAATTACAATCAAATGTATGTCTCTCTACAAGACTTGGATACTTATCAGAATGATCCTCTAAAAGGAATGTGGGCCGTTCAAATTTTTCGCAATAATCAGAATATTATGCCTACTTTCTACATAAAACTAGCCAATTATTTCAAAACTAATGGTATAATCTTTAGTAAAGACGAGACGGGATCAATGTGGAACAATATATAGATGAAGGGAACCTCATACAGACAAATTTATTGGGGGATAGCGCTGGTGGCGATAGTATTTGCCGCTCCTTTTGTGCTCCCTTGGGCGGGAAAAATGATTACCAAGGTCTATCAAGCTAGAGCTCAAAGCTCTTCGGTGTCGCTTAGCTATTTTGAACCGCCATCAGGCCTCCCTGGATCAGTATTGACCTTATACGGCACAGGATTTACTCCGACCAATAATACTGTCCATTTCGGGGATGCAAGTATAAATAGTTTGAACTCGAGCGATGGCACGTCTATGACTCTTGACGTGCCGAGCACTCTGCCTAATTCTTCTACTCCTCTTCCTCCGGGCCAGTATGCCGTTTCTGTTTCCAATGCAAACGGGGATAGTAATGCTTACGCTTTTACCGTTATCTGCGACAGTAGTGATTGTGGCAACCCCGGCACGGGCGGGGGCCCTTACACCGGTCCGATCTATCTTTGCAGTGGATATTACAATTGCATTGAAGGATTCAAGGTACCGATTGGTAGCGTTGCCGACAATCAAACGGTTACAGTAGATGGTCAGTTCATTGCCACTACTACCAGTTTTTCTTTTGACCAAATTCCGACAGGGCTTCACACCATTTCAATAACGGTGCCGACCAATTGGTATTCCGGTTTTACTCTGTGCGTAAACAATATTAGTTGTCACAGTGATATTCCGATACAGGGAAACAGCGTTAGTATAAATTTTCTTACATCTACCACCGCCAATCCTTCCGTCACAAATGGCGTGGTGAGCGTACCGGCCGGCTCTTACATTGATCTCTATTGGCATTTCAGTCAAAATTTTGCTGACTTTGGCGGCGATCCAGGAAACCTCGGCGGGCCACCGGTAGGCACTGGCACCACTTCCACCTCATCAATTCCTTTTAGTGGTAGTGGTCCGCGCCAAGCGGCCGCTTATACTTCCGGAAACACTAACGGAGCAGGACTATCTGGCATTGGAAATATCCAAGGACTAGAGGCAGCCTCTCAAAATGTTTTGGGTTGCAATATCTCTCAACTGGTCAGTCCGGCGGTCAGAAGTGCTATTAATAATTCTGTTCCTCCTCCCGCCGCCGATACGGCCAGAGGGGGCGGAGGCGGTGGTGCTTCAATTATCGTCAATGATATAGGCTCTACCGGACCATTACGCCAATATTTATATAAGATTGCGGCAAGCACCAGACAGCAAGAAGTAAACTCAAGTGTCACCCGTGCGGCAAATATCGGCATTGGCAATAACCCTGCCTGGGACGCTGTCTCATACTGTCTTCAGAATTCCATGACCAATTACATAAGCCAGTCAGCCAAAACTTGGGCCAACACAGCCTTTAACGGCAACCCGGCCTTTGTTCAAAACTTGACCACATTTCTCACTGGAGTTTCTGACCAGCAAGCTAAAGCTTTCTTCAGTCAAATAAGAGGAGCCAATTCCAATTCTCCCATTCAGCCATGGGTATATCAAAATCTAGTGAACGGATACAGCACCGATTATTCACAACGTTCAAAATATACTCTCAATCAGTACTCGTCCAATCCTCAAGCATTTCTCGCTGGCGATTGGAGTCAAGGGGGACTTAAGGCTCAAGATCATTTGTATGATCCTGCCAATTTTTCTTACAGTGCACTCTGGATGGCCCAAGACGAATTGGCTAGCCGTGTTGCCACCGCTCAATATGACGTCACCAAGAGCTTGGATCAGGGTAATGGATTTTTCGCTACCCGCGAATGTAACAACAGTCCGAATTCAAGTTTAATTCCCCCCGGCTTAGATTGTAAAACTACTACCCCCGGAATTATCAACCAACAGACAACTCAAGCCCGCCTGATTGCGCCGGAAACTCGCGCCATTAACAGTCTCTCATCGTTTGAGCAGGCCAATATAAAATTGAATGAGCAATTACCAGGAGCATTAGGAGACATATTTAATAATCTTGGACAATCTATTTGATAATAGTGGACAATAATTTATTAAAGTGAATTTTTTTAGACAAAAGAATAAGTTTTTGATTCAAAAGAAAAAATATATTTTTCTTACTCTTTGTCTATTAGTTTTGGTCGTGCCCTTATTTTCTGCTCACGCCCAAGTGGTAAGAGATGCCAGCGGACATGTCACCTTTATTAACGGAAAAACTGCAATCGAGTATGGGCCAGGACCGGAGGGAGGCGAGATTATTTATGAGACTATTGGTACTATTGGCGGTACTGGTAATGGAGTGACTCAATTTTTTACTCTGGACCCTAGTGGGAATATTGTACATATTTCAACGGGCGCTTTCCCCGACAACACAGGAAACATTGTTCCAACCTCAGGTGCTGGTGCGGCCGAGGATGGAACATGCGGGTTCAGTCATCCAATTAACTGTTTGGCTCAGGGAGCTTACTATGTATTATTTCTTATAAATAAAATCTTACTATTGGTAGGTCTATTATTTGATTTCGTCATTTTAAACACCTTAGTCAAAATGTCAGAAATGATAGGGAAGATTGATGGAATCCAGGCTGGCTGGGTAGCGATAAGAGATTTATCCAATATCATTATTATCTTTGCGCTTCTATATATATCCATTGCTACTATCTTGCGCCTAAGTGGTTACCAAGCCAAGGAACTTTTAGTTAAAGTTATTATTGTAGCCCTATTAATTAACTTTAGTCTCTTTTTCACCAAAGTAATTATTGATGTTGCTAATACTTTTTCCACCGTTTTCTACAACCAAATCACCGCTAGCAACGGCACTGGTGGAGGCGCAGGCCTAGCAGACAGGTTTATGAAGCCGTTTAATCTTGCCACTATTGCCAGCACCGAGAAAAACCCTGACCCCTTAGGTGGAACTACCGCTAACTCTGACCAAGCTAAGGTTTTTGCCAGCAGTCCAAATGCTTTCACTTTATTTATGGTTGGATCAATATTCATGCTTATTGCTATTTTTGTTTTTTTTGCTGCTACCATCCTCTTCTTGATCCGTTTTGTAGTATTAGTAATTTTAATGGTACTTTCTCCATTTGCTTTCGCTGGATCCATTTTACCCAAAACCAAAACCTATGCTGACAAATGGTGGACTAGTTTGATTGCCGAATCTTTTTTTGCTCCGCTTTTTATGATAATGATCTGGTTATCCCTTAAGATTATTGATGGCAATGGTTTTGCCACCCTTACAGGAACAGATGGGCAGCCAGGAGCTGCAAAAACTCTCGCTCAATCTATTATTGATCCAAGTTCGGGAAAACCCGCCCTTGTCATGAAATTTGCCATCGTCATTGTTTTTCTGATCGCATCACTTATCATCTCCAAACAACTGACAGGTCAGGCCAGTGGAGCAGCCTTAAAAGCCTATGAGTGGACTAGAAAAAAAGCGCAACGAGGTCTAGGGGCGGCTACATTCGGTGCGGCCGGTTTGGGTTTGCGATATAGTCTTGGTCGAAGATCTGCACAATTTCTGCAAACTGACAAAGGGAAAGCTCTTGAGAGTTCCAAACGTCTTGTGGATAAAATTCGATATGATGCTCATGCGGGATTGGCCAAGTCTAGTTTTGATGCTAGAGCTCTTGCGGGCAAGCAGAGTGGAATGGGTCAAGCGGCAGGCACGGGAGGATATGAAAAGATTACGGAAAGAAGAGAGAAGGCTTTGATTGAAGCGTCTAAGAGGCAGGCACGGGCATCAAGCGAAGAGCTGGCAAAGATTGCTGGTGCTGTAAAAGAGGAAGGAGATAAAAAAGCAGAAAGAGAAGCTATTCCATTTGAGGACAAGGAAAAAACTAAACCCCTTGCAGTTAGAAGTCATGAAATAGACGTCAAAGCTGGAAAGGATGAAAAGGCACTACAGGCGGTAGAAGCAAGAATGACTAAACACTCTGAAGCTTCCTTGCAGGCTATTTTAAATAAGGATCCTGAGGCAAAAAGTTTAGCCGATGAAGAGTTAAGAAAAGCAGCAGCGGATAAATCTCGACTTGAGAGGAGTTTGAGAAATATTAACAGTGAGCGCGATGAGTTAAGAGGTTCCATAGATAAGTTGTCAGACACAGAGAAAGCAAACGTAGAGAAATTTAAACAAGTTAGCAGAGTAATGGACAAAGCAGCGGACAAGATTAGCCGAGTCAAACAAGATGCAAAAGATGCAGGAGATGTTCGAAAGCATGCCTATCTATCAGAAAAAGAGAGGCCGAGTGTTTATAATCTTGGCGTCTTCGCTCCAAAACAAGAGATTAATAAGATTAGAGTGGATATGAGTAAGAGTAAAAAAGAAAGAAGAATTGACGATTTTAAAGAAGTTTTAGATGAGTTAGAAAAGGGAGAGAAGAAAACCGAATCTGGAATTGAACATTTAGAGGAAGAAATAAAAGGAGTGGCAGATGATGTTGAAGAAAGTAAGAAATAAAGATTAGTTATAATTTTCGATAAAAATGGGCCCCGAATCAAAAAAATTAATTCAGGAAGCATACAGCAGACTGCCAAAAAGAGTGCAGGAGGCTATTACTTCTGCTAATCTAGCTGAAAAATTTAGTACCATTTCTAGAAAACATAATCTTCATATTGATCAGGCTAATGCTTTGGAAACAGAAACATTTTTGGTAATGCTTGAGCTTGAGCCAACCAAAAACTACCTGGAAAATATTGAGAGAGAGTTGCGACTTACCCGCGATGAGGCAAGAAGTATTTCCGATGACGTTAATGAGTCTATCTTAAAAGATATTAAAGACTCATTAAAGGAAACATACGCGGGGGAGGAGGAAGAGGTGGATGAGCCGGTAAGAATAAATGCTGGACCAACGATGAAGAATCCGGGCGAAGGGGGGGATGTTTCAGCGAACAAGGAGGCACTGCTTCGAGAGATTGAGCAACCTTCCCAACCTATCAGAATGCCCATCCGTTCAAGTGGACTTTCTAATATTAGTGAGAAATTGAGGGACCGAGATATGCAGGTAATGACTGAATCGAAGCATTTGGATGATTTGAGGAGAGCGGAGAAGGAGAGGAGTCAGGAAGTAGGTGTTAGGGATCAAGAATTAGGAATTAGGAAGGAGGAGAAAAGTTTTGTGGATGATAAATTGACTAAAGTGGTAACGGCACCCAAAAAAGAGATTAGTGTAAAATTGCCGGCAGAGGCGGTAAAATCCTCGGTGGTTGATCCATATCGCGAACCAGCCAATTAAAAGGATTATGGGAGTTAAACTCCGGTAAATATGAGTGAAATTAAAATAGGTCAGATCAAATCTTTTACAGAACTCCCTGCCTGGCAGGAAGGACATCAATTGGTATTGGAAATATTTCAGGCTACTAAAAATTTTTCGCCGACAGAGGTATATGGATTGACCAGTCAGATAAAAAGATCGGCTCTGGCTATCACTTCTAATATCGTTGAAGGTTTTGGTCGAAAAGTCTTCAAGGAAAAAGTTCAATTCTATTCATTCGCCCTTAAATCAGTGCGAGAAATTCAAAATTATATTCTGATTGCTAGGGATCTAGGCTACCTTGACCAGGCTACATTTGATAAAATAGCTATGCAGAGTGGTGTAGTTAATAAGCTCTGCGGAGAGTTAGCGCACGGAGGCAAAAGATAAATGCGATTCCAAGTTCCACAATTCATAGAAGTAGAGGACAAGATCTTTGGTCCGTTGACCTTCAAGCAATTTATATATCTGGCCGGCGGAGCTGGCCTCTCTTATGTTTTTTATAAATTTTTTCCTCTTATCATTGCTCTCTTTTTTATTATTCCGATCTTAGGACTGGTCGCCGCTTTAGCATTTTATAAGGTTAATAATCGCCCTTTTGTAAAAATAATGGAGTCGGCTTTTCGTTATGTTATTGGCAACAAGCTCTATATCTGGAAAAAAGTGGATAGGACTCCTCATACTATGGAGCAGTTGATAAAACCAATAAATCCTATCTATATTCCTAAATTATCGGAAAGCAAACTAAAGGATCTGACCTGGAGCCTTGATATAAACGATACTATTTACTCACAGGAAACCAAGAAATTTCAGAGAGAACAAAGAACTGGTGTATAATTAAGGGAATGGCTACAATTTCCAAAGCAACTCAAGAGTTTGTACCGATCAAAGAGATCCGAGACGGAGTGATCGTCTTAAAAGATGGCTCTCTTCGCTCTATTATTATGACCTCTTCCCTGAACTTCGCTCTTAAATCCCAAGACGAACAAACTTCAATCATCTTCCAATTCCAAAACTTTCTCAACTCTCTAAATTTTTCCATTCAAATCTTTATTGAGTCAAGAAAGCTTAATATTCGACCTTATATTGCCCTCTTGGAGCAGACCGAGAAAGAACAAACAATTGATTTGATGAAGATCCAGACTCATGAATACATAGAGTTTATTAAAAACTTTACCGACAACTCTAATATAATGTCTAAAAGTTTCTTCGTAGTCATTCCTTTTACTCCGGCTATTTTACAGGCTAAAAAAGGCTTCGGTAATTTTATGAAAAAGAAAAGAACGGAAGGAGAAATGGCAGAGGAAGCTGGGCACGATTTTGAAGAACATCGCACCCAACTCGAGCAGAGAGTTGATGTGGTAGAGCAGGGCCTGGTTCGCTGCGGCATTCGTATCGTCCAGCTTGGCACCGAAGAATTGATTGAATTGTTCTATAAGATCTTCAATCCGGGAGACACGGAGAAGCCAATAGCCCTATCTTAAGTGATATAATACTTTCATGGCTCTTTTAGACCTTTTTAAACCAAAAAAGAAGGAGTTGTCAAAGATTACTTCTATTCTGCCTCAGGAGATATACCAGGCAGGAGTTTTGGAGCTGAAAGACATTATTGCTCCATCGGCTCTAAAAATCACCCCCCGCGAAATGAATCTGGGGGACAAGGTAGTGCGCACTTTTTTCGTCATTTCTTATCCGAGATTTTTAGGAGACTCCTGGTTTGCTCCTATTATCAATTTGGACAAGGTTTTTGATATTTCTATTTTCATTCATCCAATTGAAACTGCCACCATCCTACGCCAATTCCAAAAGAAGGTAGCCGAAGTTCAAAGCCAGATTTCCACTCGAGAAGAAAAAGGTCTTGTCCGTGATCCGATCTTAGATACTGCTTATCAGGATCTTGAACAACTCCGGGACAATCTTCAACAAGCCCAGGAGAGAATTTTTGACGTAGGTCTTTATATGTCTATTTACGGAGAAGATGAGGGGGAGTTGGATAAAACCGAATCGGAAATTAAATCTATTTTGGAAGCGAGCCTTGTGTATGTGAAGCCAGCCCTTTTTCAACAAGAGCAGGGATATAAAAGTATTCTGCCAATTTCTACCGATCTTTTAGAAGTTCGTTCAAAACTGAATTCTTCTCCACTATCAAGTCTTTTTCCATTTATTTCTTTTGACTTAACTTCTGACAAAGGAATTCTTTACGGCATTAATCGCCACAACTCAAGTTTAATTCTCTTTGATCGTTTTTCATTGGAAAACTACAATTCTGTCACCTTTGCCAAAGCCGGATCGGGAAAATCATATTTCACTAAACTGGAAATTCTGCGCTCATTGATGTTTGATACCGACGTGTTGGTGATCGACCCTGAACGAGAGTACGAATATCTTGTAGAAGCTACCGGCGGACGTTATTTCAATATTTCCCTCACTTCCGATAATCATATTAATCCATTTGATCTGCCGATAGCCCGTGAGGATGAATCGCAGGCAGATGTTTTGCGTTCAAACACGGTCAATCTTGTTGGACTCTTTCGAATCATGTTGGGAGGACTGACTCCGGAGGAAGACTCCATCATTGACCGGGCCATTACCGAAACTTACGCCTTAAAAGACATTACTCCTGAAGCCAACTTTGCTGACGTTGAGCCGCCGCTTCTTTCCGACTTTGAATTGGTGCTTGCCGGTATGGAAGGAGGGGAATCGTTAGTGCAAAGACTGACTAAATATACGAAGGGGTCGTGGTCCGGATTTATCAATCGTCCTACAAATGTAGATATAAATAAAAAATTCGTGGTCTTTTCCATTCGAGACATGGAAGACGAATTAAAACCGGTGGCTATGTATATTGTCACCCACTTCATTTGGAATGCCATCAGAAAACAATTGAAAAAACGGCTTTTGGTGATTGATGAGGCCTGGTGGATGATGAAATCCGAAGACACAGCCTCCTTTCTTTTAGGTCTTGCCAAGCGAGGCCGAAAATATTATCTCGGCCTCGCCACCATCACTCAAGACGTTGAAGACTTTTTGAAATCCCAGTACGGCGTGCCAATTATCACCAACTCTTCTATTCAAATGTTGATGAAACAATCTCCATCCTCTATTGATATCGTTCAGAAAACTTTTAACCTGACCGAGGAAGAAAAATATTTATTATTGGAATCAGACGTCGGAGAGGGAATCTTTTTTGCCGGACTAAAACACGTAGCTATTAAAGTGATCGCATCCTACACCGAAGACCAGATCATCACTTCCGACCCACACCAACTTCTCGCTATTAAACAAGCTCGAAAAGATCTGGAGGAAGGACAGGCCTAAAAGAAATGGAGCCAAATCGAAACCCCCAAATTTCTTCAGCAACCCTATGGCTGATGATTCCTGTCTCTATTTTTTTTGACGTTCTTGAAGCCATTGCTGATTTGATTATGTTAATTCCCATTATAGGAACCGGTGTTGGATTAATGCTTGAATTTTTGATTAATGTGCTGGCTAGTTTAACATTTTATGTTTGGTTTAAGACAAAAGGAGTAACTTTTTCTAGCACCAAAAGAGCAATGTCTTTTTGGTTAGGAATTGCTTTGGGTTTTATTCCTTTTACCAGTTGGTTCGCTTGGACAGTCAGTGTGATAATGACAGTCAGAAGTGTTAATCATGTTAGAACAAATTTGCAAAATATTGCCGCAAGAGTGCCTGGTTCAAAAATAGGCGGAAGTAATTTAAGTGGTCCGCGACCTCAAACAACTCAGTCGAGGGTGCGGCCAGATCTCAATCGATCGGTGAGTACAGAAGATGTTAGAGGAGGCTCCAACAACATCGTCCGGCCGAATTTCAATAATCGGCCACAGTCGATGAATGACATTAGAGCACCGAGAGAAGATTAGCGCGAGGCCGCTTAGTGGCAGATTTGGCTATAAGTTATATAATTTAAATAATGAAAAGAATTTTGTTAATTATTGTAAGCGTCCTTTTTTTCTTCTCTTTTTTGGTGTCTCGCGCCTTGGCCCAATATGATATCCCCTCTATTCCCAGCCTTATTCCGGGATTTGAAGAGCAAATTAGCGTGCATGTAAACCCGGAGAATCCTGGGCCTAATCAAAACGTTTCAATCAGTTTAGAGGCCTTTGGCACCGACTTAAACAGGGCTACTATTTCCTGGCTTTTAAATAACAAGGTTTCGCAGAGTGGAGTCGGTATAATTACATATAATTTTAATACTGGCAAAATTGGCTCAGTCTCGGATATCACTATTTTAATCTTGCCAGTTAATGGGATTAAGATCACCAAGAGAGTAGTGATCAATCCTGGAAATATTGACCTTGTTTGGGAAGCCGATTCATATGTTCCACCTTTTTATAATGGAAAGAAACTACACCAGCCGGAAGGAAATCTGACTTTTGTGGCTTTACCAAATTTAGTCCTAAACGGAGTAAGGATCAGTCCGCAAAATCTTATCTACACATGGAGTCAGGATGATGAAATTTTGGGGGATCGCTCTGGCTATGGCAAAAATACTTTGACGGTGAGTGGTGATGTTTTGAATCACCCGGTCAATATTTCAGTAAAAGCCAATTCTATAAAGAACGAGGTGGTGGGAGAAGGTGCGATATCGGTCGGCTCTGTTAATCCTCAAGTTTTACTTTATGAAAATAATCCACTGTACGGTGTGTTGTTCAATAACGCCCTCCGAGATCAGTTTGCTCTAAAAGAGACTGAATTCAAATTAAGCGCCTATCCTTATTATTTTTCTACTAATAGTCCGTCTTCTTCCTCACTAAAATACCAGTGGGCTATTAATAATAGTTCGATTAACACATTGTCAGCAAATCAGAATAGTGTCGTTTTTCGAAAACCGGATGGTATAGTTGAAGGGCAATCTTTAATTTCAACAGATGTTTTGAGTAATTTAACTTTTCTTCAGGAAGCGGCGAATAATTTAATGATTAGTTTTGGATTAAGCAACAATGTTACCTTCTAAATTCAAAAAATTATCGTTGACGGGTTTGGTTTATTTATCCCTTTTTTTATTTATTTTTCTTCCATTTATTGTATCGGCCGCTGGAATCGGGGCTTCCGGCAATGCTTCGGCAGTTGGTGGTACTCCGTATGTTCCTCTCGCTCCTATAACAGGATATTTACCCTCTACTACATCTGATAATCTAACTGGTTATTTAAATGGCTTGTTCCGACTGGGGGTGGCCATTGCCACGGGTCTGGCCGTTGTCATGATTGTCTTGGGAGGTATTAAATATATGTCTACCGATGCTATTGGGGGCAAAGAGGATGGAAAGGATAAAATTACTTCGGCTTTGTGGGGATTGTTGATTGCCTTGGGAGCATATCTCCTCTTAAATACTATCAACCCACAACTACTTAACACCGAGCCGAATATTGGAGGAGTGAATGTTACAGCTGACAGTCTGAATAATCCGCGAGGACAAGCTCCTACTGGGAGTGGAGTTACGCCAGTCGGGCTTGCTGGAGGAGATAGTGGGGTAGCACAGATACGTAACGAGAGTGATGGAACATATACGGATTATAATAATGGCTACACTGGTGTGAATCCGGTGGATGGAAGCAGTTCTTATTTTATTGATCCAAATGGGAATGTGGTAAATGGTATGCCCCATCAGGCAAACAATGTGGCCTTGGATACTGATGGAGGAAATAATCCTGGTTGGGACAGCACCTGGACATCAGGTACATCTTATCAGCCAAATGGACATAGTTTAGATGCCTTTAATGTTCCTTACGTTGCCGTACCAAGCAACTCTGGTATTCCTATGGGCACACCGGTATTGATCACTGATAACACCGCCCAACCCCCTCGATCAATAATGGCGGTAGCGGGAGATAATGGGGCAACTGGTTGGGGAGAGATGTCGCCGGCGGCGGCAAATGCTCTTGGGTTATGGTCACCTGGTAATAACAACAACATAAATCAAAGTCATAATATTACTTTTACTTTTTACGGAACTTGTTCCACTTGTCATCAATAGATATGTCGCGAAAAATACTCTACACAATTATAGCCTGCGTCTGTATTCTCCTCCTTGTTATTCTAGTGATTGGGTACCTATCACTCGGCTCTAATAAACTTGCTGGAAATGGAGGAGCTCAAAGTAATCCTTTCGGCGGTTTCTTTTCTATCTTTCGAGGCACTAATAATAATTCCGGAACAGCAGGAACTACCACTTCTCCTACCGTAAATATCCAAGCAGACAATGGAGAGTCCGTGACTATTCCACGCTTGCGTCAGGTTTCTAATACTCCAACTGCTGGCGCAACTTTTATGAGTAGAGTTGTCGCCACCAGCACATTAACTAAAGGAGTTTTAAAAACTATTTTGGTTCCAACAACCTTCATTCGTTATGTTGAACGTGCCACCGGACACATTTTTGAAACCAAGCCGGAAGTTTTAAGTAGTATAGAAATTTCAAATACAACTATTCCTAAAATATATGACGCTTCATTTGTTAAGGGGGGTACTGCTATCCTCTATCGTTATTTAGACACTGATGAAAACACTATTGAAACTTATTATGCTAATTTAGTCTTGCCTAAAGTTGCAACCACTAGCCCCTCGACAAGCTCGGGGCAAGCTACTTCAACCAAGGCGACATCGACACCTGCTGTCATAGCTACCTCAACCACAACATATCAATTGGTTGGATCGATTTTACCTCCAAATCTGTTTAGTTTAGCCATTTCGCCGGCAAAAGATCGAATTTTTTATCTGCAAAATACTGCTCTGGGATCAACTGGAGTAATTGCCCTTCCCGACAACACCTCAAAAAAACAAATATTTACCAATCCTCTTAAAGAATGGTTGGTTAATTGGTCAGGTACTAATACAATCTTTCTCACCACCAAGCCTTCGGGAGGAGTGGCTGGTTATCTTTTTTCTCTCAATGTTAATGCCGGGACATTCACTAAAATTTTTGGAAATGTGGCCGGACTGACTGTTTTGCCTTCTCCGGATCTAACCTCCATCCTTTATTCGGCTAATAATGGTTCTAACTTTAGTTTGAACGTCTATACTCCAGCCAATGGTCTAAGCTCGGGAGTTTCCCTCAAAACTCTTCCTGAAAAATGTATCTGGAGCGAAAAAATGACAGCTGTCGTCTATTGCGCTGTGCCTTTAGCTGTTCCATCAGGAAGCTATCCTGATGTTTGGTATCAGGGAGCAGTTTCTTTTACGGATAATATTTGGAAGATAAATGTAAGAACAGGAGACAGGACTTTGGTTGCTCAACCAAATCAGTTAACCAGAGTAAGTATGGATGCAACCAACCTCACACTTGACCCAAATGAAAATTATCTGATGTTCACCAACAAAAAAGATCTTACTTTGTGGAATCTTTTGATCACTCCGCCTGTGCCACCCGCTCCATTAACGTCGACAAGTACCACAGCAACTTCAACGGCCACAACTACTGCTACCACCTCTACTTCAGTGAGAAGTACGATTTTACGTTAACCCTTCTTAAACTTTTTTCTGACGATTAGTTCCTGTCCGATAATAAAAAGATTGCTGGTGATCCAGTAGAGAGCGACAGCACCGGAAACTTTCAAGGCGATAATAAAAATAAAAATCGGCAGAACGTATCGAAATTGCATATTCATACTACGAGCCAGATCATTTTTAAATGAGGCCGGCTCATTACCCTCCGGTTTTTTATAAGCTGGCACTGAAAGTCTGATTTGAAAAAATTGAGTTATTGCTGCTATAGCTCCCAAGATAATGCTTGGCTTGCCCATATCCATTCCCAAGAAATGCATACTTATGGCCGCCGGAACATGAATGAAAGGATAAAGCAGATCGGTGCTGATGTTTGGTAGACCCCCCCTCAAAAAGATGTAATAAAGGCTTAAAATAATGGGGGTTTGGATTAAAAGAAGCCATATACCGGAGAAAGGATTGACATTATTTTCTTTGTAAAATGCCATGACTTGTTTTGCTTGCTCCTGTTTATCTTTTTCATATTTCTTGCGTAAAGCCGCCAGTTCCGGCTCAAGTTTCTTCATTTTGGCTTGAGTGATAACGGAGCTTTTGGTCAGGGGGTACAAAACTAATTTCACTAAGATGGTAAAAATAATTACCGCTAAGCCAACGTTGGCTCCCGGTAAAACGGAAATTAAAAAAATTAGTCCGTTGTAGAGCGGGGTATAAAAAAGAGGTTTAAAGAAGTGTTCAATCATTGGATTTATAGTATCTTATTTGATTTTTTGCAACAACATGTTGACTTTTTTTTCTAAATCTACAAAAGAAAGTTCCAGGTCTCCTTTTTTGGCCACAAAAATAATTGGAGTTCGACGGTTTTGTTTTAATTTTCCAAGAATAACTCGTAGTCTTCTTTTTAATTTATTTCGATCAACAGCTCTTCGATAAGATTTTTTAGAAACGATCACTATCGGCTTCGGAGCAGACATTTTGAAAGGGGATTTAAACCGACAAGCGCTTTCGGCCTTTTTGTCTTCTTTTTTTTATAACTCTTCGGCCAGTTTTGCTTCTTTGTCTCTTCAAAAATCCGTGACTTCGAGCTCTTTTTCTCTTTTTTGGTTTATATGTGATAGACATGATTAAATTATACATTAAAATTCAATTTTGGCTAAAATTTTCTTCATTGACACATGAAGCCTATTTCGGCATGATGAGTTGTCCACAATTTATCAACATGGTTATAAACTTTAAACAAGGTTGCAATTTGGGCTAGAAGTATATAATAAGAAAACTTTTATCATATCTTTATCTAAACTTTAAGTTATGTTGGATAATAAAAAACTCTGGGATTCAGTACTGGCTCGAGTGGAGCTTTTAGTTTCAAAAGGTAACTTTAATGTTTGGTTTAAACCAACCTACGTTCTAAAACAAGAAGAGGGGATTATTACTCTTTCGGTGCCAAACCCATTCGTTAAAGACTGGCTCTCCGACAAGTTCCATAAGACTATGTTGAAGATTTTGCGAGAGCTTCAAGAAAATGTCCGCTCTATTGAATATGTTATTTCTGCTAGTCAGGCCCCAAAGGAGGCGCCGGTTTTCTCCGGTCACATGCCCACTCAAGAACTTCCTCTTTCCGATCTATATATTAACCCTGAAGATAATTTAAACCCTCGATATACTTTTGACTCTTTTGTGGTGGGACCTTTTAATGAGCTGGCTCACGCTGCGGCCCAAGCTATTATCAAGAAACCAGTTGCTTATAATCCACTTTTTATCTACGGCAATACTGGTCTTGGTAAAACTCACTTAATGCAGGCTATTGGCAACCAAATGAAAGGGCAGAGTGGTAAAAAGATTTATTACGTTACCTCGGAAAAATTCTCTCAAGATCTAGTTAATTGCATTCAGAGTAATAAAATGAAGAATTTTAAGGATAAATACCGAAAGTATGACTGTTTGATTATGGATGATGTTCAATTCCTCTCAAATAAAGAGAAGAGTCAGGAGGAGCTTTTCCATCTTTTTAATTACCTTTACGATAATAATAAGCAGTTGGTTTTTTCTTCTGATAAACATCCTAATTTTATTCCCGGACTAGAAGAGCGCCTGAAATCAAGGTGTGTGGCAGGCATGATGGTTGATATTCCGGCTCCAGACCAAGAGTCAAGGGTTGCTATTCTTCAGACTAAAAGCCGGGCCCATAATTTTACCCTACCCAGGGAAGTGGCCGACTATTTAGCTTCTTCAGTTGAAGGAAATATCCGCGAATTGGAAGGACTTTTGAATTCTTTAATGCATCAATCTCAGGTGCGAGGTAGGGAATTGAGTTTAGTGGAGATTAAAACTTTATTGAAAAATAGCGCTAAGCCGATTAAAAATCTTTCAGTAAAGGAGGTGGTAAAAATTGTGGCTGGTTTTTACAACATTGAAGAAGATAGTATTTATGATAAAACTCGCCGTAAGGAAGTGGTAAGGCCAAGACAATTAGCAATGTATATTCTACGGGAAGAGTTTAATGTTTCCTACCCATCAATCGGCCAGAAGCTTGGGGGAAGAGACCACACTACAGTTATTCATTCTTGTGAGAAGATAAAGAATGAATTAAAAGTGGATAACTTATTGGTTCAGGAGCTTACCCAAATAAAAGCCCTTATTTAAAAATTTTTATTAAACACTTGTCCACAATTTATCAATCACCCAAAGCTAAAAAGAACCTAAGAATATAGTTAAATATTTTTATCCACAAATCCACAGCCTTAAATATAATAGTAAGTATTTATATATAAAATTATAATAGTTATTAAATAAATAAAATGAAAGTTGAGTGTTTAAAAGAAAAAATTACCACCGCTATTTCTTTAGCGGAAAAAATCACCTCCCGAAACACCACTCTCCCGGTTCTTAAGTGTGTTTTATTGGAAGCTAAAGACAATCTTCTTGTTATAAAAGCAACCAACCTTGATTTAGGTATTGAAATAACCTTACCAGTGAAAACTGAAGAAGTTGGAATAGTTGCTGTTCCGGGTAATACCCTAAATACCCTAATTACTAGTTTACAAGGAGAGAAAAATATTATTTTAGAGACTAAAAACAATAACCTCCAAATTTCTACCAAAAGAAACAAAACCTTAATAAAAAGTTATCCACACGAAGATTTCCCCGGCATCCCTGAGGTATCTGGGGCTAAAAAACTCACTTTTAATAGTAAAGATCTTATAAATGGTTTTAAATCTGTTTGGTATAGCTCGTCTATTTCTAGTATGAAACCAGAACTCTCCAGTATTTTTGTCTACCCAGACAACGACTCGGTAGTTTTTGTGGCCACCGATTCCTTTCGTTTAGCTGAAAAAAAAATTAAAGTAAAACAAAAAAAAGATTTTTCCCAAATTCTTATCCCGTTTAAAAACATCCCCGAGATTATCAGGACCTTAGAACAAGCTGAAGGAGAGATAAATGTTTTTTTAAGTAAAAACCAAATCTCTTTCGAAGTTAATAGTATTCGACTAATTTCCCGGGTCATTGACGGCATCTTTCCTGATTACAAACAAATTCTTCCTAAAGAAGCAACTACCGAAGTAGTGGTTTTGAAACAAGATTTAATCAACTCTTTAAAAGTGGCTAATATTTTTTCAGATAACTTCAATCAAATTAGTATGAAGATATCAGCAAAGCAAAAAATTTTTGAGTTAAGTACTAAAAATGGTGAAGTAGGAGAAAATCAAGATAAATTAGAAGCGGCTCTTTCTGGAGAAGATATTGAAATTAGTTTTAATTATAAATATATTAACGACTCTTTTCAATCAATAGAAGCAGATAGTGTCTCATTAAGTTTTAATGGGGCCGGCAAACCATTAGTGCTAAGAGGGGTCAATGATAAGTCTTTCCTCTACTTGGTGAGCCCAATGAATAAATAAAAAGAGAGAAGATGAAAAAAATCTCCGAGCTTCTTTTAAAATTTAAAAACCTTGAACACCCGGATGCAAAGAAAGAAATCTTACTGAAACAAATTGTCGAATCTACAGGATTGTTACTGAATAAAAAACAATTAGAATTACATGGTGGCATCCTCTTTATTAAAGCAGACAGCTATGTTAAAAATGAAATTTTTCTACAACAAGAAAAAATCCTTCAAGAATTAAAAGAAAAATTACCCAATTTTAAGATCAAAAAAATCCTTTAAAGACTTATCTTAAACAAAACTGAAGCTTCTCCTTTATTTAAAACATTATCGTAAGCTTCAGCTCGTAACTCATTCACTTCTTTCAAGTTGGAAACAGCCTCAGGAGTGAAGGTGAAACTAAAAGGAGCTCGGTCGGCAGAGCCGATATATGATCCATTCACAAAGTAGTCCACTTTTGAAAGAGGAAATAACCCTTGATTGTTAATGGTGATAATTAAAGAGTCTGACCTGGAATAAGAGCGACCGGCATTAGGATTGGTGATAGAAATTTTCGGAGCTGACTCGGGCGTGTGAGCTGTATCAAAGACACTTGGAGCACTACTTGAGGAGATCAGACTACTATAGCCTTGGGTCGCTGCCCACCGTTCCACAGGTATCTCCCAATGCTCAAATTGGGGGTCAAGAGCGGGGTTCTCGGGCGGCGGCCCTTGTGGGTCATCTTTATTTAACCAATAAAGGATTTCATGGACATTATAATTGTAAACATCTTGACGGAGTTCAGGCGGCGTGAGTTCGGTAGCAATACCACCTGTAGTCTTGTCAGTGGTGTAAGCTACTCCTCCCTGCCATACACCACGCAAAACTGGTTTCATACTAGACTCATCAATCGGAGACGGGGCTTTAAACGGAGTATCAGACAGGTCGGGTAAAATAGCATCCATGAATTGTTTCCACATCGGCGCCACAATCAAAGCGGAAGCTTTTTGGACCATCGGGCTGTTATCATTATTTCCCATCCAGGCACTGACGGCGATATCCGGAGTGTAACCAATGACCCACGCATCTCGGGAATCGTTAGTAGTTCCAGTTTTCATAGCCACTTTTCTAGTGCCAAAATAACTTGGCGGAAAAATTTGAGTGCGAGCACCGGTATCCGACAGAATGTCATTAATAAGCAACGCCGATTGTTCTGGAATAGCTTGAGTCGTGCTAGTGGCGAATTCTTCCAAAACTTTTCCATCTCGATCAATAACACTTAAAATTCCTGTTTCCGGATTTCGGGCCCCGTTATTAGCAAAGACTCCGTAAGCCTCCGCCATATCAAGTGGCGAGACTTCTCCGCCTCCAAGCACTAAAGTAAGACCATATTGATTTGGTGATCCGTTTAAACTCTGAATACCCATGGCGTGCGCCGTATTAAGCGACTCTTTCACTCCGGCCAAATATAAAACTTTTACCCCGGGAATATTTCTGGATTGTCCGAGAGCTTTGCGTAAAGTCATTGGCCCTTGATAACCACCCTCATAATTTTGTGGATTATAACATTGGGCACCAGGGAAATTAGGAACGCTATCAACACTACAATTAACCGAAAATTCAGTATTAACATCGAAGACAACTGTGTCGGGAGTGTAGCCTTTATCAAAAGCGGTGGAGTAAACAAACGGTTTGAATGAAGAACCCGGCTGGCGGTGAGCGGTGGCAACATTAAAATTCCCATCAATATCTTTATCAAAATAATCTCGCGATCCTACCATAGTTAGGATCTGACCACTTTTTGGATCTATGGCAACCAGGGCACCATTACTTGCTTTGAAACTTTTAGCGTGGTCTTTTACGTATTTACTGACAATATCCTCCGCTTTTTGCTGCATGACGTAGTCCAAAGTAGTAATAACTTTCAAACCGCTTTGCGCCACCACATCGACACCGTATTTGTCTTCCAAATATTGTTCAATGAACATGGAAAAATGTGGAGCCTTTATGCTATTTGTAGGCTGAGAAAGAAAAGTAGCTTGCTCGGTCATAGCCTGATCATGTTGCTTCTGGGTAATAAAATGATTCTCCAACATTTTTTCTAATACCAGATTCTTTCTGACTTCCAGGGCCTCACGGTGAGCACCATAAGGAGAGTAGTAGCTCGGTGCTTGAGTCATGGCGGCGAGATAGGCCGACTCAGTTAGAGTCAAATCTATAGAATGTTTGCCGAAATAAGTCTGGCTTGCTTCCTCAATGCCGTAGATGTTACCTCCGTAAGGAATAAGATTTAAATAAAGATTAAGAATGGTATCTTTATCGGCCTGCTGTTCAAGTTTGATGGCCAAAATCCACTCCTTTATCTTTCTGGTGATACTTCTATTATTGGTTAAGAGGGAATTTTTAATGACTTGTTGGGTGATAGTTGAGCCGCCTTGAGGGTTGATGCCGAAATGAAGAATGTCATAAAGAATGGCTCGAATAATGGAAGTGGGTCGAATTCCTTTGTGAGTATAAAATTCAGCATCCTCAATGGCGACGGTGGCATTTTTAATATTTGGCGAGATTTGATCAAACGGTACCACCGTTCTTCTGACCTCATGACCGAGATCATAAAGTAGAATTTTACCGGTGCGATCGTAGATCTGGGTGGACTGGCTGATCAGTTTTTGATCAAAAGAATTCAAGTCTGGTATTTGAAGGAAAGAAGACCAAAGCAAAATAGCACCCACAGCTATCAGGAATAAGATCACCAAAATTATCAAACCGTCCCGGATCACTTTCCAATTTTTTAATTTGCCTCCCAATTGGCGAAAAGTTTTGGATAAAGACAAAATCTCTCTCCTGACGGATTTAAAGAATTGATACCACATATATAGTATTCAAATGGTATCAAAATAGGGGCGTGTATGCTAGATTTATTAATATGAAGGAAGATATCCTAAAGGAAATATTGAATCGGGGGGTAGAAAATGTCTTTCCTAATAAAGAATTTGCCGAGAAGCTCTTAAAATCCGGAAAGAAGCTTTCTTTTTACCTAGGAATTGATCCGACCGGCCCATCGCTTCATTTGGGCCACGCTATTAATTTGAGAAAACTTGCCGAACTGCAGAAGCTTGGCCATAAAGTGGTGCTTTTAATTGGTGATTTCACTGCCACCATTGGCGATCCGACCGGTAAAGACGCTACCAGAAAATCACTCTCGGTGGCTGAAGTAGCTAGGAATTTTAAGAATTACAAAAAACAAGCGGTGGCGTTTTTGAATTTTTCGGGCAAAGGCGCCGCCTTGATTCGATACAATTCCGAATGGCTTTCTAAAATGAACCTTTCTGAAGTGATGAAACTACTCTCCCACATGACAGTGGAGCAGATGCTGAAGCGCGACATGTTTGAGGATAGAATTAAGAATGCTCGACCGATTTTTATTCATGAATTTCTTTACCCACTTTTCCACGGTTACGATGGTGTTGCTATGGAAGTGGATGGTGAGATTGGTGGAAACGATCAGACCTTCAACATGCTTGTTGGTCGTCAACTTTTGAAACAAATCAAGAATAAGGAAAAGATTATCATTGCCATGAAACTACTGACTGACAGCAGCGGCCGAAAGATGGGCAAGACAGAAGGCAATATGATAACTCTTTCTGACAGTTCAAATGAAATGTTCGGCAAGGTGATGAGCTGGACAGATGAAATGATTATTTCAGGTTTTGAACTCTGCACCGATCTATCAATGAAGCAGGTTAAACAAATGGAAAAAGATTTAAAAAGGGGAGTTAATCCGAAAGAGCTGAAAGTTCGACTAGCGAAAGAAATTGTAAAAATTTATCATGGGGAGAATGCAGCGGAAAAAGCTACTGCCGCTTTTTCCGCTGCATTCCAAAAAAGAGAAGCTCCGCTGGAAATAGAAATTGTCAAGATTAAAAAAGGTCAGAAATTAGGGGACGTTTTACTTCGTCAAGGTCTTGTCAAATCAAAGACGGAATTTAGTCGCTTAGTAGCCGAAGGAGCTGTTTCGGTAATAGGTAGTGAGGAAAAAATAAAAGATAAAGATTTTAAAATTGAAACTACCACCGACTTTAAAATCGGCAAGAAAAGATTTCTGAGAGTTAATGTTGAGTAGTCTTCCTCCCCTCCTCAGATGAGGAGGGGATTGAGGGGTGGTTGAAGACTAATTGATCTCAGACCACCCCCTGCCCCCTCCTTATCTAAGGAGGGGGTGTTAAAAAAGAAACCCCGCCTTCCGGCGGGGCATCTTTTTTAACTTTGAAATTGGAATCCTTCACTTATCTCGTCATCGTTGACCAGATAGGCGTTTTCCTCTTCATCGAGCTCCGCCGTTTCGAGATCAAGATTGTCGTCGGCGACAACGCCGGCATCATCTTGGTCCGCCACTGCGGAATCGTTTTGTAAATCGTCTTGCATTTAGCAATGAGCTAACTATTAATGCCCTAGTTGTATCAAATAAAGGATAACTTGTGAAGAGCTGTAGGAATAACCTGTGGATAAGTTTTGCTTCACCAAAAAGCCTGTTTCTTGCCTGCGGTGCGACGCTCTTGAAAAGGCAATCCTAGCAGTACTTTCGCTATCCTCGGCGGCGAAACAGGCTTTTTGGTTCTGCACCACTCATTTCAGGCTCGAAACAGAGGCAAAATAGGTGAGGCCGATGGCGATGGCGTCGAATTCGTCGTCATGAGTGATTTTTTTATCGATGGTTATGAGCCGATTGATCATGGAGATAACTTGTTTTTTATCGCCACGACCGTAGCCGGTGACAGCGATCTTTACTTGAAGGGGAGTGTATTCGTAAAGTTTTAATTTGGCTGACAAAGCTTCGTATTTTATAACTCCACACACCTCTGCCACATTTATGGCTGTCTTTTGATTGGTATTGAAATATAAAGTCTCTATTGCCAAGGCAGTCGGCTCGAATTCTTTTATTAATCTTTTCACTTCTTTTCCAATAAGAACAAGTCGGTCGTGAAAGGAGAGCTTGGCCGAGGTCTTAAAACAATTCGAATAAACCAGTTTCTCTTTCTCTCCTGGATTCTTTTTAACTATCGCCACTCCCAATCTCTCATATCCTGGATCAATTGATAAGATTTTCATCTTTTATTTATTCTGCGTTTGTAAACACTGCCTGCACGTCATCATTGCTCTCAAGTTCGTCCACGAGCTTTCCTAATTTTTCAATGTCGGAATCTTCGAGAGAAATAGTAGTATTTGGAATCCACCCACGTTCCTGTTTAGTGAAGGCCCAGCTAGCGGCACCCATAGCTGCAAGTGAGGCCTCGTTTCTAGAAAGAATAAACTTTATTTCTTGGGCTGATTTGTTGCGATTATCAGTTAAAACTTCAATAATTATTCCTACTCCGCCGGGCCCATACCCCTCATACATAATTGCTTCCATTGAGCCTGCGCCGCTTTCCGTTCCTTTTTTAACGGCGCGCTCTATCACATCCTTTGGCATATTTTCTTTGCGAGCTTTTTCAATTATAAATACCAAACTAGGAGAATTGACATCACCCTTCACTTTCTTTGACTCCGAGGTAATCAATCGTGAATATTTAGAAAACACTTGACTTTTCTTGGCATCGGTCGCCGCTTTTTGGTGTTTAATTTTAGAAAATTTATTATGTCCGGACATTTTGAATAGCTTATAGCTTTTAGGTGTTAGCTTATAGGGTTAATTCGGATACATTTTGTCGCGTTGTTTTTCCAGCTCGACAATTATTTTTTTGTCAGTAATCTGCTCGAATCGAGGAATGGGATTCTCTGACCCCCCCACATTTTCCATAAACATTCCCAGTGGCCGGGCATCCCAATGTTTGCCGGATTGATAAACTCGAGCTCCCTCATAAAGTGGACGATAAATTACCATTTCACTCAAATCCCAATCGGCTATTTCAGTATGATGGGCGATGTTCAATATCTCGTAAGCGTAATCAAATATCCCTTTCTTTGGATCATGTTTGTAGTGATAGTAGAATCCTGGTTGCAATTTCATTTTAAAGTAATTTATTTTGTAAATGTTCTGGCATTTTTATTTTCAAATGCCCATATCCGCGCGCTGTGGCGGTACGGCCGCGCGGTGTCCTCTCCAAAAAACCTATCTGAATCAGATAAGGTTCGTTGAACTCTTCAATAGTGGTTTCTTCTTCCGACATTGAGGCAGACAAAGTGTTTAGGCCAACCGGCCCACCATTGAATTTATTAATTATTGTCTCCAAAAGATTTTTGTCCGAAAGCGAGAGCCCCACTTCATCAATACCAAGGAGTTTCAATGCCTCCACTACCATTTCTTTAGAAAGTGGGACCCTCTTAATTTGTGCATAATCACGACATCGTTTCAGTAGATAGTTGGCGGTCCGCGGAGTAAAACGGCTCCGTTTGGCAATTTCTTTAATCGCTTCTTCCTCAATCTCAATTTTTAAGATCTTGGCTGAACGACGAACGATTTCTTCAATTTCTTTCTGACTATAGAACTCCAAACGAAAAACTCCACCGGAAAAACGTGATCGAAGTGGAGAAGAGAGAAGAGCAATACGAGTAGTGGCGGCAATCAGAGTGAAGCTGGGGAGATCAAGTTGAATGGTACGCGCCGATGGCCCCTTGCCAATAATAATATCTAACACCCCTGATTCCATGGCGGGGTATAGTACTTCCTCAATTGTTTTGTTCAAGCGATGGATCTCATCAATAAATAAAATATCACCAGCTGAAAGATTGGTCAGAATGGAAGCAAGATCGCCAACTCGTTCAATAGCAGGACCGGAAGTGATTTTAATAGGTGCGCTGATCTCTTTAGCAATTAAGTGTGCCAATGTTGTTTTACCAAGTCCTGGTGGTCCGTAAAAAAGAACATGTTCCGGTGGGTGTTTCCTCTCCTTGGCGGCAGAAAGAAGAATATTAAGATTTTGTTTTATCGGATCTTGTCCGACATAATCATCCCACCGGGTCGGCCGCAAGGTCTGGTCGAGGACCTGATCCTCCACATAAACTTTCTCCGTTTCATCTACCTTTTTATCCTCAGCATTCATAGTTACAAAAATAATATCATAAAATAACGAGCTTGCATTTTTAAATTAGATATGGTATAATACAGCCAAATTGGGTTCCTTGAAATGACTCGCGAAATCGGTCGTAGCCAGAAGGTGCTGAAGCTATTGGGCGCTTCCTGGCTACGACCGCACGGTCTAGTATGTCCTTTCTAGTAGAAAGGCATAAAACTCCAACTAAAAGTTGAAAGGATAGACAAAAAATCATGAGTAAGTACCCAAATACACTGGGCCGCATTGAAGCGGTCTGGAACATACTTGGCGGTGAAGATGGTGTGGACCGACTTCTCCGCGGCGAAATTACAATCGCCGAACCGGATCGCCGCTTCGAAGAAAAGGACGGCGTCATCTACATCACGGTCACTTCCGACGGCAAAACCGGTGCGGAATGGGTCGCTCACTTTGAGAAGAAGGGCATTCGCCTGACCAAATACGCCAAGAGCTTTCTTCTCTCGGACGACTTCAAGCCGACGAAAGGCGTTACCTACCGGATCGCCATCCTGAAGGGCATGCTCTTCTCGGATAGCGACCGCGTTACCAAGAAGATCCGGGCCGAAGCTGACCGCCGCAACCTGGGCAAGCCGAACGCCGAAGTGGGTTGCCTCATCCGCGACAACTTCTCGGACGATGAGATTGAAGCCATGGGCCTCATCTGGATTGTCGCCATGCATGAGCCGATCGAGGATTCCGACGGCTCTCCGGGCCTCCTCGGCGCGAGCCGCGGCGTCGATGGTCGCTGGCTGCACGCGTACGGCGGCCACCCCGGCAGCGGGTGGTTTCGTGAGCACGGGTTCGCGTTTGTCGTCTCGCAAGTCAACGCTTAGGACTTAGTCCTCGGCAAAATATATACACGCTCGGGAGAATAGCGTTCAACTTCCAGCCCCGTCGCACTTGCGCGGGGCTTCTTTATTTATGCTAAAAGTGGCAATTCTCAACGATTTGACAAAAAGGTTTATATATGCTAGTATGTGGGAAAGAAACTTCGACAATATAAATCTCTCAGCAATTAGGCCCTTAACGGGCTTACTGGTGCTTCTCATAGGACACTCTGGTGCTACCTTCGGGAAGCTAGCTGGCGTTATCCTTACAAGAGGCGCTTATCTTTTAATCATAAACATTGAAAGCATTGCTGAGAGATTTATGCTGTCGAGGTCTTTTTTGTATCTATTTTGCATGCTAAACCTCTCTCTTTAATCGCGCAACTTAACATATCCCCATTTTTGTGGTGGAAAATATTGAAGTCTGACTTCAATATTTTTCAAATAGTCTGGTGTGGCCCGTATCGCTCCTGCCCGACATTCTTCCGCAGACTCCAGAAGTGTCGTTCACGAGCTCTCCGGGAACAGCCTGGACCATTGGGTATTGCATGGTTTTTGTGTAGTGGCGCGGCTACTCCAGGTTATAGATTCAAATACTGTTCCAAATTGACGACACGTTCGAGTTCAGAGATGGAGGTGACACCACGAAGTACTTTCAGTACGCCGTCTTGTTCCATAGTGAGGATTCCTTGCGGTCGGGTGGCTTTTCGGATCTCTCGCTCGCTCGGATTCATTTTAATTACTTCTTCGAGTGCTGCGTCGGTAACGATCGCTTCATAGATACCGATACGGCCTTTAAACCCCTGATGATTACATTTCTCGCAACCCACCGGCTCAAAAATTGTTTTCACTTCCACTTTATTTTCTTCCAAAAAGATAGAACCTATTACTTTATCTAAAATCACTTTTCTCTCTTCCGGCACCGGAATCTCTTTTTTACAGGCCGGACAAAGCACTCGCACCAAACGTTGGGCAATAGAGACATTGATTGCCGACGAAAGAACTTGCGGGTTAATTCCTAGGTCTATCAAACGCGGATAGGTACCGGCGGCGTCGTTGGTGTGAAGGGTGGAAAAAACTAAATGTCCGGTAAGACTGGAATTAATAGCAATCTCCGCTGTCTCTTCATCTCGGATTTCTCCCACCATTATCACATCAGGGTCTTGTCGAAGAGCGCTGCGTAATCCGGCCACGAAGGTATAACCCTTTTTAGCCTCAACTTGGGTTTGAACAATGCCGGACAAATGGTATTCAATTGGATCTTCAATGGTAATGATTTTAATTTCTGGGCTATAGATACGGCGCATAAAAGAATAGAGAGTAGTAGTCTTGCCGGAACCGGTTGGTCCTGTAGTTAAGATCATGCCGTTTGGTTTTCTGATTTCCGCTTCCAGAATTTTAAAGAGGCGCGGCTCCACCCCCAATTCTTCTAATGGGACGGTGATGGATTTAGGATTCAAAAGTCGTAACACGATAGACTCACCGTAATTGCCGGGCAAAATAGAAGTTCGAACCTCAATCTCATCATCACGAACTTTAATACTAAAGCGTCCATCTTGGGCGTTCTGTTTAATATTTAATTTCAAATTAGAGAGGAGTTTGATTCGAGAAAGCAGAAGATTATAAGTTTCATTATCAAAATTAAGGACATCCAGCAACACCCCGTCCAGCCTATAACGCAATCGGGTGTGGTCCTCTTCCGGTTCAATATGAATATCGGAAGCTTTTGTAGAAAGAGCGCCGGCTAAAATAATCACCAACACTCGAGAGACGCGATAACTCTTTTTCATGGCCAAAGTTTCCACGATCAGTTTTTGAATGTCCGGTAATTTATGTACCTGACCCAAAAAAGTTTCGATTTCTTCATTAGAAATGTCCAACGAACCAGCGGCAGTTTCAAAAGCAAAAGAAAGATCCTTATAACGATCCCAAGCCTTATTTAAACTCTCAGTTGAAGTCATAAAAACTCTTGACTCGTAGCCTTTTTGTTTTAAGTCTGCCAGTGTCGTCACAGTGTCTGGATTATTGGGGGTCTGAATGGCCACGTTGATTTTTTTATTAACAATGTCAAAGACAGCCAGATGGCTCTTTCGAGCCTCTTCTTCCTTCACTATACGCAGAGCATCGGTATTGATGGTAATACTGGTGAGGTCTACATATTCCAAGTCGTACTTTTTAGAAAGAACCTGAGCCAACTCTTCCTCCTCACTTTTATAGAGATCGGCTATACGACGTTTTTGTTTGTCTTCGTTAAATTTGACCATGAGCCCTTATTATATCGCATATTTAGCTAAAGAGAGCCTTATGCTTGACTTTTTGGCTGAAAGTGATATAATACACCATAGTAAATTTCAGATAAACCTCAACGAAAGGACAGTATGAAAACGTTCATTGCAATCTTGCTGACAGCAATTGTCAGCGTCAGTTTAACTATCAACGTGCGCGCCCAAAATGGTGGCGAGTACGACCCAACACTTCCAATGGCGCCGTCGCTTCCAAGTTACGGACCATCCGAATCAAGCGATCACTACGATCGCACCGACTCGCGACCTCAGCGCACTTCCTACGATGGAAACCGATATCGGCCTCACGATCGGACAGGTCATACGGAAAAACGCTACGACACTATCAAAACGGTGAGCGAGAGCGGTGTCGGCCCGGAGATTTTTCGTCAGCCACGATATGCAGGCCCGGAAAGTTTGAAAGGCTTGACTCACGTTCCTGGAAGCGAGATTCCTGGCTACCTCTTCCTCAACGACATGAACAATGGCGGGGTGGAACTGGACCAGGCCAAAGATGCGTGGTTCTGGTGTCTCAAGATTAAGGGGATGTGGATTCCCCTCTACATTGACCACTGCATTCTCGACGGCCATGATTATAAGAACCGGGTAAATCTTACTCAGGTACCATGTCCGAAGCAGGAAAGACGGCACGTGTCTGCTCCTCCACCGCCTTGTCGAGAATGTGAGGTGCAGCGTCAGCAAGTACCGCGGCCTCAATACCGGCCGTCGCCTCAGCCGTTCCAACCGTTTCTGGCGATGTTACCGAGGTTAATTTCTCAGTATCATTCCCAGCCGATTCGGCAGCAGTTTCCTCGGATGCAACCGCAACAGCAACCGCGGCCACAGCCACAGCCACAGCGGCAGATGGCAGGTCCTGGGATTGTGCTCACGAACACGACCGGTAATTATAACTCCAATGGGAACTACACCACCGTGACGGTTAACGGAGTACGACGATAGAGCATCGCGCGTAAGCGCAAAGTTCGCCGGCGGGTTCAATTCTGAACCCGCCGTTTTCTTTTATGTTAAGATTCATTTATGAAGAGGGTAAGTAAAAGTTTGGCCGAGACAGAAGAGGCCGCCAAGGATTTTTTAGATTTTTTGAGTGAAAATAAAGTAGGAAAAGGCGCCCAAGTCGCGGGACTCTTTGGCGACTTGGGTGCCGGAAAAACTACCTTTGTTCAGGCGATAGGGAGGCTTGTGGGAATCAAAGAGATTATCACCAGCCCCACGTTTGTGATTATGAAAAGATATGAGGTGGAAGCTCCCGGAACCAGCCATTTTAGAGACCACTCCGGGGCGTTTGCCCAAGTCTTAGTCTCTAAAATGGCTGGTTCCGATCGCCCCACCTCGTCTTTTGAAAGACTCATTCACATAGACGCTTACCGTCTAAAAAACGGTGAAGAATTAATGAAGTTGAACTTTGCCGAAGTGCTTGCAGATCCGAATAATCTTGTTTTAATAGAGTGGCCGGAAAATGTAGCGAGCGCTATGCCGGAAAACTTTCATAAAGTTTATTTTAAATTTATTGACGAAAACACACGTGAAATAGAATATAGTAGCGCGAAACATACAACTTTAAAATAGACTAAGACTTGGGCAAGCGCCCCGGAGCGGTCTGTTTTAAAGTTCGTATGCGAGCGTATACTATATTTATTAAATGGTAGAAAATAAAACAGAAAACAAAAAACTCATTCTCCTTGATGCGCACGCCATTCTGCATCGGGCCTACCACGCTCTACCCGATTTTTCTTCAAGCAAGGGAGAAGCCACAGGCGGACTCTACGGACTTTCTGCCATGCTGATCAAAATTATCCAAGATCTGAAGCCCGATTATTTGGTGGCTTGTTACGATCTGCCCGAACCGACTTATCGTCACCAAGCTTACGAAGCTTACAAAGCGGGACGTAAGAAGACAGATCCGGAACTGGTCTCTCAAATAGAGCGCTCACGAGATGTTTTCACGGCATTTAATATTCCCATTTACGATAAAGTTGGTTTTGAAGCCGATGACATTATTGGCACTATTGCCGAGGAAATGATAAAAGAAAAAAGCATCTCTACTGTTATCGCTTCGGGCGATATGGATACTCTTCAGTTAGTAGATGACAAAAAAGTCCAAGTTTATACTTTACGAAAAGGAATCAATGACACCATTTTATATGACCAGAAAAAAGTAGTTGAACGATTTGGTTTTCCGCCCATACTTCTCGCCGATTACAAAGGCCTTCGGGGAGATCCCTCTGACAACATTATCGGTATTGCTGGCATTGGTGAAAAGACCGCCACTATTTTGATCCAACAATTTGGCACTATTGAAAACATTTACAAAGAATTGGAAAAAGGGCCGGAGAAATTCAAAAAGACCGGAATGACCGACCGCATTATTAAACTTCTCGAGGAGGGCAAGGAGGAAGCCCTCTTTAGTAAGATGCTGGCCACCATAAAGCGAGATGTGCCAATTGACTTCAAATTGACCGAACAATCCTGGAAAGAATCTTTCAATATTGAAAAAATAGAGACCCTTTTTAGAGAATTGGAATTCAAAACTTTGCTGGCCAGGACGAAAGAAGTGATGGGCATATCGCCGAAAGGAGACGGAGTCAAAACTGCTGTTGCGGCGAAGTCGACCGAGGAGAATACCGTATCTCAGTTAAGCTTCAATGAAATACTTGACGAAAAAATTGATAAAGGCGAGTTGCGCGAAATAGCTGTTGCTCTCTGGGTTTTGGATTCGAATATTACCAACCCTGTTCTTGATGACATTTTACATTTTGCCAAAACAAAATCTTTTGAAAAAGCCCGAGAAATTATCCTGGCCGAAATTCACAAACGGAAACTAGAGAAGGTTTATGAAAAGATCGAATTACCACTTTGTCCGATTATTGAAAAAATGGAAAAACGGGGGATTAAGATTGATAAACCCTATCTTGTCGAACTAAGCAAGAATTATCATCAAGAACTGGAAAAACTGGAGCAGGAGATATGGCAACAAGGTGGGGAGAAATTCAATATTAATTCTCCGAAACAGATGTCAAAGATTATCTTTGACAAGTTGGGGTTAAAGGCAAAGGTTAAAAAGACCCCTGGCGGTGCTCTTTCTACTAAAGAATCGGAACTTTTGAAATTGAAGGACTTACATCCAATTATTGATCTCATTCTCAATCATCGGGAGCTTTCAAAACTGCTCTCCACTTACATTGACACCATTCCGGTTTTGCTTGATGAAAATGACCGTTTGCATACCACCTTCTCTCAAACCGGCACTACTACCGGCCGAATGTCGTCAAACAATCCGAATTTACAGAATATTCCGATAAAATCGGAACTCGGGCGTAATATTCGAAAGGCTTTTGTGGCGGAGAAAGGTTTTAAATTAGTGGCTTTTGATTATTCTCAAATTGAACTTCGGGTTGCCGCCATTCTCTCCGAAGATCCAAAATTGATGGAGATTTTCAAATCCAAACAGGATGTTCACACGGCCGTGGCGGCACAAGTTTTCGGTGTGCCGCCGGAAATAGTGGATGCCGAGATGCGTCGAGAGGCCAAGGTCATTAACTTCGGTATCCTATACGGCATGGGGGTGAATGCTTTGCGGGCCAATCTTGGTGGCACGCGGGAAGAGGCCCAAAATTTTTATAATGAATATTTTAAGAACTATTCGGGCTTGGCTTGGTATTTGGATAAAGTGAAGGCCGACGCCCTCCGTCTCGGCTACACCGAGACGCTCTTTGGGCGTCGGCGCTATTTCGCCGGCATTGATTCCAAACTGCCATACATCCGGGCCCAAGCCGAGCGCATGGCTATCAATGCGCCGATGCAAGGCACACAATCGGATATTATTAAAATCGCTATGGGCAGAATTGATGAGCGTCTTACTAAATCCGATTTTCAAGAAAAAGTTTATTTACTACTCCAAGTGCACGACGAATTAGTTTATGAAATTAAAAATAATTTGGTGGACGAGCTTTCACCGAAGATAAAAGAGATTATGGAAGGAGTTCTTAGTTTGGAAGAAACCAAAGGAATTCCGATTGTAGCTAACGCCGCGGCAGGGGATAATTGGGGAGAGATGGATAAAATAGTCTAGTTGTGGTAATCTTTTTTCAGAATGGATAGACAAAATATAAGAGCATTGGTATTTGAACGAAATCCAGATATCTATGCTCTCTGGATTGGAAGTCTCATAAATCGTTTTGGTGAGAGAGCAGAAGAGCAAGTGTTACTGGAGTACTCTCCATCGAAGTTCTCGGAAATCGTAAAACGCTTACCAAATCTGACTGTTGTGGTGGTGAGTTTTAACACCATGACGGATCTATATTCCTTGCCTATGTTGGCCGAGGATCTCGAGGAAGAAAAGATCAAACCGGATGTTATTTTGGTCGGCGATTTCCCCAGCTCGTGGGTTACAGGTTTTAGGGACCGCTATCAATCCCATCGCGTCTTTGACATCTGGGCCTGCGATCTTGCCAAAAAAATGGCCGATTATCTCACTATCGAACGTGCAAATGTGCCAGTCCAGTAAGGCTGGCCTTTTATTTTGATATACTTTCCATATGCTCTATCTTCTCCACGGAACTGATTTTGAGAAAGTCAGAGAAAAAGCAAATAGCCTGCAGCAAGATCTATTAAAGAAGAAGCCGAATGCTTCCATTTTTAGATTTAACGCGGAGAACTTTAATCAATTTCAATTAGAAGAGTTGATTACGGCTCAAGGATTATTTGAAAATAAATACATTGTTATTTTAGACAGAGTCATTGAAAATGAGGAAGCGAAAGAATTTATTTTAAAGTCTCTCAACAATCTAAAAGAGTCATCACACATCTTTATAATTCTTCAGCAGAAATTGGATAAGGCAAGCCTGACTAGGATTGAGAAACAGGCGGAAAAAGCGCAAGCATTTTCCGCCGACCCCTCGATAAAGCTCGGGGCAGGCAAAGAAAAATTCAACATCTTCAGCCTGACTTTCGCTCTGGAATATCGGGATAAAAGAAAACTCTGGATCCTCTATCAGACGGCTAGAAAGAATGCCGTGCCCGAAGAAATCCACGGCATTCTCTGGTGGAAGGTAAAAAATATGATTCTCTCGGGTAAAGCCGGGAAATACTCGGCCGATGAACTAAAGAAAATCGCGTTTACCCTTGTTTCCATATATCACGACGCTCACCGTGGCTTATTTGAGTTTGACTTAGCTCTTGAAAGGTTTATTCTAAAAATGTAAGGTTTTATTATTAATAACGTCTTATTTAATACATATGAAAAAAACAATATTTTCAGCCATTATTAGCCTTAGCCTCCTAATCCCAGGAGCCATTTTTGCACAGCAAAGCGGGCCTGTATCTTCAGTAAGCGGCCCTGTTCCTTCCTGCCCCACCCTGTCCCAAGATCTTTATGTAAGCCCCATAGATCTTCATGTAGGCTCTGTCGACGCCGCCAGCAATGGAAAGGTCAGTGTTTTGCAGAATATTTTAGTACTGAAAGGGTATTTAACTATGCCGCCGGGAGTATCCACAGGGTACTTTGGAAATTTGACTAAAAAGGCGCTGGCTTCTTACCAGGCCAGTCTTGGAATTTATCCGGCAGTCGGATATTTTGGTTCGATCACTCGAGCTAAATTCCAATCAATAGGGTGTGGAGATACTAATCGGAATATTTCCCTTTCCGCAATTTCGCCTTCCTCCGGTCCCGCCCAAACCCAAGTGACCATTTTTGGAAATGGATTTGTCTCAAACGGAAATACAGTAAATTTTGGTGGAGGAGTAATTCCAAATATTTCAAGTAGCAATGGCACATCACTTACTTTTACCGTGCCTAACTCTCTTAATCCAGGCTGTTACTACTCCAGCCCACAATGCCTAATTGCTAGCCAACAAGTAGTACCCGGCAACTATCCCGTCTCCGTTACAAATATCAACGGCACAAGCAATAGTGTTAACTTCATTGTTGGTTCTTCTAATAATAACGGCGGTCCGATTATAAACGGAGTGACTGCGCCCACTACTCTTGCTCTAAACCAAATGGGCACCTGGACCGTGAAAGCAACCAATCCAGTAAATGATCAGAGTGCTTCTCCGATAAACAATCAACTTTCCTACGCTGTAGACTGGGGAGAGAGTCAATATTGTCCACCAAATCGTGAATCACCTTGTTACTTTTCGTCGGCCGCAGCTGCTCCAGTATCATCCTTCCAGCAATCGGCTTCCTTTACTCATTCCTACTCACAGGCAGGCATCTATACTCAAACTTTTACAGTGAGCAATGGAGTAGGGCAAGCACAGACAAAAACTACAGTTCAGGTAGATATTCTTTCAACTGTGGGTGGTCCAACCTTAAGCCAGCTCTCACCTAATTCGGGCCCGGTAGGTATGCAGGTAACAATTTATGGTTCAAAGTTTACCGCAACCGGAAACAAAATAAATTTCAGTGGAGGCGAGTACTATAATCTAAGTAATCTAAGCTCATCAAATGGCACCAGCATTTCCTTCACTATTCCTTCAGGAACCGATTACGCCTGCTTCCACACATCACCTCAATGCTATATCCCCTCACAAATGACCCAGCCAGGCGATCACACCATCTCGGTGGCAAATATTAACGGCACCAGCAACGCCCTTAAATTCACAATTACTTCTGCTAATTAATCTCTGACGCTAGGGAAAATAAAAGAGCCGGTCGCAGAGTTTACGCGACCGGCCGACGAATCTTAACGATATCCTCTGGCGTACTGGCTCAATTCATGTGCCCTGGCGATGGTGGCATTTATCGCCCAAGGCCGCAGAAAGAAGATGCTACCGATGGAATAGCTATCTGCGTCGGCACGTCGAAGCTCGTCAATGTGAGACGGATGCAGAATGCCTCCTCCGGCATTGAGCGGTTTGGTACAACCAAGTTCACGAACTTGTCTGACCCAGTTAACGACCAATAGTCGTAGTGGTTCTCCGGAAAGGCCGCCAGGCTGTTTCAGTCCTCTTTCTATGACCAGCGGCGAGCCGCCCGGCCCTTTGTACTCTCCCCATTTTCGAATGCCTAGCTTAAGCTCGGAAAGATAATGGTCCGGTACCTTACCGAAATAGGCGTCCCAGTCGATCAAATCCGGGAGAGCTCTGAATGGCACAGTGTTGCTCACATGAACAAAGTCGCAAACCGGATGATTGGCGATCTCTACCGCCGTTTCCGGCGGGATTTCTACACTGAATTTTACGCCAATGACGATACCTCGCTCAGCAAGTGGCTGAAAAGCAGTCAGTATTCCATTTGCTTCCGCCATTAATGTCTCTGCCTTGTGGCCGGTGTTCGGGCAAGTCAAGTTGATCTGTATACCGAATCGCTTCGATTTAAATTCGTGCAGAAATTGTAGGACAATTTCGACGAAACAAGCCGCTTCTTCCAGTCTTTCTTTCGAAGTTTCACCTACCGGCATGAAGGAAAGAAAGAATCCGGGGTCTTTTCTTTGCTGCCATATTCCCCGTCGCATCATGTTGTAGATGCCAGTATTGGTGAGACCGACTGCGTTTAGAGCGATGCCTTTTCTGTGATTAATCCAGATACAGGCGGGCAAAAGCTCTTTCGGTTGAAGAGTTCTCTCATTCATCGGCATGTTTCCTTGCCGAGATTTCAGAGTAACGGTCTTTGCCACAAAGGTAAGACCGTCGACACGAACACCAAGAAGAGCTTTCAGTAGTTTGTGGTAGTTGTAACCTTCGCCGAAGAAATTCAAAGCGCCAGACATAGCCCAGATCGGGCCGAAATTAATTCCGCATATTTTCATTTTATAGATCTTTCCCTTTTGTTTTCTAAAGACGATAGTACGGGAAAATGAGGGAAATGCAATAGCCAATTAGCATCTTTTAATGTCGTCACAGATAATTTCCTCGCCAACTCGGAAATTTCCGCGACCCCGCCTCGTCTGTCTCGCAAAGCCTCAACATGACTGCGGCTCGGACAAGTATCGAAAAATGCAAAGCGGTTTGCATTTTTCTCTCTTGTCCGGAGACCATCACAATATTATAACCATTCTTTCAGATGGAGATTACATGGAAGGTCTGTATAACAAACTATTGTTTATTAGGGCTTTGCAGAAGGAGGAGCAAAAAACTTGATCTCATTCTATTAAAACGAATGATGTTCACAACTTTCACAAGTTGAATACTACTCCGGTCTAGTAGTCGATATAAGAACCGCAATGATTGAACAGGAATGTACTATGTTAGATGTTAACAATGTTATTCTGGATCTATCTTGCTTTATTTCTCCGCAATAATCAAAGCTGTGTTTAGATACTGAAATGTAACAGTGACATGTTTGAAGCCTACAGCTTTTAACCATTTAATTTGGTCTTCGATTGGAGCCAGATCATTGAGAAACTTATGGTGATAAGCCCACTCCCTAAGAGATTTCTCATCCTCAGCATTTTTTACCATCAAGGCATAATGTTTTGCATCATTGTAAGCCGCTTCTTCTTTGTCTCGGTAGGTAACTAAATCACCAAACATGAAGACTCCTCCTTTCTTTAGAGAGTCATAGACTTTCTTAAACACCTTCTTTTTACCCCCAGTATTTTGATGATGGATTCCAATAACTGAAGTTACAATATCGAAATTTTCTCCAAAATTAATTTCGGAATAATCACCAAACCGGTACTTAACATTATAGGAAGCAAGTCTCTTCTTTGCTCCTTCTATCATTTGATCAGAGAAATCAATGGCAATAAGTTCTGCATCAGGTGTAAGTTTTAATATTCTCTCCGAGGTAAGACCCGTGCCGATACCAAGATCAGCAACTCTAGATATCTTGTTAGATTTAGTATAGTCAGTAACAAAATTTTCAATTTCTTTATGTAAATCCTCATGGCCGGGAATAACCCTGCGGATATCAGCATCATACTTCCCCGTTGCATAATGATCGTAATTTAAATTATCTGCTTTAACGTTTGTAGTTTTCATATGTTTATTTTATTACCGAATAAGCCTCCTCTTTGGGTGCCGCTTTGTATTTTAGTTTTGGGCCGTTTTTCTGAATTGAGATAAGAGCCGTAACCAATTTGTCTATATCCTTCTTGGTATTTTGCATGCCAAGACTGACTCGAACAATTCCATATGAGGCCAATTTGTTACCCTCCCTGATTTCTTTTTCAATCCTTAGTTGATCTTTGTCGTCGACTTTAAACCATCGTCGGACAAGCTTATGATTACAAATTGTCCCAGCGCGAGTTTCTATACCATATTCACGATCTAAGATTGAAGATAGTAATGCATGATGATAGCTCGGTAGATTAAAAACAAAAGTTCCTATTCTGTCTTCCTCTAAATACTTTTCCGGCGTTATGTACATAACTAGACCAGGAACCTTTTTCAGATTTTTTGTTGTATATTCAACTAGCTCTCGCTCATGTTGAACAATTTTTTTCCAACCAGTGTCTATGATTTGTTTACAACTGGCCCCAAGCGCTACGATGCCGGTGACATTCCATGTGCCTGTTTGGTGTCGATTAGGCACTGATGCCCAAACAACTCCGTGATTGCTTAGCATGTCTATTGAGCCTCCCCCTGGTTCAACTGGAGTTTTATCTAATATCGATTTTGATATAGCAAGAACTCCTAAGCCAAAAGGTGCGTAAATCTTATGGGCAGAGAACGCTAAAGCATCAATATGAGATTTCTGCATATCAATTTGTCTGTGAGGCGCAAGCTGAGCCGCATCGACAAACAACAGAGCATTGTTCCTGTGAGCTATATTGGCAACTCTTTTAATATCTGGAATATATCCGCTTAGATTTGATGCTCCTGTAATGCTAATGAGCTTTAAATGAAGCGCGTATTTTGAAGCTTTCTTTTCTAAATCAGCGTAGTCGATTGAACCATCATTAAATGTATCGATGTAAATTACTCTAGCTTTGCTGTTATAGATATACGGTAGATTATTAGAGGTGTGTTCTATTGAAGAAGTCAGAATGACATCAACCTTCTTTAAATTAAGCAGACGAACAAAGAGATTGATCGCACTGCTTGTATTTTGAGTAAAGAGAAGACATGTCTCATCTTTGGCGCCAATAAACTTCCTAATAATCGACTGCGCCTTAATAGCCTTATCATAAGTCTTATTAGCATAAGGGCCAGACCCACGATGTAGAGCGCCGTATTCTTTAAGGTAATTATTTACTTCTAGCATGGTACTCGCAAAAGGCGCTGTTGTTGCAGCGTTATTGAGCATTACGACCCCTCTGTTTGCTCCAAGTACTTTTACTGAATTGACATTTTTCATATTAAGTATTATAGTAATTTTTAACAGTAGTGTCAAATGTGTCGACAATATATCTATATTGACAATAATATCTATATTTTATATGATATATTTGTTGTCGATTTAATCGACATTTTATGAAAAAAGACGAATTAACCGATATTTTGATTGATTTTGGGTTAAGTGAGCATGAGGCTTTGGTCTATTTGGCGTCCCTATCATTAGGTCCGTCCACCGTTCAAGAAATAGCTAAAAAATCAGGTGTAAAACGTACCACTATTTACACAGTCATCGACGCACTTAAAAATAAAGGAATAATGACTACTGAGGTTCAAGGTCTTAAAAAACTCTTTATGGCTGAGAGGCCCGAAAGATTAGAGGGGATAATTGAACAGAAAAAGGATCGCTTAAAAAGCATGATACCCGAACTCAATGCCATACACAGCTTAAAAAGTGGAGAAAGTTTTATTAAATATTATGAAGGCATTAAGGGAGTAAAAACTGTCTATGATGAAATTCTCGATGGACTTAAACCAGGAGATGAATATTTAATCCTCTCCGATATGAAAAGATTTTTAAGTATGGATAGAAGGTATTTCACTAATTTCATCGAGAAAAGAGCAAAACTTGATTTAAAAATAAGAACAATTTTGCAAGATAATGAAGATGCTCATTACTATAAGCAGATAGAGAAAAATACTAACCAGGAGGTCCGTTTCTTACCGAAAGAGGTTGATTTAACAGCCAATTTGGTTATCCTCCCACATAAATTAATTATTACGCAGATAGTAGAGCCGATTATTTCTATATTGATTGAAAACAAGAGTATGGTTCAAATGCAACGCGAACAATTTGAAATTATATGGAAATCTATCGTTAGTAAACAAGCGATTTAGTTGCCAACAGCTTACCAACACTCCTCCTTTTAACTGTCGCCACAGATAATTTTGCTGCAGCAAAATTTCTGCGACCCCGCCTCGTCTGTCTCGCAAAGCCTCAACATGACTGCGGCTCGGACAAGTATCGAAAAATGCAAAGCGGTTTGCATTTTTCTCTCTTGTCCGCCCGGCAGGAATCGAACCTGCGACCATCTCCTTAAAAGGGAGCTGCTCTACCGACTGAGCTACGGGCGGTTAATATGACTAACAGATAGAAAATATAACAGATTATAACGGCAAATCAATTGCCGGGAGGCCGGCGCCGGAGAGGAGGAGAGAAAAGGAAATGAGAAGAAGGAGCCATAGGGCCTCTTTAGAATATTTTCTAAGATAGTAAGTATCTTGAAAGAAGATCAAAGCGGTGCCGATAAGGATGATCGAGATCAGGGCATCTATCTGAATACCCAGACCTGCAACAAAACAAATAGCCAGGATAATTTCCACAACTCCTAAGATCTTCCAACTCGTGGGTGTTGCCAACGATCCTTCGCTAGAGGAAACCGTTTTAAATCTGGAAATAGCCACCATGAAAAAGAAGTAACCGAGAGCTACACGTAAAATGATTGGTGCCCAAAGGCTGTAGATGAGAAGGTTGGGAAAAGGGGTTAGAATATGAAACATGAATAAATTATATCTTATCCTCAATAATATCCGAAGCGTTCACAATGTCGGTTCCATTTTTCGGACGGCGGACGGGGCTGGTGTTGGAAAGATTTACTTGATTGGCACGACACCGGCGCCAACTGATCGCTTCGGCCGTCCGCGACCAGATCTCTCCAAAGTGGCCCTTGGCGCCGAACGATCATTGAAGTGGGAGCACCTGCCGTCGGCCGAAGCATTAATTCAAAAACTAAAAAAGGAAGGAGTGCAAATTATCGCTTTGGAACAATCGCCGGACGCAATTGATTACAAAGAAGTGAAATTGAAATACCCCTCTGCTATCATTCTTGGTGAAGAAGTTCACGGCATTCCAAAGGAAATACTTGATCAATGCGATATCATCTGCCAGATCCCCATGAAAGGGAAGAAAGAATCCCTGAATGTCTCCGTCGCCGCCGGCATTGCCTTGTTTCGGATTTTAGACATCTAGTGAAATAGTTTTTGATGCACCGGACAAAAATGAGCACTACGGCCACCGACTACTTTGCGGACAATAATTCCTTTACAGCCTTTCTTCGGGCAGGGTTTGCCCTTGCGGCGATAGACTTGGTGCTCGGCTTGGAAACGGCCGCGCTCGCCTTTGAGGTTACGATAATCGGAGGTGGAGTCGCCACCAAACTCAAGACCTTTTTTCAAGACCTCTTTAGTAGCAGGAAAAAGGAGCTTCAGATTTTTTTCTGGGATTTTTGCTACTCGGCTTTCGGGGTGAATGTTGCTGCGGAAGAGCGCTTCGTCAGAATAGATATTGCCGATACCGGCTATGAGAGTTTGGTCCATCAGGACGTTTTTGATGCGGCCGTTAGGGCGCATCATGATCTGCTTTTTGAAAATGGGGTAGGTGAAATCTTTGGTGAGCGGTTCGGGGCCTAGTCCTTTTAGATGTGGTGATTCCTCTAAATTTTTGCCCTCAATCAATGTTACTTTGGCGAAGCGCCGCATATCGGAAAGGACCAATTGTTTTTTATCGGAGAGAGTGAATGCAAGTCGAATGAATTTATTGAAAGGGTCTTTCAGGGGACCTTCATCAAGTGCGATCCAACTATCTTTCTTCGCCTTGGGGTCAAATTTATATCGGCCGTGCATGATGTGGCCGGTCATTTTCATATGAATTAAAATAGTGAGATCGCCGGAGAGATGGATTAGAACATTTTTGGCTCGGCGCGAAGCGCCGGTGATCTTTTTGCCCAAAATTTTCTTCCTGAATGAGGCGAAGAAAATTTTGTCTTTAATATTATCTTTTCCAACATGCGAAACACTCCGATAATCCGTCCAGACATCCAAGATTTTTAGACCAACTACAGACTCTTTCAAACCATTGACTGTGGTTTGTACTTCAGGAAGTTCCGGCATATCTTTATCGGCCGAGGATCTTTAAAGCCTCTTTTATTTTCTGATTGGTGCCCACTGTTTCTTTTGGCACTTTTTTGAGAGCATCTCGGGCCTCACGCTCGCGATAGCCAAGGGATTTTAGAGCGTCGATTGCATCTGATTCATCTTTCATTGTGGTGTTGCCACTTTCCGTTGTTATTCCCATTTTATCTTTCAATTCGAGAACAATTTTTTCTGCAGTGCGGCGGCCGATGCCAGAGAGCTTGGTGAGATAATTATGATCACTTGAAGAGATGGCGGATTTCAAAGTCTCAATTCCGGCAGTGCTAAGGACAGTCATGGCAGACTTCGGGCCGATCCCAGGCACATCCAAGAGCATTTCAAAAAAATCTAGAGATTCTCTGTCGACAAAACCATAAAGATCCAGAGCATTTTCGCGGACAGCGAGGTATGTCCAAAACGAAGCGGCATCACCCTCTTTTGTTTTTTGGAGAATGTCTAATGTTATAAAAACTTTGTAGCCGACGCCTGCGACATTCAATATAATGAATCGCTCGTCTTTGTAGGAGATTTTACCTTCAAGTCTGCCAATCATAGCTATAGTATAGAATATTTGCTTCTTTATACCAGTTTTGCTAAAGTAGGAAAACTATGCCGATCACAAAAAATGCTAAAAAAGCCCTGCGAGCCTCAAAGCGAAAGCGAGTATTCAACCTCCGTCGCAAGAGCAAGATGGATAACGTCACTAAAGAGATCAAAAAAATGGTTGGCCTGAAAAATGTGAAAGAGGCCAAGGTCGCTCTTAGCCGGGCCTACAAAGCCATCGACAAGGCCGCTAAGAGGGGAATCATCAAGAAGAATAACGCCGCTCGCAAAAAGTCCCGCCTCTCAAAACTGATCAAGAAGGCTTCTTAAAATTTGTCCCCTCGATAGGAATCGAACCTATATCACAGACTCCGCAAGTCTGCATCCTATCCATTGAACGACGAGGGGTTATAGAAATGTAGCGCAAATTTATTAAAACCCCAAATATTCCATCACCTTCTGCGAGAGGGGCTCAAATTGCTCTTCTTCTACAAGATAATTCAGAAGGAATTCTCTGATATCTTCTGGATGCACGCCCGATATAGGTATGACAATCAGCGGCATGGTGAGCTTCTGCGATTTGATCAAGAGTTTCATGTGGGGATGGCGATTATCAAAATCCTCTACCCAAAAGGACTGCAGGGTTGCATAAGGATACATTTTCTCCTCGATTACCACCCCTTTGTTATTCAATTCAAATTCAATAAGCTCCGGCAGTCTCACCGCATACATAAAAAGAGCGGCCGTGGCGATCATTATTAAAATAGCAAAGAGAATATTGCCATAAATTATGGAAGTGATGGCGATACAGACAGCCACAATACCAACGGCCCAAAACCAATCCGTTCCTTTCGGTTCATGGTGATATTCAAGAGCTTGCCAAGTTATAGGAATAGGTTTATCCATTTCTTTTAATTTTATCACTGAACCACGCCGAATAGAAGCTTTCTTGTAAAAAGAGGCCGTTTATTATAGTATTTCCGCATGCCATACTTTATGTTTAATAATAGACCCGGATTCATATTGATACTTATCTTGCTGGTCATCTGGACTCTTGCGTGGAAAGGAATGGCTTTGTGGAGATCAGCCCGAAGAGGAGAAAAGATTTGGTTTGTTGTTCTACTTCTGGTTAATACTCTAGGCATCTTGGATATTCTTTACATCTACTTTTTCTCAAAGGATACAGTAGAAACAAATCGTATTCCAGAGAATAATATATAACCACGGAGGAGTGGCAGAGTGGTCGATCGCACCAGTCTTGAAAACTGGAACCCTGGAAACGGGGTCGTGAGTTCGAATCTCACCTCCTCCGCAAAACAAGGAGCACAATGTGAAGCATTGGGCGACTATGTTTTACGAGAGTCCTGAGGAGTCCTCGACGTAGGGCTCCGCCAAGTCGTGATGAGTCATCGCGCACGAGACTCGCCTTAACTGATAATCTTATGACCAAATTCCACACTCCAGTGATATAATTTTTATATGCAGATATTTCCCATACTCCTTATATTCTTTGGAGAAAGCCTGTCTATCTATTCTGAAGTAATTGCAGCTAAAAATTTAGAAAATTTCGCTCCGGTTCTAATAAAAATGTCGGTACTTATAGCTATCGCTGGAATATTTTTAATTGCTGGATATATGCTGGGTGTTAAATATCTCGGTAGTATTTGGATAGTGGGTGTAGTATCGATTGCCTCAATCGTGATCATGGAGCCATTAATTAACTATATTATATTTCACCAGCTACCATCAAAAGGAGCTCTGACTGGCTTAATTCTTGGTATTCTTGGTTTACTATCGGCGGTGTTTCTTAAATAAGCTGAGTACAAATCTTGATTTTTCTTCACCCGGTAGGTCCTAACATCATCCATAAGGAGGAGTAATGTCTCTTATAGAATATCTTTAGCCTATGATAAACTAAGACTATTATTATCTAATAAAGACAATATGCCATTCGAAACACCCAATGTATCATCCGAAGAGGAGAATGATGTGAATAAGGATGAGATGACCGCAAAAGAAAAGGAGGAGGAAGAATGGGTAACACTTCGACCATTATCTCCTGAGCTTCAAAAAAGGTTTCCAGGCTATAAAAATCTGGCTGAGTTACCACCGGAGGAATTTAGAAAGTTGATGAGAGAGAAAGGGGAGGAACAAGAGCGCAAGAGACAAGAAGAGAATGAGGGCCGGAAAGAATATTTTTGGAGAGATAAACTTCAAAATAACATTCGCGATGTTCTTGGCTGGCAAGATGGAGAAGGTCTCTTAAATAACGACGACGAAATGGCACACATATACTTCGATAAGTCACTAGATAAAATCCGCAAAGAAAATCTTTCCTCAAAATGGACCGGGAGCCTTAAGGATTACATTCCCACGACTGGGGCGGATTTTCAGCTTAACGTTGAAGAGAGGTTGAAAGAATTGGGCGACAAAGCAACCCCTGAAAAGGTCAAGGATGTCGTGCTTGAAGAGTACAATCGTATTCGTTGATCTCTGAAATACCGGTTTGTTAGCTATGAGACCTGGTGACAGGCTCATTTTTATTTGAAAAATTAGTCTGCTCGAGCGCCGTCGTTGCGATAAAATAAAAATATGTTAAAAACCCTTGCCAGGCCTAACCGAGAAAAGTTCTAACTCGAGATGGCCCGCCAAGAATCACATTTCGAAAAATCAAGGCCCTGTATTACATAATATTGACAATGTTTATGCTGTAGTATATACTTAGTCTATCTAACTATTAGATAGATAAATATATGAAAAACAATAAACATACCGAATCCAATTTAGGGGATCTGTTATTTCTTTTTCGAAGAAACATCCGTGAAAGTATTAGAAAAGAAGGCTTAAAACATGAGTTGACTTTTTCCCAAGTCGAGGTTTTAAGTTTTGTCGGACCCAATGGAAAAGAAACCATGAAAAGTATTGCGGATTATTTGAAAATTACTCCTCCTTCAGCAACAGTCATAGTAGCCGAATTAGAAAAAAAGGGTTTAGTTAAAAGGCAGGGTAATAAAGCTGATAGGCGTGTTATTTTTATTGTTCCGACAGAAATTTCCAGAAAACTTTTTACCTCTCTTTCTAAACGGAAAGATGCCATTTTTAAAAAAATGATTACGAAATTAAATGAAAAAGATAAGAATAATCTTGAACGCATTATTCGAATTTTAATAACTGAATAATTATGATTCACAAACACATAAAATCATTACCGCATCATCCAAAAAGAGTAATTATAATTTCTCTAATTATTGCATTAGCAATAGGCATTTTTGGCTACATTAAAATAAATAAAAATGTGGCTATCTCGACGGTAGAGGAAAACACAAATATAAACGCCACAACTTCATCTTCTCGTAATCTCACTCTTGGTTTTCTAGCTTCCGGAAGAATTAAATCTGTTGCCGTTAAGGCCGGTGATGTTGTTAAAAAAGATCAGGTACTAGCAGAACTTGATGCCGGAAATACTGTTGGTGCACTCACTCAAGCTAGGGCATCATACCAAACAGCACAAGCTAATTATCAGAAAGTTATTAATGGCGCAACCGGCACAACAATAGATGTTGCCAAGGTTGCTCTAAATACAGCTAAAACAAATCTTGATCAAGTTACCAAACAGCAAAATATTTTAGTTGATAATGCTTATCGCAACCTTCTTAATTCAAGTCCAGAAGCAGTACCGAATGATATTACCAAGGATTATGTCGCGCCAATAATTAGCGGTAATTATAATTTAGGAGAAGAAGGAACTATAAAAATTAGTTTTTATAATAGTGCCGGAGGTGTAAACTTTAATGCCTCTGGCTTAACTACCGGCAGTGGTTCTTGTAATACAATCACATCACAATCAATAGGTAACTCAGGATTATATATTAAATGTTCATCTGACAATTTTGATACAAAGGATTGGAATATCGAAATTCCAAATAAAAAAGCTTCAAATTATTTGGTAAATTCCAACAATTACCAATTGGCTATTCAAACAAAGAACCAAATAATTGCTGGGGCACAAGCAAGCCTTGATCAGGCTAATGCGGCTCTTACTGCTGTAGTGACAACTGCCCGTCCAGAAGATGTGATAGCTGCAGAGGCACAGGTAAATAGTGCCCTCGGTGCTGTAGAAATTGCCGATGCTGCTTATAAAAATACGATAATCACCGCTCCGTCTGATGGAGCGGTGACATCAGTTTCCATTACTGCCGGTCAAATAGCCGTACCGAATGCCCCCGCCATTGGGTTTTTAAGTAACGATTCAATTTAAAAAAACTGTATGGAAAAAAACATAGAGCAAACATTAAAAAAAGTACACTTATTAAGAAGACCTTGGATGCAGAGCATTATTGCTTTTGTGTTTATTTTTGGTGCATTAGCAACATTTTTGTTTTGGCAAACTAAGCGTGGCACTGTATTTATCGAAAATTCATATTTGGATGCACCAATTATAAATCTTTCTCCAACATTACCCGGGACATTGAATGCTTTATATGTGAAAGAAGGGGATCGAGTACAAGCAAATACTCAAGTAACCTTAGTAGGTTCTCAGGTTATTTATACACAAGAAGCCGGTATTGTTTCCAGCGCCTCTCCTATATTAGGATCTTATTTTTCTCCCGGAGATACTATTGTTTCTATCGTCAATGACCAGGAAATGAAAGTGGTAGGTCAAATCGAAGAAACTAAAGGATTAAGCAGTCTTAAAACAGGACAGCGTGCGGTTTTTACCGTAGATGCCTTTCCGGGTAAAAATTATGAAGGGGTATTGGACGAGATAAGCCCAGTGTCAAGTGACAACGGCGTAGTCTTTTCTATTTCGGATAAACGCCCGGTTAAAAAATTTGATATAAAAGTGCGTTTTAATGTCGCTAATTATCCCGAGCTGAAGAGTGGAATGTCTGCAAAAATAACAGTTTATGAAGGGGGGATCTAACTTACGTTGGTGGATATTACTTACTGTTATTGTAGGCACATTTTTAGGTCGCCTTGATCAGACTATCGTCAACCTAGCTCTGCCAAAGATTATTAACGACTTTGGTATCACCGTTTCTTCCGCTGGGTGGATTGCTACGGCATACATAATTGCCAACGCGGTTTTTGTCCCTATCTGGGGCAAACTAGGCGATACACTCGGACGAAAGAAGGTTTATATTTGGGGCTTTAGTATTTTTATAATCGGTTCGGTTTTAGCCGGTTTATCCTGGAATCTTTTATCAATGATTGTTTTTCGTATAATCCAAGCAATCGCCGGATCGGCAGACTATCCAACGGCCATGGCCATCATCGCCGTAACATTCAAAGAGGGAAAGGAACGGGCGCAAGCTCTCGGTATCTGGTCCTCTTCTTTTGCGGCCGCCGTAGTATTTGGTCCGTTGCTCGGTGGACCGCTCATTGATAATTTTGGTTGGCGATCAGTTTTTTTAATTAATTTACCGATTGGAATTCTGGGTATTGTTATGGCCATGCGCTTCATAAATGAATCACGCTCAAATATAAAAACAAAATTCTTTGATTGGTGGGGCGCATTTGTTTTAGGGGGTATGCTTTCCTCACTTGTTTTAGTATTAGATAAAGGTTCTGATTGGGGGTGGCTATCGGTAAGTAGTAGCATATGTTATTTCTTAGTCGTATTTCTTCTGGGGTTATTTATTAAAATTGAACATAAGGCTCCTGAACCAATTGTTGATCTTAAGTTTTTCAAAATTCCGGCATTTGTTAATGCACTGGTTAACAACTTTGTTGTTTTTATGGGTATGATGGGAGGCGTATTTCTCATACCAGTTTTTGCTCAAACATTTCTAGGATTCAATGCGACAGAAGCAGGATATCTTTTTATCCCGATGGCAGTGGCGATGATGATGGGAGCACCGCTGGGCGGAATGCTCACCGGGAAAGTACAATCTCGTTACGTTATATTTGCCAGTACCATTGTAGCCGCGCTCGGTATCTATCTTTTTACTGGTCTTGATCCAAAATCAACCGCTATCGATATTATGATTCCTTTGTCGATTATGGCATTTGGACTTGGTTTTGGAATGGCACAGCGAACAAATATTATTGCGTCGGTTGTGCCGCAAAGCGAGATTGGTATTGCCTCTTCTGTTCTCGCTCTGGTGCGAAACATAGCCGGTGCATTCGGTATAGCTATTTTTGCCACAATACTAAGTAATAGAATCACCAGTAACGTTATTACTATCAATAGCTTTAGTAAAATAAACAGCCACTCTCCGATAGAAATTCAGAAGTTTACGTCTCTTATAGAACTAAAGGCTCAAGTAGTTGCTTATGACTATGTCTTTTTAATTGCTTCAATTATAGTTTTTATCGGATCGTTTACGATACTTTTTTTGAAATTAAAAAATGAACGCTCTGATATTAAGGTGCATCTGGAATAATTTATATAAATCCCATTGCTCGACATGTTAAACTATGACTATGTCCAAGTTATTAGGCATTGATTACGGCGGGAGAAATGTGGGGCTGGCTGTTTCTAATGAGGATCAGACGATGGCATTTCCGAAGGATGTGTTGAATAATGATAAAAATTTACTGACCAAGATCAAAGAACTCTGTCTAAAAGAAGAAGTGGCAGCCATTATCATCGGTGAGTCCCATAATTTCAAAGGAGAAGAAAATAAAGTGATGGGGGAGATCAAGATGTTCAAACAACTTCTTGCTTCTCAAACAGGCTTGCCGGTCTATTTTGAACCAGAATTTATGACCTCGGCTGAGGCATCACGGCTTCAGGGTGGACGATCGCCGATGTTGGATGCTTCGGCGGCGGCACTGATATTAAAAAGTTTTTTAGCTAAACGGAGGAATAAAAAATTATGAATCCCGACCAATCAAAAATTTCATATGACGATTTCAAGAAAGTGGAGATAAAGGTCGGCCGGATTCTCGCGGCCGACCGAATTCCCGACACCGATAAACTACTGAAACTTATGGTGGATCTTGCCGAGGGTGAGCCGCGTCAAATTGTTTCCGGCATCGCTGAATATTTTTCTGATCCAGCGGTGCTTGTGGGAGTGAAGTGTCTTTTTGTCACAAATCTGGAGCCTCGCACTATACGTGGGTATGAGAGTAATGGGATGCTTTTTGCCATGGGAGGGAAGGAGGGTATTCCGTTTTCTCTCATTACTCCATCCAATCCCGAAGTCCCAGAAGGTACAATGGGTAACTAATCAAGACTTCCCGCGCAATCATCAGTGTTATCGAAGCATTGCGGGGCACTTCCTACGTGCCGTGGCCGTCATGGGCATGAGTCGGCGAATGCCCGCTGAGATAATACTGATGATGGAGCGGGAAGGCTTGAATGTTGTATAATATTCATAATGAGCAAAAAGTTTTTTGATTATTTTCCCCCGCCTCGTTTTCTGGAATTCCCATACATTGGTATTAATATTACTCCTCGAGCCGTCCGTTTTATAGAGATCTTGAGAGTCAAGAATGGTTTCCGAGTGGGCCGTTTCGCCGAAAAGAAATTAACCTCCTATAATCCAACTATTTCCTTAATAGAAAATAAGGAAGTGGAATCAGCTCTTCGTGATCTAAAAACAGAATACGGTCTAAAGTTTATTGAAGCCGCTTTGCCGGAAGAGAAGTCCTACCTTTTTAAGATGGAGATTCCAAACAAAAGCGAAAACGAGATCTGCAATCACATAGAATTTCATTTAGAAGAAAACGTGCCCATCTCTCTTGAGGAGGCCATTTTTGATTATCATGTCATTGAAAAGGACCCAGATAAGAAGGAGGTAGCGTTTAAAGAGGCCACCGTATCAGTGCTACCGAAGCAGGTAGTGAATGAATACATAGAGTTATTTCATAAAGTCGGGTTGATTCCGGTTTCTTTTTTAATTGAATCCCAGGCCATTGCTAAGGCGGTGATCAAAAAAGGGGACAGAGATACTTATCTCATCGTTCATATAAACGATACTAAAACCGAAGTGGCCATAGTGAGCGATGATGCTGTTCAATTTACCTCTACTTTAGCGGTAGGAGCTGACGACTTCACTTCCGCTATTGTCAAACAATTCAATATCACTCCCGATCAAGCTAAAAAATTGAAACGGGAAAAAGGTTTTGTTAAAGATAAAGAAAACAAGGATCTCTTTTTTGCTCTGATTAGTGTTGCTTCTGCTTTGAAAGATGAAATTGAAAGAGTTCATGTTTATTGGCATACTCATGTCGAGAAAGTCCAAAATGACAGAGGAAAGGTTAAAAAAATACTGCTTACGGGTAAAGATGCTTCCATTGTTGGTTTTAAAGAATATATTACTGAAAGCGTTCGAGTGGAAGCGGAAGTGGCCGACGTCTGGGTCAATGGATTTTCTTTTGACGATTACATTCCTCCAATCGAATACCATGACGCCTTAGACTACGCCACTGTCATAGGGCTCGCTTTGCCAAAACTTTAAAAACATGTTTCATCTTCTCCCAGAAAAAGAAAAGAAAGTATTAGAAGCCGAGTATCGTTATCGCCTGCTATTAGTTGGTTTAATTTTTATTCTGGCAAGTTTGGTTGTAGCCAGTGTTTTTCTCTTGCCATCCTATCTTCTGTCAGCAAGGAGACTAACTGACGTTAGTGTCAGAAATGACCAAGTAAAGAACGAGATTAAAACCAAGACCGACCCGTCTATTTCCACATTTCTCTCTACCTTGAAAGACAATTTAGCCGCTCTAAAACCAACCCAAAAAACCCCTAATTTTTCGACTCTTGTAAAAGAAATTACGGATAAGAAAACCACTGGCATCGGCATTGATTCTTTTAGTCGGGATGGCAAGGGCATTATTATTGGCGGCCAAGCAGATAATCGCGATAATCTAATCCGTTTCTCTCGTGATCTTCAGATGGTAGCGGATTTTAGCAAGGTGGATCTGCCCATTTCAGATTTTGCTAAAGATAAAAACATTAATTTTTCTATTACCATTACTCTAAAAACTAATGACTGAAAGAAATAAAGAAGGAATTTCCAATGTTAGACAGTTATTGATCGGCTTCTTTATCCTGGTTCTGCTTATGGTTGGTGCCTACTATTATTTTTTTCATGAACTTCGGGTGACTGGCGAAAAAATATCCACTCTTAGCAATGAGACCACCTCACTCTTGACTGAAGAAACCAACCTCAATTCATTGAAAGCTGTTTTTTCCGATACTACCAATGAGAGGCAGAAAATAAATTCCTATTTCGTTCAGAGCGACGGAGCGGTTGATTTTATTACTATCATTGAAAATTTAGCTACCTTTGCCAATCTTAATCATGAAACTCAGACAGTTAACACAGAGGAGGAAAATCCATCTTCGGCCAATCGAGAAAGACTCCACATTACTTTTAGGACTAACGGTAGTTGGCAGAATACCTATTACTTCATTTCTCTTCTTGAGAGTCTTCCATTTCAGCTAACTATTAATCAGATCAATCTTCATTCCACTGGCGGGACGGTTGCGGAAACAATCTCCAGTAGTTCAAGCACTTCCATTTCAACGGTAGCCACTAAAAAAAGTAGTGTCTGGGAGACATCTTATGATATTTCAGTAACCAAATTAAAATAATGAAACAGAACATTGGATCCATATTTAGCAAACTCTTCAAGAAAAAGGTCAGAACCCAAGTTTTTTTCGGCCAGGACCCGAGAAAAGATTGGGAGAAGTTGGTCATCCTTTTTCTTACCATCAATCTTTTAACCATTGGTTGGAGTGCCTATCTTTTCTGGCAGATCAACCAAGGGGATATTTTTGAAGTGGCATCGGCGCCTACGGTCGGCGCCGATGCCGCCACTCGGGATAATCTGAAAAATATTTTGACCATCTATGATGCAAAGGAGAAGCAGTTCGAAGCACTTCGCTTGGCGAAACCCACCACGATAGATCCCACCTTTTAACTTGCGCCCATGTCTGTTACGCGCTATTTTATAGATTCAATGCCCTCGTAGTTCAATGGATAGAACAGCGGACTTCTAAGCCGTAATGAGAGGTGAGCTTTGGGATGGGACCCAAAGCGCAAGGCCGGACGAGCGAAGGCGAGGAGGCGGGGTCGCGCAAATTTTCAGCAGAAAATTATGTGTGACCGATTCCTGTATAATATTTTCATGCTCCTGTAGTTCAATGGATAGAACTGCGGACTTCTAAGCCGTCAATGTAGGTTCGATTCCTACCAGGAGCACAAGCCAAAAAATCCTTACACTCGACAGTGCGATGAAGCATCGACTTCTTTGGATTTTTTCAGAATAATTCCGAATGCGTTCCAATATTAGCTAAAATCAAAATAAGCTCCTTACTTCTTATCTGATAAATTAGTAAGAGGTTCCCTTTAATATGACAATCCCTATAGCCTTTGAGCTCACCGCTTAATTGATGATCTCTGTATTCAAGGGGCAATTTATTACCCAAAAGTAGAGTGTTGATAGCAAACTCTAAATCTTCTTTGGCTTTGATTGTAAAATTGCCCGAATATCTTAATTTTCTGTAAGACCTTACATAGCCCTTAGCCAGAACGAGAGTATACATATTTTATTAAATATCCGCATGAGCTTCTTCAGCACTTTTATATCTCTTACCTTTTTCTAAAGCATCGGCAACCTCTTTGTCCCATCTGGCTCGAAGAGCTGTCGTATTTCGTGATGGAGTAAAAGGCAAACCCTTATCTACTATTACCTGATGGAGAAAAATCTTTACCGCTGTACTCATATCCATGCCTAAATCAGCCAGAGTTTTCCCCGCTTTAGTTTTAACGCCCTTATCGATTCTTATATGTAATGTATCCATATTTCTAGTATACACGTCGTGTACATAATGTCAACACAGATATGAAGGGATTCAATTGAAGACTTGGAAAATCGTTCAGGAAGCCTTACACTGCTTGGTATACCCACGTCCGAGACGCGAGTGGAGCACCATTTAGTGAGATAGACCGAGAGGGGGAAAAACAATATACATGAATAAAGCAAAAAAGATTATAGAGAGCCTACTTCTAAAGGCGGATATAAAAATTAATGGCTCACGTGCCTGGGATATTCAGGTTCACAATGAACGCTTTTATAACCGAGTTTTAGGCCAAGGATCATTAGGCTTAGGAGAATCATACATGGAAGGTTGGTGGGATTCTGAAAGTGTTGATGAATTTATAAATAGAATCCTTCTAGCCAATATTAGAAAGAGTTTGCCCATAAGTCCAGGTCTAATCATAGATTATTTGCTTGCTCGTATAATAAATAAACAAACCAAAAATAAAGCAAAAGAAGTAATTGATATCCATTATGATTTAGGCAATGATTTGTATGAAAGAATGCTCGATAAGCGCATGGTGTACACCTGTGCCTATTGGGCAAATACCGATGACTTAGATAAGGCTCAAGAAGACAAGCTTGATCTTATTTGCCGCAAACTTAATTTGAAGCCGGGAATGAAAATATTGGATATTGGTTGTGGTTTTGGAAGTTTTCTTAAATTTGCTGCCGAAAAATATGGAATAGTCGGCGTGGGTATCACTTTATCAAAAGAACAATTAACTTTTGCTAAAAAGTTATGTGAAAAATTGCCTATTGAAATTAGATTGCAAGACTATAGGGATCTCAACGAGAAATTTGATGCGGTGGTCTCGATAGGAATGTTTGAGGCTGTTGGGTATAAGAATTTCAATAAATTTATGGACGTAGTATATAAGTGTCTCCCCCCACACGCCTTATTTCTTCTTCATACAATAGGCAGTAATCAGAGAGCCTATGATACCAACAATCCTTGGGTGGAACGCTACATTTTTCCCAATGGAGCTCTCCCAACTATTTCTAGTATAGGTAAAAGCTTTGGTAGTAAATTCGTCATGGAGGACTGGCACAATTTCGGACTAGATTATGAAAAAACCCTCTTAGCTTGGGAGAATAATTTTAAAAAACATTGGCCAGAAATTGCTTCAAAATATGGCAAAAAGTTTTACAGAATGTGGCAATTTTATCTTCTCTCTTTCGCTGGTAGTTTTAGAGCTCGGAATATTCAATTGTGGCAGATTGTCCTATCAAAAAAAGGTGTAGTCGGTGGCTACCGATCCATCAGATAGGTTGAAAACTAGAAAGATATAGTTTAAGCTAGCAAAAGCAGGGGCGATTAGCTCAGTTGGTAGAGCAATTCGTTTACACCGAAAAGGTCGGGGGTTCGAATCCCTCATCGCCCACAATGATTTGCGAGAAGAGTCGGGGACTCTTCGAGCAATCAATCATTCATCATTGTGAGGCGATGAGGGATGAGAAAGCCGCAGGTGCGTCGGCGCCGAGGCGGGGTCGCGAAAATTTTCAGCAGAAAATTATTCGTGACCGAATCCCTCATCGCCCACAAATAAAATCAAAAAGCCGCCCTCTGGGCGGCTTTTTGATTTACTTTTTTATAAATTGGAGTTATCTCTCTTTTTCGCTATCTCTCCAATCTTTTATCTCTTGCATATTAGTGAAAGTCATTCTTTCTCCATTATTCATTTCCACCACTATGGATTTAAGATTCTCTCCACCTTCTCCAAAAACATCTCCGAATTTACGCCCGAGAATTTCTTCTGCAGTAATGTTAACCCTTTCACTTTTATTTTCTTCTGGTGATGTCATGGTTTTATTATTTGACAATTTGATAATAATAAGTTATTGTTGCGACAGGTATAGTATAGCACAAACCATTTAATTAGACAAGGGGGTGACTTATCAATCAGCCACGCATCATTAATCTGCCGCTACATGCCGGCATCAAGGTTCTGACCCCCGGGGTCCTGATAAGGGCCGGGGAGATGTTCGCTCAACTAGGGAGAGAAGGAACTGAACCAATCGTTTTTCACATCAATAGCATTGGCGGACATAGCCAAAACTCCGTCTCGCTCGCTCAGCAGATAATGAAAAGTCCTATTCCCACGGTGGGAATGACACGCGGCGAGGCCAATTCGGCCGCCGCCATTATCTTCCTCTCTCTCAAACAGAGGATCATGCATAAGGGCGATCGGATCGGACTTCACATACTGGACGTTAATGTTCCACTAAGTGATTTCAATTGTAACGGTCTTCTGAAGCGGTCGCGATTCCGCGAGGCTCTCATTCTCCAGGCAGTCGCCGAACGCATTATTTTGGCCAACACCAAGATAAGTCGATCGGAATTGACGAAGATCATGAATACACCGGACGGCAAGGTCTTTGAGTGGGAGGAGGCTTTGCAAAAAAAACTGGTGCATCAAGTAATTTGATAGGGCTGAGGTTTTATCCCTTGGCCCTAGTTTTATTTTTAAGGCTCTTATATTTTGTTACAATGAAAAAATGAATATGAATATGTTACATGAAGATAAAAATCTCCTGATCCTAGACAAACCCTCCAGCTTTGTCGTTCATTCTGATGGCAAGACCAAGGAGCTTTCGGTTGTCGATTGGCTTTTAGAAAAATATCCGGAGATAAAGGAGGTGGGGGAACCGTGGAAAACACCCGACGGAAAAATTATTTACAGACCTGGGATTGTGCATCGACTCGATAGGGAGACTTCAGGTGTATTGGTGGTGGCCAGAACTCAAGAATCATTTTTATATTTAAAAAATCTTTTTCAGACTCGGGAGATCTCAAAAATTTATCATGCCTTTGTTTATGGTGAAGTAAAGCAGGACGAAGGAGTGATCGACAGACCAATCGCCAGAAGCAAAAAAGATTTTCGGATGTGGTCGGCACAAAGAGGGGGAAGAGGAGTGGCGAGGGAGGCGGTGACTAATTTTAAGGTTTTGAAAAGGAGTAAGGAGACGAGCCCCGCCCTTGGCGGGGCGAGCTACTTAGAGGTCCGGCCGGAAACCGGCCGGACCCACCAAATCCGTGTTCATTTCAAAGCCATTAATCACCCGATTGTCTGCGATAAGCTCTATGCTCCAAAACGTGCTCCTATTCTCGGTTTTGAACGGCTGGCCCTTCATGCCAAGAGCATTGAGTTTAAAAGTATGGACGGCACTCTTATCAAGGCAGAGGCACCGCTTCCGTCTGATTTCCAAAGAGCTTTAGAGCTTACGGCCTAAACCGCTCACCCACAACTTTCAGAGAGACCACTCCGGGGCGTTTGCCCAAGTCTTAGTCTCTCTGAAAGTTGTGGGTTTCGCGTCTTAGGCCGCAGTTTGCTAATGAAAAAGACCTGTGTTAAATTAATCTCCTAATGGCTAAAGCAGTAAAGACCGTAAACACCCCAAAAATCATCACTCTTTCCACTTTAAACAAGGAAGAGCGAAAAAAGACCGACCTCCGAGCCGGTGACACCGTTCGTATTTCTCAGAAAATTCAGGAAAAGGGTAAGACTCGCCTACAGATGTTTGAGGGGTTGGTTCTGGCCAGAAAGCATGGTACTGAAGCAGGTGCTACCTTTACCGTCCGCAGAGTTTCCGGTGGCTACGGTGTGGAAAAAATTTTCCCGCTATACTCTCCTCTAATTGATAAGATTGAAGTGGTCCGCCGAGCGAAAGTTCGTCGATCAAAACTCTATTATGTTCGCGACAAGGTAGCCAAAGAAATTAACCGACAGATGCGACAAGAAAGAATGATGGCTGTTAAAGAAGAAACAGTTGAAGCGCCTGCATTTACAGAAAAATCAGACGAGGAAGTAAAAACTCCTGAAGTAGTTGCTGAGCCCGTAGTTTAAATATTTGCCCGGGTGGCGAAACTGGTAGACGTACTACCTTGAGGTGGTAGCGCCGAAAGGCATGCAGGTTCAACTCCTGTCCCGGGCACAGTGCTATAATCAACATATGACTCCGCAACGAATTCATCTCCTAATATTTTTTCTCGTCCTTGTTATAATTGCCGCTCTTTTTTACTTTTTCTTTCCGGTGAAAACTCAGGCCCCGGAAAAAAGTATTCAGACCGGCACTACAACTCTCGAAGCTGCTTTTACTTACACCACCAAAACTATTACCGAAGATAACAAAGATAAATTTTATTCTATTACATCTACCTATCCGGTTTTTTCTTTAAGTAATGCCGAGGCTCAAAAAAATCTTAACGATAATATTGTTTTGTTGGTTAATCAGGAAACGGGGGCATACAAATCTTCTTTTGATGGCACCGCAAATCCGGGTGGCCAATATGGCGCCAGCACTTTTGCTCTCACTTTTAGCATTGACGCTAATCAAACTCTTAAAAATATTCTACCTATCAAGTTTAATGAGGACTTTTACAGTGCCGGCGCGGCTCATCCGGGAGCGACTATAGTAACCGCAAATTATGATCTAACTTCCGGAGAGCCTATTAGTCTTGTCAGTCTTTTCCGGCCCGGCTCCCAATACTTGGACGTTCTCTCTTCTTACTCCATCAATGCCCTGGAAGATAAGCTCGGTGCCGATACTTCTGCCGACACAATCGCGGTGGGAGCTGGGCCAAAGGAAGACAATTTTGGAACTTTTCTTATCACCGATCAGGGACTACTGGTAATTTTCAATGAATATCAGGTGGCTTCATATGCCGCCGGTGAGCAGGAGATTACTATTCCTTACAGTTCTCTGAAAAATATTTTAAATCCTATGGGCGCACTTAGAAGCAAGATCAGTCAATAATTCTAGCTAAGGCCCCTAAAATCTGATATATAATAACAACGAAGCGGCCGAAGGCCGCTTCACTACTATGGTGGCTATAGTTTAGTGGTAAAACCCAAGTTTGTGGAACTTGAGTCGAGAGTCCGATTCTCTCTAGCCACCCAAAAATAACGAGCGAAGCGACTATATTTTTGGAGTGTGCTGGGAGCTCTGTAAGAAGCGAACGGTGCACCTAGCGATAAAAATCTTTAAATTATCTTTTATTAGGGCTGTGAAATCAGTTCTAACGGTACTCGGTTGTAATAGCTAGTATCCTAAAACGACATTAATATTGACAATCCTTATCAATTAAACAAAAAACATATGAAAACAATGACCTGTAAAGAATTGGGTGGAGCATGTGACCAGAAGTTGTCGGCTGAGTCGTGGGATGAGATGGTAACAACAATGACAAAACACGTGATGGAAAAACATCCTGATGTTGCAAAGGAGATGGAAAAGATGCACAACGAAGACCCGCAGAAATGGGGTAAAGAAATGAAGCCGAAGTGGGAAGCAACTTCCAATGATTAATCATACGAACACACTCACCTCCTTTCCAAATGAGCTTTCTTGTTAGATAATATTAATAACCTTACTTATTATTAACTTTAACTAACATGGCTCAACAAATTTCATTAGAGAGGTCGTCTATATCTAAGTTCTTGTTTTCTGACACCCGTCTTGCTTGGTTTTGGTTAATTGTTAGATTGTATGTCGGCTGGGAATGGCTTGTGGCCGGCTGGGAAAAAGTTATTAATCCTGTTTGGACAGGGCCGGATGCCGGTTCCGCACTGACGGGCTTTGTCCAAGGAGCAATGCAAAAAACCACAGGCGCTCATGCTGATGTCTCGGGCTGGTATGCTTCTTTTTTACAGAATGTAGTTTTGCCTCACACCAATATCTGGTCCCATGCTGTGGCCTATGGGGAACTTCTTGTTGGTATCGCTCTTATTCTTGGAATATTGACAGGAATTGCCGCATTCTTCGGCCTCTTTATGAATCTGAACTATCTTCTTGCCGGAACGGTCAGTACCAATCCCACTTTGTTTACTTTGGCCATAGGTATTGTTCTTGCCCGAAAGGTTGCCGGATATTATGGACTTGATCGTTATTTGTTACCGTTTCTCACCAGATCCTGGCGGCCAGGCAGTGCCCTTTAATTGAAACAAACCCGAGCTTTAGTACTCGACACCCTTTGTCCCTTTTATTCCTTCAGAAAAAGGATGTTTAATTTCCCGCATTTCAGTAACGAGGTTTGCTTGATCTATGAATTTTGGCGGGCAATCACGGCCGGTCAGTATAAGATGTTCGATTGTAGATACATACTTGTTGATAAAGTCCTGAATAGCTTCTGAACTAATTAACTTCAGTTTGAGAGCATTCCATATCTCATCAAGTATTAAGATATCCCACTTTTTTGACGAGGCCTCCTCATCCGCATATTTTAGGCCGTCTTCAGCCGCTTTTCGATGCTCTTCAAAAGGCAGAGTATCATTACCAATGCCCACAAAACCTTTGCCGGTTTTCACAATTTTTAAATCAGGCTCTAATTTATGATACGAGCTATCCTCACCGGATTTCCATGGCCCTTTAATAAATTGAACCATTAGGACCTTTTTACCATCTCCTACCGCCCGCAGAGCTTGTCCTAAGGCAGCTGTAGTTTTGCCTTTGCCATTTCCGGTAAAAATAATAAGCATAGCTACAAGGCAATCTCACAGACACCAGCGACACAAGCTAATTCTTTTTTTATATCAAGCTCATCAGTCTTCTCGTAAGTGATGATCTTGGAATAATCAATATGCATAAGCCTTTCTGAAAGTTCAAGATACTTCTTTTCATTAATTGTTTCATAAGGTGCAAGCTGATAGACATGATTATCTCTAGGAAGGAAAGAAAGGCCACCAACAATGTCCCAATTCTTATATACCCAATTAGCCACCTCAATCCACTCATCTTCTCCGACAGAAACTGTGACGGACGGATTATGCTCTGTATAATTTATCTTTACCAACTTCCAATGCTCAAGCTGATCTATGGCTGAAATATCATTTTTATAGAGCGACCCATCGGGAGCTTTCACTGGAAATTCCAGAACATAAGTGGTGGCGTTGTCCTTTGATTGGCCTACTTCGGGATGATAGGGAACCCCTTGATCTTTCAGCATCTTAAACAAGGCATCGGTTGCCGAGATCCGGACTCTTCGAATGTAGTAAGGTGCGTGACGAGGGTGCATACCGGAAGAACAGTCAACTGTTTGAGAAAGGTTACCAGAAGGCTTTACTGCCGTAGCGCAGGTTGACGGGTTGATTCCCAATTTTTTGGCATATTTCTGATTGACTTTAATTACTTCTTTCTTCAGTTTTTCAAGTGTTTTTGCATTTCTTACGGCTAGACAATCCCACTGGCCGGTGACTGAGACTCCAAGCAGTGCTTCCTTTTCACAATGTTCTTTCCATTCTTTTGATAAATAAGGGAAATGGGTAAGACTTGCCTGATATGTTCCAAGTATTGTTGCCAGACGAATCTTTCGAAGCAGAGATTTCTCGGTGTCTTCTGCTCGTGCTACTACTTCCGATAAATTACAAAATTGTTTTGATTGTAAAATAATTTCGCCGCAAGGATTTGTGCCAATAGATCCAATAATATTTTGGCCGGTTGGATCAAAGTATCCTTCATATTCTTTCAGCACCTTAATTCGTCTCTCTGGCAGTGTATTGGCAAGCGAACCCCTGTTAAAAATACCTCGTTCACCCGAGCCCGATTTCATAAGGGCAGTCCACTCCTCAACAAACTCGGTGTTAGATGGTTTTTGAATATATACAGCAGAGTTATTGGCTAACATTCTTTGGGGATCATTCATATAAAATGCTCCCTTTTTGGCATCACGAATATCGTTATCATCCAAGTCTGATAGGGAAATCATGGCGCTTCTGCGGACACCTCCCGAGACGACGCAATCGCCAATCATGCAGATAATGTCGTGAATATCAATATTGCGAAGCCTTCTGCCTTGTCGAGCGAGCATCTTTTCTCGGGTAAATGTAAGCAGTCGTCGCAGAGGTTCGGGACCGGAGGCTTTACCTCCCATAGTTTCCAATCTTGTGCCTGCAGGACGAAGCAGGGAATAATCAAAATCAATCTCTTGACCCAGAGCCCATGCATTCATTCCAAGAGTCAACGCATCTGCCCAACCTTCTTTATTGTCAGGAATTATATGGATCGGAAGCTTCTTACCACTCTGCAGATTAATTTGTGGAAACTTTTGAATATTCTGGCTTTCTACAGACCATCCAGTACCAGTACCGCACATAGAGATATACATAATTTCAGCTAGATCTTGAAATTTTTCAGGAGCAATGTATGAACAATTATATGCGCAGACACTTGTCTTTCGGGCGGCGTGGCCGGCAAACTGCAGAAGTCTCATTGAGGGCATTGCTTCTTGGTTGAGAATTCCTTCCCGAATCTCTTTATATTCTGATTCTTTTAGTTTATTGCCCAAATTCTCTTTCATGAATGAAATGTAACGGTCTACTGTTTCGATCCACGTCTCTCGGCGACCCTCTTCGGTAATCCAACGCGAGTAAGTACGATAATATACAAACTCTCCAAGAGAATTTCTAAAATATTTCTTGCTTTCTTCTGCTAACTTTCTTACTTTTGGAGGAACACGCAATCCTTTTGCCCGGAGCTTGGATCGTTTTTCTCGGTAGAGGATGTAAGTCTTGGCGGTTTGGACATATTCGGACAAAATAAGCTCTTTTTCCACCGTATCCTGTATGCCTTCAACCGTCGGAACAAAGTTTTTATACTTTTTAGTTATATGCAGGACATCGGTGTATACTTTATTTGCCACCGACTCCGCTTCTTTAAGAGAACCTTCACTTGCAGCGATCATCGCTTTGTTAACCGCAGTAATTATTCTTTGAATATCAAAAGGAACAATCGAATCGTCTCTTTTTTGAATGTTTTTAATTATTACTTCGACAATTCGGGCATTCCTTTTGGTTGCCATAGGTGATATTCTTAAGTAGTTAATTATTACTAAATTAGTATATCAATCAAAGGCGGTGATTCAAAGAAAAAAGGGGTAAAATGTATGTTGCGCATCAGCTCTTGCTGGATGTCAATTTGAAACTCCACTTTTAGCCTAACCATCTATGCAAAATAACAGATTCCTAACATATATTGGGAGGTTGGTCATTATCGCCGCTGTGTTTTTGTTGGGTATTTCAGTTGGGAGAGGGTATAAGGCCCCGGACACTAAAGCAATTAGCCAAAACCAGACCCAGGCGACAACAGCAAACCTGATGGTTGATTACGGTAATGGCAAGGTAGGGACATACAATGATCTTGTAATTACAAACGGAGCAACTGTCTTCGATGTTTTGAAGCAGGCCGCTGACAAAAATAAGATTGATTTAAAATATAAGGATTATGGAGGAGAGCTCGGAGTATTTATTGATTCAATTGGGGGTGTAGGCAAAGATCCTTCCGGAAAAAGTTGGTGGCAGTATTGGGTAAACGATAAATATAGTCAAATCGGAGCAAGCACATATAAAATTCAGAAAGGTGATGTGGTTGAGTTTAAATTTATTCAAGGTCAACAATAATGTCTAAGAAAAATATATTTTATAGTTTAATTGCTTTAATAATTCTCGGCGTAGTGATGAGGCTTATTTCTCATGCGGCAAATGTAACACCCGTAACGGCAATCGCACTTTTTATTTCTGCATATTTTGGAATAAGATATTCAATTCCAACAATCATTGGTCTGATGTTAATAAGCGATGCAATTATTGGTTTTTATTCTTGGCCAATTATGCTTTCTGTATACGGCAGTCTCGTCCTTGCCGGATTATTGGGCATGTATCTTCAGAAAAATAAGACCATTGGCTCGACAATTGTATTAACAATTAGCTCATCTCTCGTTTTCTTTTTAGTTACCAATTGGGCTGTATGGCAGTTCGGGACTATGTATGTTCATTCATGGCAGGGCCTTGTGGAGTCTTATACTATGGCTATCCCATTTTTTAAGAATTCTCTTTTTGGAGATCTATTCTACACAGGAGCATTCTTTGGCATATTTGAAGCAGGTCGATATATGAAATCGATATCTATTGTCTCGATGGGGAATTTAATATATAAATTAAGAATATGAATAAAAAAATTATATGGATTGTTGTTATTATCATTGTTTTGGCCATTGTCTGGTACATTACTACTTCAGTGAAGAATCAGGATGTTTCTAATGTGAACGAGACTATTCCTCCGGTTGCCACCTCCACAACCCCAACGCCAACGCCAATCTCTACGGATTCGGGTATAACAGGTACTGTTACCATCGGTCCCACATGCGCTGGTCCGACACGACCTGGATGTGAAGATAAACCTTATTCCGCCACCTTCAATCTCTATTCCAAAGCTGGTCCAGGAGACGGAGTGGAGACGTTAATCAATACACTTAAGTCGGATAGTAATGGTAAATTTACAATAAATCTCTCGCCGGGCAATTATGAAATTCGCCAAGCAAACAAGTCTGGTCTGCCCAGCATGTCGCCTCAATCAGTAGTGGTCAAAGCCAATACATTTTCTCACCTAAACATTCAATTCGATAGTGGAATTAGATAAATATATTTTGATCTCGGTCCGGTCCGACGGAGATGACTCGGGTTTTTATTCCGGTCTGGTCTGCCACAAACTTCAGGATGTTTTTGAAGTTCGTGGGGAGATCTTCAAAATTTCTGATATCTCCGAGCGGGCTTTGCCAGCCGGGAAATGTTTGGTAAATCGGTTTTGAATTCTTCATTATTTCATTATCCATAATTGCGATGTCAATTCGATCTCCTTTCTTTAGAGTAATCTTGCCTACTCGATACGGTGCGCCTACATATTCATATGCATGGCAAATTTTAATTTCTTTACATTCATCTAAGACATCCAGTTTTGTTAAAATGACGTTTGGACCGCTATAAATTACGGAATGTCTCAAGAGCGCTAGATCAAGCCAGCCAATTCGGCGTGGTCGGCCAGTGGTTGCGCCATATTCTGCCCCCGCCATTCTGATGCCGATACTTTGAAGGAATTCGTCTTTTTCGTTTACTGTCGGGTGGCCAAACTGTTTCTTTTCTGTTTCTTTTGTCGTGCCGCTTTTACTGCATAGCTCTTCATATTTATCTCTCCCCAATTCTGTAGGGAATGGTCCACCACCCACCCGAGTCATATAATAGGCTTTAACGATTCCAAGAGTTAAGTTAACATCATTTTCTTTTAATCCCACACCTTTCACTAAGTTGGAAATGGAGCAATCCGATGATGTCACATAAGGATATGTGCCGATATCAACGCTCAAGAGATTTCCTTGAGCTCCTTCAAGTAAAATATTCTTCTTGCCTATAGCCTCTCGGAGATATGTATCGGTATCATCAATCATGTCGGATAGTCTCTCACCATATCGCATATAATTTTGAGTTATGGCATCAATATCAAAAATGTTTTCAGCACTCCAGTAACGGCCTTTACTAAGATGCTCATGCTGCATGATATTTTTAATAATTTCTTGGTCAGCCAATTTTAAAAACATTATTTTGTCGCGCAGGTTGCGCTTCAGTTTTTTAACAAAGATATCTTTATTCAAAAGATCATTAATTGTTAGCCCAATTCTGGCCACATAATCTTCGTAAACCGGTCCAATGCCTCGGCCAGTAGTGCCGATCTTTCCATCCACAATCGTGTCTCTGGCTCTATCCATTACCAGGTGCTGTGGCAGAACCAACTTGGCATTTTTGGAGATCTTCAAATTTTTATAGCTCAAACCTTCCTCTTTTAACATATCCAACTCCTCACAAACAACCTTCGGATCAAGGGCAACACCACTACCGATGATATTTATCTTGCCATCTCCATCATGCAGAATACCGGATGGAACAAGATGGAAGATATTTTCTTTGCCGTTGAGGGAAATTGTATGCCCGGCATTAGCTCCGCCGGTACCGCGGGCAATGATGTCGGCCCATTCAGCAAAAACATCCACAAATTTTCCCTTGCCGGTGTCGCCCCACTGATTGCAGACAACAGCCAGAGTCTTTACTCCAACAAGTAATTGCTGATAATTTTTTGGTGACGAACTCACTGTATTGTTCGGATTTATTGAGCAGAATCTATAATAGTAACATCGTGAGGATGTGATTCTATCATGCCGGCACCGGATAGACGATGGAAGTCTGCTTTTTCTTGGAGTTCCGCAATCGTTTTAGCGCCAACATAGCCCATACCACTTCGTAATCCACCAATTTGTTTAAAAAGAACGTTGGCAAGATCTCCTTGATAGGACACCACACTCTCTATTCCTTCAGGCACCAGCTTCTTAATATCGTCTTCTCCTTGGCGGTAACGCTCTCGTGCCGTTCGACTAGATTGCATTGCTCCAAGAGATCCCATACCCCGGTAAATTTTCATCCGGCCCTGGGCAGTGAGCCGTATTTCCCCGGGAGTCTCTGTTGTGCCAGCCAAGACTCGGCCAAGCATTACCGAATGGGCGCCAAGGCCAAGGGCGATGGTAATGTCGCCGGAATTTTTAATGCCGCCGTCGGCGCAGACCGGAACACCGGAGCCACGAACGGCCTTGGCGCAATTATAGACAGCTGTCACTTGGGGACAGCCGATGCCAGCAATAATTCGAGTGGTGCAAATAGAACCCGGCCCTTGTCCAATTTTGATGCCATCAGCTCCGGCATCAACAAGCCGTTTGGCCGATTCTCCTTCCGAAACATTTCCAACCACAATATCAACTTTAGGGTGCGATTGTTTTAATGTTTTCAAAGTTTCGTAAACATTCTTGGAGTCACCGTGAGCGGTATCGATAACTAAAACATCAACTCCCGCTCTCACTAGAAGAGAAGCTCTTTCAATTTCAGCATTTCCGGTGCCAACGGCTGCCCCAACGCGTAAATGTCCCGATTTATCGACATTATAAAGACTGGAACTATCAGTTAAAAGCCGATTAACATCGGAGAAAACATACAAACCAGTAAGTTCGGTTTTATCGTTGATGAGGGGCAGTATTTTTTTCCGAGCCTGTTTCAAAATAGAGTACGCTTCTTCCAGAGAAGTGTTTACCGGAGCAGTGATTAATTCCGCGAGAACTGTCATGATATCTCTGGCGCGGAGACTTTTATCATTATTCAGATCAAAATCGTTGCGGCTAATCAGGCCGATTAATTTTCCACCCTCATCCACTACCGGGAAACTGTGAAAACCGTAGTCTTTATTTTGTTGTCTTTCTTCAATTGCTCCAACGATATCATCCGCTTTTACAGTGATTGGTTTTTCTATCAAGCCATTCAGGTGAAGTTTTACTTTTTTGACATGATTTGATTGGATCTCGGGAGTGAGACCTTTGTGAATAATGCCTAAACCGCCAAGCTTAGCCATGGCAATTGCCATCTTGCTTTCGGTAACCGTATCCATTGGGGCACTGACAATAGGACAGTGCAGGGGAATATTTTTACTAAAGAAACTCTCGATCAAAACATCTCGCGGATCAGTTTCCGAATAGCCGGAACGCAGGCGAACATCATCATAAGTGAGGGCTAAACCCAGATTTGCCATTTTTTCAAAAAAGGGGTCTTTCTTCATCTATCTAGATTAAAGAATCATGAGAATAATGTAAAGGGGCGGAATTTATATTGCACTAAAATCTTTTGGAAATAAAAATTTAGAGATTGAAAAAATGCCGAAGGCCATAAATGGCGCGGCAAAGACATCAATGGAATAATGAATGTGGGCGAGAAGGACGCTCACGCCAAGTAGAACGGACGTGGCGAGGAAAACATATCGCCATGTCTTTTCTTCCCAAAAAATAAGAGACATTAAAAACGGAATGCCGGTATGTCCGGAGAAGAAAAAATCTCCTTTAGTATTGTAAAGAAAATTATAAAGTCCAAAGCCGACACTTGAGGTGTCAATTTGAAGTTGGTGAGGGTCAACGCCGAGGTGAGTAAGACTGATGAAAAATGATCGAATGATGATGAACACAGCTAAGGTCTTTAAAGTAAAATTGATGTATCTTGGCTGGAAAATTAATAACAACAAAATAAGAAAGGTGAGAGCGAGTGGTCCCATAATGATAATGATGTCTATATCTATTGTCGGAATATGGCTTAAAATAAGGTCATCTACCGACAATCCACTTAACCGGCTAACATAACCATCCGCATATCCTTCAATGAATAAGGCCACAATAAACAACAAAACCCCCTTGAAAAAAGAGACTGCTCTCTCTCTGGTCCAAAAATTTCGATAAGTAGTTATTAAGGTATGGAAGTTCATGAGATAATAATATCATGAAAATATCCGTAGTCATTCCAGCCCACAACGAAGAGAAATATATCGGAGAAACTCTGAAGGCGGTTTTGAGGCAGGATTACCCGGATTTTGAAGTTCTTGTTGTCTGTAATTCATGCACGGACAAGACTGAAAAAATTGCCAGAACTTTCCCGATAAAAGTGCTCAACGAATTAAAAAAAGGGACTCTCTGGGCTCGCGAACGAGGGCGTAAAGAGGCAGAAGGCGAGATTATCGCTAATGTGGACGCGGATTGTTTACCAGAAAAAACATGGCTTTCAAATGGGATCAAACCTTTCAGTGATTGGAGAGTCTCGGCCGTCACGGGCCCTTATGATTATTACGATGCTCCAAAAATCTTTCGCCGATTTTCATTATGGTTTCAAAAAAATATCTATTTTTTATGTCATAAGATGTGTCAGCCGTTGAAAAGAGGTATGATTATAGAAGGCAATGTCCTCTTCAGAGCTATGGCTTTGGAAAAAATCCAGGGATACGACACCTCCTTTACTTTTTATGGAGATGGCACCGATACGGCTAAAAGGATTTCCGCCACAGGAAGGATTGTATTTGATAGAAATCTACTGATGAGGACATCGGCCAGAAGGCTTAGAGAGGAAGGTATTTCGAGAATTACTTTTTTGTATTTCTTCCATTTCTTTAAGGTTTCATTCTCAACCACTAAACCCAAGAATTCATGATTGCCCTCATTCTTCATTACAAATATTTTATTCTTGCTCCTCTGACATTAATCGAAGGGCCTTTAGTGATGATGGTCTCCGGACTGCTCCTTCGTCTTGGTTATTTCAGTTTTCTGCCCCTCTATCTATGCCTGGTTATTTCAGATTTTGCGGGGGACATTGTTTGGTATTGGATCGGCTACCATTTTGGAAATCGTTTTACAAAAAAATTCGGCCGGTTTTTTAGTATTACCGAAGAGGGGGTTGCTATAGTAGAAAAACTCTATCATGAACACCACAATAAGATTTTAATAATCTCTAAGTTGACCACAGGGTTCGGTTTTGCTGTGGTCACTCTTTTTACGGCCGGAATGGTTAAAATTCCTTTCAAACGTTATGCCCTACTTAATTTTATCGGTGAATTCATTTGGACGGGGCTTCTCTTGTCAGTTGGCTACTATCTTGGCGAGGCTTACGTGCATGTTGATAACATCATTGGGAAATTCTCCATAGTTGCTATGATTATAGTTGTGTTTCTGGCTTTATTTGGCTTTGGAAAATATTTGAAAGGACGACTGACTAAAGCTTATTCAATATGATCTCAATTATCATTCCCACCCTGAACGAAGAGAAAGTTCTGAAGTCCACTCTTCTTACTCTAAAGAAAGACTTAACCATCTCTCACCAGATTATTGTCTCGGACGGTAAAAGCTCCGACGGCACTCTGGCTATTGCCCGGAAATATGCCGATAAGGTTGTGTTTTATTCAGAAAATATTCGTCAAACCATTTCAGCCGGAAGGAATGCTGGGGCAGAAAAAGCCAATGGAGAATTCCTAGTATTTATGGATGCTGATTGCCAGCTGGAAAATCCGAATCTTTTTCTAACACAAGCTCTATTGAGATTTCAGCATGATGAGAAATTGGTAGCTTTAATACCCGGGATTAAGGTTTTTTCCAAAGATGAAACCTTATCGGATCAAATATTTTTCGGCTTTTTAAACAATTATTTTCGATTGATGAATAACTATTTTTCTCGCGGCGATGCGGCTGGAGAATTTCAAATGATAAGGAAAGAGGCCTATCAATCAGTTGGGGGTTTCAGGAATGATCTTATTGCCCATGAAGATTCAGATATGTTCTACCGTCTTTCAAAAATAGGCAGAACATTATATGATCCGAACCTGACGGTATATCATAGTGGCCGAAGAGCTCATAGTATTGGTTGGCCGCGACTACTTTTTGAATGGTTTATGAATACAACCCATGTTATCTTCTTAAACAAATCATTCTCAAAAGTGTGGGAACCTATTAGATAAGGGTATTTTTTTGTTTTTTCTTTTTACTCTTCTGATAAAAATAAAAACCAATCCAGAGAAGTACAATTAAAATCCAAACTTTATTCAAAACCGGATATATATAGAGCCAAGCCTTGCCGAAAATGAAACCACCGAGAGAGTAAAGAAGAACGTCGGTAATTTCACCCAAAATCTCGTAAAATAAGAATTTTTTATATTGTATCTTGCGAAGGCCGGAGAGAAGATTTACGGCCGGGCCGACCTCGGTGACAAAACGACTGATAAAGATGGATTTGCCGGTGTGATTTTTGAAATTAACCTGCAGACGTCGGAACCAGTCTTTCTTAAATATCCAACCAAGACCGATTTGATATAGGAATTTCCGGCCGTAAAGGCGTCCGATAAAATAACCCAAGTTATCTCCGAGAATATTGGCCGCCAGCCCTATGCCAATGACGGCGTAAATATTCATGTAGCCACGAGCGGCAAGACCGCTGGCGATGATGAGACTCCAGGTCGAAGGTAGAGGAAAGACGAAGGCTGCGATGAAGACGATAATAAAAAGGGCCGGATACTTGTAGACTATCAGAAACGGCAGAAAATGAATTGATATGAAATTCATGAAAATGGAAGAGTCAATCTAGTATAATAGAGCAGATGATAAAGAAGAAACAAATCTATTTTGTTCGGCATGGAGAGAGCGAATTGAATGCTCGAAATATTCGTCAAGGGGCGGAGGGACATTTAAGTGCGCTCGGCCGCGAGCAGGCGCTCTTCGTGGCCGAGCGTTTTGTTAATATTCCAGTGGATATCATTATTGCCAGTCCGTTTACCCGCGCTGAGGAGACGGCGCAGATCATTTCCGAGAGGATCCATGCGCCGCTCATCCTCTCGGACTTATTGGCCGAACGACGCAACCCTAAGGAGATCATTGGTCGACCCTCCGAAGATCCGGAAGTAGCAAACATTCTTGATCGCATCGATCGTAGTTTTCACACCAACGCCCTTCGCTACTCGGATGAAGAAAATTTTGACGATTTGAAAGATCGGGCGCGTGCACTACTACGTTTTTTAGAAAATCGTTCGGAGAGTCGCATTCTCTGCGTCACTCATCACATTTTCTTGCGTACAGTAGCCAGTTTTATTGAACTCGGTGAGAAATTAACCTCTTCTCATTTAGCCAAGTTCACTTTTCTTAATCCGCTCGAAAATGCCGGTATCACTCTCTGCACTTACGAGCAAGACGAGATCGGATGGTGGAAGTGGAAAAGGCTGGAGGAGCCCCGAGCCAATCTCGGCTGGAATCTTGTTGTCTGGAACGATTATGGTCGTATAGAAACAGAAGAAAAAATTTAGCATATTGTATGTTTAGAAATCATTTTCATTATCTTCATCTTTTTCAAACTCTTATCCCTTTTTTCGGTCACTGGGGTTATCTCATTATTATCCTAGCTTCTTTTTTAGAAGGCTTACCTATACTCGGATATATCTCACCGGGTGGAATCTCGGTCATTCTGGGTGGAGTCCTAGTTCGGGGTGGGGTCTTGGAGTTTTGGCCGGTTATTATCTTTGCAATTGTGGGAGCATATTTAGGTGATTTCTTGGCTTATATTATAGGTAAAATATATGGACAACATCTTCTTTCTCGTTATGGTAAGTATTTCTTCCTAAAAGAAGAACATATTGACAAGAGTCGCCAGCTCTTAAAAACTCATCAGGCTAAAGCATTAATAATTGGTCGCTTTAGTTACTTGACTCGTTCACTGGCTCCATTTCTGGCGGGACTATCTGAAATCAGTATCTGGAAATTTGCCGGCCTTGAAGCCATTTCCGTTCTGCTTTGGTCTTTCAGCCATGTATTTCTCGGTATCATTTTTAGTCAAAGCTATCAAACCGCTTCCCATTATATTAATTTAGTTTTTCTTTCCGCCATCATTTTTAGCATTATTATTTTTTACGGTTATCGATTTGTAAATAAAAAACAGCATCTTTTTCAAAAATATCATATTTATGCTCTGGCTCTTAATATTCTTTCCATCTATGTTTTTGCCAAGGCCCTAGAAGATGTTCTGGCCCACGAGTGGTTTTATCGAGTGGATTTCGTGGTCAACCACTTTATTTCCACTCTCTGGAATCCTGTCATGATTGAAATAATGATTGTAATCACTAATTTTCTAAACCCGGTCAGCGTTTTCTTTTTAACTTGTCTTTTCATCGGCTATCTATTATCTCGCCGAGAGTATTATTACAGCCTACTCTCATTTCTGGCTCTGGCTTTTGGCACCGTGGCCCAATATTTTTTGAAACTTATTACTGGGGTTCCTCGGCCACTTGAACCGTTACTCGGTGTTTCCAATTTTAGTTTTCCGAGCGGCCACGCCACCTTCATTACCATCTTTGGAATCCTTCTTTTTCATTGTCTGCGAAGAGATTTAAAAAAGGACAGTCATAGAATGTTACTACTTGTCGGAGTAATCGTCTTAATACTTCTTGTTGGTTTTAGCCGTCTTTACTTAAATGTTCATTGGTTAAGTGATATTATTGGCGGATATGCTCTCGGTCTTTTTGCGGTGACCTTTTTTATCTTATTCTTGCGAGCAGGCTCTTTTTTTGGTAAACAAGTATTGAAGATGACCAAGTCAATTATCTGGCCTCTTATCTCTCCCAAACAATCATGACTAAAATATTAAGCGGCAAAATCATTCGAGATAGAATCGCTTCCCGACTGAAAGGCGAAATCGGGAGTTTTAAAAGTATTCCGACTTTGACCATTATTCAAATAGGAAAACTCTCCGAATCGAATGCTTACATTAACCAGAAGAAATTATTTGCTGAAAGAATCGGGGCTAAGGTCAGGCATTTTTCTCTACCGGTCAATGTTAAAGAAAAAGAAATTCTCTCCATAATCAAAAAACTTAATGCCGATCGAAAGGTTAACGGCATAATTGTCCAGCTTCCTATTCCGACTCAGCTGAATAAGAATAAAATCATTGAATCAATGAATCCTCTGAAAGATGTGGACGGTATGCATTCCGAGAATGTTCAGAAACTTTTTGCCGCCCAAAACGATGGTTATATTCCAGCTACCGCTCGCGGAGTGAAAGATTTATTGAAATCCCACAAAGTTCCATTAGTCGGCAGAAAGGTCTTAGTCATTGGCCGATCCATTTTAGTGGGTAAACCGATTGCTATTACCTTGCTTAACGAAAATGCCACAGTCACTATTGCTCATAGTCACAGCAAGAACCTTCGAGAACTTACCAAAGCAGCAGAGATTTTAATTGTGGCAGCCGGTGTACCGAAATTAATTGGCCCGAAGCACGTCAATAAAGGTCAGGTAATCGTCGATGTAGGAATTAATATGGTAAGGCGGTCGGTTAAAAAACTACAGGAAGAGACTCCATCGTCTAAGATGGTAGGGGATGTGGATTTTCAAGCGGTTGAAAAGAAAGTCAAAGCAATTTCCCCAGTACCGGGAGGAGTGGGTCCGATGACAGTAGCCTCTCTTTTTCAGAATTTAATCGATGCCTATAAGAAACAAAATTTGCTAAGATAGAATTAATTATCATTAATATTAAAAATATGATCGAAGATCACTTAAGAAGTAAAAAATTTTGGGGAATCGTCATTGTTGTCATAATTTTAGCCATTATTTTCTGTCACGGTCATGATTACGGATACAGAAGTGATGCTAATAATCTTCACGCCATAAACGTAGTCGGTCACGGTGAAGTCTTCGCTTCTCCAGACATTGCCACTTTCAGTTTTAGCGCTCTGGGTCAGGCCGCGGCTGTTCCGGAGGCTCAAAATAAGATGACAACGGTTGCCAATATGGCCATTGATTTCTTGAAGAAGAACGGCATTAATCAGAAAGACATTCAAACGACCGATTACAATGTAAATCCTACTTATAAATATACTAACGTTGCTTGTCCACAATTTGGCCCATGTCCTCCTTCCGGTAACCAGACCATTAGTGGCTATGAAGTGACCGAGACTCTCTCTGTTAAACTTCGCGACCCATCAAAATCTGGAGCAATCTTATCTGGCGTGGGATCACTCGGAGTAAGCAATATCAGCAGTCTCTCGTTTACCATTGATAATCCTGACGCTCTGAAGGAGCAAGCTCGCCAAATGGCAATTCAAAAGGCTCAAGCTGAAGGAAAACAATTAGCTAAGGACCTGGGTGTTCACCTCGGGCGCGTCATTAGCTTTACTGAATCAGGCAATAGTCCTAGTCCCATTATGTATGCAAAAACAGCCCTCTCTTCCGCCGACTCTGCCAGTGTCGCTCCAACTCCTGATATTCAAACTGGACAAAACAAAATCACTTCGGATGTAACAATTACTTACGAAATAAGATAAAATTTGACTTTTTTCTCGGAGGGGGTATGATTCTCCCATACCCCCCGAGGGGTTTTTTAGTAAAAAAACATGGGTTTAACAGACTATTTAAAAGAAACCAGAATAGAAATGAAGCATGTGAGTTGGCCAACCCGCTCACAGTCCATTAACTATACGATTATTGTCATTCTCGTTTCTTTATTTGTCGCCGCCTATCTCGGACTCTTTGATTCTCTTTTTAGCTATTTACTTCAAAAGGTTCTTATTTAAAACATGAGCAAACAGCAATTAGAAAGTGAACGAAATTGGTACGCCATTCATACTTACGCCGGCTATGAAAATGCTGTAATGAGAAATCTGAAACAACGCATTGAGTCATTAGGTATGGAAGACAAGATCTTTGGTGTTCTTGTTCCAACAGAGAAGAAAATAAAGATTAAGGGTGGTAAGCGAGTGGAAGAAGAAGAAAAAATATACCCGGGCTACATTTTAGTGGATATGATTGTCACAGATGATTCCTGGTTCGTGGTACGTAATACTCCTCGCGTCACTGGCTTTGTCGGCTCTGGAATTTATCCGGTGCCTTTGGAGAGGGATGAAGTAGAGGCTCTTTTCAAGCGGATGAATACTGATACTGTTAAGCACAATATTGATCTTGATATAGGCGACGCCATTATTATTGCCGATGGGCCGTTTAAAGAGTTGGAAGGAAAGGTCAGTGAGGTGGATGAAGAGAGAGGTAAGGTAAAGGTCCTGGTTTCAATGTTTGGACGAGAGACACCGGTAGAGCTCGATTTCTTGCAAGTCAAAAAAATTTAAGGTACATTTCAAACCATGGCAAAAAAAATCACCAAAATCTTAAAAATGCAGATCCCGGGAGGCGCTGCCGTGCCGGGTCAACAATTGGGCCCGACTCTTGGAGGTGCCGGTATTAATATTGGCGAATTCGTCAAACGTTTCAATGAGGAGACTAAAAATCGCAAAGGAGAAACCGTGCCGACCATTGTGGAGGTTTACGAAGACCGAAGCTACAAGATGATCTACAAAACCGAGCCGGCGAGTAGTCTGATATTAAAATCAATTGGTATTGAAAAAGGTTCCGGCGCAAATACTACTAAAAAAGTAGGTACTATTTCCAAAGCAAAGATTCGTGAGATCGCCGAAAAGAAAATGGTTGATCTAAATGCTAATGATATTGAAGCAGCTTCTCGGATTATTGAGGGGAGTGCGAGGTCAATGGGAGTGGAGGTGAAATAGTTTTATATTAGAAAAGGCCCGGTCAGCTGAAGGTTGACCGGGCCTTTTCTCTTGCCAATTTTTGAAAAACCAGTAAGGTGGAAAGTAGAAACACCTTATGAAAAAGATCGCTAAAAAAGCAACTAAGAGAGACCTAGCCGTTCTCGTTCGAGAAATCCTTCAGGACAAGAAGATGGTGGGAGAAATACTCTTTCCCATCATTCAGGCCAAGCTTGAGGAAGAAGAAATTCGGAGAAATCATATCTTTATGCATGTTTTAGAGGGAGGCAAAGAACCAAAGAGAAGCACAGACGGCTCTATCGGTTATGATGGCTTCATTCGGTCCATTGTTTCTGCCGATGAGATGGACCCAGTCCACAAACATCTCCGCAAAACCATCTTTAATTTTGATGAGTTAATGCCGCCTGATTCCGAATTGTCACGGAAAATAGGTCTGGGCACTCAACGTGAAAATAAAGGAAGACTGGTTTATCGAATGGATCCTAATGAATCAGTAACCGTAGGCCTCGGCATTGTTACTGCCATGGAGTTCCCAATGTTCTACTGGGTTGCGCCTCGAAGCGGCTACGCCTCAAGAAAGAATATAACAGTGACTAATGCGCCAGGAACCGTTGATCCGGATTACCGGGGCGAAGCTGGCGTACTTGTTTTGAATCGCAACAGTTATTCATTCGAAATTGGTCTTCATATGAAAATTGCCCAAAGTATTTATCAACGGGCGATAATTCCTACGGTCACCAAGGTGGATCGATACGAAGATTTGCCGAAAACCATTCGTGGTTCAGGTGGATTTGGTTCCACTGGTTATTATTGATTGCTTTCTATTCCGGACGCCTGAGGTCCGGTTTTTATTTTAAAATTTTTGTGCCCCGTGATATTCCACTTTATATTCCAGAAGCAAAGTACCACTTTCTGTTTTGACGTGAGATAAAAGAGTTAGGTCGGCAAGCAAATCTTCTTTAAATAAAGTAATACCCTTACCAAAGATCAGTGGTTCAATAGTGAGATAGAGTTTATCTACCACTTTGGCTTTCATAAACATGGTGTAGATTTGCGAGCCTCCGCAAATAGCTACTTCTTTCAGTCCGCGTGTTTCTAGCTTCGCCAGAAGCACGCGCGGCTCGTCCTGAGTCGTTTCCGTGCCCTCAAAATGTTTATCTCTTGAATAAACAATGTTTACTCGATCGGCGAGTGGTCTGGGAAGAGTTTTATATGTCTGCGAACCCATCACCACCACCCCGGCGCGCTTCGTCAATTCCACGAAGCGCGCCTTATCCTCCTTGCTCGTCCAAAAAGCGGCATGATTGGCATCCTTGGCAATAAAACCGTCAGCCGTCATTGCTGCAATGATAAATGGTCTGATCATAACTTATATAATAACATTTTTGCTATACTCTATTCATCATGTCCAAGAAATACGAAATCGAGATAAAAAGTCTGCTGGGGAGCAAGGAGAATGCGGACGCTTTGCGAGAGAAGATCGCAGAGAAGGGCGGAAAGCTTGCGACAACGGTTCAGGACAAACAGCTTAATCATTATTTTACTTACACTGATCTGAAAAAATTTCATGACGATGTTTTGCTACATATTCCGGAAGAGAAGAGAGAAATTTTTTCCGACCTGGTCACGCGCGGAAAAAATTTCTCCATCAGGACTCGGCAGACGAATGAAAAGGTTTTACTGGTCATGAAAGTTTCTCTTGACGATCATTCAAGCACGCATAGCGTCTCCAGAATAGAATTTGAAGCCGAGATGAAGATGAGTTTGGAGGCTCTGGATCAACTTCTTTTGGTCTCCGGTCTGGAATACCAGGCCAAGTGGTCAAGAGAAAGGGAAGAGTATAAAATGGGCGATACGACCATCTGTATCGATAAGAATGCCGGTTACGGATACCTGGCTGAATTTGAAAATGTTGTAGACGATGAAAGCAAGACGGCCGCAACCAAGGAGTCTTTGGTTTCGTTAATGAGCGACTTCGGGGTGGAAGAGCTTAAACAAGATCGGCTGGAGAGAATGTTCTCCTTTTACAACAGCCACTGGCCCGAGTACTATGGAACTGATAAAGTCTTTAATATTGAATAATAACCATCATGTTTCTATCAGACGTTGATATAAAGAAAGCAGTTAAGGCAGGGGATATCGTCCTCTCCGATTTTGACCCTAGCCGTCTTCGACCAGCAAGCTATGACATTTTGCTCGGCAACAAATTTATCGTCAATCATCCCTACCGGTCCGCTTTTATTGATCCAGTCAATAAAATCTTTCCAAAGACTCACGATATTGAGTTAACCAAAGGAGAAACTTTTGTTCTTCACCCGGGGTTAAGCATTCTTGGTTTCTCCAAAGATTATTTTGGTTCAAGTAAATATATGGTGGAAGTAAATGGAAAATCCAGTCTCGCTAGAATTGGTCTTTTGGTCCACAATTCAGCTAGCCTCATCAATCCAGGGCATTTTCTGAATGTGGCATTGGAGCTCTGTAACCTCAATAACGTACCGATCATTCTCCACCCCGGAATGTCCATTGCCCAACTGACCTTCTCCACCCTCTCTAGCTCTCCAATGACGGAATATAAAAAAGTGGGCAGATACTCCAGTGATAATATGCGAGGCTACATTCCGCCAAAACGATCCACCGCTTTAAAGAGAAATCTTTTAAGGATAAAAAGAAAAAGTAAATAATTTATGGATATGCAAAACTCTCATCCCGAATATCAATATATCAACCTCCTCAAGGATATTATGGAGAACGGGGTAGTGAAGCATGATCATAATACTGGTATGGGCTTAACCAGCGTCTTTGGTCGTCAAATGCGCTTTGACCTATCTAAAGGATTTCCTCTTCTTACCACCAAGAAAGTTCCGTGGAATAGTATTATAAGCGAGCTCTACTGGTTTATGTCTGGACAAACGAATATTAAATATTTAATTGATCACAAGAATCCTATTTGGAATGACTATCCTTACAAAATCTATAAGAAGAAGGCGGACAAAGGAGAATTACCACCCCTCACAAAAGAGGAATTTGTTGAGAAGATAAAAACAGACGATCAGTTTGCTAAAGATCATGGAGAATTGCCCCATATTTATGGTGAGCAATGGCGTGCCTGGCAGACGGCAGACGGACGAAAAATTGACCAGTTAGCCTGGGTAGTAGATACCTTGAAAAATTTCCCAGATAGAAAACATGCCGTTTTATCTGCTTGGAATCCTCAATTTTTATATGGTATGGCCAAGCCCGGTGAGGCTCTCTCGTTTCCTCTTTGTCACATCCTTTTTCATTTTAATGTGGCCGGTGGTAAGCTCTCATGTCTTCTCTATCAGCGAAGTTGTGACATGTTTCTCGGCGTGCCATTCAACATTGCAAGCTACTCTGCTCTCACCATGATCTTGGCTAAAATATGTGGTTATGAACCGGGAGAATTTATTCACACCTTAGGTGATGCTCATATTTATTATAATCATATGGATCAAGTAAAGGAACAAATTACCCGTGAACCAAAACCTTTTCCGAAATTAATCATCAGCGACGAAGCAAAAGACCTGGATAGTTTCCGACCCGAGATGGTCACGCTTGAAGGCTACGACCCATATCCAGCATTAAAAGCCGAGATGACCGTTGCTGGTGGTTTTGATGAGAAGGATAGGAAATAAAAATTAATCTCAAATAAAATGAAAGACAAACAAATAGCAAAATTAATCAAAGAAGAAAAAGCCAGACAGAAAAAAGTTATTAATCTGATCGCTTCGGAAAATATCGTTTCGGCGGATGTTCTTGAGGCATTGGGCTCGGAGTTGACTAATAAATATGCCGAAGGATATCCAGACAAAAGATATTACGGAGGCAATAAAATAATTGATAAGATTGAGAAGTTGGCAAAGGAGCGAGCCCTAAAACTTTTTGGTTTGAAAAAAGGAAAGTGGTTTGTAAATGTTCAACCGCTTTCTGGGTCACCAGCCAATGTGGCCGTTTATGTTGCCTTGGTGCCCGTTGGCGGAAAAATTATGGGCATGAGTCTCACTGCCGGTGGGCATCTCACTCACGGTCATAAGGTTTCTATTAGTGGAAATTTCTGGAAACAAGTTCCCTTCGGTGTGGATGAAAAAACTGAAACATTGGATTACAAATCCTTGCAAAAATTAGCTGAAAAAGAAGCACCGAATATTATTGTAGCTGGCTTTACCGCTTACCCTCGCATTGTGGATTTCAAAAAGTTTAGCAAGATTGCCAAGTCGGTGGGAGCAATATTGATGGTGGATATGTCGCACTTTGCCGGTCTTGTCGCAGGCAAGGCATATCCTTCACCTTTCGACTACGCTGATGTGGTGACTACTACCGTTCACAAAACTCTTCGCGGCCCGCGCTCGGCCATGATATTCTCCAAAAATCCGGAGCATGCGGCGAAGATTGATAAGGCTATTTTTCCTGGGATGCAGGGCGGCCCACATGAAAATCAGATTGCGGCCGTAGCTATTGCCTTAGGTGAAGCTAATACTCCGAAATTTAGAAAATATGCCAAGCAAGTGATCAAAAATGCCGCCGCTCTTTCCAATGAATTGAAAAAACTTGGCTGGCGAATTATTTCCGGTGGTACTGACAGCCATTTAATTCTTGTGGACACTTGGATGGGCGGGAAAGGTTTGCCAGGAAAGGAGGCAAGCGATCGACTGGAACGAGCCGGTATCATTGTTAATAAAAATACTATTCCGGGTGAGAGCCGTTCACCAATGGATCCGTCAGGAATTCGTCTCGGTTCGGCCGCGGAAACCACTCGCGGCCGAAAAGAAGCCGATATGAGAAAGATTGCCAGAAAGATCGATAAGGTTTTGCGAGCTAAAAAATAAGATGAAAATTCGGCCAAATAGTGCTATCTTATAAAATAGAAAATTACAAGGAGGTTTGAATGATTGAACATGAAAGTCTTCACTTGGCCCTGGAAGGAATGCCAGGATTTACCAAGCGGTTAGTTTTTCAGTTGTTACAGAGAAAATATACCGATCAGTTTGCATTTATCGGAGCGAAAATCTCCGACGATCGCAATCAGATCATTGTCTCCACCCGACCTGATCTCTTTACCATCAGTTCTCCACCAGACACCCGTTTCCCAATGGTGACCCATTTGGACTATCTTCATCTTTATGCCGAGGAGTGGGAAAAAGTGATTCATCCTTTGAGACACCAATGTCAGGCTGTTTTCAGTTATCGATCATTACCTTGGTCGATTTGGGCTTACTACACTTCTCATTTGGATTTGGAGGAGCGCCAACGGTTTCAGCATCTTAAAGCTGAAGTTGGTCGAAATTTCCCGGCCATTTGGGCCGATCAGGTCTTCTATCTTCGGGTGACAGAGGAGCAAGCCATTCAAAGTTACATGCTGTGGCAACAGCATCAACGAAAGATAGTCACACTTTCGGAGATCGAAAGGTTGAAACAAGTTCTCATAGGATATGAAGAAATGGCCGAAAAAGTAAAAGAGAAATGTGAAATCCTTGACGGAAACTTCACACCACAAGCCATAGTTTCCCGTATCCAAGATTGGATTGCCCAGTATGGTATTGTCCCGACCAACCGCTCAAAAAGTTGAGCGGTTTTTTTAATACTTCTTTTAGCCTTATAATGGTCTCATGGCAGTGGAAAAACTAAAGACTTTGATTGAAGATTCCTTGCGAAGCCTAAATCTTGAGGCCGACAACATTCAATTGGAATATCCCGACGATCTAACTCATGGGGATTATTCTTCGAATATCGCCCTGGTTCTGGGTAAGAAATTAAAAAGGGAACCCTTATCTCTTGCAGTTGAGATTGTGGGGAAGATAAATGAAAAGCTTCCGCCGGAAATTTCAAAAGTAGAAGTGGCCGGAATGGGTTTTATTAATTTTTATCTATCGCCAAAATTCTTTGCCGAGAGTGTGGCCGAAATTCTCCAGAAGTCGGAGAATTTCGGCCGAAACGAAACACTGAAAGGTAAGCTTATTCTGGTTGAATATACCGATCCCAATCCATTCAAGCAATTCCATATTGGTCATTTAATGAGTAATACTATTGGCGAATCAATCTCCCGAATCATTGGTTTTGCCGGTGCAGAGGTAAAAAGAGTTTGCTATCAAGGTGATGTCGGCAGGCATGTGGCTCTTACCATTTGGGGCATTCGGCTTATGGATAAGTCGTTTCCGGGGGAAGCGGCGACCTTATCCGAGAAGATCAAATATCTAGGGGAGGCTTATGCCTTGGGGGCCACACGACACAAGGAAGCTTTGGCCGACGATGCCGAAGTGAAGAAAATAAATCAAAAAATCTACGATAGAAGCGATGCGGAAGTGAATGATCTCTATGATAAAGGGCGTGAATGGAGCCTAGAATATTTTGAAGAGATCTATCAAAAACTTGGCACTAAATTTGATCAATATTTCTTTGAAAGCGCGGCTGCGCCGCGCGGACAGGAATTAGTCAATAGATTCTTGGATAAAAAAGTCTTTGAAGAAAGTGACGGAGCCATTGTTTTTCCTGAATCAAAATCCGGCCTGCATACTCGAGTATTCATTAATAGTCAGGGACTGCCTACATATGAGGCAAAAGAATTGGCTCTGGCCGAAATGAAATATGAAGTATTTCCATACGATCTTTCTATTGTTGTTACTGCGAATGAGATTAATGAATATTTCAAAGTGCTTTTGAAAGCTCTTGGATTTACTAATCCGAAGTTAGCGGATAAGACCAAACATATTTCGCACGGCATGCTACGCCTACCTTCTGGTAAAATGTCCTCTCGCACAGGACAGATAGTCACTGCCGAATCTCTTCTTGAAGAAACGAAGAAGAGAGCCGAGGAGAAGATGAAAGATCGGGATTTTTTGCAAGAAGAAAGAAAGAATGTAGCAGAAATGGTTTCGATAGGGGCAATCAAATATTCCATTCTGAAACAAAAAACGGGCAAGGATATTATTTTTGATATTGAAAAATCTCTTTCATTTGAAGGGGATTCGGGGCCGTATCTTCAGTACGCCAATACGCGAGCAGAGTCTGTTTTACGAAAAGCAAAGGAAGAGGGGATGGCGCCTTCTCCCTCTCCTTTTCTTCAAGGAGAGGGTGGGGGTGAGGTTACAAATTTAGAGCGCCTCCTCTATCGTTTCCCCTCTATTGTCGACCGCTCTCTAAATGAATGTGAACCCCATCACCTCACTACCTACCTCACCGAAGTTGCTGCCGCCTTCAACGCTTTTTACGCCAATACCCACATCATTGATCCCAAAGACGATAATTCAAAATATCGTCTGGCACTAACATCGGCTGTCTCCGTTATTCTCAAAAATGGTCTTTATCTACTCGGCATCCAAGTACCGGAAAAGATGTGATATCCTTTTAATACATGGCTTTAAATGAGGGAAACCCCGCCTCTGGCGGAATAAAAAGTGATCTTGCCAAGAGGGAAGAGGAGATTCTGAAATTTTGGCAAGACCATCAAATTTTTGAAAAAAGCTTGGCAAAAGATGCGCCAGGCGGCAATTTTGTATTTTATGATGGTCCGCCGTTTGCGACAGGGCTGCCTCATTATGGTCATATTTTAGCCAGTGCTATTAAAGATGCTGTGCCACGTTACCAAAGTATGAGAGGTAAGCACGTCGAGCGGCGCTGGGGTTGGGATTGCCACGGTTTGCCAATCGAGAATATTGTTGAGAAAGATCTGAAAATCTCCGGCAAAAAAGAGATCGAAGCCTATGGTGTTGAAAAATTCAATGCTTATGCCAGAAGTAAGGTTCTTGAATATGTTCATGAATGGAAAAAAACCATAGAGAGAATGGGACGCTGGGTTGATTTTGATGGTTCCTACAAGACGATGGATAACACTTTTATTGAATCCACGATCTGGGCTTTCAAGCAGATCTATGACAAAGGATTAGTCTATGAGAGCACAAAGGTTCTGCCGTATTGTCCGCGATGTGAGACGCCAGTGTCCAATTCCGAGATAGCCATGGATCAGAGCTATAAAGACATTACTGATATTTCGGTTTACGCCAAATTCCAGTTGCTTGATGAACCAAACACTTACGTTCTCGCCTGGACTACTACTCCGTGGACTTTGCCGGGCAACTTTGCTCTAGCGGTTGATTCCAAGATATCCTATGTCAAAGCGGAGAAAGACGGGGTCAATTATATTGTTGCTAAAGACCTAGCAGACAAAGTTCTTAAAGAGAATTACAAAATAATTGAAGAAATTAAAGGAAAGAAACTTGTCGGCAAATCATATCAACCAATATTTAATTATTTTAAGGAGGCTAAGCTTGATCATAAAAAAAATGCTTGGAAGATCTATGCCGGAGATTTTATTACCACGAACGAAGGTACTGGTATCGTTCATGTTGCGCCCGGATATGGTGAGGAAGATATGGAATTAGCCAAGAAGGAAAATATTCCATGGATCCATCACGTTGATCAGTCTGGGAAGTTTACGGAAGCAGTAACAGATTTTGTCGCTATTCCAGTGAAGCCAAAAGGGGATCCTTCGACAAGCTCAGGACAAGCTCATCAATCAGCCGATATTTTAATTATTAAAAAATTAGCTCATGAGGGAACTCTTTTTGCCAAAGAAAAAATTGTTCACGCCTATCCTCACTGTTTCCGTTGCGATACACCTCTTTACTACTATGCTATTCCGGCATGGTTTATTGATATCCAAAAGAGCAAGAAAAAATTCCTAAAATTGAATGAGAAAATTCATTGGGTACCCGAGCATTTAAAATATGGCCGTTTTGGCAAAAGTGCCGAAGGCGCGCCGGATTGGAATATTTCCCGCAATCGTTATTGGGCCTCGCCTCTACCGATTTGGAAATGTGAAAAGTGCGGCAAAATCGAAGCTGTTGGCTCTCTAGACGATATCAAGAAACACACTAAGCGAAATAAGTATTGGGCTATTCGTCACGGAGAAAGCATTAATAATGCCGCCAATACCATCAGTACCGTCTATACCAATCCGCACGGTTTGACCGAAAAAGGAAGGGAAGAAATAAAAGAAGCCGCTCGAGCATTAAAAAAGGAAAAAATTGACCTCATCTTTTCATCAGACTTTGTGCGTACTCGGGAGACTGCGGAGATAATAAAAAAGGAAACGAGCTTCCACGGAGAAATTAATTATGATAAGAGGCTTAGAGAAATAAGTGTTGGAGAATTTGAAGGCAAAAAATTAAACGAGTATCTAGATTTTCACGGTAGCTCTGTCGATTATTTTTATAAAAAACCTAAAGGAGGCGAAGATTTGATGGATGTTAGGAAGCGAACCATGGATTTTCTCTTTGATATCGATCAAAAGTATCAAAATAAAAATATCTTAATTGTTAGCCATGAAGATACAATCTATAGTCTCCAATCAGGTAGTACTGGCGAAAGTCCTGAAGTCTTGGCAGCTTCGCCTGACTGGAAGACTCCAATCCGAAATGGAGAAACATCAGAACTTCTTTTTGCTGCTTTTCCTCACAATGAAAATTACGAACTCGATTATCACCGACCGTACATTGATGATGTTCGGTTTGAATGTGTTTGCGGGGGAGAGATGAAACGAGTAAAAGAAGTTTTAGACGGTTGGTTTGAGTCCGGCTCCATGCCTTTTGCTCAAAAACACTATCCTTTTGAGAATAAGGAGTGGTTCAAGGAAAATTTTCCGGCTCAATTCGTGGCGGAATATATCGCTCAAACTCGGACATGGTTCTATTACATGCATACTGTCTCCACTATTCTATTTGATAGTATTCCTTTTCAGAATGTGGTGACAACTGGCAATGTTCTAGGAGGTGATGGTCAAAAGATGTCTAAATCAAAAGGTAATTTTCCTGACCCTTGGATTCTTTTTAATAAATATAGTGTGGATGCTGTCCGTTTCTATCTGTTTTCATCGCCCATTATGAAAGCAGAAGATATTAATTTTTCGGAAAAGAGTGTTGATGAGGTTAATAAGAAAATTATACTTCGGTTGAAAAATGTGGTGTCTTTTTATGAATTATACAAAGGTTCTAAGATTGGAATTCTAAGAGTTGAAAGTAAAAATATTTTGGATCAATGGATAATCGCGCGCTTGAATGAAGTGGTAATGCAGGTCACTGAAGGAATGAATAACTATGAAATCTATCGAGCATTAGCTCCACTCGATAAATTTGTAGACGATCTTTCCACTTGGTATTTGCGCCGTTCTCGTGATCGATTTAAGAGTGATAACGAGACAGATAAGCAAGCAGCTCTTTCCACTATACGATTTGTTTTAGAAGAATTATCGAAATTGATCGCTCCATTTATGCCGTTTTTGGCTGAAGATATATATCAGAGGGTGAAAGTCGGTAATGACAAAGAGAGTGTTCACTTAGAGTCATGGCCTCTACCAAAAGCTATAAGCTATAAGCTATCAGCTGACAGCTTGCTTAAAGAAATGGAAGAAGTCAGAAAGATCGTCTCATTAGGACTTGAGGCGCGAGCCAAAGAGGGGATAAAGGTTCGTCAGCCACTTGCCGAACTAAAATTTAGGACAGATGAATCCGATATTTCAGAAAATGCCGATTATCTGGAATTAATCAAAGACGAAGTGAATGTAAAAGAAGCGATACTTGACGCAAGTATTGACAAGGAAATTGAACTCAACATCGAAATAACTCCACAATTAAAAGAAGAAGGGCAAGTGCGTGAACTCATCCGCGCCATTCAGGAGCTACGTAAAACTTCTGGATTGCAGATGGGAGAAAAAGCGTCGCTCGCCGTTGAGGTGGCGAGCGGAGGAGAAGCCCTGATAAATAAATTCAAGGAAGAGATTTCTAAAATTGCTGGATTGAAAGAAATTAAATTTACAAAGACCGATGGGGAAGAAATCAAGGTCGATAATCTGGTTTTCAAATTAAAAATAAAAGATTGATCTTATTTTAAGATGCTATACATATTAGGAGGCGCCCCTCGTGCGGGAAAATCTATTTTAGCCAAAAAAATGTTGAAAGAAAAACAGATCTCGTATTTTCCTACCGATGCTTTGATCGGAGTGCTGTCTCAAAGTGCTCCGGAATACAAAATAAATCATGATGTGCCCTTTATCGAGAAATCCAAAAAATTGTGGAAATTCACGAAAGTTTTATTTGGTTATTTTATAGAAGAAGAAGATAATTTCTTAGTCGAAGGGGATGCGATTTTACCAGAACAAGCAGCTGAGATGTTAAAAGAATATCCCAATCAAACAAAAGCCTGTTTTGTCGGATATGTTGATATGACACCGGAAGAGAAATTAGGAACAATTAGGTCTTTCAAGCAAGAGATTGATTGGACAGATAATCACAATGATAAAGCTTTACTAGAGATGATCGACCAAATGATTCAGTATAGTAAATACATTAAAAATGAGTGTGCCCAATATAATCTTAAGTACTTTGATCTCTCGGATGATTTTGGAAAAACTCATGAAGAAATATTTCAGTATCTTTTAAATTAAAATGCTCGCCGCGAAGCGGCGAGCTATCTGAATCAAACTCCGAGAATCTCCTTGTAGAGAGTCGCCTCATGCCGAAGCAGGTACTCCGGCGAGAAGACCTCTTTGAAGCTTTGGTCAATGTTCTTGTCTTTGAAGACCTCAAACAAGATTGCATTCCATAGCACCACTTGCTTTCGATTGGGTTCCAATTGATCCGAAACCTCGAGGTGTCCATTGGTAATGATGGACAACAGAGAAGGAGGAACTGGAGATTCCAATCCCCCAAACCCTTCCAGGCTGTCTCTAGCTTCCGCCAAAGATCCCGGTCTTTGGTCGTGGTATTTCCGAATGTTCGGAGCTGGCTCAAAGGCATTGAAAGCCGCCAATTGGACGATGCGGTAAGCATCCTCTCGCTCCAGACCGTGAGGGGTCAGAATATCGGCCAAACGCTCTTTTGCTTCGCTCGCGGCGTAGCATCCTCGCGACTCGGCAATATCTCGCAACATGTTCTCGGGATAGACTCGCATGCCACTAACCACCTTTCTGATAGTGTTCAGTGTATGGATAGTGACATGGAAAAGATCTGGCCAGGCCACTCGCTCGACGCAGGATTGCTCGATTGCACGTTGCTCCCACGTCCGAATGTTATCCACCAGCATCAGCAAGTATCCCTTAGCCATCCTTCCCATTCCTTCCACCTTTTCGGTGCCGATTGGATTCTTTTTCTGCGGCATGGCGCTCGAACCCTTCTGCTTTTTACCGAAAGGTTCCTGCCAGAGAGGGTATGGATTGCGACTACCCAATCTGAATTCGGTCGCAAGTTTGTCCAAGCTCATCACGGTGGAAACTAAGCTGATGGCAAGAACAGAGAAACGGTGGCGAGGCATAATTTGAGTTGCGCCATACCACGGAGTCAGTTTAAGGATTTCCAACGCCCTCCTCTCCATTTCAGGAGAGAGGCCGGTGTAATTTCCAATCGCTCCAGAGAGTTTGGAAGCTCTCAAATATGATTTGGCGAACTTCAGAATGTCAAAGCATATGAACTGATCCTGATACCAAGTCAGAAGCACTTGCCCGAATGTCTGAAGGTCTGCTTGTTGACAATGAGTGCGTCCCATCTTGAGGACGTAACGGTACTCCATAGCCTTTTGTCGCAGAATTTCCATCAGACTTACAACCTCATCGATAACAAATGTTGCCGACCGCTGCAACATTTGAGTGAATGCCGCTTCCTCCGTGTCGTAAGAGGTCATGTCCTTGTGAAAATATTTTCTCAACGCAAGCGGCAAGTGCCTGCTGCGCTCTTCCAGGAAGGCATTGAGATCGTGATTCAAGACCGCGTCTCTTTCACGCCAGAACCCCATGTCGATTGGAGTGATGTTCAAAACACCCTCAATGGATCGGTATTCTTCCTGCGTGATTTCTCCCATGTCTGCCCGAGTCTTTAGCACAGCCAACTCGGTTTCCTGCCAAAGCATGAGTTTGTTTTCGTCGTTCCAGATCTGTTTGATCCGGGAGTCAATATATCGTGAATGCATATGTTGTTTAGGTTCTTTCTAGGATTCATCTTAGTTATTCGTGTTAAAATTGCAATATGTCCCACCACATCTATCAGACAGATGGATTTGTTTTAGCGAGCACCAATAAAGGGGAGGCCAATCGCTATCTTCATATTTTCACTCGGGATCTTGGAATGATTCAGGCTACTGCTCAAGGAGTACGTTTAGTGGAGTCAAAATTACGCTACTCTCTTCAGAATTATTCCTTGAGTCATTTGTCTCTGGTGCGAGGCAGAGACGTTTGGCGAATTACCAGCGCGTCCCAACTTTTTAATCTTCATGAAGATCTAAAAGATAAAGAACGATTTGCCGTCTTTGGTAAAGTTTTTTTATTGCTTCGCCGGCTCTTGGCTGGGGAAGAGAAAAACGAGGAGCTTTTTAATATCTTGAAAGCGGCGTTTCTATTTTTGAAGGAAACGCCGCTATCCGCCGAAACTCTCAGCAATTTTGAATACATTTTAGTTTTGCGCATTTTGAACAGCCTCGGCTATCTTGGTGACAACTCTTCCTTCCAACCGTTTCTCGCTTCCCAAATCTGGCACATTGAACTCATCGAGCACATGGGCCCCATCAGTAAAAAAGTCGTCTCCGCGATTAATAATTCTCTAAAGGAGTCACAACTCTAGCTGTGTTATAATTTCCCCATGTTAAGCAACGAGGAGCAGAATAAGATTGAGGAATTGCGCAAAAAGCTTTACTCAAAGAGTAACCCTACCCCCGCCGTGGTCAAACGGCGTCGAATTCACGAGATACCCCACGATGTAAAGGAAGAATGGGATATTCCAGAGGAAGAACTCCCGGCAGTACCAACGCCCGAGCCCGTTTATCACAGCCGCAGTGCCCTTTTCAAACGCCTTCTAATATTCGCCGCCGCCTTTTTCGTTCTTTCTTTGGTTGTAGCGACTGTCGTATATTTTCGCGGCTCCAATGTTGTTTCTCCCAACAATATTACTATCTCAGTCATAGGTCCCGTATCGGTGGCTGCGGGAGAGGTTCTTTCATTAAATGCCGATATTACCAACAGAAATAATTCTCCAATTCAACTCGCCGATATCACTTTTGATTATCCCGACGGCACCAAGAGTGCCATTAATTTGGATTTACCTCTTAAGTCAGATCAAATTCCGATTGACAAAATCGCCCCAGGCGAAACCATTCGCAAAATTTCCAAGTCCATCTTATACGGAGAAGAAAATACTCACGAGCCCATTAAGGTTACTCTGAACTACCGCATTCCCGGTTCGAATGCCGTCTTCACTAAGACTACGGACTACAGTGTCCTTATCGCTTCAGCACCGGTCAGCCTTTCAATCGATACATTAAAAGAAGTGATTTCAAATCAAGATCTTACTTTCCGTGTGCACGTTGTTTCCAATGCCGTCGTTGATATCAAAAACCTTTTGTTGCGAGTAGATTATCCTTTTGGTTTCACTTTCGCCAGTTCCACGCCGACACCCTCTTTCCAAGGCAAGATTTGGAGTCTAGGCGATCTTTCTCCGGGTCAAAGTAAGGATATTACTATCACTGGCAAAGTGACGGGACAGGATGGAGAAGAACGAGTCTTTCATTTCTTCACTGGCACAGCCCTTTCCGCCGACGATAGCAACATCAGCACTATTTTTATAAATACATCACAGACCGTTGCTATTAAGATCCCATTCCTTTCCAGCCAACTGACTTTAGACGGAGATACATCAGATGTTCATATCATCCAAAGCGGTAAGATAGTTCATGGAGAGATCACATGGAGAAATAATCTGACGACCGATGTCAATGACGCTTCCATTATTTTAAAATTGACCGGACCAATGATTGATCAGACTTCAGTTTTGGCAGATAAAGGTTTCTATCGATCGTTGGACAACAGCATTATTTGGGATAAGAGCCAGGTGTCGGGCCTTGCTTCTATTCCAGCTGGTGGGAGCGCCGCTGTTCAATTTTCTTTCAACACTTACGCCTCCTCATTTGATGTGGAGCAAAGTTTTAGAAACCCAACTATTACTTTGAGTGAAGATGTGGAGGGTAAACGTGTCTCGGAAGCGAATGTGCCGGAAACTATTAAATCTACTTTGTCGCGCATTATTAAAGTAGCTTCCAATCTTCAGCTAACAGCAAATCCAGTCTATTCTATTGGTCCATTTACCAATACCGGCCCTGTGCCACCTCAAGCTGATCAAACTACTACCTATACCGTCAATTGGGCTGTTACCAATTCATATAATCGAGCCGATAATGTAGTGGTCACGGCCACTCTACCGATTTACGTTAAGTGGCTCGGACAGATTTCTCCTAGTGATGAACAAGTTTCCTTTAATTCGGTCAGCAATCAGATTAGCTGGCAGGTGGGACAACTTGCTCCAGGTACAGGATTTATTAATTCACCCAAAATGCTCTCTTTCCAAGTGGCTCTCACTCCAAGCGTCAGTCAAGTGGGTCAAGCTCCAATATTAGTAAATGCTCCAACCGTCAGTGGGACGGATAATTTTGCTAACGTACCCATTTTCCAAACCATTAATGCAGTTAGCACTAAATTACCGACAGATCCGAACTTTAATCATGGAGAAGATCAGGTGGTAAGATAAAATAAATGAAATCAGAAAAAGGAGAAAATTTGATGGAAAAAATAGTGTCGCTATGTAAGCGGAGGGGGTTTGTATTTCAGGGATCGGAGATATACGGAGGTCTTGCTGGCACTTATGATTACGGACCGCTTGGAGTTTCTCTCAAAAACAATATTAGGAATCTCTGGTGGAAGATTTTTGTTCTTGATCGAGACGATATGTATGGTGTGGATGCGGCCATTCTAATGAATCAGGATGTCTGGAAAGCGAGCGGCCATGTCAAGGGGTTTTCAGATCCAATCGCTGAGACTGGCAAGCAGTTCAATCTCATGTTTCAAACTCATGTCGGAGCTTCGGAAGAAGAAAGCGCCGTTTCCTACCTGCGTCCGGAAACGGCGCAAGGGATGTTCGTCAATTTTAAAAATATTGTAGATTCTTTTCATCCAAAGCTTCCGTTTGGTTTGGCCCAAATAGGTAAAGCTTTTCGCAACGAGATCGCTCCGCGCGACTTTCTCTTTCGGGTCCGTGAATTTGAACAGATGGAGATAGAATATTTTGTACAGGAAAAGGATTGGCAGAAATATTTTGAAGAATTCAGAAAGAAAATGTTGGATTGGACTAAAGAGATCGGTCTCGATCCAAAGCACATCCATGAATTGGAAGTATCCGATGCAGATAGGGCCCATTATTCAAAACGAACCATTGATTTTGAATTCGATTATCCTTTTGGCCGCAAAGAATTGTACGGTCTGGCTTATCGCACCGATTTTGATCTGAAAAGCCACGCTGAAGCAAGCCAGACAGATTTTTCTTACTTGGACGAAGAAACTAAGGAGAAATTTACACCCCATTGCATTGAACCTTCATTTGGTTTGGATAGAATGATTTTGGCCGTATTGTTGGATGCCTACACTGAAGATGAATTGGGCGGAGAAAAGAGAACCTACTTGAAATTCTCTCCTAAAATAGCGCCGATAAAAGCCGCCGTCTTTCCACTTCTAAAAAACAAACCGGAGTTAATTAAAAAAGCACAAGAAGTTTACAAAAATCTAAAAAAGGAGATTGCCGATGTTGTCTATGACGACAATGGCAACATCGGCAAACGTTACCGCCGGCAGGATGAAATCGGCACACCTCATTGTGTCACTATTGATTTCGATACCCTCGAAGATAACACGGTCACCCTCCGCGATAGAGATACCGGGAAGCAGGAAAGAGTGAAAATAGATGAGTTGACTTCTAGATTGAAAGGTGTCTAAATGGAATAGGCAACCTGAACCTTAACTAAAAAACAGAAAGGAGAGCCCATGGCTCTACCAAGACAAAAACAAAAATTTAGTCTTATTCGATTGACTCTAGGAGTAACCATCGACCGTTCGTATTTTCTCGATGACGAAAAAAGAGAGAAGATGAAAAATGTGGCGAGCTTTCTACAAAGTTTTCTCCTCACCTCTGATCACCTCTCTGATGAGGAGGTCTTGAGAGGTAAAACATTTTTCAGCATGATCTTTCTCGTTGGACAGGACGACGGAATCCTCATTCCCATTACTCGTTTCAGAAACTCGGAACGGGCGATGAAGAAGGCCAATTCTAACGATGAGCCGATCCTCGAATCAGTCATTGATTTGGGAGAAGATTACATTCTCTCCAATCTGTCTGCCTTGCGTCGCAAATGGCTTCAAGACGAACCCGACCTCTATCGGAATGAATCTTCTGCACCCACGGTCACATTCAAGCATCCGGCCGTAGGAAGTGGAAGGCTCTATGTCGATCTCGTTCCCACTCTCTTTGGAAGGTGGCGGAAGAGACGATTTTGGTTTTTAAAGGCCTGCAGTTGGCGCGAGAAGAATCTTTGGGCGATCAAAGTTCAACGCCCTGTCGGAGCATTCCGGACACAACTGCGATATCTGTGGAGGTGCCTCAAACCAATGAGGACGGTCTAGTTACACTCTGTCACGCGTCGATTTGCTAGGTAGCAAATCGACGCTTTTTAATGTATTTTCTGGACTTTTCTTTTTATCTACACTATGCTAAGACTCTATGAAATTCCATAAAAAAGTTCTCAAAAACGGCATGCGTGTTATCACCGTGCCGATGAAGGATAACAAGACTGTGACGGTCATGGTCATGGTTGAAGCTGGTTCTGAATACGAAAATAAGAAAATAAATGGTCTGTCACATTTTCTGGAGCACATGTGTTTCAAGGGTACTACCAAGCGGCCGGGAGCGAAAATAATTTCCACCAAATTTGATGAAATAGGAGCGGAAAGTAATGCTTTTACCGGAAATGTTTACACCAGCTATTATGCCAAGGCTCATTCAAAACATTTACCAAAGATACTTGACCTTGTCTCTGATCTCTACCTCAACCCACTATTACCGAAAGACGAAATGGAAAAAGAAAAAGGTGTAGTTATCGAAGAGATTAATATGTACGAAGATATGCCTCAGCATAAGGTGGAGGATGTCTTAGACAATCTATTATACGGCGGTCAGCCGGCCGGGTTCTCTATTGCCGGACCAAAGGAGAATATTCAGAAACTTAAGAGAGAAGACCTTGTCGAATATCGCCGCAAACACTACGTCGCAAAGGGCACGGTATTGGTAGTGGCAGGGAACATCAATGAGAAAACTCTTTATCCAGCTATTGAAAAAGCTTTTCACCTTATTCCTAAGAATAAAAAACATCCTAAATCAAAAACTAAAATCTCTCAATCAAGACCGGCAGTTCAAATTCATTACAAAGAAACTGATCAAGCGCATCTGCGACTTGCTTTCAGAACATATGATCTCTACAGCGAGAAAAATTGGGCTTTGGCAGTTCTCGGCACAGTTCTGGGCGCTGGTATGAGCTCGCGACTATTTCAGAAGATGAGAGATGAACTTGGTCTTTGTTATTACATTAATGCTCAAAACAGAAGTTCTACGGACCACGGACAATTTGTGATCTCTATTGGATCAAACAAAGATAAAGTTGATCAGGCCATCATGGCGATCATCAAAGAACTTAAGAGAACCACCACTGAATTAGTAAGTGAAGAAGAATTAAATAAAGCTAAAGAGTTTTCTATTGGCCACCTATTTCTTGGCCTCGAATCTTCCGATGACTTCACCACTTTCTATGGTTTTCAGGAACTTTTTCATAAAAAAATAATTGGGCCCGAAGAGTGGGTCAAGAAAATAAAGAAAATCACCGCTCGTGATGTCCAGAAGATGGCCAAAGAGATATTCAAAACATCAAAGATGAATCTAGCCGTAGTTGGCCCATTCAAAAATAAGAAAAAGTTCCTGCCATTGCTGAAAATATAATAAAGCTCTATTATTTAGACGATGAAGGAATCTTCCAATATCACCATCAATATTACCGCCGGGACCATAATTAAAGCCATTCTTTTGGTCTTACTTTGTTATATTCTCTATATTCTTCGGGGGCTGGTCATGATTCTCTTAGTAGCGGTCACTATTGCGTCGGCGGTTGAGCCTGGCACAAAGTGGTTGGTGCGAAGAAGATTTCCTCGTCCTTTAGCGGCCCTTTCCATTTATGCTTTTATTGCTTTTATTCTCCTTTCCATCTTTTATTTTGTTTTACCGCCACTTCTTGGAGAAACGGCCGGACTTCTCAATAATCTGCCCCAATATGTGAAGACTATTGATATCATCAATCCTTTTCATAATGATTCTTTCGCAAGCTTCACTTCGGCTCTACCGGGTATTCCCCAGAATATTTCTGTCGATGGCCTAATAAGTAATATCACTTCTTCTGTTGCCGGTTTCTCGTCGGGATTTTTTAGTACCGTTTCCAGTATCTTCGGCGGAGTAGTGAGCTTCATCTTGATTGTAGTTTTGTCATTTTATCTAGCGGTGCGCGAAGATGGCGTGGCTGATTTTCTTGGTATTGTTATTCCGCCGGCGTACGAAAAATATATCATTGATCTCTGGAGACGATCTCGCCTGAAAATTGGCCGCTGGATGCAGGGACAGCTTCTACTCGGTCTGATTGTGGCAGTCTTGATTTTCCTCGGTTTAAACATTTTAGGAGTTAAACATCCGCTGACTCTGGCTATTCTTGCCGGCGTCTTTGAACTTATTCCGGTTTTTGGCATGACTATGGCGGGAATACCGGCTTTTCTCCTGGCCTTTCTTGATGGCGGATGGACCTTGGCCTTGCTGGTGGCCGGTCTTTACATCATCGTTCAGCAGTTTGAAGCTCATCTCATCTATCCTCTAGTGGTTCGCAAGATCGTCGGTATTCCGCCACTTCTAGTAATCGTTGCTCTTATCGCCGGAGGAGAGCTTGCCGGCTTTCTCGGCATTCTTCTGTCTGTGCCGATCTCGGTAACCCTGATGGAATATATTGAAGACATGGGCACAAAGAGGCATCCCAAACCGAAAGAAGAGCCGATTAAAGTTAAATTAGAATAGGTAAGCGCGAAGCTCACAACTTGAAACATTTTTACATAACCACCACCCTCCCATACGTAAACGCCGATCCCCACATTGGTTTTGCTTTGGAAATTGTCCAAGCGGATGTTTTGGCTCGGTACCATGCACTCCTCGGAGAGGCGATTTTTTTCAATACTGGCACTGATGAACATGGAGCGAAAGTCTATGCTAAAGCCGAGGAAAATAAAGAAGAGCCTCAAAAATATGTTGATAGATATGCCAAGAAATTTAAAGAATTGGCCAAAGTCCTAAATCTTTATCCTGAGATTCATTTCATTCGGACGACGGATAAAGATCATGAGAGCGCCGCCCGGGAATTTTGGCGGCGCTGTGATAAAAATGGAGACATTTACAAAAAGTTTTATAAAATTAAATATTGCGTTGGTTGCGAGTTGGAGAAGACTAATTCAGAGCTTGATGGAAAGGGTCACTGTCTAATTCATCCCAATCTGGAGATCCAGATTATTGAAGAAGAGAATTATTTTTTTCGATTCTCGAAATATCAGAAGCCACTCTTAGAATTTTACGAGAAGAATCCGGAATTTGTCGTTCCCGATTTCCGCTTCAACGAGATCAAGCGCTTTGTGGAGAGGGGATTGGAGGATTTCAGCATCTCCCGACTGGCTTCCAAAATGCCATGGGGTATTCCGGTTCCGGACGATGAGAGCCAAGTGATGTATGTCTGGTTTGACGCCCTCATTAACTACATCTCCACCCTAGAATGGCCAAAAGTCGAGGGAAAATTCTCCGACTTTTGGCCTGGTCTTCAGGTCGCCGGCAAGGACAACATTCGCCAACAGGCCGCCATGTGGCAGGCAATGCTCATGTCTGCGGGAGTGCCAAATTCCAAGCAGATTTTTATTCATGGATTTTTTACTAGCGGCGGCCAGAAAATGTCTAAAAGTTTAGGAAATGTCATCAATCCTCTTGATCTGGTGAACGAATATGGCACTGACGCTTTGCGATATTATCTTCTTCGCGAAACCCATCCATTCGAAGACAGCGATTTTACGATTGAGAAATTCAAGGAAGCCTACAATGCCAATCTAGCTAACGGGTTGGGCAATTTGACTAGCCGCATTTTAAAAATGGCAGAGAAATATGGAAGTCAGACTTCCATAGGGAAGTCTGACTTCCATATTTCAGAAGCGAAGATAGCACCAGAATTCAAAGAATATCTGGAGAAATTTCAATTTAATAAAGCCATGGATATGGTCTGGGCTGAGATTTCTGCCATTGACGCCGAGATTCAGAAAACCGAACCCTTCAAATTGATCAAAACAGATAAAGAGAAAGCCATTTCAATTATTAAAGAACTATTATCTCGACTTTTCGTGGTGGGCAAGATGCTCCACCCGATAATGCCGGAAACTTCCGAAAAAATAAGAGCGGCGATTAAGGCCAACAAAATGCCGGCTTCTCTTTTTGTCAGGAAATAATAAATAAAAAACGGCGAGAAGAATCTCACCGTTAGGTTGCATCACTTCTTAGAAGGAAATGCTTTGGCGTCGGCTTGTTTAATTTGCTCCAACATGCGTAAGACCAAACTGTCCGCCGATTTTTTCAGTAGAAATCGGACACTTCGAAGGAAGAGATATGGTTCAAAGACAGACTCCGCCCACTCTTCTGGAATATGAAGTCGCTTGAAATCCTTTTCGGATTGGATTTCTCGTTCAACTTCAACATCCCTTGTTGCTGAGCGACGCACTCGATATCGTTCCTTGGTTTTCCTCCTACTCTTCGGCTCCGATTTATAATCTTCATCGTATTTTCGAAGAGCGGCTCTCACTGATTCTCGCTCTTCTTCTGACATTCGTTGCAGTGTTAAAGAGATCATATTTTATTTATTCCATTTATATTATACTCATATGATACGATTTAAAAAATGCCCGAATATATAGATATCCACGCACACGTTAATTTCAATGCTTACTCTGAAGACAGGGAAGCGGTTATTAAACGTGCATTAGATGAGAATGTTTGGGTGATAAATGTCGGCACCCAGGTGGACACTTCAAAAAAGGCGGTAGAGATGGCATATCAATATGAAAAAGGGGTTTACGCCATTGTAGGGCTTCATCCGATACACACCGCGAAATCTTTTCATGATGAAGATGAACTGGGTCCCGAGAGCAAAGCTTTCACTTCTCGCGGTGAAGAGATTGATGCCGACTCTTATCGGACCCTGTTAAAAGATGAAAAAGTAGTGGCCCTTGGAGAGTGTGGCTTGGATTATTACAGACTCGAAGAAGAGTCGATCGCTAAGCAGAAAGAAGCCTTTATTCAGCAGATTGAATTGGCTAATGAAGTGGGGAAGCCACTGATGTTACATATAAGATGCGGTACGGCCGGCGAAGCCCGCCGTGCCTACCGCGACGCTCACGAAATTTTAAAAGCTCACTCAAAGGTCGCTGGCGATGTGCACTTCTTCGCCGGCGACCTTGAAGAGGCAAAATTATTTCTAGATTTAGGATTCACTCTCTCATTTACCGGAGTAATCACCTTCGCTCGCAATTACGATGAAGTAATCAAAAATACTCCGCTCGATATGATCATGTCCGAAACTGACTGCCCTTACGTCACTCCCGAACCCCATCGAGGCACTCGCAACGAACCCCTCTATGTCAAGGAAGTTGTCAAGAAGATTGCCGAGATTCGTGGCGAAGATTTGGAGAAAGTAAAAAAACAATTAGTTCAAAACGTAAAACGGGTATTCGGAATTTGAAAGCTGGGCGGAATCATAAGCTTTGATGAAGCATTGCGGGACACTTCCTTAGTGTCGTGGCCGTCATGGACATGAGTCGGCGAATGTCCGCTGAGGCAAGGCTTGTGATGGAGCACGGCTTTCGGCTTAAAATTAACCTGAATTTAAGCTAAAAAGCCCATAAACCCCATATTTGCATTAGCTTCTACCCTATGATAATCTCTAGAACTACGCATGGCAGAAGAAATAATTGACCAAGATATTACCATTAACGACGAGCTCAAAATCTATGAGCTTGGTTTTCATATTATTCCTTCCATCACATCTGAAGATATCGGCGCAGAATTTTCCAAAGTGAAATCTATCATCGAAGAAAAAGGCGGCAATTTTATTTCCGAAGAATTTCCTAAACTCCGACCATTGGCATATCAAATCGCCAAAGCCGGAAGAGGGGGAAAACAGAAATATGATCAGGCTTATTTCAGTTGGATCAAATTTCAAGCGGAACCCGAGTCACTTTTGGAAATTAAAAAAGCGGTAGAGGTGCAGGAGAATATTTTGCGATTTATCATCATCAAAACCATAAAGGAAAGCACTCTCTACACTCCAAAACCATCCTATCTTCGCTCAGATCCAAATCGTATAGCCAAGCGTAACCAGGAAGAAAAAGAAAAAGCGGAGAAACCGATCTCGGAAGCGGAACTGGATAAAACTATTGAAGAATTAGTAATTAGCTAAGATCATTATGTATTTAAACAAAGCAATCATATATGGAAATCTGACACGGGACCCGGAATTGAAATCTCTTCCTTCCGGCATTCAGGTAGCCACTTTCTCTCTTGCCACCAATCGAGTTTGGAAAAATAAAGACGGAGTTAAACAAGAGAATACCGATTACCACAATGTGGTAGTCTTTGGCCGACAGGCTGAAACATCTGCTCAATATCTAAAGAAAGGAAGCTCAGCCATGGTGGAAGGCAGAATGCAGACCCGATCGTGGGAAGGGGCCGATGGAAAGAAAAATTACAGAACAGAGATCGTAGCTGATAGAGTTCAATTCGGGCCGAGAGCTGGTGGGGCCGCAGGTGTATACTCACCAAAAACAAGCGCAGGAGGAGAGGATCAGAGTACTCTGGCTCCAAAAGCGGACAATATGGATACCATTGAATACCCTGAAGAGGAAATTAATCCGGAAGATATTCCTTTTTAAAAATTATGGACCAAAACTTTTTATCACAAAATAATATCACTCACATTGATTACAAGGACGTAGAACTTTTGAAGAAATTCATCAACCCTCATGCCCGAATGTTCGCCAGGAAGCGCACCGGCACCAGCGCCAAGAATCAACGAAAACTAGCCGCCGCCATCAAACGCGCCCGCTTTATGGCTTTACTGCCATTTGTCTCGAGGTAAGCTTCCAGCCGCATTATATAACGTGTGTCGCCCGTATCGCTCCTGCCCGACTTTCCTCCTCTGCTGACTCGGAAGAGTCGTTCACGAGCTCTTCGGGAACAACCTGGACGATTGGGTATTGCACAGCATATCTATTGTGGCGCTGCTACTCCAGGCGGACCAGCTCCGATTTTAATTAACTCACTCTCTCCCGATACTCCGCATTCTCGGTATTGATGCGGACCGTGTCTCCTTCTTTTACAAATAGGGGAACGTTAATAGTGACTCCTGTTTCGAGAGTAACCACTTTTGAGCCGCCAGTAGCGGTGTCTCCTTTCACTGCATCAAAAGCTTCAGTCACTTTCAGATCTACAGTAATCGGCACTTTTACTCCAATAATTTTTCCTCCATTATCTTCGTTGTCTTCGTCAGTAAATATTAAAGCATCCACGATTGAATTTGGTTTTAAAAATCTCATTTGAGGTCCGAGCATTTCTTCTTCCAGTTTGAATCTTTTAGCAGGATCTTTTTCCTCGCAGAACCAATATTCTCCTTTACCTGTGTATAGATATTTTATCTTGCGAGTAGAAATATCAGCTTCTTCAGCTTTATCGGATACGTGAAATGAATGCTCAGTCACTCGGCCGGTAAGCATATTTTTTAATTTTGTAGCATTAACAGGTTTTCTCTGCTGTTTTCTAAAAACATGCGACGAAAGCACCTCCCACGGCTCACCGTCTAAAATAATATATTTTCTTTCCGTGATCTCATTGTATTCAAGCATGGTTTTTTCAGCTTACCTTATTTTGATATAATCTCAAAATGCATTTTACTCTTGATCAAATCACTCTGCTCATCATTCAGTATAAATACCTGATCCTTTTTCCATTTCTAGTGATAGAAGGACCGGTAGTTACTATCATTGCCGCTTTTCTAGCTTCGCCAGCACATAAGATTTTGAATCTGCCGATTTTATTTATAGAAGTAGTAGTAGCCGATCTTACCGGCGATATTTTTTATTACTGCGTTGGCCGTTTTGGCGGTCTCAAAGTAGTTTCAAGATGGGGGTCGAAATTCGGTCTGACCAAAGAAAGATTTGTAAAGATTGAAGATCATTTTAAAGATCATGGCGGCAAGACTGTGGCGGCGGGGAAGATCGGTCACGGATTCGGCTGGCCGACCATGATCGTCGCCGGCGCTACCTGCATGAATTTCTTTAAATTTCTGATGGTCTGTCTCGGCGTCAGCATAGTAAAGAGTGTCTTTCTGATGTTTCTCGGCTATTACTACGGCAAAAGTTATAACGAGCTCAGCAACAACGTCCATAACGGTGGCCTTCTCTTAAGTGCTGTTTTGCTTGCGGTAATAATTATTTATTTTGTCATTAGAAGGCCAAAAAACAAAGCTATTTGACTTCTTGGCTTAAAAGTGATATAATCCATCCATCATCGAAAGTTCGGTGGGCGGTTAAGAGGTTACTCGAATCTCTATCTGGTATTTACACAAATACTTTGATCCATAATGGTGATCGGAACTCTAATGGAAAGGGAGAAAAATGAGCAAAGGGAAAAAAGAAGGCAGTCAGTACATTATAAACATCGCTCGAAGCGTGGCTGGGAACCTCGGAATCAATTTAGCCACAGCATTCATGGAATGCGAGGGTAGTCCCAGTGCGTTCGGAATGAAGCATGGAGTGCGGGTCTACGAAAAAGTGAAAAAGATGACTTCGCAGACACGAGGACGTATCGGGGTTCTGGGTCTTTATGAAGGCCTCTCGGATGTCGACTCTATCCCGCAACGTCGAACATCCATATGGCGCATAGAACCTCAAGTGCTATCGGCGGAAGAAAAGCTTAAGTATTTGTCTGGCGAAAATCTGGTCAACTATGCCGCTGCTAACACAATCTTGGCAGCAATGTGGGATATCAGTATCGATCGGAACGACAGGGAAATTTTCTCTCTAGCATCGAAGTCGATGACTGAGACTTACAAACCCTAAATCTTTAGGTAGCCCGGCGCAGAACTTGCGCGCCGGGCTTTTCTTTTGATTCATTCGCGGTCAATTAAGTTTCGCCGCACCACTACCCAAACACTGTGTAATACCCAAACGTCCAGGCTGTTCCCGCAGAGTTTACGGTCGTTTCTTCGGAGTCGGCGGAGAAAAACGAACGGAAAGGATGCGGGCCACACCCGTGATATCTTCAGCGAATTAAACCTCCTCTTTTAGCTTCTTCTTAATCTCCTTCAAAATCTCATCTGCCACTTTTTTATTTTCTTTTAGGAATTGGCGCGTAGCGTCGTAGCCGCGGCCGAGTTTTACATCGCCATATGAGTAGGAGGTGCCACTCTTTTGCATCAGCCCCATTTTCTCACCGAGAGCGATGATCTCGCCTTCGCGGGAAATCCCCTCGTTATACATTAAGTCAAATTCAGTTTGTTTAAATGGTGCCGCCACTTTATTCTTCACCACCTTCACTCGCACTCGCCCTCCCATTACCTCTTCTCCCTTCTTGATCTGGGCGATGCGACGAATATCCAAGCGAACCGAAGTATAGAATTTTAGAGCTTTACCACCCGGTGTTGTTTCCGGATTTCCGAACATCACTCCGATCTGCATTCGGATCTGATTGATGAAGATGACGATGGTCTTGCTCTTAGCCACAATACTGGTCAACTTGCGCAGTGCCTGCGACATCAATCGCGCCTGCTTACCAACATGATGAGCTCCCATATCTCCTTCAATTTCATCTTTTGGGGTAAGTGCGGCGACGGAGTCAACAACGATCACATCCATCTTGCCGGAGCGAACCAAACTCTCTACAATTTCCAATCCTTGCTCTCCTGTATCCGGTTGGGAAATAAGCAGTTCGTCGATCTTTACTCCCAGTCTTTTAGAATACTCCGGATCCATGGCGTGTTCCGCATCAACGAAGGCACAGATACCGCCTTTCTTTTGTGCTTCAGCAATAACATGAAGAGAAAGAGTAGTTTTGCCTGAAGATTCTGGTCCGAAGATTTCAATGATTCTGCCACGGGGAAGACCGCCGACACCAAGAGCGGCGTCCAAACCGATTGAACCGGTTGAAATAGCATTGACATCAACCCGAGGCTTATCCCCAAGCTTCATGATTGCATCTTCACCGAACTTGGTACGAATCTGTCTTAAGGTGTCTTCGATATTGGTTATACCAACCGTCTTATCTTCTGCTTTTTCTTTCTTTTTGAATGCCATATTAGTTTTAATTATGAATTAAGTTGATGAATTTTCTATAAAATTAAGTTCAAGATTAACTATTTTTTCCTTGCCAAATTTATCCTTTGCTTCAAATTTGATTATATTATAACCGGGGTAGAGGAGCAATTTTTCTTCAAAATTACCCTGCTCGTCAATAAATATGGGTCGGTCATCCAAACTGATGGAATTGATATTCCGAGCTTGGCCCTTTATTGCTACTAATGGATCGAGTAGGGTGGCTCCATTTTTGGGCTCACTAATGGTAATTTCGGGACCTTCGAGGATTTTTCGGGATTGAAAAAAGGCGTATCCTGTGATGAGCAGGAAGAGTAGGACAATCATGCCGATTCTGAATAAGTGTTTGGCGTCGTGTTGCATGTTTTTAATTATATATCACCCGAAAACCCCTCTAGCCGCATTAGTATTTCTTGCCTGCGGTGCGACGTTCTGGAAAAGGCAATCCTAATGGTACTTTCGCTATCCTCGGCGGCGAAATACTAATGCGTCTTCCGGACTTTTCGAAACAAGTCTTAACACGGAATGATGTTTTAATTAATCAAGAGGCGGATCCCGATACCACCTTCCTGGTTCGCAGGCGAGCGACTGTCAAAGCGGTGCTCGAAGACCATAAGTTAATCAATTGACGAGTTCGCGAGGCAAGAAACAGGAAGGGGGTTGAGGGAGAAGGCCTGACGATATTTCTGATTTAGACCTCTTCATCGGCTGTCGGGTTGGCGTCGTAACCGATCACTTGCCGCGGCTTGGCGCCATCACCAGGCCCGATGATTCCGCGTTCCTCAAGCATATCCATCAGTCGCGCCGCTCGAGCATAGCCAACTCGCAGTTTTCGCTGGATGTAAGAAGTGGAAGCCTTACCGGCATGAAGGACGATCTCGCGGGCCTCCTCATACAAATCATCATCGTCCCCAAGATCTTCTTTGGCAAAACCGGAATCAAAGACAGGGTCGCCAACAGCGCTTCTTCCTGATTCGCCGGAAAGGTTAATTTCCGATGTCGGTATCTCGTCTTTGTAATTATTAATCAGATAATTCACCACTTTTTTCACTTCACCCTCGGTAATAAAAGCCGATTGAATTCTTTGTGGAGTGGACATCTCGCCGGAAAGGTAGAGCATGTCGCCGGCGCCGAGGAGTTTTTCGGCGCCGGAGGTATCTAAGATGGTGCGTGAATCGATTTGCGAGGAAACCTGCAGGGCGATTCGGGCCGGAATATTTGCTTTGATAAGGCCGGTGATAATGTTTACGGAAGGGCGTTGAGTAGAGAGCATTAAATGAATGCCAACAGCCCGACTCATCTGAGCCAAGCGCACGATGGCTGATTCCAATTCCCTCGGGTAGGTGCTCATGATGTCGGCCAACTCGTCAATGACAATGACAATGTATGGGAGGACCTCCACTTTTTTAGGGTCCTTAGCCAAAATATTTTTATGATAGGAATGAATGTCGCGTACAGAGTTTTTTTCCAGGATGTCGTAACGGCGTTCCATTTCTTTGGCCGCCCATTTAAGGGAGAGAATGGCCTTTTTGGCGTCGGTGATGACCGGTGTTAATAGGTGAGGAATTTTGTTATACATCGTAAGCTCCACTCTTTTTGGGTCAATCATGATGAATCGTAAATTTTCCGGAGAATTTCTATAGAGCAGAGAGGTCAGGATGGCATGAATGGTAACCGATTTTCCCGAACCGGTGGCGCCAGCAATAAGAAGATGAGGCATCCTATCGAGATTGGCGAAATGAGATCGTCCGGATATTCCTTTACCTAATGAAACCAGAAGAGGCTTGTCGGAATTCTGAAATTCCTCATTGGCCAAAAGTGTGCCGAGGCCGACCGTAGTTTTAATACTGTTTGGTATTTCAATACCGACTAAAGATTTACCGGGAATGGGCGCTTCAATACGAATAGGGTGAGCTGCCAAAGCTAGGGCTAAATTATTCTGAAGACCAAGGATACGAGAAAGTTTTACTCCCTCAGCCGGTTTCAAAGCATATCGGGTGACGGACGGACCGATGGAAATCTCATCCATCTCCACATCAATGCCGAAGTTCTGCAAAGTCCGTTTAATAATATTAGCATTGGCTTTGATGTCACCAACGCCGGGCTTGCCTCGGTCATTCTCTAGAATAGAGAGGGGAGGGGGCACAAACTTTTTGCCCAGAAGAGAGAAACCTTTTGATGAAATGGCGAAGGCAGGTTCCGCTCCGGGTGTCGGTGTCTCTTTCGGTTTACCAAAAACTTTTTCTTTCAGAGTCTCTGATTTTTCTTTCTCCACAATCTCTTCTGGTAATGACTCGAAGAGACTTACTGGCGCCACCCCCATTTCTTTCTTGCCAAAAAGCCGTCGAAACCATCCAGCCGAAAAATGCTCTTTCCTCACACTGGTGTCAAAGATAATGAAGAGGGAAATTATCACTAAACCGATTAAGAAAATGTAGCTTGCATAAACATCAAAGAGTTTGATCAGAGGATTGGAAACAAAGATGCCAACTACGCCTCCATCATTTTCACCCAACATATTTAAAAGTCCTAAGCTGGCCAACAAAAAAATAATCGCCCCAGCTAGTTTGGATAAAGAAAATGATCGACGTTCGCTTCTGATGAATGAAGTTGCCAACAAACACAAAAGAAGGGGAATGAGAAAATAACCTAAACCGAGAAGATAAGAGAAAAGAATATAGATCTTATTGCCGGCCACTCCGCCGACATTCATTGAGGCGAGCAGAAAAAAGAGGGAAATAACGAAAAATAAAACTGACCATACTCCGCGCATGGTGTCTTCTTTCAGATCTCGAAAAAGATTGAAATTCCGTTTCTCTTTCTTGTCTTTATATTTCTTATTTTTCGCCATTTTCAGATATTTTAACACATTATCTATCCACATACCTATTTAACAAAACATGTTGACGAAGCGCCTGTCCTATATATAATGGACAAATAATTTCCTTATAAAGGACACAATTAAAAGACATAAACCTATAGGACATGGACGCTCAAAAAGACAATTTAAATATCGCAAGCCTAAGCCTTTTTAAGAGTGATAATTACTTAGTTTTTATATATAAGAAGACCCAGAGTCTCATTAATGCCATCTACATGGTCACCAATCTATTTCCAGAAGCGGAACCTCTTAAATGGGGCATTCGAGCTAAGGCCGTTACTCTTCTGGAAGACATTTTGTCATTGCCCATTAAAGCATTTTCGGAACGTAAAAATATTCTACGCGGTTTTACCGCCAAAGTTTTGGAGATAGTCTCTTTATCTGAAGTGAGCTCAAATTCAGCCCTGATGTCCAGTATGAATTTTAAGATCTTAAATAGGGAGTTTGAAAACCTTATTAATATGATAGAGAAGCATGAAGAGCCTTATCTGATGGATAGCAACTTTATTTTAGATGAAAAGCTCTTTAAAATTTCTAATGATCCCAGGCTTTCAGATAATTTGAATAAAAGGACAAATCTAGATACAAAAGGACAATCCCTTGAACTTGCTCGGGATAAAGGACAAGGACACCTAAAGGACATGTCCCAAGTGAAGTCGAGGGACAATCGCCAAGAAGCCATTCTCTCTCTGCTTAGAGATAAGAGTGATCTGAACATTAAGGATATTAGCTCTGTTTTTAAAGACTGCAGCGAGAAGACCCTTCAAAGAGAGCTTCAAAGGATGGTGGTAGAAGGACGCCTAAAGAAAGCCGGCGAGCGCCGCTGGAGCAGGTACTCTTTAATTTAAAGCCTTAAAGTTTGACCTTTTGGCCTACTTGCTGTAATATAGGCATAAGGGATACGTCATATTTATCGGGATTTATCCCCAAATGTAATTTGCTGGAAAGGCCACTAAATTATATAATTTTAGCGTACTTTGAAAACCGCATAATTCTGCGACCCTTTTTCTTCCACTGTTGAAAGGATAGAAATTCAGTATTAAATTCATAACTCCTTCCTGCGCTTTGTGTCGATTAAATAAAGCGGGGAATTGTTAGAGTGATGTTCAGAAGATGTCAAGAAAACAGTCGATGTTCTCTTAAATATCCTATGAATATAAAGGTAGTATTAGTAAGTTATTAGCTTCAAAACAACTTTTTCCAGCATTATTAAAATTATTATTAAGTAACTTGGAAGAAGTTTAAATTAAATTATAAAATGATAAATAAACAAGTAAGAAATATTGCCGTGGTTGTTGCCGTGTTTGCTCTTGCTCTCAGCATGACTACTTTGGTAGCCGCTGATACAGTAATCAACAACTTCAACGCACCTGGCACCGTCATGACTCAGTTCAGCCGATCTTTAACCATCGGTTCAACCGGAGCAGACGTAGTAGCCCTTCAAGGCTTCTTGGTAGAGAAAGGTTTCCTAGTTATGCCTGCGGGCACAGCTATGGGTTACTTTGGTAATTTGACCAAAGCCGCCCTCGGAGCCTATCAAGCTAGCGTAGGTATTACACCTTCAGTTGGATATTTTGGTCCTATCACTATGGCTTATATCAATAGCCACATGACCATGACTACGAATCTTCCAGCAGGTTGTACCTCAACAGCAGGTTTCAGCTCTACAACTGGAGCACGATGTGACAGTGGAGCCACAACTAACTTTCCAGCCGGATGTACCTCAACATTAGGTTTCAGCCCAACAACTGGAGTGAAGTGTGATTCAATGACTTCAGGCGGTGGAGGCACAACCGTTGATAACGGCGGCCCACTGATGGGAGGTGAAACATCTATTGACAACTTCAAATTGAAGGATGCCAGTGACACCACTCTCAATGAAGGTCAAAACAAAGCGGCTGTAGCTGAAATCAAATTTGACGTCAATGATGCCGATGCTTCGCTTTCTCGCGTAGACCTTATCTTTGATGGATCAGGTAATGCTTCTCCTGGAACTAAAAGTCCATGGAAGACCTTTACTCAAGTCTATCTGATGGATGGTTCTACAGTTCTTGCTCATGCAAATGCTGATACCAAGAGCGACTGGAATGAAACTTCAGACAACAATATCTACCGCATTCGATTGACCGGAGTTAATGCCGTTTTCCGAAAGAATGCCAAGGCAGATCTCTGGGTTAAAGTTGATGTCGCTTCCTCCGTTGATGGAGCTGGCACTGACGCCGATTGGGATGTCTATGCGGCTACCAATGAAGGTAGTAATGACGGCCTAAGATTTACTGACGGTGCCGGTGTTGACACCTCTATTGGAGAAGGCACAAATCCTGCCTCATTCAGCATTGATGCTGCCGGAGCACAGAACACTCTAAATGTTTTGTCTTCTTCAGCTACTCCTGCCGCAGGATCCATTCAAGTTGATGCGAATAACTCCACTGATGCAGAAGTCTTTGATTTCAAACTCAAGACAAACTCCAGCTCTGAAGCTATTCAAGTTAACAGCTTTGACCTTGTTCTCTCTGCTACCGACGTAGCTGGCGGAAATCAGCCAACTACTATCGATAACAGCATAGCTAACGATGTCACGGTTACAGTTAATGGCCAGACTTTTTCTTCTGACAGCGTTACCGATAACCTTCCGAACTTTACCAATGGTTCTACCGCTACCTCTACCTATCACTTCAGCTTCAATAGTGGAGATATCACTATTCCTGGCAATAAGGGATCAGAGGATGTTAAGGTGACGGTCAAACTTCGACCACAGGGGACTAATTACGACAACGGCACGGTATTACACGCTTCAATTAATGGCACAACCATTGATGCTGAAGGCGTAGATTCTACAGAAACCGTTGACATGAGTGGCGCTGGCACAGTTACAGGCAAAGTCCAGACTCTTCAGTCTAATGGCTTAAGCTTCAACTTTGTTAGCGGAACACATTCACTTGTAGCATCAGACGCTTCTCCTGATATAGGAACATATGTTCTGAAATACGAGTTGACTGCTTTCGGTGAAGACATCAGTGTCAATAAGGGCTGTGATGCTTCATCTACTCCGTCAGTTGCTGATTCTGGCACGGCTTACACAGTTAGCGGTACATCAACTAATTCTTGTGATGTAACCTCAACTGCGGATGTCAATCCAGATGATAGCGGTGCTTGGATAATCCACGAGGGTGATACGGAAACATTCACACTCTCCGTGGTTGTAACTGGTAATAATGCATTCCATGAGGTATGGCTAAGTGGTGTAAACTACGATGAAACCACCACCGATACCACACCTGACCAGTTCTACACATCCAGTCTTGACGAGCAGCACACTTCAGCTGGAAGCCAATACTTGAGCGCCGTATAATTTACGATCGCTTAAGATATAGTTTCAGTTGATAGTAGAGTCCAAAACCCCCGCGCCGAAAGGCGCGGGGGTTTTGTTTTATTTAATGGTGCCCATTGGTATAATAAGGATACCAATGGGCACCATTGGTATCTATGTTCGACAAAACCGCCTTCAAATTTATTACCGCCTTTCTTTTCATTCTCCTTTTAAGTTTTGTTCTTTTTATTGTCTTGGGCTGGTATAGGCCAGTAATGGGTATTAATTCGGAAAATCTGATCTGTTGCAGTACGCAATAATTTGTTGTCCACTGCTTTTTTTAGCGAAACTTTAACTTTCTTTTAGCGGTTCTTCATGGCCATTTCTCCATAATGGCCGGATGAAAAACACATTTATATCGGAGTCGGTTATATTTATTAGCTTTTTTATTAGCGCATCATTCGGAGTATTTACCCTCTTTCCCACTTCTGCTTTAGCTTGGGCTCAAATTCCCCCCGGATTAGAAAATCCCAGTTCCAATGTTATTTTCCTGCCAGGTATTGAAGGAAGCCGACTGTATAAACCGGGCTTAATAAGCGAAAACCAACTCTGGGAACCAAATAGAAATGCCGATGTCCAAAAGTTATTTCTTGATCCAAACGGCCAGAGTCTTGATCAGTCTGTCTATACTCGAGATATTATCAATACAACTAATATCAGTTTAGGTCTATTTGATACAGATATCTATCAACATTTTTCCGATTCAATGGATCAATTAGTGGCAAATCACACAATTAATGCTTGGGAGGCAATCCCTTACGACTGGAGGAAAGATTTAAATGATCTAGTAATGAATGGCATAAAGCTTCAGGATAGATACGTTTATCTGATTCCGGAAATTGAAAGAATGGCTTCTTCTTCCAAAACGGGCAAGGTAACAATTATTACTCATAGCAACGGAGGGCTACTGGCAAAAACTCTCATTAATGCTCTACAAGCCCAAGGAGAAGCAGGGCTTATTGATAAGTTAATTATGGTTGCACCACCCGAACTAGGTACTCCCGAGAGCCTTGCTGCTCTTCTTCATGGTGATGATCAAGAGATAAGAAAATTCGGCTACACTTTTATGAGCAAACCCACCGCTCGTAGTCTTTCAGAAAATATGCCAACCGCTTATAATCTCGCTCCATCCAAAAATTATTTTGATAGAGTTGCTTTGCCGGTCATTCAGTTTGATCCATCTGTCGACAATGTTGATAATTTTCGCACTAAATATGGTAACAATATTAAAAATTATTCCAGTCTTTCCGATTTTCTTCTGGCAAAAAAAGATCAACGTCCAAAACCGGATGCGGCAGACACCGATAGCCCAAATGTCTTGAATCAGGCCTTAATTAATCAAGCCAAGGCCACACACAATTCTATTGATAATTGGCTCCCACCTTCCGGTCTTCAAGTCACGGAAGTCGCTGGCTGGGGTATTCCTACCACGAGCGGTATTGAATACACAGCCAAAGAGAATTGTCTTATTGGTCAAACTGTCTGTCCGTATACTTTAGATCATGATTTGCTCAAAACGATTGATGGTGATGGCACAGTAGTTAGTCCTAGTGTTATGTCAGCCTCTAGCACCAAGATCTATCTGAATATTCATGATTACAATCAGGAAAATGGAAAAAATGTTGGTCACAGCACTATCATGGAAGCGGAACCAATGGAAGAGCTAATTGGAAATATTATTAAAAATACACCCAATGTTTTACCAGTAGATTTTTCTACCACCAAACCTTCTGGGGGAGACATTTCTGGTTTTGAAATAGGTGTTCATTCACCAGTTTCCATTGATGCTTATGATCTCTCTGGTAATCATACTGGCCTTGCCACTAATACCGATCCAACTTCCGACCTCGAATTGATTGAAGAGAATATTCCGAATAGTAGATACGAAGAAGTTGGCGAAGGGAAATATATAAATTTACCCGGAGGAGGTTATAGTCTGAAGATCACCGGATTAGATCTGGGCAGTTTTACTCTCGAGGAGAAAATCAAACAGGGAGATGTTCAAATGTCTGATAATGTGTTCAATGATATCCCCGTTACTCCCATGACGACGGCCCAATTGGACATACAAGAAGGCTCTTATGCCTCCTCAACTACGCCCATTCTTTCCATTGATGTTGATGGGGACGGAGTGGTGGATGCTACAACTACGTCGATCACAGAGATCAGCCCTGCATCTTATCTACTGTTGATCAAAAAAGAGATACAAGGTTTTTCGATCGCCGACCCCCTAAAAACAAATATATTGAATAAAATAGATAATATATTAAACTTATTGTCTCAAGGGAAAGTGAAAAATGCCAACAAGAAGATAAAAGCCTTCAATCGTAACCTTGAGAAAAAATTAAATAAACACCGAGGACATCACTCGAATATTCCTCCGGAAGATATCAGCATTCTAACTGATCTTCTTACCAAATTACTCAATAGTCTGGCTACACCATAAAATCTTGAAGCTGTATCAAATCACGAAGTGGATATTTAAAGTTGAACTCGTACTAACCGCTCTGGTAATTCTTAGCGGTTTTTATGATACCTCTTTTGGGTTTTATGGACTACTATGCTCTTTTCCGGTCATTATCATAATTCTGGTTTTTCTTGTTGTTGTTTTTATTTATCATCGACGAGATTTGGAAATAAGAAAGGGAATAAGAAAAATAATATTATGGAATTTAATTCTACTTATTCCTTCCATTATTCTCATTATCAGTCTGATAAAGGATCCAATAAGTATTCCTATCGGCTAGGATCAGATACCCAGACTCACCTACGAATGGGGTGATTTGTAGGTTTCGTCTGGTTATCTGCCCATTGTTTTTAGGAATGTTTTCTTCTATCATTTAGGTTAATGAAAGAAGAGAAAATGTCTCTAGGCGAAGACAGGCAAATCTTCTATAACATGGCTATCCCAGGTACGGCCTTTGTCGTTGTGGCCATAATCTTGGGCTGGATATTAGTGAAAGTGAATGGATCACTACCTAGAAGCATCAGCTTTGGAGGGGCAGCTCTAGTGGCCCTAGCGAGCTTTCGAATGATCCGAGGGGCGTCATATGATAAGCTCACGCGTTGGAAGAGGGAGTTATTTAAATATGATAAAACTATTGTTGGAGGCCCAGGGGAAAGCGAAAAGATGGTCGTTAAGACGCTAGTAAAACCGGGATTTCGTCGAGCTATTAACACCACCCTGGAATGTCCGTGGTGCATTGGCTTCTGGACCACTTTAATCTCACTATTCCTATACTTTATTTCTCCCATTACATATTTCGTCCTTCTAATCTTCGCCATCTCTGGCGTTGCCACCTTCATCCAACTTCTAACCAACATCGCCGGAAATAAATATGAGATTTTGGAAAAGGAGAATGAAAGGATAGGGGGGTAGATTAATTCAAATTTAAATAAAAAAACGCCGGGCTCGTTTCCAAGCCCGGCATTTGTTACGTTGTGCGTCCGATTAAGTTGTTTTCGCGAACCAGAATCGGCAGTCATCGAGGAGGTCGCCAAGCATTTCGGCGAACTCGCGCGCGAGGTCCTTGAACCGTCGCATTGGCACCGGCACCTGCGCGGCATCATACGAAACTGCGGGATAGATCCTTCCGCTACGAACCCGGCTATAGAGCTCCGAAGCATCGACGATATTATCGGCGGTGATTCGAAGTCCTTGTTTGTTAATACCGTTGTGTTGATTATTTTCCAACACCCCAAACGCCGAGCGGTATCGGTATTCTCCTGTGATTCTCCGCCCGCTTCCGTATTCGATCAGATTTGGCTCATAGTAACTGACGCCGGTGGTTATCTCGGCGATATTAGCCGGCAGACTTTTCGTCTCCGGTAAACCCACATGAAGATCGATGTACGGACGGTCTTCTTCGTCCTGAAGACTGTGACCGAAGAGGAGCTTGAAGCATCCATTCGGTGAGGTAATAAATTTTTGATTTTCTTGTATGTTAACGAAGCATCTTATGCTCATGACTGACCTTTCTTCTTTGTGTTTTGGGTAGTCCCAAGATCACTAGTGGTTTTCAATGAACTAGGCCCGGGATTACTCCCGACAAAAACCCAATTCGATTCAGTGGGAATTATATCACCTTTTAGCCCATACGTCAAGTAGACAAAAAGGTCTAAAAAGGTAGACTTCTATTCACAAGGCCAAAGACAAGAGGTCGTAGATTCCGAGAAAATCGAGGGACTACATAAAATGATCCTCTCGAGGTTTAATACTAAGATTTAGTATTTCTCATTGCGGCCGGAAAAGGTCGTTTTTTGTTTTAAAGACAAATCATAAAATGCCTATATCAAAAAATAAGAAGAAGGAAATATTTGAGAAAGTTGAAGATGCTATTGGAAAAGCAAAGTCGGTAGTATTCGTTAACTTTCATGGTTTGCCGGTATCTGAATCCACCGCTATTCGTCGTGAGTTGCGAGCCAAAGGGATCAATTACATGGTGGCCAAGAAGACTATTACCAAGAAAGTCTTGGAAGGAAAAAAGATTGAGGGTGAAATGCCAGCGATGGAAGGGGAATTAGGTCTTGCTTACGGCGACGATATTATGGCGCCATCTCGAGAAGTTTATGAATTCCAAAAGAAGCTGGATAAGAAATGGGCAATTCTGGGCGGCATTTTTGAAGGAAAGTATAAAAATGCCGAGGAGATGGTCTCTATTGCCTCCATTCCATCATTGGAAGTCCTCTACGGCCAATTCGTAAATATCATTAATTCGCCAATTGCCGGATTAGTAGTAGCGATCAACGCAATTGCGGAGAAAGGGAAGTAAAATTAAAAATTAAATCAAAATTATTATGGCAGACGAAAATACAAACGCAGCAGCACCTGCTCCAGCCGCAGCACCAGCACCGGCTCCAGCCGAAGAGTCTAAAAAGCCTGCTGAAAAGGTAGAAACACCGAAAGAGTTCAAAACTTTAGTAGAGAGCATTGAAAAAATGACAGTTCTCGAGCTTCATGAATTGGTGAAGTTTTTGGAAAAGAGGTTCGGAGTATCGGCCCAGGCCGTAGCAGTAGCCGGCCCGGCTGCAGCAGGTCCTGCGGTAGAAGAGAAAAGTCTCTTTAATGTTCAGCTTTCTGATTCCGGTGCTAATAAGATTGCCGTTATTAAGGTGGTGAAAGAAGTCCTGGCTCTCGGGCTTAAGGAGGCTAAAGACCTTGTGGATGCCGCCCCAGCCATGCTTAAAGAAGGAATGAAGAAGGAGGAGGCAGAAACAATCAAGAAAAGGATTGAAGAAGCGGGAGGGAAGGTTGAGCTGAAATAACTTAAAAAAAGCCATTCCGCCATTTGGTGGAATGGCTTTTTTGTTTTATTATTTATATATGGAAACCTTATCTAATCTCTTCGGCAGTCAGGCCAAGGTCAAGATCATGCGACTCTTTCTCTTTAATCCCAATCTGCCATTTGACGCGAGAGAGATCGCCGACAGGACTAAAGTGCGGTCAACGATTGTTCGAAGGGAGTGTAGGCTTCTGGAAAAGACAAAAGTAATCAAGCGACGCAGTTTCAAACTGAAGGGCAAAAGAATCTCAGGTTGGATTTTGAACGTAGATTTTTCATACCTGGAAGCTCTTCAGAATCTTTTAATTAATATTACTGCTTTACAACAAGAACACATCTTAAAGAAACTCAGTAAGATTGGCCGTTTAAAATTAGTGGTCTTGGCCGGGGTGTTTATTCAGGATTGGGAAAGCCGAGTCGACCTTTTAGTGGTGGCCGATAGAATAAAGAAAAGGACATTGGAGAATCTCATTAAACATCTGGAAGCGGAAATCGGAAAGGAGATCAAATATGTGGCTCTGGAAACGGCTGAATTCCAATATCGCCTTAATATGGGGGATAAACTACTACGGGACATCCTTGATTACCCCCACCAGGGGGTCCTGGATAAACTTGGCCTTTTATCCTAAAAAATTGATATAATATAGGCAGAAAGCGAAAGGGGTAGGAAGGTCGTTCTATCCTTAATAATTAACATTAATAATAAATAACATGGTAGTAAATACCTGGGGAGACGTGCTGGTGCAATCATTTACCAATCTTTGGTACGGTATTGTCAGCTTTATCCCCAACATTGTAATCGCCATAGTCATTTTCATAATCGGCTGGCTCATCGGTGTCTTCATCGATAAGCTAATCCGACAGGCCTTTGTGGCCATGAAAATTGACCATGCTCTGCGAAGCGCAGGCGTTGAGAGCACACTGAACAAAGGAGGAGTACTTCTTAATTCAGGGGCCTTTGTCGGCGGGTTAGTAAAATGGTTTATAATTGTAGTCTTCCTTTTAGCTTCATTTGAGGTTCTCGGCTTAACTCAAGTGACCCTCTTTCTTAAGAGTGTTGTCCTAAGCTATCTGCCGCAAGTAATTGTGGCTGTCTTGATTCTGCTTGTAGCTGTAGTCATTGCTCAAGCAGTACAGAAAATCGTAGCCGCCGGGGCTTCGGCTGCCGGATTAGCCCACGCCAATCTAATGGGCAGTATTGCTAAATGGGCTATCTGGATCTTTGCCATTTTGACCGCTTTGGTTCAGCTTGGTATTGCCGTTTCGCTCATCCAAACTCTCTTTATGGGAGTAGTGGTAGCACTGTCGTTGGCTTTTGGCCTTTCCTTTGGTCTTGGTGGCCAGGATGCCGCAGCCCGATATATTGAGAAAGTTAGAGGTGAAATTGCTGATAAGAATCGATAGATAATCAGGATTCTATAAGGAAAATATGAAAAAACACCCCCGGCCGCCGTAAGGCGGTCGGGGGTGTTTGACAATTACACTCGGTTGTATATACTAGGCCTTACACAGATATGTTAAAAAACACCATTTTTTCAAAGCGGCAAAGATGACGTCTTCTTGATTGTTGTCTTAACAAGCCGCTTAGAAAGCGGTTTTTTTTCGTCTCAAAACGAGGCCTTCCGATTGCCCGATATTTGAAAAATAAATTCTTGTCACACCGTCCCTTTATTGAGGGTCTTTTAAGCGGTGGAGACAGGCAGGTAAAATAATTAAGTAAGCAAACAAATGATCCTGATGAAACAGTGGTTGTTTTTTCAGGAGATGGTTTTTAAATTTCCTAATGGGAATTTAAGAGCATATGGTGGATGCCTTGACACAAAATGGCGATGAAGGACGGTGCGTAGCTCCGATATGCTTCGGTGAGGTGCCTAGCAACCTTTGACCCGGAGATCTCCGAATGGGGAAACCCTTCTGCTTCGGCAGAAACCCTACTACTAAGTAGGGTGCATACCCAGGGAAGTAAAACATTTCATTACCTGGAGGAAAAGAAAACAAAGCCACTTTATTGTGGCTACATTTCCTTAGTAGCGGCGAGCGAAAAGGAATGAGCTCAAACCCAATCTTGGAACGGAAGCTGTCAATTTTGGCAGACTCCGTTCCGTGATTGGGGGTTGTAAGGTAGCAGTGTAGTATTTATTACTAAAAGAGTTACAAAATATTTCGTTAACGGAATTTGCTGGAAAGCAAAACCCCAGAGGGTAATAGTCCTGTACGTGAAAATGAAATATCTCTTACTGCTATTCTTGAGTACTTCGAGACACGAGTGGCTCGGAGGAATCCGCCGGAACTAACCGGCAAAGCTAAATACATTTTGTGATCGATAGTGAACTAGTACCGTGAGGGAAAGGTGAAAAGAAGCCCGGTGAGGGCAGTGAAATAGACCTGAAACCATATGCTTACAAGGAGTCGGAGCGGTGACATCGCAAGATGGAACCGTCACGGCGTGCCTATTGAAGAATGAGCCAACGAGTTAATGCATGCTGCATGCCTAAGTGCCAAAAGCATGGAGGCGCAGGGAAACCAAGTGTGAATAGCGCGAATTAGTAGTATGCATTAGACCCGAAGCAAAGTGAGCTTGCCATGTGCAGGGTGAATGTCGCCGAAAGGCGGCAGGAGGCCCGAACCGGTTGGTCGTGCAATTCCTTCGGATGACATGTGGTAAGAAGTGAAAAGCTAATCGAACTTTGTAATAGCTGGTTCTCTCCGAAATAGCTTTTGGGCTAGCGTTGAGTGTTCCTTTTGGGGGTAGAGCACTGGAAGGACTCGACAGGGCGAAAGCTCGCGAGTCCTATCAAACTCCGAATACCAAAAGTCAAAAGCTCAGCAGTTAGACCGTGGGGGCTAAGCTCCACTGGTCAAAACGGAAACAGCCGTAGATCTCTAGTTAAGGTCCCTAAATTTACACTAAGTGCACTTAAGGTGGTGAAATTTCTCTGACAATGAGGAGGTTGGCTTAGAAGCAGCCATCCTTTAAAGATAGCGTAACAGCTCACTCATCCAGAGATTTCGCGCCGCAGATGAACGGGGCTAAGTGTAGTACCGAAACTGAGGGCTTTATTTTTCTTCGGAAAAATGGAGCGGTAGGAGAGTGTTCGCATTGCATTGAAGCCAAAGGGGTGACCCATGGTGGAGCGATGCGAAGTAAGAATGTTGGCACAAGTAACCACAATGGCGGTGAGAAACCGCCACGCCGAAAGACTAAGGTTTCCTTGGCAATGATTGTCATCCAAGGGTTAGTCGGGCCTAAGGGAATGGCGAAAGCCGCACCCGATGGACACATGGTTAATATTCCATGACTTTCGTGCAATATGATGGGAAGACGAAGTTTAGTATGCTGTGCGCATTATTGGATTTGCGCTCATGTCGTCAGGAGGAAGTCGAGGAAAATCCCGGCTTCACCACTCCAAGCGAAGTGAAAATTTTTCCGCTATGGCGGAGGAAAATATGGCAAAGCAAGCTTCCAAGAAAATCCCCTAAATATAGTTGCACGAGAACCGTACCGTAAACCGACACAGGTAGTCAGCTCGAGTAGAGCAAGGCGAACGAGTGAGAGGTCTCCAAGGAACTCGGCAAAAAAGCAGTCGTAACTTCGGAATAAGACTCTCCTGAGATCCGCAAGGATCGAAGGACGCAGCTAAAGTATCCCTGGCAACTGTTTATCAAAAACACAGCTCCCTGCGAACTCGCAAGAGGATGTATAGGGGGTGACACCTGACCGATGCCAGAAGGTCAAATATTGGCGGTGATATGTTCGCAAGAATATATTGCTGACTGATATAAGCCCTGGTGAATGTCGGCCGTAACTATAACGGTCCTAAGGTAGCGAAATTCCTTGTCTGGTAAGTTCAGACGCGCACGAATGGTGTAATGACTGGGGAACTGTCTCGGAGACCCGCTCGGTGAAAATACAGTAGCGGTGAAGATGCCGCTTACCTGCAGTTAGACG
>JADGRH010000005.1 GCA_017881075.1 Minisyncoccota bacterium | reverse complement strand
TAACGATGCTACTTTAGTAATAGTAGCTACCGTGTATATTCGTACCCCTCTATATTAAAACTGAGTATTGTGTGCGGCTTTCACATGTCCTCGGCTGCGAAATAACAATGCGGCTTCCGGACTTTTCGAACCATTTAGAACCCAGGACTAGCCGCACCACTACAGTCCTTATTGAAATACCCAATGGTCACAACTGTTCCCGGAGAGCTCGTGAACGACTCTTCCGAGTCAGCAGAGAAGGAAAGTCGGGCAGGAGCGATGCGGGGGACACCAGACCGTTGAGTTAATCTTGAACCTATCTCTTACTCCACTGTGGAGCCTTTCTGGCTTTCTTCAGACCGAACTTTCGTCTTTCTTTTGCTCTAGGATCTCTCTTCAAAAAACCTTCTTTCTTCAACACCCCTCTCAACTCTTTATCAAAAATAATCAAAGCTCTAGAAATGCCGTGTCGGAGAGCCTCAGCCTGAGAGTGGATTCCTCCGCCATTGAGTTTCGCACTCACTCGGAATTTTTCGGTTATCTTGGACTTAGTCATCGGATCGGTAACAGTCATTCGCAGTTCCGCAGTCGGAAAATAAACTTCAAATTCCCTATCATTGATAGAGTAAGATTGTTTGGTATCGGGGAAAAGACGCACTCGGGCTACCGAAGTCTTTCTTCGTCCTACCGCTTCCGTGTATTTTTTTGTTGCAGTCTCTGCCATATTATTCTGTAACAATTAATTGTTTTAGCATCTTAGCTCGCAATTTATTTGGAGGCAACATTCCTTTGACAGCCTTTCTGAAAGCCTCTCCGTGACCTTTCTTATCAATCATCTTGCCCAAAGTAGTTTTGGTTTGACCTCCTGGATAGCCTGAATATCGCTGATAAATTTTTGTAGCCTTTTTCTTGTCTGAAATATCCGCATCCTTTGCATTAATAATCTCTACTACCTGAACCGGAATTTTATTTCGAGCGAAATCGGGTCGATTCTTGCCCATCAGAATATGAGCAGCCTCGGATGCCACCCTACCCAATTTTCTATTCTTTGCGTCAATGGTGTGTTTAGTCATGTTTATACAAATTCAATTTGAGCCATTTTACTTCCATCAGATTGGCGGTTCGGTAGTTTAATAATTCTGGTATAACCTCCGGCCCGACTCTGATATTTCGGTCCGATTTTTTTAAAAAGTTTCTGTATTGCCAGGCTTTTTCCGAGCTTCTCTGCCACCAAACGTCTGGAGGTGAGAGTATCTTTCTTGCCTTTCGTCACCAACTTCTCGACATATGGGCGTAATTCTTTTGCTTTAGCTTCCGTGGTAGATATCTTCTCATACCGAATGAGGGAAACAGCCATAGTTCGCAACAGGGCACTTCTACCCTTTCTTTTTCTGCCTAATTTTCGGTTGGAATTATGGTGTCGCATAAATCTATTCTTTTAAGGAAGTTCCGAAATCATTTAGTATTTTCTTAATTTCCTCCAAACCCTTTGATCCAAGACCTTCAATTTCCAGGATATCTTTCTCTCTTTTCTTGGCTAAGCCACCGAGGGTACGAATATTGCCGTTAGTAAGAGCGTTGATGGTTCGTTGAGACAGATCAAGCGATTCAATCCGAGTCTTCAAGAGATCTTCATAATTCTCGCCGGTTTTTCCGCCATCTTTAAGACCTTCTTCATTTGTGACATCTGCGTTTGAAATGGCAATCTCTTCTTCCTCTTTAAAACCAACAATAGCTTTAAGCTGATTGATCATTATTTCAATTGATTTTTCCAGCGCCTCTTTCGGGCCAATGGTGCCATCAGTTTCAATAAAGATTTTCAGTCGATTGAAGTCCGTTCTATTTCCTACGCGCATATGTTCAACATCATAATTCACTCTTTTTATTGGACTAAATGGGGCGTCAAGGGCAATAGTGCCGATATCTACCTTATCTTTTTGCAAGAGTTCCTTGGAAACGTATCCAATACCTTTCTCTACGGTCATTTCCATATTCAACTCCGCCCCTTTGTCGGTGAGCTCGGCGATATGCTGGTCGGGGTTCATAATCTTAACCTGGCCGGGTGCCTTAATATCGGCGGCTGTGATTTTTTTAATACCCTTTATTTTTAGAGTCAAAATTTGAGGTTCATCGGAAAGAAGTTGGATCCTCACTTTCTTTAAATTCAAAATAATATTAATGACATCCTCTTTCAGTCCGGACATGGTGGAAAATTCGTGATTGATACCGTCTATTTTGATTGAGGTAATGGCAGAGCCCGGCAATGAGGACAGAATGATTCGTCGCAGTGAATTGCCAAGAGTGTGACCGTATCCGGGATAAAGACCATCAATTTCAAAATTTCCTTGAAATTCATTTTCATCAATGAGACGTGGTTTAGATGGAAGTAAAACGTTATAGTCAGCCATAAATAAATATTAATTTAATAAAATTATCGTTTATAAAATTCCAAAACCGCGGAAAGGTCAAAAAGTAGGCTTTGTCCCCCAATGGTAGGCATAGCTTCTACTGTTCCTGCTTTTTTTGTGAAATCAAACTTCAGCCAAGTAGGACTTAATGGGCTATTCTCATTTATTTCCAGATTGGCAAACAAAAGCTTGGCTAAACTGGCTTCTCGCACACTTATCTTATCTCCTTTCGAAACTTGAATTGACGGTATATCTACTCGCCTACCGTTCACCATAATGTGTCCGTGAGAGACCATTTGTCTCGCCGCTTGACGGGTCTTAGCCAAACCCAGTCTATAAACAACATTGTCCAATCGTCTTTCCAACTCTTCAAAAAGTTTCTCTTGCGGGGTAATGGTGCTCTTTCTGGTGATAACTTTATTAACGTAATTGCTAAACTGTCGCTCGGAAATACCATAAGTAAATCTGGCTTTCTGTTTTTCCATTAATTGATTACCATAATCACTTTTTGGCCGAGGACGCCTGCCACCGAGCTTCCCCTTCTTTTCCGAGTTCGCCTTAAACTTCGCTGTTTGAGTTTTCTCAAAGATCGGAGCTTGCAGACGTCGGGCAATTTTAAATTTTGGACCTATTTTCATAATATAAAATTATTTAAACACGGCGGGGCTTTTTTGGTTTTGGACCGTTATGTGGCACCGGTGTTACGTCTTGAATGGAGGTAATATTGGTGCCTTTAGAAATAAACCCTCGAATAGCCGACTCGCGACCTGAGCCAACCCCATTTACGATCACTCCCACCTCTTTCATACCCATTGCTTGAGCCTTTGTTCCCAAGGTCTCTCCCACTTTGGCAGCGGCAAAAGGAGTGCCTTTTTTTGCTCCTTTAAATCCTAGACTACCGCTAGAAGACCAACAAAGAGTATTTCCTTTTGGATCAGTTAAAAGAACTTTTGTGTTATTGTAGGTAGATTGAACATAAAGGATACCGTTATCCATCCGTTTCTTGGAAATAGCGGCGGCCGCTGGCGCTTTAGCCTCTCCTTCTTCTCCTTCTTTTTTTACAATTCGTTTCTTACCCATTGATCGTTATTAATTGCTTTATATTATTTTTTGGCTTCTTTCTTTCTGCCGGTTCCCATGGTTTTCTTCACCCCTTTTAGGGTTCTGGCATTGGTCTTAGTTCTCTGACCTCTCGCCGGGAGTCGTTTGGTATGCCGACTGCCGCGATATGATTTGATATCCTTTAGGCGTTTGATGTTGGAGCCGGTCTCACGCTTCAAGTCTCCTTCTATTTTGTATTGCTCTATAATTCGACGGATTTCATTTTCTTGCTCCACTTTCAAACCTTTCGGTTTCTGGCCAAAATCAATTTTGGCCTCTTCCAAGATCTTTTGCGCTCGGGAACGTCCTACACCATAAAGAGTGGTGAGCCCGATCTCAAGTCTTTTATCTTCTGGAATTGTTATACCTAAGATTCTCATATTTTTATCCTTGACGTTGTTTATGACGAGGATTGCCTTTGCATACGACATAAACGTAGCCTTTTCGACGGACTACGCTACATTTAGCGCACATCTTTTTTACTGATGCTTTAACTTTCATTTAACTTCTCTATATTTATAGACTAAAAAAACAGGCCTATAGTCTTTTGACGATTCGGCCTCTGCCGCCATATGGATCAAGTTCAACCTGAACCCTATCTCCAATTAAAACTCTGATTCGATTTAATCTCATTCGCCCGCCTAGGTAAGCCAAGATCTCTGCTTCAGCGCCGTCCAGCTTCACTTTAAAGAGCGTGTTGGGCAGGGCTTCTGTAACTACTCCGTATACGGCTAATGGGCTCTTTTTTTCCTTATCCATTAAATTAAATCAGTGGAAATCATCATAACAGAAAGCCCCTTTACTCGTCAAGGGTTGAGTATTTCAATATCTATACTGTTAATCTTTTTTGGAAAAGACCAAAGCCAGAGGGGCCTATAGACTACGTCCACTTTTTCAATAGAGGGATAGTTGGTCAGAATTGTGGAAATCTTTGATCGGTAGAGGCCAGCCAGATCATTCTTTAATTTTTGTTGGTCAATTTGGGCTACCAGCTTAATCTTGCCTCCAAGGGTGAACGAGATAGCGGTAGAGCTTGCTGATGGAAAATTGGCCTTATTAAGTAAGTTAAAATTTAAACTATCTAACCCCATTATAGTACTGGTTGAAGTATTTTGATCTAATGAGGTTTCCAGATACGAGTTTAGAACATCGCGATCAAAAACAATGGCGTAACCAGTGGCTTTCTCTCGCACCGACACCAGGCCATTACTGGTAGAGGAACCGTTTGGTAGGGCCGAGAAGCGAGTGACTAAGGCGCTATCAAATAAAACAAAATTATCCGGTTTCTGAGTTCGGGCTTGTTGTAACAAATCTCTTCCCAAATCCCCTTCAATCTTGGCGTGAGCGACGGCTAAATCTTGGTCGCTCACTTTTTTAGTGGTGCCGACAAAACCGCCGGCGAGCGGTGTCTTGGAGCGAGCGTAAAAACCATCTGCCTTAGGAGTTCCTTGAAACCCCGGAACTTTAAAGTCTTTTAGCCCAACATTATATTTTTCTCCCGGTTGATCGGCATAAACCGTCGCTTCAATACTACCCGGTGTAACTTTACCGCTAACAGTTGTTTGCCCCGGCACAATTATATTTTTATCAATTCTATAAATGAGCCCCTCCGGTGTTGCAAAACGGGTAGTGGCAATAAGATCCTGGGAGGCAGTGCTGTAATTGTTGTAAATAATGATTTGGCCAGAGGCTTTTTGGGAGACGGCGATTTCTCCGGTACCTGGAGCATCAGCCATCCCTTCTTTTTCAAGAGTAATCAAGGCATAGGGAATAGTTCCATCTGGCAGAGAGGAACTTTTTTGATTGGCATTTATAGTTTGGCTAACATCTACTTCCTGGATCTTGGGGGTAACTTTAACAGTCGCTTTAGCAAAAAAATATGACACCCCGAAGAAGAGGATGACTAGAGCTATTACAGCAATAATCCACAACCAAAACCTTGGGCGTTTTTCTCGGGGCTCTAACCACTCTGGCGACGGTGGTGGAGGGGGTGGAGAATAGGTCGGTCGTGGTGAAGGAGTAGGGGGCTTTGAATTTCGATTTCCCGGCACAGGGATATCCCTGATGGATCGGCGAGAGGCTGGTGGAACAATATCCTGAAATGTCATAAGTTAATATTAGCAAATAGAACCATTATGGCAACAGAAAAGTCTGTTCCTTGATTGTTGAATCTAACAAATGGCGAAAAAGAGGTTTCCGAGATAGTTTCTACCTTAAATTTTTCTTTAGTGAAATCGGAAAAGAAATGCCGTAGAGGGGTCTGACAAATAAGGTAACAGTTTGGGGGCAAGGAGAGGCCGATAGAGAGGTGGCTAAGGGCTTGGTCTAAATTTTCAGTCCAAGCTTTTTTAAATTCATCTATTATTTCAGTCAACTTTTTATTTACAGCGTTTTCAACATAATCTCCCTGATAAAGCTGAAAGAGCGTCTCGGCAACGGCGTTAGTAACATTCAAACGATTCACGACCATGTCAATAATTTTCTGACTACCGATCGGTAGAGTGACAGTTTCGTGTAATAACCCATCTTTAATCAAGGAAACTTCTGTTAATAGGCTGGTGATGTTTATCATTAAAAAATTTTCTTGATGCTTGAAAATATTTCTGATGACAGCAAAGGAGGCCAGCGGCAGACTATGAAAATGCTTTTCTTCTACCCCAAAATATCTGTCAATGATTTGACGAACATCGTTGAGAAAATTTTTATCGGTAAAGCTTTCAACCACAGACACTTCTAAAGTATTGGCTCTTTTGCCAATGGGGTTTTGGGTGACATAACCATTTAGATTTACTCTAATAATTTTTCTCTCTAAGACCTCCTGACCTTTTTCTGCTTCAGTATTGGCCACCTGTATAAACTCCATCACCGTATCATCTTTAATCAGAAATGGTTCGAGCTTGTGTGTCTTAAGCACTTTAGTTTCGGAAATATACCAAGGAGAAGAAAAGATACAAAAAAGTTTAGTAATTCTCTTGTTCTTAATCTCGGGACTGAAGAGACGTTTTTTACTGGTTTGGCATAATTGATCCAATGCCTGGATGGTCGTCTTTTTTAATTCTTCTTGGGTAATAGTTTCTGGATGTCTAATTTCCATTTTCTGCCAAAAAAGCACTTCCGGTAAACTTCCCTTTAGGTTATGAACCATTGCGCATTTAAGTAGACCATTTCCTATATAAAACAGGAGTGAATTCATAAGTCTATTATATAACTTTATTCTAAAATAGCCTTGATGCGGCGAATCCCGGCTGAAACGGCTTCTTCTTTAGCGATTTTGAAATGACCGAGCTCACCGGTGTGGCTTACGTGAGGTCCGCCGCAAAACTCCCGACTAAAAAAACCATCTTTCTTATCATCAATTGAATAAACTTTGACCATCTCGCCATATTTTTCCCCAAAAGCATGCACTGCGCCCGTTTTTTCAGCCTCTTTCTTGGACATTTCTTTGAAACCTACGGGTAAGTCCTCTTTTATTTTCTGATTCACCAAATCCTCCACTTGTTTTTTCTGTTCGTTAGTCAATTTATTTGGGTAAGTAAAATCAAATCTTAATCTTTCCGGAGTAATGTTGCTTCCTTTCTGTATAACATCGTTTCCGAGAATTTGTCGTAAAGCGGCATTTAGCAAATGTGTGGCAGTGTGATATTTCACTGACATTTCACTGATATCGGCAAGACCACCTTTAAATTTTTGTTCGGCACCGGCGCGGGAGAGTTCACGATGTTTTGCCATAAGCTCAAAAAAGACCTGCTCATCTTTTATCGGTTTCATGGTTATTTCTTTAGTCACTTCTAAAGGAAGGCCGTGTGATTGATACAAATCAAAAGCTATCTGACCTGTGAGTTCAGTTATATTAGCTGCTTTCTTAACTCCTTCTTGCAGAGTTGTTCTGAATTTCTGTTCCTCATTATCAATCTCCGACTTGATCAAATCTCTGGATCGCTCCACTTCCGGATAAACATCTCTGTACATTTCAATGACGGTTTCTGCGATCCAGAATAGTGAGCCGTGCTTCATGCCTAATTTATCCGCATGAAGCACGGCTCTTCTGATTAGTCTTCTCAAAACATATCCCTGATCGGAATTTGACGGAGTTACACCATCGGCAATGATAAAGACCGAGGTTCGGAGATGGTCCGCTACAATTCTTTTTGCTCTCTCATCATCCTTAGTACTGAATTCATTTATTTTATCTATGATTGGCTGAAATAGGTCGGTAGCAAAGATATTATTGGTCTTCTGCATAACTGCGGCAATTCTTTCCAATCCCGCTCCAGTATCAACATTCTGTTGGGTCAATTTACCAAACACTTTTCCGTTCAGTTTCATGTATTCCATAAAGACATCATTCCATATCTCTATAAGTCTCTGATCTTTATTTGCTTCCAATTTTAAGAACTCCTCTTTACTTGAAAGATTTAAACCTTCTGTACTAACATCGTAAAACATTTCTGTATCCGGTCCGCAGGGGCCATTATCTCCAACGCTCCACCAATTAGTGTCTGCTCCCATGAAATAGATCCGGTTCTCCGGAATTCCGCATTTTTTCCAGATATCTGCCGATTCCACATCCTTAGGTGCATTTTCATCTCCTTCAAAAACCGTTATGTAGAGCCTTTTAGGATCAAGTCCGAGACCTTCTTCTTTTGAAGTTAAAAATTCATAGCTCCATTTAATAGCATCTTCTTTAAAATAGTCGCCCAGTGACCAATTCCCAAGCATTTCAAAAAAAGTATCGTGAGTGTTGTCGCCCACTTCATCAATATCTTGAGTCCTGACACATTTTTGAACATTCACAATTCTCTTTCCGGCCGGATGATCTGCCCCCAATAGATATGGTACTAGCGGCTGCATACCGGCAGTATTAAAAAGTACCGTAGGATCATTTTGCGGTACCAAAGGAGCCGAAGAAATTATCTTATGTCCCCTCTTCTCAAAAAATTTTAGAAATCGTGATCGAATTTCAGAAGATTTCATACTATTTCTTTAATTTCCTTAACCATTTTTTGTAATCCAAAGCCATTTTTTCAAAACTTTCTTTGTTGTTGGCAATCTCTTTTTTACCGTGAACCATGTGTATGTCTGCGTTTAGGTCTATTTTAAATTGTTTCTTGGGGATTGTCTTTAGTTTATTAATTCTTTTTTTGGCCAAATCTAAGGTTTTTTCCAGAGTCATGGTAACATTTTCCAAAAATGCATTTGATGAAAGCGGCTTGCCGGTCGCCAATATTACAAAATCTTTAAAAGATTTAGAAGCCCCTAATTCCCAAACTTTCTGCATTTCCTTCCCAATCCGAGGATTATCTACAATGTAACCATATTTTTTATAAAAATATCTTCTCCATTGTGACAGAGCCAGTACTGCCAGACCATACCCATGATAGGCGCAGGCGCTTTCCCAAGAATATATATGCGGTACTCCAAGGGCATCTAGCGTCGCAATTGAGTGGTCATAATATTTTTGATAATTCTTTCTGGCGATATTTTTGACCTTCTCGATATTTAGATTTCGAGATTCATAGATCTCCTTTTCAAAATTAGATACAAATAATATACCTCGAATATCCAAGGGTCTTAGGACATGCACTTTTTCTGTTTTTCGCTTGAATAGAGCAAAAGGATATTTCCGACCACTGCTGTTTTCTGCATATCTTGATCTCCACTCAACGCTACTAAAAATCCTGTCCATGAACATACTTTGAGTTTCAGCCCAAGCCGTGGACATGGGTGGGTACTCATGATTTAGGCAGACATCAAGTTGCTCCGAATTCAACATATGAGCGGCATGTCCTCCTTCGTGAAATAGAGTATTCATGCCGTCGGTGCCAGAGCCAATCTGCCCTGGTACAACCGTGCAGGTGAAATTGGAGCTTCCCGGCACTTTTGTTTCATTTTCAAATTTAACCAATTTCGGCCAGTGACAAAACCCGTTATTCCATTTATTTTTTCTATCTACTAAATCTAAAGTCAAAGTACCTTTCTTAAAATCAACCCCTAATCGACTAAAGGACTTGCCCCAGCGTAGTAATGCCTCGTCAAATTGAAAATAAGGATCTTCCTCTTTAGTTAGTGAGCCGGACATCATAAAACCAAAATTCCACGGCTCTCTAAGACCGGGATTGGTTTTTTCTAATTGACGAATATTTTTAAAAGCAAATTTAGTCTTCTTATATATTGAATCGAAAAGAGGAAATAATTCTCGCTTAGACAACCCCTCTTCAGTCGCTAATTTAAAATCATAGAAATCTCGATAGCCTAAAACTTTAGCGTATTTATTTCTGAGTTGAACCAGTTTAATGTAATCTTTTATATGGTGAGTAGCCAACTCTTCGGTAGCCTCGAAACAAGATTTCCTAACATCTTCTCTTGGATCGGTACGGATTATTATGTTCATCTTCACCTCTGAAGCAGGAACGAACTTGCCTGTCTTAGGTTCGATATACCCCTCTTTTCGAGTTGACCGTTCTTTCAAGATCTTACTTTCAAGTAAAGCGATCCTATTTTTCATTACTAATAATTGTTTTGGGGTCTGATAACGTTTAAAAAACTCTTCCCAAGAACCCAATCTCTTTTTTTCAACTAATGTTGCGACCTTTCTTAATCCTCTGACTTTCTCAAGCAATTTATTATCGGCTCTAAATTTATCCCTGGCGCCCAGAGCTTGATTCATTCTTTTATCCACCGAACGGTCTCCCATGTATGAAATCCAAAATAAATCCTCATATTTTTTATGGAGATTGTAGTAAGTTTTATTTAGAAAATCTAAATAACTGGAAGCTTCTGATTTATTTTTTGACATAATCTCTCAAAATTTTAAAATCTTCCTGTAATACCGATCGAAGATGTTGATTGTAGATCGAGGCGGCGGGGTGGTAAAAAGGGATTATAGTGATTTTGCCATAGGAAGCCTTTGCTTCAAAGCTTTTTCCGTGCATTTGGCTGATTGGTAGGATTTCAAATTCCAAACCAAACTTGCTCATAATATATTGCATTGAAAATCGCCCGAGGGTGGCGAGCACTTTTGGCTGGATTATATCAATCTGACGATCAAGAAATGGCCCGTAGGCCTCAATTTCATCCGGCAAAGGATCTCGATTCTGGGGAGGGCGATCTTTAACGATATTGGTTATATAAACATCTTCACGTGAAATGCCTACCTCCTCCAGCATTTTAGTCAGAATCTTTCCGGCCGCCCCGAAGAAAGGGCGGCCGGTCGCCGCTTCATTTTTCCCCGGCGCTTCCCCTATAAACATAATTTCCGCATCGTGACTCCCCTCCCCAATCACAGGATATACTTTATTCTTAATCCTATCAGCATAAAGTGGCGAGTCCTTAAAATTAACCACCTCCTCTTTGATTTTGCGTAATTCTTCTGTTTTTTCTTCTAACTTCATTAAAATAAAGTAGATTTTTCTGATTCCTTCTTTTCTTTAATCTTGATTTGAAACGCCGCCGCGGCGTTGTTGCGATAAGTACAATATTCGCAGTCGTCAGTGGGTTGTGGAGACTTTTCGCTCATGAGGCAGGTTTTTAGTTCTTCCAAGGTTTTTTCAATCCATTTATCGGAACCTTTATATGGAATCAGTTTCACATCAAATTCTAGCTTTGCATCAAAGGCTTCACGATCGGTCTGCCCGTTTACATAAACAAAGTAGGCCGTGTCCGAAACCTTAAAACCATTCATTCTGAAAAGCCATTGGTAGACTTCCACTTGTCGCTTGTATCCCTCCTGCCACTCCGCATCCAGATTCACCTCGCTCTCTTTTGCTGTCGCTTTGTAATCAACAATCAGAAGCTCCTCCTCCGGCGTGACCCAGACATCATCAATTCCCCCACGAATAAATAAATTTGTAGGTTTATGTAAAAATCCAATGCCTCGTTTCAAAGCATCTCGCCATTCTTCCATTCGCTCATCTTTGAAAGGCACAGCATCAAGACCATAGGTATCCAAAAGCGGGTGCTTACTTCCTTTTTCTCGATGAATATCAAATTCCTTCTTCAATAACTTGTCCACAGCGGAGTTTAAAGTAAATGGAAAAGATCTTGGTCGAGGAATACCTAGGCGTTGATCCAAATAAAAACAGCGCGGGCATTCCATAAACAGATCAATCTTAGAACGACTGACTTTAAATGGTTCTTTTGAGTCCGGATTGAAAATAGTCCGCCGTTTTGCTGGATTATAATGCGACATTTTTCGATTATATCACAGGGAGAGAGGTTATTTCATCAAGTATTTCCTTTAACCGATCGGGGGCAAGATTTAACTCTTTCAAATATGCCGGACTGGTTTTTAAGTCGCGACAGAGAACAATTTTCTTCAATAGTAATTGCTGTTTTTCGTTTCCGGTCAAGGTGGTCAGGCAGGTCAAAGGATGAAGTTCGCCATCCTCAATAAATTGCTGCAGATTGCCTTTTTTCGGGTAATTCCAGCCAATCATCTTTAAACCCTGGCATTCGCCATAATGAATGGCTGTTTCTGTGAACTTAGTGTTAGTAATGAGCCATCCTTCGTCTAAATGGCGCGGCTTGCCATAATCAAATAAATTTGTTTTTAGATCATCTATCCTGGCCTTTACATACAAAGCCACCTTCAGATCGGTCTTAGGAGTTGTTTCGTTATGAAATTTTACTTCGGCCATTATCAATTTTTCGTCGTTCCAGGCAATGACGTCCACTTCGTGAGGAACACATCCTCCGAGGACCACTTGGTCAGTCAGAGTCTGAAATCCTCGTGATTTCAATATTTCGGCTATGTATTCTTCGAAAGGAAATCCTGTCGGCCCGAGCTCGGCAATAGCTTTTTTCAGAGAATACCTTGCGGCGACAGGTCTTTCTAATTTCCGCAGTTGTAAAAAGGCATGTTCGTAAATGGAATGGGTAGTCATACCATCGTGAACCTCTTCTTCTATATGCTTTAAGATTTTGTCTATCAATAACTTATTAGCGCCCGCTTCTTCAAGCGAAGAAATGAGTTTTTCCGGGTCAAAAGCTTCCCTTTCTCCATTATTCTTAACAATCTGGACCATGTCTTATTATACTTCAATTATTCCCCCTCCGAGACACTTCTCTCCCTCATAAAGGACCAGTGATTGACCGGCCGCCAAGCCTTCCTGCGGCCGGTCAAATCGGATTCTCAATTTTTTCCCTTCTTTAACCAATCGACATTTCTGTTTTTCTTGGCGATAGCGGATACGGCAGAGATATTTTTTCTTCAAATCAGGCGTAGAATCTGTCCAACTAACTTGACTAATACTGCATTCAGATTTAAATAAATGATCTTTTATAGCTCCGGTTCGATTGGAAGCAATTAATATATTCTTTTTTAAATCTTTGCGAACAATATAATACGGTTCTTCCTTGTTACTTTTTTTAGTGATCTCAAAGCCGTGTCTTTGGCCTATGGTAAAGAAAGGCACCCCGTCGTGATGGCCGATTATTTCTCCTTTCTCATTTAAAACCCGACCTTTTTTTGAACGAATGAAATTCTGTAAAAATTCTTTCATCTCAACTTTGCCAATAAAACACAACCCCTGACTGTCCTTTTTATCGGCGTTTGGCAATTTGAATTTTTTGGCCAACTTTCGAACGAACGCTTTTTCCAAATGCCCTATCGGAAAAAGCGTCCTGCTCAATTCCTTTTGAGTCAGATTGTATAAAAAATAACTTTGATCTTTGTTTTTGTCGTTGCCTTCCCATAATTCGAATTGTCTTTTTTCTAATTCCTGATTCCTAATTCCTGATTCCTTTCTTTGCGCATAATGCCCCGTCGCAATAAAATCCGCTCCCAGAGCTCTGGATTTTTTGAAGAACGAGCCGAATTTAATAGCCTTGTTGCACATAACATCTGGATTTGGCGTTCGTCCCGTTTTATATTCACGGATCATATAATCCACCACTTCTTTTTTATATTCTTTCTCCAGATTTATAGTTAAAAAGGGAATACCCAATACCGCCGCGACACGCATAGCGTCGCGGCGATCTTCTTTCCATTCGCAATGGGATTGCGAATGCCCTGAGGAGCTTTGCGACGAAAGGCTGAATTCAGGCTGCCAAACTTTAATAAACACTCCTGTGACATCATATCCAGCCTTCTTTAGCAGTGCTGCCGACACAGAAGAATCCACTCCTCCAGACATCGCCACAAACACTTTCTTTTTGCTTCCTATTTTCGTCATGCCCATCATCTTATTCCATCATTTTGTAATTGTCATTACATCTTCTCATACCAAACCCCTCTTCCTTCCGTTCCAACTTTCCGTAATCTCCCTTCTTTTTCTAAAATAGAGAAATAATGCCTCACCGTTCTATCCGAGATGTGTAGAAGCATCGCCGCGTCAATAGTTTTAATCTGCTTCTTCTTGTCAAACATTCCCATAATTCTTTCTATTCTCTGTCTCTTTTTTCTCTGAATTGCCTCGCGTGCCATTACTAGAAGTTCTCGAGCTCTTTTTATGTAAGGTTCAAAAGGTGACACTTCTGCCACTGGCACTTTCTCTTCTATGTTAGGAGATTTTGCAGAATCAACAGAATCATTGGCTATATTGTCTGCCCCCTCTTCAGTTTTCTGCATTTCCGGCAATGGCGCAGGCACAGGCGCGCCTAAATCCGGCGCGCCCCCACCCGCCTCCGCACCGACATCCGGAGGCGGCTCCGGAGGAACAGCAGGAACAGTATCAGGAGCTGTATCCGTGATTGGCGCTGACTCTGAAACTTTTTCCGGATTTTCTGGGACCGCAGGCGATACATCAACAGCCGGCGAGTTCATCGCCGGAATAGAAGTATCCTCCGTAGGTATTTCCAAATTTCCATCCACCGAATCTTCTGGCATATATGAGTATTGTACTACGCTGGGAGTCAAGGACTCGAACTTATAAATACTTTGCGCGATTTATGGCATGCTCTTTGAGGGTTTTGGCGTAATGCATTTCACCATTCTTATCGGAGAGAAAATAAAGATAGTCGGTTGATGTTGGCTCTAAGACGGCTTTGATAGAGTCGAGCCCGGGGTTGGAGATCGGCGTCGGCGGCAAACCTCGATTAGTGTAAGTATTGTATGGAGATTTAATTTTCAAATCGGTTAAAGTCAGTTCAGAGGAGCTTTTTCCATTTATGTATTTAAAAGAAGAATCAACTTGAAGAGCAATGCCTAATTGTATGCGTCGCCAGAGAATGCCCGCTACAATCTTTCTGTCTTCCGTCGTTCGAGCCTCTTCTTCTAAAATAGAGGCCATAGTTATGATGTCACTTTGGGTGTGACTAGAGCTAGCCAGTTCAGATTCCACCCCAATTAACCGCTTGGTGAAAGTCCTTTGCATCATCTCAATTATCTCTGCCGCCGTGGTATTCGGCAGGAAAAAATAAGTATCCGGAAAAAGATAGCCTTCTTTATCTTTGGCTAACTCCAGAAAACCAACAGAGTCAAAGAGGTTGAATTTTTTAGAGAGAAGATCACTTATCTCATAAACATTCATCCCTTCCGGAATAGTGACCTTGACTGGGGTGATTTGGTAATTGCCGTGAGTGATCCGACTGGCAACGGTGAATAGATTGGCTGGCAACTTGAACAGATAGTCGCCGGCCACCACCCTGTGCTCTCCACCAAAAAGAATGACCAGATTGATCAACCAGAAAGAAGAATTAATAATTCCTTGATTCTTTAAATATTCGGACGTAGCGATGAGACTTTTACCGGATTCAATACGGACGGTTGTGTTCTCGTTGAAATTAGGCGGTATGCGAAAGAAGAAGTAATAAATAAAAAAAACTACAAAGACCAGAAGCAACACTCCATATAAAACCAAGCGACGAAAAAGGGTCTGCTGCATAAACTAAATTGGCAGGTTAGATGGAGCCTCCGCCTTCTTGGCCATAATGCGGTCGAAGGTCGGGGTGGTAGCGACATTGCCAGGCAGATGATAGACAGTGGCTAGTTCTTCCGTGGTCATGATAAACGGAAGAGTGGTCCGTTTGAAAATCAAATTATGTTCTACGTACTGGGATTCAAAGGCCCCTCGATCTCTATAAGCTTGAAGCATGCGCTGTTCCATTCTGTCCCGTCGGTGTCGCATGGCCTTACGAAAAGGCGGAAACCATCCGAAAAGCAAAACCATGTCTTTGCCAAAATCATCATGGTCGGTAAACCAGCCAAGCCCAAGATTATTCATGTGGGCAGAGCTGTATTGACGAAAACTACCAATTAAACCAGTGATACCGAGAGTGCTATTAAATCCATCCTTTTTAGCAATATAGAATGCCCGAATCATACATTCAAAAGGAAATTTGGATAGATTCCTTTCCATAGCAGTAATGGTCTCCTGTTGACCTCTAGTCAACTGCTGGAAACCTCTGCTATCCGGATTAGCTTTCTCGGACGCCTCTTCCCTAAATGTTTGAATGGTCTCTCTGGCTGCTTTTTTCCAGTCTGGTCTCCTCTTGTGAAAAATATTTCCTTCATTGATACCTTCAGACTTGTGAGCTTGAATCAATATCTGAATCCAGGCGTATTCGTCTTTACCAAGTGAACCAAGATATTCCAAGACAGAAGTCATCGGATCAATCTGATATTCTTCCTTGACCACTTCATCCATACCATAATCAATATATGTCTTTATGGGAAAGAATCCTTCGACCTTTTTTTTGAAGTAGGTTCCCCACATAATCATGTCGTCTTGATTATGTTCAATTAAATCGGTATAGTCTGGTACTTCGTAGATTTCCACATTTGGATACTGGGCGTAAATCTGACTTTCAACTATGTTTTTAAAAGAAGCTCTGGTCCAAATAAAAAATTTTACCTTTCCCTCAATTGAAACTAATTCAAAAGAAAAAATTGGTCTGACTTTGCCTAGCCAAAAAGTCTCAAGAAAAGAGGTCGCCGCCGTCTGATATAAGGCAGTGAATACAAGCTCCATGGCCGCAGGCGATTTAGTGATGTCTTTTGGCAACTTCAATTCCAGAAGAATGCCTTTGTTATGGTTGCGGAAATCCGCCCGAACATATCGGAGCCAGATTCGGACAAAGGCATAACAGAGAATAACCGGAACAAAAACGGCCGCCAAAAGATAAAGAGCATATATTACGTGAGTGAAAAGATCACCTAAGGGATTCATACCTATATTTTAAACTACCTTGAGGTTTTAGACCAATGTGTATTTACCTTCCTTAGTCTTCTTGAAAGATTTTGAATCTTGGAGATTTACCATGATGGTGTTTTCCTTGACGTATCTCTCTTTTAATACTTTTTCAATAATCTGATCTTTAGTTAGAGGCCCATTCTTTTCCAGAATCTTCTTGATAACATCTTTTACCACCCCGCTTAAATAACCCCATTCGGAGAGAGCATAAAGGCCTCTTCCTACCAACACAAAGCGCGGATCTTTAATCAATTCATTATGAGTAGTGGCGACATGAGCTTTCTTGTGAAAAAGATCAGTTACAATCTGAGCGATTTCTCGAAAATGAATTGGTGAGCCATGCTTCCTCATGGCCAAAAAAGCGTAATCCCGGATGCCCTTAGTGTGAATATTTGGCGAAGAAGCGATACCCCACTCTCCCAATGGATTTTTACCGATGGTCTTGGAAATGCCCAACCATCTCTTTAAAATCTCATTGTCTTTATATTTCTCGGAAAGGTCGCGAATATGTTCCAGGAAAGAAGCAATCAATTCTGATTCTGGAATAATGTCTTCGTCTGAAAGATTTTTATAGAGACGACGCAGAGAATCGTGAACTTTTTTGGAATGTTCCTCATCGATATACCAGCGATGCCTGAATTCTTCGTCTTCCTTCTTTCTCTTGAAAGCCTCACCGATCACTAAAAGAAAATTGATGTGATTTTGAATACTCAGGTCTTTGGAAATATGATTTAGAAGATCTTCTTCGGCTACAATACCACCCAAAGATTCAAGAAGTTTTTCTAATTCATCGAAAGCGGTCTTCTCTTCTTTAAGAATAGATGATTTTCTAATGTTGATGAGCCCGCTATTTTCGATCTGACGGACTCGTTCGCGAGTAATGTTATATAAAGAGCCAATAGCCTCAAGAGTCATTCTCTCATTCTCTTTACCGAGACCATAACGTTTAATCAGCACATTTCGAGCTCTTTCGGGCAAACTATTTAAAAGTCTTTTAGTAACTTGTTTTGGCTTGAATTTTAAAACGCTCATATAAGCTGTATTTTTAGCATTATTGTATATTTTAGTCAACCCCATAATAAAGAATTTCTGTCCATTATGGAGATTGTGCCTCTAATACTAGGTTTATTAGACGATCTTTAATAAAAATGACCTTCTTGATCTCCTTGCCGGCGAGCCACTTGTTCACAGTCGGATCGCTTTTTGCCATTTCTAGCACATCATTTTCCGACAGGTTTAGGGGAGTTTTTATGCTACTACGAACTTTGCCATTAATTTGCACCACTATATTTATTTCTTCTTTTACAATTAAAGTGTCCAAAAAAGTTGGCCAGCTTTCAGTCTCGATGTTGGTTTTTGGCTCAAGATTCTGCCAAATCTCGGCACTAATGTGTGGACAGAATGGTTGAAGAAGGAGAAGAAAATTTTGATAATCATCTTTATTGATTGCTTTTTCTTTCTCCCAAGCATTTACCAGAATCATCATGGACGAAACTGCCGTATTGAAACGCATCCCTTCGATATCATCGCTGACTTTTTTAATGGTCTGATGAATGAGTGACCGAAGCGGCTTATGACTTTCCGCTTCGGTCACTCTCTCCTGCAATCGCCAAACCTTTTCTAGAAAGCGGCGCGGACCGAGAATGCCCTCGGTGCTCCAGCTAACCGCCTGATCAAACGGTCCCATAAACATTTCGTATAGTCGCAAGGTGTCCGCGCCGAATGTCTCTATTACCTCATCCGGATTAATGATGTTTCCGCGTGATTTTGACATCTTCTCCCCATCAGGAGCTAAAATAAATCCGTGTAGAGTTCGTTTTTTGTAAGGTTCACTTGTCGGTACGACGCCAATATCAAACAAAAATTTATTCCAAAATCTGGAATATAAAAGGTGGAGAGTAATGTGCTCCGTACCGCCGTTATACCAATCTACTCCCATCCAGTATTTTAATTTCTCCGGCGAAGCGAGAACTTTGTCATTGTGTGGATCAATATAGCGCAGAAAATACCAGCTGGAGCCGGCCCAGTTTGGCATGGTGTCGGTCTCTCTTTTTGCTTCGCCATCGCACGTTGGACATTTAACATTGACCCAATCGGTAATAGCGGCCAAAGGCGACTCCCCCGTATCAGTGGGTTGATAATTTTCAACTTGCGGTAATTCCACCGGCAGATCTTCTTCTGCAACTGCTACGATGCCACACTTTGGGCAATTAATAAGAGGTATCGGCTCACCCCAGTATCGTTGACGGGAAAATATCCAGTCATGGAGATTTTTAATCCAATTTCTCTGCTGAACTTTGATTTGTGACAGAAAATCCACCGTGTCAAGGTCTTTGTCAAGGCGGTCGGCATATTTGGTAATAGCCAGGATCCACTGTTCCTTCTCTTTCTTTTCTACGGCCGTGCCACAACGCTCGCACTTACCATCGATGACCTCTTCGTTTGCCAGACCTATTTTGTCTTTAGGACACCAATTAATAAAAGCTTTAGCCTTGTAAGCCAAGTTGTGTTTATAAAGTTGAAGGAAAATCCATTGGGTCCATTTATAATATTTTGGGTCAGTGGTGTTGATTTCTCGTGACCAATCAAAGGAAAACCCCAAAGACTTTAGCTGTCTTCTGAACTTATCGGTATTTTCTTTAGTAATAATGGACGGATGAATACCGGTTTTAAGAGCATAATTTTCGGTGGGCAAGCCAAAGGCATCCCATCCTATTGGATACAAAACATTAAAGCCTTCCGCTCGGCGCTTCCTGGCGATTATATCCATGGCCGTATTACTCCGGATGTGACCAACGTGAAGACCATCGCCGGATGGATACGGAAATTCAATTAAGGCGTAAAATTTTGGTTTTCCTGTCCTGAGCGAAGTCGAAGGATCTTCCGCGTGATAATAATTTTCGTCTTCCCAAATTTTCTGCCATTTTTCCTCAATTTTTTTATGATCGTATTCCATCGTCGCGGAATTTTTTAATGCCAAGCCAGATAAGAGCAAGAAGAGCCAGACCGAGAATAACTACCCGCAGTAAGTTCTGTGCCGCTTCCCAATACCGGACTGCGGCGATGATCAGTGAAAGTACCCCACCTAATGAAAGTGCCGTGGCAACGGCGCTGGAGCCCCGAAGAAAGATTCCACCAACCATAGAGAGAATTCCTAGGATGACCAGAACGATAAAAACATTTCGCTGATAGACCTTGTAGTCGGTGTCGTAATTCTTCTGACAGGTATAAGTAGGATTACAATAACCTTTCACTTCCGTTACTGATATTGGTGCTGGTTTAGTGGCCGGCCCTACCGGAGCCTGAACCGGATAGACATTCTCCGTCCACTGGCCACCGGCGGCGACACATTTATCTTGGGTTGTCGGCGGAGCGACTATCTGTTCGTTTGGACAATATTTTTCATATTCCGGAGATTTATATACAAGAGAAAGGGCGTAATTAAAAAAGAGATTGAGAACGATAACAATGCCAATAATGACTGACCACTTCAAAACTCGAGAGCTTTTATTTGATTCCATAATTGAAAATTGTATCATGAGCCCTTACTATTTAAAAATTAAAAACCCGGCTAGTAAAGCCGAGCTCAATGAGCAAAGAACCTTGAAGCGAAGAAACTGCCTAGCACAATAAGGACAGGAATAGCGACTATCAAACCAAACCAGATTTTAGTGACAGTCGGAGAAGTTGTTTCGGGTATATTCATCTTTAAGCTCCTCCTTGGAAATTAGTATAAAGCGATTTAAATGTCAAATCCCACTTTTGCCTGCGAGTCTTCGAGTAAATGCAAAAGTGAGGATCCTGAGGAGGGCTTCGGACGAAGGATCGAATTTAATCACACTACGTCGCTACGCTCCTCAGTATGATTGAGTTCTCAAGGACTATATCAAGAACTCAATCACATCTCCATCCTGCACAATGTATTCCTTCCCCTCTGTCCTCACCCACCCCTTAGCGCGCGCCGTAGCGTATGAGCCGGCTTCTATTAGTTTGTCGTAGTGAATTATTTCGGCACGGATGAATTTTTGCTGGAAGTCGGTATGAATGGACTTCCCTGCTTCAGGCGCAGTGGAGCCGCGCCCTGTAGTCCAGGCGCGACTCTCCTTTTCTCCGGTAGTAAAAAAAGTGATGAGATTAAGTAAATCGTAACTGGCTTTAATTAGATTACCCAAACCGGTGCCAAAGATCGGATCAACTTCAATATAAGGACCTGGTAATTTTGGAATGACTTCTCGCCTATTGGTCTCGCTGGCTTCGGAAATATTTAAAACATAAAGGGTTGGCTTTTTAATGCCGGCGACCTCCAGTTCCATATTAATGATTTCAATATCAAAAAGTGGATCAATTTTATCGTGAACGTGGATAACATTCTTATCTTCAAAAATCCGCACCATCTCAATAACAGCGTCGACTTCACGGATGTGTGAGAGAAATTTATTACCGAGCCCGGCGCCTTCACTCGCCCCTTTCACCAATCCTGCAATATCCACAAATTCCACTACGGCCGGAATAACTTTCTTGGATTTCGACATAGCCGCCAGTTTATCCAATCGTTCGTCAGGCACAGCCACAATGCCCACCGACGGATCAATGGTACAAAACGGATAATTCTCCGCCGGCACACTTTTTTTAGTCAGGGCATTAAATAACGTGGACTTCCCCACATTCGGCAACCCCACAATTCCGATTGATAGTGACATAGGTCATAACTATCCCTTTTTTCAGGCCAAAAATCAATAAGTTTAACCAACTTAATACTTCCGTTCTATCCCTACCCACGGAGCAAAATTTGACATATTCTGTATATATGATATAATGTATTCAGAACTACTGAACTGTGGTTTCAAGAGAGTAATCTCTTCAACTTGAACCTTGAACTAGGAGCAAAATAATGTTTAAAAAGAAACCGGTAATAACTGCAAATGTCTGCGACACCCTTGAAGATCTGCGTTTGGCGCTGGAAGTCCAAACTGGACATCGTCCCCGCTTTCGGCGGATAGACCTGAACACGGGTCGTGGTCTGGTCAAGCTGGGTGAAGAAGAAAAAGAATTCTGGATTTGCGAGAGCAACGATGATCGCATTCACTTTTCTTTAAACGACGGCTGGCACATAGGACTGCTGAACGAAGCGCGGACAGAGATCAAGGTCTCGCGCAATCGCGTTCCCAACGAGCGTCAGACTATCGCGGGTACCTTCACCATGCGGTGGATAGGAACTTCGGCACAAGACCGTCGTGAGGAGCCACTGTTTCTCGATCAGGCCAAGTACTGCGCAAGTGTGCGTGGACTTACTCTGGACCAGCTCCTGAATTCGGAGCCCGAAAGCGCCAGTCAATAGCTAAACAAAGCCCCCAGGAAGAGCCTTCAATAGGACTTCCGCGTTGGGGGCTTTTTCTTTTATATAAACCCCAAACTCTCCACTTCCCTCTTTATTTTCAACCAATCCAGAGTTCTGAACGTAGCCAACCAGGGGAGCTCTTTACTTTTCTTAATAATAAGCTAAAGTACAATTAGAGGCTTGTTTATAGGTGGGCAGACTGAAACCCTATGGAGGGCGCATTGAAGACCCGACTTTGATCAGGTAATGCGAGAGTGAACAAGTGCCCAGTTCGGTTCTTCCTGACACTGGGATGACGCAAGCCAGAATACCATTTGGTGTGCGCCTAGATCGAGACCGTTAAGTGTAATGCCCAGCACTTGACGGTCTTTCTTTTTATACCACCCGGGTTCTAACATCGTTCAATATGCGGAGCAAATTTCCCAAAGATTACCATTACTTTTTATTGTAATCCACTTTCACTGCGAGGTTTGGTTTAATACCAGACAATGCTGGTAAAAGATGATTCAGGACTTGTTCAGCAGTCATTCGGAATGTCTTGCCACGGGCTGACATCTTTACCCACCCCTTTTTATCACGATAATAGCGTTCGGTGAAGTTTTTAGTGCCAATGAAAATTGTATAGCTGTCATTTGTTAATTTCATATCATTTAGATTCTAACATGTAGGTTCTAACATCGTTCAACATGCGGAGCACTTGACCTTATTATAATTCATTACTTCAACCCACTCACTTGTCGAACTTTTTTAAATACCTAGTTCAGTAGCAAGAGTCAAAAACATAGCGTGTGACCATAAGAGTGGACGTGCTGAAGGACCCCACTTTTTAACCCAACCTTCGTAATACTCGGGAGCAAGCATATATTCCGAAGATTGTTCCGGAAGCCAGCCGTTTTTATCCATGTGTTCTACTATTCTTTCAAGTTTCGCTCGAGCTTCCTTTAGACGATTAAGTTTTACGTAGTGCCATCCTAAAAAGCAGGTCAGGAGAAGCCACTCACCGCCACCATAGTAAATATCAGTCTGATGCCGATGCACGCCCCCTCCGGGCGTTACTAATCTTTGCTCAATATCTAGAAGAGTGGGAGCAAAATCTTTAAGGCTTACTGCTTCAAATGGTGTAGCACAGACTATGAGGCTGGCATCGAGCTTTGCATTCTTTAGATTAATGGCTGCTTGAACCTTATGAGCTGCAGGATGATTTAGGGATTTTAATCCTCCATAAATAGATGCCAGTGTTGAAGGATGAATGGCCGCATATTCTTCCCACCAATCATGAGAGGGTTCACGCCAATGTGCCACCAAATACTCCACGATTACATTCATCGCCTCATTCCATCGATCAAGCAGCCGCTTGTGTCGAGCACCATGACAGTGTATTGCCCAAAGAAAAGTGCCGAAACCATCGAGTTGAAAATTTGGCCACTCATCATTTGATTCATTACCTTCTATTGTATATCGAGCATGAAGAATCTCCCCTTTCTTAAGACGATCCCGTCGAGAGAGAACTACCTTAGCAGCCCAATCAAAAAATGCCTCCGCACTTTTGATTTCTCCTACTCGGCTCATGGCATCAGCGATAAATGAACCATCTCGAAACCAGGAGAATCGATACATTGTGAATGTGGGACCAGCAATATAAGCACCTGATGATGCCTGACCATCATGAATAATTTTAATGCTTTGTTTTTTAAGATACAGGATTGTCTTTTGGTTAACCATCGACATTAATTATGAGTCATCATTATCTCATAATACAGGTTCCATGCTGAAGATCTATCTGATACAATTCAGATAAATCGAAAAATGAGCCGTCTCTCTTATATCACTATCGTCGCAGTTGTCGTCCTCAGCGCGACAGGGATTATTTCTATTGCAGCCCACTCTCACTCCCAGTCACAACAAGTAGCTGCAGCCTCTTTTAGGTCATCGGCAGTCAAAACGATTTCGACATCAACATTGGGAACTAGTATTAAAGAAATTGTTCGTGGTGATACTAGTAAGAAAGAGGTAATATTTACTTTTGATGGTGGTGGCACCATTCAATCTGCGGATACGATTTTAAATGTGCTGGCAAAACATCACCTAAAGGGAACATTTTTTCTAACGGGCAAAATGGTTGAAGCACATCCTGATTTGGTAAAACATATTACAGCGGCTGGCCACGAGATTTTTAACCATACCTTTGATCATCCGAGCTTGACCAAACTCACCAACGATCAGATCACCGAAGAGCTGACAAAAATGGAAAGTACGCTACAAAGCCTTACCGGTACCTCACCCAAACCATACTTTAGAGCTCCCTATGGTGCACGCAATAATCGAGTACTTTCGGTGGCTGCAAAGGATGGATACCAATCGGTGTATTGGACCATAGATGCTCTCGATTGGAAGAATCCACAAGGAGAGACGGCCGCGCAGGTGAAGGAGCGTATTCTTTCCCATGTCACTCCCGGCACTATCTACCTGATGCATATAGGTGACACTATAACCGGCAACATTCTCGATGATGTCTTTACGACCATAGAAGCGCGAGGGTACAAAATTGTTTCTTTAACCCAAGGAATATAAAAATGCGACGAATACTTTTTATCCTTTTTGGAATAATAGCTTTAGGCGGATTGGGATATTTATACAATCATTCTCATCCTTCTGTGGGCAAAATAAACACGGCCTCGGTAGCTACATCTACCGATGGCACTGTATCCGTTGCGGATTTACATTCCGACTACAATAGTAGCTCCTCAACAGAAAAAGCTCGCATTCTTATAGTTCCTGGCCACGAACCGAACTATGGAGGAGCCCAATTTGGCTCTATATACGAACGAAATCTCGTGGTGGAAATAGGTCAAGATTTGCAGCAATATCTGCAAACAAATAGTAACGATCAGGTATTTATCACACGAGATACTCAATCGTGGAATCCTACTTTTACGGATTACTTCAAGAATAATTGGAATGCAATTATTGCATGGGAAAAAATATCAAGACAAAATGAATCGGCACTCGCTTCGCTTGGTACTCAAACAGCTCCTCCGGTAAATCACAACAGCGCTCCCATCAACGTCGCGCTAAGGCTCTTCGGAATCAATAAATGGGCCAATGAAAATAGTATAGATTTGATGATCCACCTGCACCTCAATGATTATCCGAGCCATTCAAGCAAGGTCGCCGGTAAATATTCAGGATTAGCCATCTATATTCCGGCACAGCAATATGCGAACAACCCTACAACCAAAGCCATTGCCTACGCTGTGTTTAAGCGGCTTTCTTTGTATAATCCTATAAGCAACCTTCCGGCAGAGTCGGCCGGCATTATTGACGACCCAGAGCTTATTGCGGTTGGTGTTGGTAATAGCGCCGATGCCGCGAGCATGCTTATCGAGTACGATTATGTGTATCAGCCCCAGTTTGTGAACCCAAAAGTGCGCAACTTAGCCTTGAAAGATCTTGCATATCAAACGTATCTCGGCCTAGAAGATTTTTTTACTAAAAACACAAATGTGAGCATAACTTTCTCGTATAATCCCACATCGCTGTATGCATGGAAGGCTCCGGTGACAGGAAAGAACTCCAACCCTGAAGATATATATGCACTGCAGACAGCTCTTCTGATGGATGGTGATTATCCACCTAAGGGCAAAAGTAAAAATGATTGTCCCCATAGCGGGACTTTTGGCTCATGCACAAGCGCGGCACTACTGACGTTTCAAAATAAAAATGGCATTACTGGCGAAGGCGTCGGTGGCTTAAAGACTTTTAACCTTTTGAGTAAAATCTATGCGCAAAATTAAAACGAAACTACATAAATATTTATGGAAAATCCTCTTCACGATCTTATTGATCATTATAATAAGTTTGTCGGTTTGGTTTATTGTTAATCTGAGAGATTTATATCGAGCAGGCGAACTGAGACCGACGAGGGGACTTAACAGAAATCATATTTACAAACAGACGGCAAGCCCAGACCAGATTCAAGGCTGGATGACTTTTTCTTACGTCAACTATATTTTTAATTTACCTCCAGATTATCTGTCAGGAAATTTGAATATCCAAGATAGCCACTACCTTAATTTAGGCATTAACCAATATGCAAAAATGAAAAACTTCAATACGACTATTTTCTTAACAAACGTTCGAGAGTCTATTGCTCAATACACTAAGAGTACTCAATAGATGAGTTCACTATTCCAAAACATTCTTGGGTTACTGCTTGTTTACAAATACGTAGCGTTCTTTTTAGTTAGCTTTCTTTCTTCTCTTGGTGTCCCGTTACCCGCAGGATCAAGCACCATGGCGTCGGCAGCTTTTGCAAGCCAAGGGTACTTCAACATCTATGCCGTGCTCGTTACGGGTGTTCTTGGTAACATTTTAGGAGATATAACTATGTACACCCTATCTAAAAGGTATGGCAAAAAAGTCTTGTACTGGTTTCATTTAAAAAAATTTGTCGAATCAAAGTCACTCAAAATTGTGGAGAGGGTAGAGAATAATTATTCGGCTGTAGCAATCATCATGAGTCGCTTTCAAGACCAAGCTACTGTAATAGTAAATGTTTTTGCCGGGCTAGGAAAGATGAAATTCAAACGTTTTGTATTATATGCGGTAATTGGAGACATATTGCAAATTATTTTTTATTCCAGTATCGGTTATTTTTTCGTTGAAAATTGGCAGGTGTTCTATAACACTGTGGGTGTATTCAGTTGGTTGATTATTCTAGTTACTATTATAATCTCAGTCTTGGTCGCAAATAAATATACAAAAAAAGTGTTCCGGTAAGAAAAATTACCTTAATGAGAAATAATTAATATTGTTGGACAAACTTGCGGTCAAAAATTTCCCGCATGCGTTGCCAAATACTTCGCTTCTTCCATTCTTTGAGGTCAATTTCTTTAGCATTACTCAAATCTTTAAGAAAGGCCTTTTCAAGTGTTGCCCCAAACATCTTGTCCGAAATTCCAAAAATATCTTCGTCATTGAGTTTCCTGCTTCTATTATCCGTGTTTGCGGAGCCAATGATTGACCAGTTGCCGTCAATAACCATTGTTTTGGTGTGAATAAAGGTTGGTTGGTATTCATAGATTTTCACCCCACTCTCTAAAAGAGCCTGATATGAATATTGACTGGCATATCGGAGTGAGGCAACATCGTTGTATTTATTTGGCACTAAAACTCGCACATCTACACCGGCTTTTGCTTTCTCAATCAATGCATTGCTAAGTGAAGGATCTGGAAGAAAATATGGATTCGTAATGTATATTTTTTGCTGGGCCCCAAGAAGAGAGAGCAAAACAAATTTTTGTAATGCTAAACTATCAGGGGAAGGGACGCTTGATAGTGGAATATAGGTCAAGGGGCCCATCTCTCCCGCGGGCGATATTTGAGGATAAAAAGTTTCTCCCACCAAAAGTTCTCCAGTCATACTTGTCCAGAGTTCGCTGAAGATACCTTGAATATCCTCCGCCATCGGGCCTGTCGTTCGAAACATCATGTCTCGGTATTCTTTTGGATTCTCGGCATTACCAAGCCAAGAATCATTCACGGTCATACCTCCTGTGTATCCAATGTTCCCATCAATGACTATTGCTCGCCGGTGGTTGCGGGCTCGATTTTTTGCAAGATCCCACGGAGCAATCGTAAATGAATGAAATACTGATATTTTTCCACCTAAATCCTTAAATGTATTGAATTGTTTTTTGGGTGTATCGGTCTTGCTGCCAAAAGCGTCAATCATAATTCTCACTTGGACGCCTTGTTTCAATTTTTGATCAAGATGCTCCAGAACTTGGTCGCTCATTTTACCGTCAGTCCAAATATAAACCATAATATCAATGGAAGAATGGGCACTATCAATATCAGAGAGAAATGACTTTAAAAAGGCATCTCCGTTGTTAAGTATGGTTATGGGATCTCCAGTGCGAAGTGGCAGAGTCAATGAATTCGAAAGCATACTGACAAACTGGGGACTTGAGGCGGGCGGCGCCACTCCGGTAGTGGTGAATTTAGAGGGGCCACTGCCAAGTGGGAAAAAGAGCACTGCCAGTAAGGAGATAGTTGAAAAAGATCCGATAATAAAAATGACTATTTCCCACCATGTATATGTCATAAAATTTTTCTGTAAGGTCTCAAAAGCTTTTTTTATTCTTGCTATATATTTCATATATTTGAGCCTTATAAGTCAAGATAACTAATGATACTATATTTCCATGAGCTTTGGATTCAGGTCATTTCTAAAAAAGCGATTGGAGCGGAAGGTATTTACAGGCCTTCCCTTAACTCTTTTTGTTTCTCTTTTCTTGATTCTTTTAGCTACCCTTATTGGTTTAACAGAATCCATTGTAAACTCGGCACCTATAGTCAAGCTTGATGCAAGTTTCTCACAGTTTATTTTTCTTTACCGTAGTGCTACTCTAGCAAAAATGTTTTACATCATTACTAACTTTGCTGATCAAATAACCATAAGCGTTCTTCTGGCTATTACGCTTGCTTATTTTTATTTTAAAAAAGAATTGGCTTATCTTTACGCTCTTATTCTTAATTTCATCGGAACTGAAGCAAGCGTTTATTTTATCAAAATATTCATTAATAGAGACCGTCCCAGCGCCAATATTGCCTACTATATTGAAAATTCAAAATCTTTCCCCAGCGGCCATGCCACCATCGCCGTAGCTTTTTTTGGATTCATTATTTATTACCTCGTAAGGCATTCCGTAAAGAAAAATGGCAGAACACTATTAACATTACTCGGCTTTTTTCTGATAGCTCTTATAGGATTTTCCCGAATATATCTTGGGGTGCATTACTTGAGTGACGTTCTCGGTGGATTCCTTATCGGAGGCCTCTGGTTGGTGATTGGAATTACATTCCGCGAACATCATTTCTATACCACCTCACTCAAAAAGGGGAAAAATTAAGGAATTTGGAAAGAGTTTCCTAATCCTAACGGACTGCGATTTTTATTCAATTACAAGGCTTTTTGAACGAATCGGGAGCATCCTCTGCTAAGCGGAGCGAAATTGTTGAATTTGTTTATACAAATCTCAGACTTTCCACTTCCCTCTTTATCTTCACCCAATCTAGAGTTCTGAACGTATCCAACCAAGGGAGCAAATTTGATATAATTATTTATATGGAAAAAGGCCCTATAGACGAAACCGAATTACCTCTTCAAGTTGGGATAAGAAGAGCTCAAGAGAGAGCTAAACAACATGTCTTCAAAATTGGAGACGTCATTGCTCATCCTAACGATAAAATTGTTTATAATCTAAAAGAAATTAGGGGTAATGAAGCAATTGGCTGGTATCATCAAAGAGAGGATACGATTAAAAGATTTCCTCTTAACGAAATATTCGATCCAAACGTTGCAAAAGAAGAAGCAGTAAAGGCCAACGTTGAATTGCATTTGGATTCCCAAGATAATTAAATTTTCAAATCATCATAAGGTGGGTTCTGATATCCTCTACTAGACGGGGCACTTTGTTTTGGCTTTTACCATAAAAATGTAGTAGTGTTTTCAAGTAATGACAAGACCTATACTTATCGCATTTTGTGTTGTGGCCTTGATAGCCATTGTCGTCGGCGTCGATCTACTGTTCTTCAGGGATCGATTCTGGGAACGGCTCATCGTGAACATCGGCATCGTCCTGGTGTTTGCTACTTTCTTCTTTAGATTCCTGAAATAAAATCAGTTGCCTGAATGGGTATGGTTGGTTTATTGATAGGTTCTAACATCCTCTACTGGACGGAGCAAATAATTAAAAAGAGAGCTAGTCAGACTCTCGTTGCTTTACGACTCTTTTCGTTCAATAACTGCTTTCTCCTCCACCGCCCCCACTTTCTCCTCCACCTCCACTTACGGAGTCTGAGGAGCCGCTACTCTCACTGCTTGAGGAATCGGAAGAAGACCAGTCTGTTGAGCTCGAACTAGTTTCCGATCCGAAGGCACCACTAGGGATTGATGGTCCTTTATCTTCTCTACTTCGTGATGGTCGCGAATTTTCACTCTTTCTTTGTGGCCGTGAAAGTCTGCTGGAACGCGCCGGACCTTCAGGGTAAACCTTCCGAAAAATGGGGTCATCGCTCGAAATCTCGGGCACGTCCATTGATTCGGACTCTTCTTCTGGGCTAAGAATACTTATCACGACAACAACCGACACAGCGAGTAACAAGATACCCAAGATGACGACAATGATAATTGGCATATTATCGGAATCGGTGGTAGCAACTGTCGGCTTGTATTCATCTTTTACCTTCTCAATGATCTCGGCAATGCCAACCTTGTAGCCCTGATAGAATTCCCCGCGTTTGAAATAGATACCCATCTTTTTGGTTATCTGATAAGCGGTTATGTCCGGAAGAGGTCCTTCCATTCCATAGCCCGTCTGAATCCTAACCACCCGATTCTTGACGTCGTGAACAATCAGAACTCCATTGTTCTTAGTCTCGTTCTTGTTCTTAACCCCGGGTTTCCAGACTTCGAAAACTTTTTGAGCGTAGTCTGACATTTCGAGTCCCTGCAGACTGTCCACCGTCAGGATGAAGATCTGATTGCTTGTGGCTGTCTCTTCGTCGACGAGCTGTTTCTCGAGATCTTTTCGCTGGGCTTCGCTGAAGATATTGGCATAGTCATTGACCCTGGCATTCAGCTTCAGCACCTCGATGGCCGGAGCAGAACTTAGGGCCAGAACCAGTACTGAAAAAACTGACAGAATTAATCGCATATTATTCTCCTTGGCAACCGAACAAACCTTAGTCGCAGAATGCGACATATCAGTAATAATTTTTAAAGACCATTACCGGAACTCACTGTTCCGTCTGTTGCTAATTAACTAATAGCACAATTATGGCATTCAGTCAATGGGTCGTAATGGTTCAATACGCTTAATTGACATTTTTAGCATAGTATGTTAAGATACAAAAGAATATGTCCTTGACAACAGGTTGTCCCTTTTTAAAAATGTGTGACTGTGGAGAGCATGGATGGATTGTGACGGAAAATAAACCATCTCTCCCATTTTTCTCTCAATTTACAGCCATAACTCACATTAAACTTCTTCAAGCTCAAGGGGAATTATTACCCGAGGAGGAGAAGCATCTGCGCGAAGAGATAAAAGCCAAACTCAATGAGAAGGTAGATTACATTTTCGAAATATCAATGATCCTAAGTTCGCTAAAAAACGTCCCAAAGAATGATATCGAGCGTGAATCGTATTACTACTGCCCTATCAAAGAGAAAGTGGTCTAGTCTTCTACGCATAAAATATTATATGGTAGTACTTCTACTAAGCCGAGCTACTTACATAGCTTACCCGGTTGCATATGCAGCCGGTTTCGTATTTATACACCTAAAGAAATGGCAAAAGAAATGGGGACAGGTGTATTGATTTTATTTATATTTTATAAACACAAGAAATATCCCTTCTACATAGAAAGATAAATAAGTGATATAATGTTGGCATGAAAGGATACGTCACAAACATTGAAAAGCTCTCACTCGAGAATAATAATTTCAGAAAGGTTCTCTACACCGACAAGAACAGTCAGCTTGTCCTGATGTCGCTTCTTGCAGGAGAAGAAATCGGTGAAGAGGTCCATGATGTTGATCAGTTCCTGCGTGTGGAAAAAGGCACAGGTACGGCAATCTTGAGCGATATTTCTCATGACCTCGCCGATGGCAGTGTTATCATAGTTCCTGCAGGCACCAAACACAATGTTATCAATACAGGATCAGAGCCAATGAAGCTCTATACTCTCTACATGCCACCGCACCACAAGAACGGAATCGTCCATGCAACAAAGGCTGATGCTGAAGCTGATACTACCGACGAATTCGACGGAAAGACTACCGAATAGTCTGTTGATATTCCACCTTCCAAAGAAACCTTATTCTTTGCTTTTATCATGTACCGCATGCCCCCCAAATTGTTTTCTCATTAAAGCAACGATTTTATTTGAAAATTTTTGTTGATTCTTTGGGTCAGCCGATTCTTTACGAACAGTAAGGGCGTCTTCAATAACTCTAACATCCACACCCAGTTCTTTCGCCGCATTGACCGTCCATTCTCCTTCTCCTGTAGAATCTATCTTGCCGCTTGTCTTGTCTAGGTTTTCTTGCTCAAAAATATTGCGACATAGATCTATGAGCCAGCTACAAATAACCGAGCCTTTTTGATAGACCCGAGTGACATCAGACAAATTGAGGTTAAATTGACTTTGGTGAAGCACTCCATAACCCTCAGCGATGGCTTCCATCATTCCATACTCAATACCATTATGAATCATCTTTACGAAGTGCCCGGCTCCATTTTCACCAACTAAAGCATAGTTATCGCCCCCTGAAAGAATTTTGAAGATTGGTTCAACTTTATCCCAATGTTCTTTTGGCCCACCAATCATAAGGGCAAAACCATTCTCTTCACCCCAGACCCCGCCGGAAGTGCCACAATCGTAAAAAATAACGCCAAGCTTCTTTAACTCCCCGGCCCGACGAATACTGTCCTTATAAAAAGAATTTCCGCCGTCAATAATAATGTCCCCTGATTTTAGATGCGAACACAGATGTTCGGGTCCAAATAAAAATTCATCTATGATTGCATGCGGAAGCATTAGCCAAAAAATCCTCGGCTCGTCCTTTAGCTCTGCCAAAACTTCCTTAATGTCTTGCGATCCAAAACCACCAGTTTTTTTATACTCCAGAACTGGCCCTTCGGAGCGATTCCAGGCAAATACCTTCCAACAATTTACACCAAGACGGCGGGCAATTTGGCCACCCATTCGGCCAAGACCGAAGAGAGCCATGGAATGATGAGTTTCGTCTTGCATATATTTAAATTATACCCAATATTTGTATTAAATTTCTATACCTAGTCCGTATTGCAAAATTAATGGACTTCCGTTAGAGTTCTTTAAAAGGAGGTTGGAGATGAAGAAGTTCTTAATGTTTGGTTTGGTGTCTTTGTTCATGGTTAGTCTGGTCGATTCTACCAGCGCCCGAGATCAGCGGCGCAGCAATGGGCGGAATCGGAATGACGGAAGTCTGTATCAGCCTAGTCACCACAGAGCCCGCCATTTCAGTGAGGGTCCTCGATTCGACTATCGGTCATCACGCCGATCGTACGAATCCGGTACTTGTTACCGTATATATTGGTTCTATGACTGGCAAGGATGCCCATATCAACAAATAGTTTACTGTCCTTGCTGGTAAGCAAGCTCATGCAGAAGAACGGTCTTCTGCATTTTTATTTGAAAATTAGAATTGGTGAGTATTTATGTAGGCTCGAGTGATTGGTCCAAAGTAGCCGACAGAAGGAGTAATACCGTGAGCCGCCTGGAAGCGGGCTAGAGCCGCTCGGGTGAGAGGGCCGAAATAGTTGGTCTCATGTCCTAAAGAGCCTGGGCCAGTCAAAGCTACCGGAAAACCGTGAGTGTTAAGGTAGATCTGTAGTTGTCGGATATCATCTCCTCTAGATCCAATGGTCAGATTTCTAGTGAAGTAAAATGTGGCTGTTTGTTCAATCAATGGACACCTTTGGCCAGTAATTGTGCTGAAGAGAAAACCTGGTTGGCAACCGGCAGGATTAACATTTGGAGAAGGACAGCGAGCTCCTGTAACAGGGCTGAATAATGTTGTAGCAGTACAAGCAGAAATATCAATTGAGCCGTTATTACCCCCACTGCTTCCGCCACCATTGCCCGAAGAACAAGCAGTAGTTTTAACAGTGGCATCGGCACTGTACCAAACATTACTTCCCGCATCAGTAGATTCTACTTGGTAATGATAGGTGGTATTACAGGTCAAACCAGTAACTTGTATAGAATTACTACCAGTTTGGAAGCTTGTTTGGGAGCTGTTACTGCCATAGCTATCTGTTTTTCCATAGTTAATACGGTTCTCGGCAAGATAGTTTGTGCTATAGGTTACTGTAAATGATGTTTTTGCTGCGGTTGCCGAAACACTTGTGGCTTTTCCGTCGGGTCCGGAACCATAAGCAGCATTCCCACCAACGCCATAGCCGTAGCCATAACCATAGCCACTATCACCATAACCATACTGATATCCAAAAGTGCCAGAAGAACCTCCGGTACCAATAAAATTGGCATACACAGCCTGCCCGAAGACTAGGCTAAAAACGACAACAATCACCAAAGTAAAAATAAACTTGGATATGTTCTCTTCAAATGAAAAATACTTTTTGATCCCTCTTGTCATGTAACTTATATCATATACTAATTCACAAACCTTGTCGAGGCGTCTGTGGATAACTTAATTAGGCAGTTTGGCCCGATTTTCCTTGATATGTTCCGCAATTTGAGTAATAACGGCTATCACCAGAAAATAATAGGCGTAAATAGCTGAAATCTCGGCAATATTATCTTTCTTAAACATCAAGAAAAACGGGCAACTGGCCAACAACACTATAGCTAAAACTGCCGATACCCTGCTTTCAAATATAAAAAGTACAGAGGCAAGAGCATAGGCAAGAACGATAAAATCGATTGGTCCGATGCTTCGTATTAAAGCAAAAACAAGAACGAATACAATCACTACTATCTTTATCTGACCGCCCCTACCCAACCTTTTCCACGTTCCAACCAACACCACAACGAAAAACTTTATAACAGACATTATTTTTTTATAAACCCCTCCCACTAATCGAATTACTGCCAACAAATTATTCCAATTCCATTTTGGCTGATTAATTTTCCATTTTGGTAAATTAAACCTAAATAGAGGTCGTACCTTACTACTGAATAAACTGACTATTCCAAGGACTACGACACTTATAGTGAATAGTCTCCAATTAAAAAATGATTTCCACGGATGAAAAATGAGCGACAATAACAATGAAAAAATATAAAAGCCCAGAAAATATGGAAAAAATCTAGCAATATCATCAAGAAGTTTTTGTAATATTCTCTGTGTTTTATTCATTGATCTTGTACATTCTCAAGGTCTCTGTCTCTTGGAAAAGAGTCGCGCTCGGCAAGACGTCAATCCATGAGTACTTTTGCCAATCTATTTCCTTGGCTAGAATAATATACTTAATACCTAATTCTTTGTCATGAAACAAATCGGTATTTTGTCCGTTAGAATCCAGCCACTTCAGAACCTTCGCTCCTTCAGCACTCTGACTATTGTCGTATATCCCCCCCCACTCCATATCTGTGCCACTTATAATCGGGCAAGAGAAAAATAATTTGGCCGGATTGGCTATAATCTGGTTGGTCCAACTGAAGCTCATATACAAATGCCACGGTAAAAAGAGCGCCTTATTATTATTTGAACATTCAAGACTTTTATCAACTTGAACCCAATCAGCAGGATACTGCACGGGGATTACTTGTCTGTCAAATCCCCACAAGAGAAGTGGTGCTTGCATAATGACTACTGCAGATAAGAAGATGAGCGAGATTCGCCTGTTATCCGAGACAATTTTTGTCTTCAAGAGAACCGCCGTTCCTATTGATAAGAAGATTGCATACACCAGGACAATTACCGCAACCCATTTCTGGCTTTCTCGCAGGCCTTTGTATAGCGGAAAATGGTCAAATAGCCAATACGAAAACGGTGCAGTGGCAGAAAGAGCTACTCCAGAGGCCAAAATTACCGATACCAGAAATATTATCAGTAGGCCAATGGATAAAAGTCTTGTATCTCTCTTTTTGATTCCCCAAATCAGACCGAGAATGATTATCGGTAAAAGAAACAAAAAACTTCTGCCCCAATTATTCTCTACCTTTGTGAGGTCGGTGTACCTGTACTGATCTTTGCCCCAAAAGCCGCTCATCATGGTGACATTACGAAGAACTGCCGAATCGGAAGAGCCTGAAGTCTTGAATGCCTGCAAGTCTTGTCCGGTGATGTTGTGGCCGCTAACGAAATTCGCCGTATTATTTCTGCCGAGAGGTACAGCAATCAGCCAATTAGCATTTAACAAAATACATATCACCCCAGCTATCAAAAGTCTTCCGAGGAAATGTTTCCAATCATTAAGTTTCCATTTTTTGAAATAGAGAACCAAAAAAAATAGGAAAATCAGTCCGATAAAAAAGATGAAGTGAACAGAAAATTGGAGAGTTATTGCCGTAAAGACAGCAAATAAAATTATCTTTTTATCTTCCCTACTGTCCAAATATTCCAGGAGGTAAGCAATGGCTAAAAGGAAAAATCCAAATGCCAGAACAACTCCCGTTTGTCCGTATAAAAATCTGTCGTAAACAAACGGATTAAATAAAACAAACAAGGAAATGACCAGGGCAGCCAATTTATCTTTTATAAAATAGTTAGCCACTTTCCTACCCCCGACTAAAACAGCAAATATTGTTAGCCCGATAAAGACCTTTTCCAGAAATGCCATCGGGAGAACGAAGGAGAATATCTTAATGATCAGATTCACCAGAAACCAGCTATTTGTCCAATCAAGGTCAATATGCGGCCCCCAAGCCATGTCGGTGGAGAATAAGTAGCCCGAATGGAAAAACCACGGCAGGATTATGGCCAAAACAACAACAAAATACGGCCAGTATTTTTTTACTTTATTTTTCATCTCCAATATACTGATTCATTCTTAGCATTAGTTTTAACAAGAAGATCGTGTCTGATTTCAACTTCATCCGTGCCCAGTCTTTTTGTGGTTCAGTTAATTGCTCACCAAGACCATCCAAAACGTGCCGATTATCCATTTTTTCTAATAGATCGATGCATTTTATGATAGTGTCCTTGAAAGACATGCCTGATCGTTTTTCAACAATCTGACGATTAATTGGCCAGTTATTTTTGGCAAAGTATTGAATATCGAAAATGTCGCGGCTTGTTTTACCAATCCGTTCAAACATAGCCATAAGCTTGTGCGCAAACATATCTTCTTGAACCATTACAAGCATCGAGATACCCAGCAATGTTTTCATCTCATACTTAGAGCCGAACTGTCTACGATTTACCTCAACCTTTATATTCTGGGCTTTTGGATCATAAGAAATAATATTAGTAAGATTGAATCTTTTTTTGTGAGAGTCGGTAATTATCCCATACTCACTTACAATCTTCCGGACTCTTTCAAACACCTCAGTCTCTTTGCTTTCATCCAATAAGTCAAAGTCCAAATCAAAAGAGTCTCTCGGCAAGTCATAGAACATCAATGCGGCAGTACCACCCTTGAAACCAAGATAGGGTGCAATGGAGGTATCTGAATAAATATCTTTCAAAATCTGGAGTAAAATATTCTTATGTTTTGAGTAGTCTAGTGTCATATAGGTTTGTTGTTTTTATAGAATTCAAAATATTCTTTTACTTTTTTATCTAACCTCTTGTTGTGATAGATAGGTAAGATTTCAAACACCTTATCCCAATTCAAATTATCTAAATTATCGAAATGATAATCTTTGCTTACATAAATGCGATCTAAGAAAGCGCGCTCCCGAGTGGCAATATCATAGTTTCTCTTATGTTCAATTCCGGTAGTATTGCTTAATACATAGTCTTTTGTGCGAACAATATTGATTTTCTGATCTCCAACAATAATCTCTCGGTTGATATATGACGCCACAAATATATTTCCATAATATTGAAAATTGACACCTTCACGAGTCAATACCGTCTCAAAGCTGATGTATGAGGGAGTGTAGATACGAGTAGCCAATTCAAAACGATCATAATTCCGATCTTTTACATATAAGCCACGGCGAACCCTAATCAACTTTCCAGCCTTCACGTATTTGTTCAATCGGCTACTTATGGTTCTCTCATTCTCTTCGCCCCACATCAAAGCTACATCTTGTATTGAAAAGATGGTTTTATTGGACCTTAACAAAGTCTCTAAATATTCTCCTTTTGTTGGCTTTTTATCCATTTGTAGACTGGAGTTATCCTTAAAGGTATACTCCAGTCACAATATTAGCATGTTTTCAGAAAAACACCAATTATTTCTCATCTTCAATTTCATATATTTTTTTATCTTGCCTCTTTCCTCTTCTCCTTTACTATGAAGAAATGGGAAAGAAATTCTGAAGAAAAGATGGAATGGTGCCTGACCCCAAATTTACTCTGAATTTACTGAATTTTCTGAATTTCTTTTTTCTCCATCTGGAGCACTTCCAAATAACCGATAGCAGCCTCTCTAATATTGGCTTCGGCTTCGGCGAACGTATCACCATAATCGGAAAGATAATTCAATTCCGGAATAGTGGCTGTCACCTGCCCAGTCTCTTTGTCAGTCTCATATTCAACTTTATATTCAAATTCGTTTGACATGTGTTTAATATACACCTCTTAAGACCTAAACTCAAAGGCAAAATGACATCGACAATCATTTGCCGCAATTATACAAATCTGAGATGAAATTTCGCTAAAGGAAAGATAAAAAAATGCCGTGTGAAGATGAAATGGTGCCTGACCGCGAACTATATCTGACCCCAAACTATATTTGATTTTATTTTTCATCCCGAGATTTTCTTGTTACTTTCTGAAACATTCTGCCATTTTTCTGGTATAAAAAATTCTCCAACAGTATCCGTAAGATGATTATCAAACTGGCTAACCCTCAACACCCCCTTTCTTATTTGTTTTACATCGCTAGCAGCTTCCTTAAGTTGAATATTGTTTCTATCATATGGACTAATTACCGTTATCGGTAGTTTTATTTCTTTTGTAACCATCTGAATAGGTGTCACTAGATCTGAGTCATTTGATATTACTACAGCCTTCTCAAAGAGTTCTTTATGTGCATCGTTTATTAAGTGGGAAGCGATATTAACATCTGTTCC
>JADGRH010000004.1 GCA_017881075.1 Minisyncoccota bacterium | reverse complement strand
TTACCTCACCAACTAGCTGATATCCCGCAGACCTTTCCCAAAGCGATAAATCTTTGCTCCTAAGAGATTATCCGGTATTAGCTCATCTTTCGATGAGTTATTCCAGACTTTGGGGGAAGTATCTACGTGTTACTACCTCGTCTGCCACTGTCCCTCGATTGCTCTCGGGACCGTTTGACTTGCATGCCTTATCCACGCCGCCAGCGTTCATCCTGAGCTAGGATCAAACTCTAAAATAAATAACTTCGTCAAACCTTCACCTTACGGAAAAGGAGTTTACGACGTCATTAGTTAGAACGGAACAAAAGAAAAAATGCTAATTTTTTCCTTTCTACTCCCAGCTCGAATCATTATTTAGTATTAACTCAAATTTTTTGTGACCCCTCGTAGCATAAAGCTCCTCGGGGTAAACTTGCACTAATTATTTACGTTCTTAAAGAATTTCAATGAACAATAGCCCGCTTCTCTAAAAAGCGTTTTAATGCAATTAGATAAGCGGTAAGGGATAGTATACTCGCAGGGTAATTACTGTCAAGTTTTGGCTCAAATAGGCCAATATCTAGTATTTATTGCAAGATATGGACCGGCACATTCTGGGATTGGATGGGTGAAGGGGTGGAAGCGATGGGGCGAGATATGGGGCTTGGGGGGCCTTTTGTAAGAGAGCGGTAAATGTAAAGATAGGCAAAAAAACTAACCGGAACGGAAATCAAAAGACCTATTCCTAAACAGATAGCACCTAAAATATTGAGTACTATGACCATAACAGTAAAAGCAAAGAGGTCAATGCGAATACCTTTAGTTATGTCGGCGCTTTTTTTCATTGCTTCTATGGGACCAAGATTTTGATCAATAACAAAAGGAAGAGTGAAAAAATATTGCATAGCCATGACCACGGCAAGGAAGGCGGCTAGAACGATTATGGCCAGTATGAATTTTGATTGGAAAACGAGAGAAAGAAAGATGATAATAGCAAGACTGACGAGAAAGACTAGACCGACGGTAATACCGTATAAAATAGCACCACCTAAAAATTTCCAGAAAAGATTGGTGTTTGAAAGTAACTCTTTCATTTTCGGTCTCTCTCCGTCAAGGAGCTTCAAACCAAATTTAAAAAAACCAATGTGCAGTAGGGTGCTAATGATAGAGAGAGCAATCGAAGTAAAAACTAGAACAGAGATGACTAGACCACTTACTTCATTAGAAGTCTGGCTTATGTAATTAGAAACAATAGAAAAACCAAAGCCAATCAAAGAAAGACGGATGACAAACCATCGATTCTTTTCGAAAACCTGCCAACCCGCTTTAAGTGCTGCACTAGTGGAGAATGATTTCATATTATTTAATCAGTAAATGATAAATAAAATTGACTGCCGGATCTAAGTTGGGGCCATAGACGATAGAGGCTCCGAGAGCACCGGTGATGGTAACGGCAAGTAAACCAATTAAGGCTAGGGTGATGGAAACAGTTGGAATTAAGATAAAAGCTCTTAGTTTCTGAAAAAAAAGTGGTAAAGGCCTCACTGTCTCAATCCAGCTAATTAAATATCCTACCGCTAAAATACCGAAGATAATACTGGTAGTGACAGCAAAAGTCTCATGAAGATTAATGATTTTATGGCTTAGTGGATTGGTCGAAAATCCATGCTTAATTAAAATACCGGCAAAGATGGTGGGGACGGTAGAAAGTGCTCCGAGAATAACCAATAGAGCTTTGATATAAAACCAGTAAGGCAGAGCCAGAATCTTTCTAAAACGAATTAATTCCAAAACAGCATACAGACCGAGGAAAGCAATAGGAAAGTGAACAAGAATAGGATGTAAATTAGTCATTATTATTTCTTCCTACTTTGCCATTTCTCCAATGTAACCAGAAGCGGGCTGCCGATAAAGATTGAGGAGTAGGTTCCGGCAATAACACCGACAAGCATCACTAGAGAAAAGTCGTGAGTGGCTTCCGCCCCCAAAATATAGAGAACGACCAGAGAAAGGACGACAGTCAGAGATGTGTTGATTGATCGAGTAAAAGTCTGGCTGATACTCTCCCCCACAATCTGGTCAAATGGTTTCTTGGTATTATCTTCCTTATTAAGTCTGAGATTCTCCCTGGTTCGGTCAAACACTACGATAGTATCGTGAACGGAGAAACCGAGAATAACCAGAATAGCGGTGACGAAAAGAGTATCCGCCTCAAAGCCATAAAAGTGGCCGAATATGGAGAAAAAACCGACAGGCACGATGACGTCGTGAAGTAGGGCAATGACAGCGACCAAGCCGTACTTCCAAGATGAAACGGGTTCAGAGACTTTTCGAAAGGCGAAGGTGATAAAAATAACAATGGCAAGAATAACTAAAACAATTGAGGTGACGGCCTTGCCTCGAAGCTCTTCCCCCAGAATTGGCCCAATGCTGTCAAAATGTTTGATTTCGGGAGTCATACTTTGGGATGACAATGCTTGGATTACCGCCAACCTGTTCTCTTCAGTCAAAGTCTTGGTACGTAAAATGTAACCGGTGTCTCCCACTGGCCTGATTGAATACTGACCCAGTTGGAGTTTGTCTAAATTACTCTGAAGATCGGACATCTGCGGCAGACCATTCTGATACGACACCTCCAAAAGTGAGCCGCCAGTGAAGTCAATGCCGAAATTTAATCCCCAAAATATAAGTGAAAGGATGGAAAGACCAACTAGTATGCCGGAGATAATGTAAAATATTTTTCTGTATTTAATGACGAACATGTTGGATAGCTTATAGGTGTTAGCTTATAGCTTTTAGGTTATCTGATTTAATCTTGCGATGAAAAAGAAAGTTGGTAAATTTACTGCCAATCTTTGGGGCAATGGCGATGAGGAAAGTTCTAGAAACGGTAATGGCCGTAAACATACTGATGATGACGCCAATAAAGAAAACTAGGGCAAAACCTTTAACCAAAGCGGAAGTAGCGAAGTAATAAAGAATGATACCGGTAATGATACTGGAGAGATTGCTGTCGCGAATGGAAAACCAAGCCCGAGAGAATCCTTCTCTGATTCCTTCTTCCAATGATAGACCTTTGCGAAGTTCCTCCTTCATTCGTTCAAATATAAGGATGTTGGCATCCACGGCCATGCCGATAGATAGAATAAAACCGGCAAGACCAGCAGAGGTGAGAACGACAGGAATAAGTTTAAAAATGGTTAACATAATAACCGTGTATATTCCAAGAGAAATGACAGCTAGAACTCCGGGCAATCGATACCACAGGATTAAAAATAGAGCGACGATTAGGAATCCCCAGATGCCGGCGTGAATGCTTTTATTCAACGCATCGGCGCCGAGAGAGGCGCCGATGGTCTCGGTGCCGATAAGACTAACCGGCACCGGCAGAGCTCCGTAATTTAAATTGCGGACCAGATCTTTGGCCTCTTGGACAGTAAAACTACCAGTAATCTGGGCTCTGCCATCCAAGATGGGCTCTTGAACTACCGGAGTGGAGATGGCTTTGCCATCTAAAAATATCCCTACAACCTTTCCGACATTAGCCTTAGTGATCTCGGCAAAAAGTTCCTTACCTTTGTCATCAAAAATTAATGTGACGATTGGTTGACCTGTTCCCTGTTTGAATTCAAGCTGGGCCTTTTGTAAATATTGACCGGTTAGTTGGGTGTCTTCATATTGGTCGGTGATGCTTATGGGCGTACTTGAAGAGGATGAGGAGATATTTTTCAATCCCGTGTCAAAGACAGCTGGGACACTAGAGGAAGCGACCTGAGGCTTCATTACTTTAAATTCCAGAATAGGGGTCTGACCAATCAGTTGAATAGCTTGGTTGATATCAGTGACACCCGGTAATTCTACGATTAGTTTTTCTACTTTCTGACCGCCGATGGTGGCCTCTTCTGTTTGGACCAATGGTTCAGAGACGCCAAAAACATTGATTCGATTCTCAATGACATTGCGCAAGCTCTGCATGGCATCCTTGATCCCATCTGGTTGGATTTTTGAGATGTCTGCCTGATATTCCAAGTGAGTCCCGCCGTTCAAATCAAGACCGAGTTTAAAAGGATGACCGGAGCCCGGCTTTTGGGAACTAGAAATAAAAAGACCGAGGAGGCTTCCCAGAATCAATAAAGCGATGGCGGCGATACGGATTTTTACCATATAAGCTCTAAGTATATGAGTTTTCTAGAATTAATCAAATATTTTCTATTTAGGAATATACCTAGCGTATCTACCCTCCATCTTTACAAAAGCGTCTAGCGGTTCATATTTATAAACGTATCCATACATTTTAGTGATCTTGGAGCCATCAACGGCAATTGGATATGAGTAGGATTTCCAGCTACCTTTTGATGTCGGTATCCTTCCTCTGCTTAAGTGCCAAGCAAAGAAAAAAGCAAGTCTCATCATTTGAGGTGTTACTGGAAGAGTGCGCTTGTTGACCGCTTTGGCCATGTCATTGGCTCTTACAATATCGCCAGAAGGACAAATATTAAATACTTCGTATTCCCCTGACACATTGTCAAAGACTATCTTTGACACGATGTCGTTGACATCATCCTCATGAATGAATTGGCGAACCCACAGACGGGTGGCCGGAACAAAGGCCACCATGTTTGAAATTATCCTATACGCCATTGATTTTGAGCCCTTAAGCTGGCCAGATAAGGCTGATTGGAGCCCAAAGCGCACCCGCATGTAACGACCTCGGGGACCGGTGATGGCTGCGGGTCGGAGAACACAGACCTGCGGCACCTGCCCGGCTAGACTCGAGCTAGCCGAGGCCGGCCCGCGCTTCTTTGCCTCTTCATATTTCTTTTCCAGATGTTCCTCCGTTATCCTTTTCTCCTCGGCATAAAGATAGTCTGTTTTTCGAAAAGGATCTTTTTCGGTAAATCGATAGTCGGTCTTATTTGTTTTAAAAGCGCCGTAGGAAGCAACGGTTGAAAAATGAATTAGTTTTTTGACCGAAGGAGTTGCGAAAGCAAAATCAAAAACTTTATCTGATCCTTCCACATTCCATTTCCATTGAGTAGCATGGTCTCCATACATTTCTCGAATGCTCCAGGCGGTATGGATGACGACATCTGGATTTTTGGTCCGCACTTTGTCTTGCCAATCATCATTGAACATATTGGTTTCTATGTAAGTAATCTTCGGTCTACCTTTTAAAAATTCAGGAAACGGTTCTTTATCTAAGAGAATGATCTCTTTGACATCAGCGCGTTCGCTGAATTGGTCGGCCAGCATCGCTCCAACATAGCCAGCGCCACCGGTAATGAAAATGGTTAAAGATTTTTCCATAGATTCTAGTATAGCAAAATCAAACTCCCGAACGAGAAGCTAAGAATTTAATGGTCTTTAAAATAATTTTAAGATCGAGAAAAACCGAACGATTCTTAACATAATAGAGATCGTAGACCAACCTAGTCTTCGTATCCTCCACGGTTACGGGAGCCAGATCCATTTTGATCTGGGCCCAACCAGAAAGCCCGGGTTTAATGACACTTCTAATAGTGTAGTAAGGAATTTCTTGCGAAAGTTTAATGCCGATATCATAAATATCCGGACGCGGACCAATGAGGGAAACGTCGCCGCGAAGAACATTCCAAAGTTGGGGTAGTTCGTCTATTCTGGTCTTTCGTAGAAATCGTCCAACTTTCGTTACTCTCTCGTCCTTTTCCACTATCCATACCCCCTTGTCGTTTGATTTCATACTTCGAAATTTAATCATGTTTATTTTACGACCACCCTGACCAATCCGCTCTTGGGAAATAAAGACCGGGCCACCATCATCCATCTTGATGGCGGCCCATACAAAAGGATAGAAGGCCAGCGAAACAATTCCACCCACAAAGGAAAGAATTATGTCGATAAGGCGTTTAAATGTGTCATATACCAACTTGGAAGAAGTAGAAATATTCTCTAAGAACCAGTTATACTGAAGGAGAGAAAAAGGCACTCGATCAAAGATATCCTCGTAGACCTTGTATTTATCCATGAATCGAATATGAGAGAAGATGAGATTGTAAAGATGCGGTAAAATAGGCTCTATTTTCCTATTTCGAAGATCTATGACTACGACAGAGATATTATCCGTATAGATTCTATCTAGAATGTCGGTCTGAAAATCAACTACATTAGCCTTATCAAGATTGATGAATGAAACAAAATAAAGATTGTAACGATTGTTATTGTTTACTTCCTCTATCAATTCATTCACTTCGGGGCCACTACCGATAAGCATGGCCGGCTCACGTTTGCGGAAACCTACAAGAGAAACGATTTTAATTCGCCAAAATAAGATCAGACAAAATGAGATTATTAAATAAATAAAAAGAGTTATTTTTGGAGTGATACCAAAATAAGGAATGAAGTAAAAGAAGAGAACAGCAATAAGACTATTTGTGACTTGGGCATTAAGAATGATGTTTGGTAGTCTGCTCTTTAAAATAACAGTGTGTTTTTCGTAAAGACCGGAAATGAAAAAGATAATTACCCAAACAAAAAATAAGACAGCAAAAGGAGTGAGATGCTGACGAAAAAGGGAGAAAGAAGGGACCGCCACATAACGCAGAAGGAGAGTGATCCAGAGAGAAAGGAGAAATGCCATAATATCGCCGAAAAAGAGAAGAAAGGCTTCATTTCGGTTAAAAATTCTCATTGCCCAATATGATACAATTAAAGGCCGTAGCAAACAACTCATATGGAACCGAAGAAGAAAATCCTCCTAGTCATTACTAAATCTGTCTGGGGTGGCGCCCAGCGTTATGTTTACGACCTAGCCACTAATTTAGACAAAAATAAGTTTACCGTAGCGGTAGCTTTGGGTGGAAACGGACCATTAAAATCTAAATTGGAAGCAGTAGCCATCCGCACCATCTCACTTGATCGAACAGGACGAGATATAAACATTGCCAATGATCTAGGAACGCTTTTAAAGCTAATCTCTTTATTTAAATTAGAAAGACCAGACATCGTGCATCTTAACAGCTCCAAGATAGGCGGACTTGGTGGTGTGGCGGCGCGTCTTGCGGGAATTCATAAGATCATTTTTACCGCTCATGGATGGGCATTCAATGAGGATAGGAATACTTTCGCGAAATCAGTGATAAAATTTTTCCACTGGCTAACACTACTTCTCAATCATAAAGTAATTGCTGTCTCAAATAATATTGCCTATCAGGTTAGGAGATGGCCTTTTGTTAGTTCCAAAATTGAAATCATTCATCATGGAATTAAGATTGATCTGAAAAGCACAGAGGAAGCCCGAGAGCTTCTCTTTGGTGACAAACTACCTACCAAAACTTTGGTTTTAGGCAATATTGGAGAACTTCATCCAATCAAAGGCCAAAGATATCTCATTGAAGCTTTGTCGAATATTAATGATTTTAATTTCATTTGTGCCATTATCGGCGAAGGCGAAGAGAGAGAAAATTTGCAACAACTGATCAGAGAGAAAAATCTGGAAAAGAAAGTTTTTCTTTTTGGCCACATAGATGAGGCGGCTACTTATTTAAAAGGCTTTGATATATTTTTGCTCCCTTCCCTATCCGAAGCGTTGGGCTATGTCGTTTTGGAGGCCGGCTCCGCCGACCTCCCTGTGATTGCTTCCCGCGTCGGTGGCATTCCAGAGATCATAGAAAATCTAAAAAGCGGACTTTTGGTCACACCGCGCCGGCCCAATGAAATTAAAAATGCTCTGATCTATTTGAATAATCACCCAGATGAAATGATCAGTTTCGGCAAAAATCTGCAGGAGAAAGTAGCGAAAGATTTCGGTTTGGGGAGAATGGTAGAGGAAACGGAGAAACTTTATTTCGATTAACTCAATGGTCTGGTGTGGCCCGTATCCTTTAGTTGGTACGCTCCACCAAAACCCCTTTTCTGAGCACGCATAATTTTCTGCTGAAAATTTGCTCCGGCTCGTCGATCAAGAAAATAATAGAGCCAAAAAGCTCCTACTCCGTCGAACTCGCTTTGCTCAAACAGTCTCCTGCGTTTTGAAGCTTTTTGACTCTTTATTTTCTAATCTCCTGCGCAGTCTCAGAAAAAGGGTTTTGGTTGCGCTTCAATTTAATTCTCTCTCGTGCCAGGCTGAAGGGTGGCAGAGTGCCCGCAGACCAAAAACTCGACTTGCGTCAGACGCAACGAAGAGTTTTTGGCAGAGGGCCGAACAAACGTACAATATGGTAATAAATTAAATTGAATAAAAAAACCGCCCGCGTCCTTCTTGCGAAGGCGCGGGCTAAGTTATTGGGAACTAATGTCCCGTTACGGCTTTTTCGGGAGCTGCTCGATCGCCATCGCGAGCTCAGCCGGCGTGCGTACCGTTTTGTAAGCAGGCATCCGTTGCTCAGGAGCACTCACGGAATATCGTAATTCAGAGACCGCTTTTTGCCATTGTTCTCTTTCTCCCAATTGTCCCAGCTTGTTTCCACCGACAAAGACCAGAAGAACCGACACTCCAACAATAAAAAGTTTCATTGTTTTCTTTCTAACCTCAAACCTTCTCACCATGAGTTAGTTGGAGGTTTTAGAAAACAAAATATTTTGCTTCTTAAAACCCCCAACCAACATTCAAAGATCTTAATTTACCTGTATTATACCACTTTTCATTATCAAAGTCAATGGTCAATAAATGGCTAACTTACGAGGTATATTAAGAAATTATCGAAGTCAGACTTCGATAATTATATGCCTAAAAACTCATTCTTGATGACATCACGATGGGTGGCGCGGGCATAGCGGCGCATGCCCATGAGGATGCCGAGGCCCATGAATTCGGCAAGAAGGTGTGAGCCGCCGTAGCTCATGAATGGCAAGGTGACGCCAGTGACAGGAAGTAATCCCATATTCATACCAACATTGACTATGAAATGGCTCATAAAATAAATTGCTAGCCCCATGCCGAAAAGAATTTCAAAATTACTGGCTCCTTTTGTTGCATTATGAAGAACGCGCCAGATAAGTATGCCGTAAAGCAAAAATAAAATAATGACACCGATAAATCCCCACTCTTCGGCGTAAGCGGCAAAAATAAAGTCGGTCTGATATTCGGGCAGGAAGTTAAGCCGGGATTGAGTACCATAGCCAATCCCCTTTCCTAAAACTTGACCCGATCCTACTGTGATAGTTGACTGATAGGCATTGTAGCCGGAAGTGGAAATATTTGTGACCGGGTGAACAAAATTCAAAATTCTATCTTTTTGATAGGGCTTGAATGCAAAGTTCCATAATCCAAAAAATATCACCGCTCCGATCAAAAATACCCCTAATAGGTGTTTTTTAGAGATGCCAGAAATCATTACCATCCCCAGCCAGATCAAGAAAATAATGATGGCAGAACCAAAGTCGGGCTGAATCAGTATCAGAATAAAAATAATGAAAGCATACAGACCGGAAATCAGAATATGTTTGATGTAAGCAATCTCGACATGCCGCCGGGAGAAATATTTAGCCAGAATGAGGATGAGAATTATCTTGACCGGGTCAGCCGGCTGAAAAGAGAAACCACCGAAATTGAACCAGCTTTTGGCTCCATTAGCGACATGCCCCAGAATAAAAAGTAACAGCAGCAACAAACAGGAAAAAAGAAATAACCCCACCATCACTTCCGTTCGACGCAGAAACCGAAAATCAATGAAACTGAAAACAAAAAAAACTATTAGAGAGACCACAATCCAGATCAATTGCTTCAAAAAAAATTGATTCTGACCAATAAATGAATTCATGGTCACCAACCCCGCGAAGAGAATTGGCAGGACCGAAAAAAACAGCGGCCAGTCGGTGCGAAGACGATTCATCTATTTGGCCTTACCGGGAATAAAATCCTCATACGGAGTGTTCGGAATGATATCGATCTTGCTGGTGCTAGCGGTGAAAGGCACCGGCCAGGTAAAGATAAGAGGCGCTTTTACTCTTCTCGGCAAACTATCCACGACCGTCTTTGAGGCGGCAAAGACATTATCGTTCTCATCATAGAGAAGAGCTACCACTTCTATATTACTAAGGTCGTAAGGGTAAGGATTTTCCAAAAGAGCCTCCAGACGGGCCGAGCTACTGGCCACCGTGACATTTTCATTAAGAACATTTAAAGCCGGCTCGGATAATACTGCCTTGCGCCAGACCGGAGAATCGCTGAACTGAAAGGTCATCCTGGCCGGAACGCGCGTCCCGGTCTTGAAGGTTCCCTCAAAGATAGGGAATATTTTATTCGGCGGAATGAACACTTCTCCTTTTCTCTCACCAATGACCACATTATCCTTGTCGTAGATTTTGAAGATATAGGGAACGTTTTGAGCATAGAGAGAAACGTTTGGGTCTTCAATGACAGCCAAGAGACTATAAATGCCATCGCTCGGCTGGTTGTTTACTTGAAAAATCCGAGTATATAGAACGATCGGATTTAACTGATCGGCCTCGCAGATCTTGAGGCAGGACCCGCCGCAATCGACGCCCGTCTCGTCACCGTTCAACTTACCGTCAAAACAGGTCGGTTTATTATTGAAAAAACCGAAATAGACGGCTACTATTAGTAACACGGCGACAATAATAACGGCTGTTAAAATATATTTAGTTTGCTGGCGATGGCCCCAGGATGACATGGATATATTATAGCAAAGCCGGCCCGCTTTCGCGGGCCGGCTTTTTATATCAAGTTCTCTGTGTCGGCGACTACCTACTTTCGCCCCAGAGGGACTATCATCGGTACTACGGCGCTTAACTTCTGTGTTCGGAATGAGAACAGGTGTGACCACCGCGTCAAATCACCAACACACAAAACTTGATATTCAATAAGTAAAATAACAAACAAATGATTTGATTTTCAAATTTCCTAATGGGATCGACTTATTAGTACTCCTCGGCTTAAGACATTACTGCCCTTACACCTAGAGCCTATCAACCGGATAATCTCTCCGGAGTCTCAACGATTCCTAATCTTGAAGTTGGCTTCACTCTTAGATGCTTTCAGAGTTTATCCATTCCCGACTTAGCTACTCTGCGATGCCCTTGGCAGGACAGCAGACACACCAGAGGTCAGTTCATTCCGGTCCTCTCGTACTAGGAACAAATCTTCTCAAGAATCAACGCCTACAGTAGATAGGAGACCAACCTGTCTCACGCATGTTATCAACACGTTACCGTGTGCATGGACTATAGCTTC
>JADGRH010000003.1 GCA_017881075.1 Minisyncoccota bacterium | reverse complement strand
TGGAATATGTTTTTTTGCCAATTCAAATGCTTTAATTTGATGATCCGGCCTTTTCATCTCTCGTATAGCTCCAAGCGATAAGACTGTTGGATTTTCATATTTTTGAATGTCTAAATTTAAAATGGATTCAATCTCTATCCCCATTGGAAAAACTTCTATCTTTTCTTTTTTGAATCCGTATCTGATCAAATCGATCCTGGTGCTTTCCGATATGGCAAGAACCAGAAAATTGTTTCTGGCCATTATCCATAGATACATCGGCTCAAGGAAATAGCCGATTATATTGAGGGGGAAAGACATTTGGTAAAACCAGATCTCCCGGGCAAGCTGAGGAAACAAATATACAATTTTTGTGTTCTTTATATATGAATGAGTGAAGAATGGAATGGTATTTATTTCTTCAATCACCAGATCCGCCCATCCCTGTAGATTTTTTTTATAATATTTATATGCCCGCCAATATAGCGTGAATTGCCCTCCAACCCTTACTATTTTGTATCCATCTATCACCTCTTCCTTCTGTCCCCCCTCAAATCCTCGGACCAAAAAAATGACTTCATGGCCCTCTTTGACCAATCTTTTTGCCAGCTCTTCGTTGATCACTTCGGCGCCCCCCGACAGAGGATTTTTCCTATCTTTCCATGTAAACCAAAGGATTTTCATTAATCTTTCTTTAAACGATAAAACGTATTCTTGCTTTTACCAAATCGCTCCAGAATATTTTGTTCGACCAATTGTTTAAAATCGAGGGAGCGCGTTGACTTTGCCCTTTCGGAAAATTTTGAATATTCCTTGTCATTTATCGATCCGTTTTCCTCAACATATTTGATCAGTACTTTATGTTCCGGTCGCATTGGAGGCAGGAGTCCAAGAGAAGCTTTCTCCAATTCCTTTTTCACCCGGAGAAGCTCGTCTACGATCCCGTCAGTAAAATATTCGAGCCATTCAGTGAAATCAACTTTATCTTTAAGCTCGTAATAGTTTCCATACAGGCCAACCTTTTGGAAATAAGTTGTAACATTTTTATTATAATAATTCTCAAAACTGAAGAGATTAAAGGTGTCGATTCCTAATCTGGCAAGAATCGCTTTGGAAATGAGGCGTGTTGTCCTGCCATTGCCGTCAATAAAGGGGTGAACGATGACGAATTGCTTATGAAATATTCCGGCAACAATAAGAGGGTCGAGTATATCCTTATTCTTAATTACAAAATTCAAAAGCTCTTGAACCAAAACTTTTACTTCATGTGCATCCGGAGAGAGATAAACTGTTTTTCTCTCTCGAGGATCATTAACAAAGACTGGTTCGGTTCTTATTTTACCTGAACGATTTTTTCCAATAAGACCATTGGTTACCATTTTTTGAATTAAAAGAACAAGCGGTAGGCTAATCTCAAATTTTCCTGATTTAATATTTTTATTTAAATGTTCAAGAGCTTTATTGTAATTAAGTACTTCTCTCTCAGTATCACGAATGTGTTTGGGAGAGTGTTTTAAAAGTTTTTTTACTTCAGTAAGTGGCAATGGATTGCCTTCGATGCTGGTAGACGAATATGATGATAACGCACGAGCATTTCTTTCCATTTCAAGGGTGACGATTGTTGGAAATTTCTTATTATTAAGCTCCTCGATGAGGACGGCTATGTGTTTTATATTTTGGAGTAGTTTCGAGCTTATTGTATATCGCGGTTTAAACATAGTCTAATATTAGACGAATATTAGACGAATGTCAATTATTATTCTTCGAGCTTTGATTCTACAAGCCGTTTGGCTTCCTTCATGAAAAAAACCTGCCACTTCTTATCATCAATCTTTTGTAGCATATTCGGATAGTCCTTCAATATCTCAACCTTTACAAACTGACTGCTCAATTGGAGAGCGTCGATATATGTGCCAAATTTTACCTGGGCCATTTTTATAAGATCGTCGATTTGCCATGATTTTTCCCGCATCAGGATACAATACAGATCGATAAAATCTCTTGAGCGAGGTTTTTGATATATAGTAAAAATTTTGTTGACAGCAATGTCAATCAAACTGTCTATATACAAATCACCGTATCGTTTTTTTGATTCGATCCGGGTGAATGGAAAATAAGTAAATTCAGTTTTTATCGTCTCACCATTCAGCTCCAGAAAAAAAAGATTGCGGCTGAAGCTTTGTTCATAGTTGATCTTAACGATACCGGCTTCTTTTTGAAGTTTCTTGAATGTTGAAGTAATAAACAGAGGGTCAAATTCTTGTTCGGAGAAAAAATCAAGATCTTCCGAAAGGCGGTGTTCAAGATAGAACTCCGCTAGGGCGGTACCACCAGTGAGATAGAACGAACCAACAATTAATTTATCTTTGCTCAAAAGCGAAAGAATGATTTTTTGATTTTTTGAAAGGATTGATGACACGAAATATGCGGATTAAAACAGGGCAAGTGAAAGGGCTTTGCGCTTCCACTCATCTATATCAAGCTTATCCCAATATTTGATAAGATCGGCTTTTTTTATGGGAGAAGTACCAATACCCCAATTAATCCACTGCTCAAGTTTCCAGATGATAAAACCCTCGGGGTCTTTTTCTAGTTCTGTTGTATTGACTGACCAATGATTTTTCATATACAAATTATATCACATTTTTTAAAAAACTCCTATTTTAATAGTTACTCAGTACTATGAGTAAATATTTATCTTCTCCCTAATTATATATAAGGGTCTATTTACCACTTCTCCGTGGATTGAGGCGATGTAGAGAGCTATTAGGCCAAGACATGAGAGAACAATACCAATAAGAAATAAAATCAGGGTGGCGAGCTGTGCCGTGCCACTGAAAGCAAGGCTTAGAGGATCATTTAAAATATATTGATCAATTAAAATAAACACTCCTAATAATCCCGCCACTGTGGTAATTAAAATCCCAAGATAGCCGGCCAATTTTAGAGGAAAGAGACTATGATTTACGAAGGCGGACATAGCTAAATTAATTTTCTTTGAAGTGCTATAAGTCCCCTTTCCGTATGTCCTTTTTGAGGCATTAAAATAGACAAAATCTCTTTTAAACCCGAGCCAATCAATTAGCCCTCTGGAAATGCGATTTCTCTCGGTAAAACGATTAAATTCATTGATAACCTTTCTGTCCAATAAACGAAAATCAGTTGATTGAGGGACAATTTCAGTGTGCCCAATTCGTGACATTATTTTATAAAAAACCCAAGAGCTAAACCGATTAAATATTCCTACTCCGTCTATTTCCTTCCTTACCCCAATCACCACTTCTGCTCCTTCTTCCCATTTTTTTATGAATTCCGGAATATATTCTAAAGGATGTTGTAAATCGCCGTCTACGATAATTGCCGCTTCACCCTGCGCATATTGGAGTCCGGCACTGGTAGCAATTTCTTTACCAAAATTACGAGAAAACTGAATATATTTAATAGAAGGGTTCTCTTTGGCCAGATTTTTTATTACATCTCCCGTCTCATCCAAGCTTCCATCATTAATAAAAAGAATCTCATACTCATACTTGCCTCGGAGGGCTTGCCATATTTCTCCAATAGTCCCTACAAATAGAGAAATGTGCTTTTCTTCATTGAAGACTGGTATAACGATTGAAATAATTTTTGACATAAATGATTAGGAATATTCCGACAAGGACAGCAAGGCTCCCGATCAGGCTATTTAAGATAGAATCAATACTGTCATGTTTCAGTAGAAATAAAAGTGCGATACACAGGACTCCTACAAGAGATACTCCAATAAGAATAAATCTGCGTAAAGCCAAGAAATAATAAACAAAAACATTCAAAAGTGCCGACAGTAACATCACAACCCCAACCTTGGGAAGCATATAGGCGAAACGTGAGTATTCCCCACCCAAAAGTATATTAACAGTTATACCACTGAAAAGATAAAAAACCAATAGAACTGCCCCTCCCAGAACAATTGTTAAACCAAGAGATTTTATCAGAACAAGAGAATTCGCCTTCGGCGTGTTATTCAGCTTCACTGTCGAGAGAAGGACACCCAATGTCGGACCGGTGATGAAAAAGATGATCTTAGCGATTGCCGATATGCCACTATACAAACCGGCATCATGAGGATTGAATAAATGTTTTACAATCAGAATGTCGGAAGTATACATAAATGCCACCAGCCCGGATGCAAATAGGACCAGGACACCGTATATCAATTCTTTTTTAATCATCCCCTTTTGGAGAACGTGCACATTCGAACGAGTGTTCAAGTCTAAAGTTTCCTTAGTGCGACTGAATAGGAAATATATGACCACAATCTGGGCCGCAATTATGCCACCAATAGCTCCCAATGAGCCAATACCCAAAAGGATTAAGATCACGGCAAATATCAACCGTCCGGCCGAAGAAATAATCCCGCTTAGAGATAATTCAATAAATCTGCCTTTGCCTTGCAGAAAAGCACTGCGAAATGTAGCGCTGGCGCTAAGAAAAAGAGTAGCTAGTAGGCCGATAATGGGATAAATGGTATCGAGCTTGAAAAAGGTCTCGAGCTTCGAGAGAAATAAAAGCAATATAATAACTACAGCGCCGATTATATAGAAACAAATCTTCTGAAGTTCGGCCAAAATAGCATTGCGTTCATGGATATCATCTACATTGGCGGTAATATTGACAGCCACGATCGAAAAGGCACCTAAAATAATTCCTGTTTGAGTAATAAGAGAAATAAAGACCTGAATGTCTCCAAAATCGGAAGGAGAGAGCAGTCGCCCTAATACCGGGTAATATAGATAATTTAAAACAGACACAACCATTGAGCCCGTAAAGTAAACGGCATAGTGCCTAAAAAAAATATCTGTTTTAAGTTTGTGAATCACTTGAACCATCTATACATCGTGAGCAAGTATTTCTGCTTTTCCGCTCTCAATAGCAAGAATGATGCGCTCGGCAATATAAGCCGCAGAATCCGCTTTAGGCATCCCGTCACGATTTCGCCCTTCCATAGTGCTGGCCACTTTATCAGATTTAACAGAATGTTTTCCAAAATCGGTTTCAGTAAGAGATGGAAGCATTATACTAACTACGATATTGTCTTTTTCCAGCTCCTTCCGGGCGGTCAAACTGATGGCATTAAGTGCATATTTTGTTGAAGCATAAGCTCCAAGAAATGGAAAATAATTTTTTGATACCATAGAACTAGTGTTCACAATCGTTCCTCCTCCTTGCTTTCTCATAATAGGTATTACTTCCTGCATGGCAATCAGTACCCCAATAACATTTAGATCAAAAATCTTTTTATATTCTTCAATGCTGACATTTTCAACGGCTCCATAAATTCCTCTTCCGGCGTTATTTACCAAACAATCAATTCTGCCAAATTTTTGAATGGTTTCTCTAACCATTTTCTTAATGGATTCTCCATCTGTCATATCGGTCAAAATGGCAAAACTTCCCGGCAATTCCTTTTCCAGATTGCTAAGTCTGTCGAGCGATCGAGCGGCCAGAACCACTTTTGCCCCTCTTTTACTTAGCTCTCTAGCCGTCGCTTCTCCAATTCCCATGGAAGCCCCGGTTACAATAATTATTTTGTCTTTAATATTCATAAACTGATCCAAGGATCTTCATTTTTTATACAAATTCAGAAGATTTTTTCTTTTAATTCTCTGACCTCACTAAGAACCAGTTGAAAATTAGTTCTGGTCTCTGTCTGAAAATTACCTGCTTCAATCGCTATGTCGTCTAGTCTATTCTGAACAAATTTAAATCTTCGGCCGGTTTCCAATTCAAATCGCTCCATTCTCTCATTTTGAAAAGCAAAGTTATCTTTTACGGCTCGAAACTGATCATCAAAATATTCTTGTATTATGCCCATTGCATGTTGTATACTAGCATTTACTTCCCGATCAACATAGGTCTTGGTAGCAATCTCTTCTATTGGAATTGGGAAATAAAACTTTTTCATCTTTCCATTCTAAATACCCTTTCCTAAAATGCAAATGTGGTCTTCATAAATATTTTATCTTACTTGCCTCTAACTAACTCTAATTTCTCTTCCCTTTTTAGATGTTTGATAGAGACCTCTCTGGCGCGAGCTCTTTTTAAAGTCCTAAATTTTTCGGAATACAAAAGCTTTACCGGCCTGCGGATCTTGGTGTAATGAGCCCCTCCTTTCAAATTATTGTGTTGATGCAGTCGCTTTTCGAGATCATTAGTTGCGCCGACATATAATGTCTTGTCGGCGCATTGGAGGATGTAGACGTGGTGGAGCATGGGATTATTTTATCAGACTTGAGAGTCTCGATCACTCGGTGTGTAATGTGTTGGTTGGGGGTCTGGGACTCGAACTCTGTATTTGAAGGAGTTACTTCTGTTATAATGGCAAAATCGTGAAAAACAAATTACTGGCTAAACCGTCACCCAAGAGCCTTTTGCTGACCACGGTTATTACCCTCGTGGTGGGCGGGGTAATTTTTAGTATTTTTGAGATTTTCTTCCTCTCTTCTCAATTGAAAGATGCAAAAGGTTCTCTAGCCTCAAGCACGGTGGCCATGAGTGATTTAAATGCCAAATATGCGGAAGTATTAGGAGAAAACACTAGTCTCAACGGCGTACTTAGCGATACCCAAAAAGCAAAGCTGGATCTGGAAAGAGCACAAACGAAAGATGAGAAAAAAATTGATACTCTAACGAAACTTACCACTATTGATCCTGAACTCTTAAAAAAATATTCTAAAATCTATTTTTTGAATGAAAATTACGTTCCCCCTTCCCTTTCAGATATAGATACTCAATATCTTGCCAACCCACTACATCCGCTTAAGATTCTAACCCAAGTACAACCTTTTCTTGATGACATGCTTCAAGCAGCAAGCGACGATGACATTCCACTTCGAGTAGTTTCTGCCTATAGATCTTTCCAGGATCAGAAATCTTTGAAATCAACCTATGTTGTTACTTACGGGGCCGGAACCTCCAATCAATTTTCGGCTGATCAAGGTTATTCAGAACATCAGATGGGAACGGCCCTTGATTTTGGAACGCCGGCCTACCCTGGTGCTACCGATGGTTTTAAAACAACCACCGCATATCAATGGTTGCTCGATAATGCTTACCGTTTTGGATTCATACTCTCCTATCCTGCCGGAAATGCATACTATAAATACGAACCGTGGCATTGGCGTTTTGTCGGCCGGACTTTGGCTAGCGACCTTCAAGATGAAAATAAATATTTTTATGACCTTGACCAACGTGAGCTTGATAAGTATCTAATCAAGATTTTTGATTAAAGAAAGCTACTTCCCTTTCTTCCCAAATAAATACATCTCGTCGTTCCACTTATTAAGATGCTCGGTAGACATACCCTTGATTGGGCCTATTTTTTTAATTTTAACCGGATGAATACCGGAGAATTTTAGGATGGCACGGCCGATCTCGTTAGTGGAATCGCCGAAAAGAATGCGCTGAAGGATCGGCCATGAATCCATAGTGATGAAGACGTGCGCCGATCGGCCGTGAAGGAGGCCGTGCCAGCCCATATCATGTTCACGAAAATGATAGGCGAAGCCAGGTAAAAACATCCGGTCAAACATGCCCTTAAGAATAGCTGGCATTGATGACCACCACATTGGATAAAAGAGGACAATATGATCAGCCCATTTCATATCTTCCTGAACCTTCAATAGATCCGGCTCAAGTGTTTGAATGGCTTTGTATCCTTTATGAAGGATAGGGTCAAATTTAAGTTCTCCAATGTTAGCGCGTCTCACTTCATGCCCTGCTTCCTTAGCCCCTTTTTCATAATGATCGGCAAAAGAACCGCAGATGGTCTCATTATCAGGGTTACCTTGTAAAATATAAATCTTCATGTCACTAATTTATCATTTAATGTGCCTTGTGTATATATAATAAGGGGTAGTTTTTTCCATTTTTTTAAAATCGGAGTAATGAATTTCCAAGCCGCCTCCACCTCCTTGGTGCTGGTAAAAATAGTCTGATCCCCCGAGACACAATCCATTAAGACGTTCTCATATGCATCAGCAGAATTTCTCTTGTCTTGATGACTGTAATTAAAGTTAATATTTTTAAGACCTTCTTTAAAATAGATTCTGATTTCTACCTTATTCTCTTTTAGAGCCTTGCCACTTCGTAATCTGAATGATACACCCCGCCAGTTTTTGTCCCGAAGCTTTAAGTTTAAATCAAAAAAAGTTTCTGTCTGTGAATTTCTAGCTACTCCTTTTTCTTCTCTATAACCTTGATATTGCCCTCGATGAACATTTTTTTTAAGTTCCGACTGATTAAAGATCTCAATATTTTCTAAAATTCCGGCTCGTTCCTTTCGAATATCTTCCGCCTTAAAACTTCTCGGCCGCTTCATGGCCACCAAGGCCAACATCTGAAGCATATGATTCTGACCGACATCTCTTAGAGCTCCGACCTGATCATAGAAAGCAGCGCGACGACCCACTCCTTTTTTTTCCAAGAGATCTATCTCTACTCGTTCAATATATTTATGATTCCAAAATCTCTCCAATTTTCCACTGACAAAACGAAAATCCAAAATTTTCCGATAAGCCTCTTTCCCCAGATAGTGATCAATGCGAAAAATCTGCTCCTCTCTAAAAAGTTTGGCCAACTCCAAATTAAGTTTTCGGGCGGTAGTGATATCATGACCGAAAGGTTTCTCTACTAAAATTCTAGTCCAACCTAATTTGCCGCCACAAGGAATGGTTAATCCTGAAGCGGATAAATGTTTTGATATGAGACCATACCACTTCGGTGGTACCGCAAGATAGAATAATTTATTGCTACATTCTTTAAATTCACTCTCATCGATTTTGGATAGGGCGGCCGACAGTTTGCCATAGTTGGCCGCCCGATTAAATTGCCCCTGGACATAAATAAAATGCTTCAGGAATTTCTTATCATTCTTACCGACAATCTTTTGAATGTAGGTGTTGAAATCTTGAGGAGAAATATCTCGCCTAGAGTAACCGACCACTTTGAAATTCTTCGGTAAGGCTCCTTTTCGATAAAGATTAAAAATAGAAGGAATCAGTTTAGTCTGAGACAAATCGCCGGTAATGCCAAAGATAACGAAACAAACGGGCATGAAATGATTATATCAAACATAGATAACTGAAATAAATTAGTGCCCGCCGTCAAAATTGAGTTTCTCATCTATTCCCTTCACCGACTCCACCTTGATCTCGCCTTCTGCCGCAGTTGTGACAGTAGATGATCCGACTTTCAATTCATTATCAACAACCATAATCAAAGATGAGAGAGCCGGTTTGTCGCTCTTTTTTGATAAATTAGATAATTGTTTCAGAACATCTCGATGGTTTTCAAGGGCGGCTTGAAAACGAGTTTTTAATGAACTGGTAGCTACTACTGAAGTGGTAAGCCCTTCTTCAAATTGGACGTTGGCGGCATGTTGCTCGAAATTAGTTGTGATGATTTCTTTTGATTTCTCATCTAATCTACCTTCGGTTTGTAATTGTTCCGCTTCTTTCAAGCGATTCAAGGCAACCTTAACTTCAAAGGCTTGTTTGGCTCCTTGTTTCTCGGCAATATAACCCTCCACTTTTTCATTGACATTTATTTTAACCGGGTAGAGAAAGTCCCCGGGCAGAGCTCCTCCAGCAGCAAATGAAGTACTGGTAGTCAAAATGAGAATGGCCAGAACTACAAAAACAGCCACTTTTTGACCACTAAATTGAAATGAGTAACCAGAGAAATGAGATTGAAGAAAGGATGGGGTGCCTTCGGGCGTAACAAGAACCCGAGCCTTCAGTTCGTTGAAGGTTTTCTCTTTTTCCTCAGGAGTCATTTTGACTCCTCTGGTTCTTTTTAAATATTGATCAAATTGGTTGTTCATGTTCATTTAAAACTTGACGTAATTTTTTCATCCCTCGATTGAGGCGAACAGAGATATTATTTTCTTTTTCTTCCAGAATATCAGCGATTTCCTTAATGGATAATTCTTCTACATATCTCATGACAATAACGTCGCGATAAATTGGTTCAATTAAATTAACTGCTTCTAGGGCAATCTCTCCATCTAGTTGATTAATCATTCTGTCGGTTCGATCAAAACTAGGGTCAAAACCGGATTCCGAGAGCTCATCCAGCGACAACATCTTCTTCTTACGGAACCAATCAATGATTAAATTGGTGGCACTCTTGTACAAAAAGGCCTTAAGATTATCAATCTTTTTGCCAGCGACAATATATTCCCAAGTTTTAACAAAGGTATCCTGCATCAGATCCAAAGCTTTTTCCCGATTGGAAGTCTTATAAAAACAATATCGGAAGATTGCATCTCCATATTGATTATATGCTTCCAAGAACTGTTGCTTCGTCGCTTTTTTAACCATAATTATAGACGTAAAACTCTCTTTTTTCTTACAAATTTTTCTTGGTTTCCATCATTTTAGTTTGGAGCACCCCCTGAAGACCATTGGCCGCGGCGCGGGTAAGTCCGTCAATGTGGGCTTCCATTCCGAGAAAAGCGGCATTTTCGGTACTGATATGCAGATCACAAAGGCCGAGCAAGAAATCAAAAATGTCGCGATCAATGGTTACCGAGGTGATTCTGTCATAAGGAACTGTTATCTCTCGGGGCATTACTGGATCTTTTTTAATGATGATGTAATTTTCGGTTAATTCGTAAAAATAGGTTGAGAAATAGGCCTTTTCATATAAAAGAGCAATAATAATAACAGACAAAATAGCACTGCCCACCACAATGCTTGTTTGGTTAAAGTTGAGCTCAAAGGTGGAAATGCCAAAGAAATACATCACTAAAAGCAAGATTACTAGAAGAACGGTAGCTTCAGCAGTTCTCTTTAGAATTAAGCGACGGCTGATGGGAAAATTTTTACGTGTTTGGCTGAATTTATTAGACATATATTTATTAGTATTGAGCCTATAGTATATAATATATCAATGAGGGTCAAAGCATCTCTGGCATGGATCGGTCTTTTTTTATTAGCTTTGATAATGTTTCGTGGTGGATATCTTCTTTCAAATGGGATGAGTTTTTTGGAAGCCTATCAAAATCTGGCCAACCCATATCTCCGAGCGGTCCATATTGAACCCGGTTTACGCAAAGAGCAAATTGTGGATATCTACGCCAAAGCACTGGCCTGGAACGATCAAAATAAGAAAGATTTTGAAGTAAACGTGGAGGGTTATTACTTCCCGGAAACATATTTAGTTTCTGCTTATGCTACAGGCAAGGATGTCGGTCAAAAAATGATTGATAAGTTTAATCAGGAGGTTAAACCAGAAGTGACCAACTCCGGCAAAAAAATTATTAATCTGGACACGGCAGTGAAGATCGCTTCTATTATTCAGCGCGAAGCGGCCGGTAAGAACGATATGAATTTAATTTCTGGAATTATATGGAATCGTCTTTTCCAGGGTATAAGCCTGGACATGGATGCCACTTTGCAATATGCCAAAGGAACTAACGCTAACGGCTGGTGGCCACAAGTGCTACCGGCTGACAAAAAGATCAACTCACCCTACAACACCTACAAAAATGAGGGTTTACCTCCATCAGCTATTTCTAATCCCGGTCTGGCTGCTATTGACGCCGCCTTCAATCCGATAAGCACCGATTGTATTTTTTATTTTCATGATAAAAATCGTGTCATTCATTGTTCAAAAACATATGAGGAGCACGTGGCTAAAATCAAACAGTATCTGAAATGAGTTTGACCTTAGGCAGACTGAATGAAAAGACAAAAGCCCAAATAGTAAAAAGAATGGAATAAACCAAGGCCTCCTGGTTGCCTTTCACTATGGTCGTACTGGCGTCTACGCCCTTGATTAAATTGACACTCAGACTGGAAATTAAAACGGCCCCGATCATTGCGAACCCCAAAGTTTGGCCAAGCTGTCGGAGGGTGTTGCTAAGACCGGAGGCTTCTCCGGCTTCGCTTACCGAAACTGCTGAAAGGGTCAGATTGTTTAATTGAGAAAAAATAAATCCCATACCGAGACCGAAAATGGCAAGGCCGGGAGCCAGAGTCCAAACCGTAGCGTTAACATTCAAACTTAAATAAAGAACGGATAACCCAATAAGATTAATGATAAATCCAGCTTGAATTAATTTTTTCGGCGGAATGCGATTACTAAGAAAAGCGGCCAAAGGGGCTGTTATTAAAATACCAAGAAACATGGGGAGCAGAGCTAAGCCGGTATGAATAGCATCGAGATGTCTCACTGCTTGGAGAAAAATCGGCACTGAAAAGAGTATTCCGGCAAAGCTCATGGTCATAAGAGCTGTAGTGATGGCGCCGGTGGTAAATTGACGATTTCGAAATATAGAAAGTGAAACTAACGGCATATTATTTTTCTTTTCAGTATAATTTTCCCACCAAAAAAATAATGCTAAAACAATTATTCCATAAATTAAAGCTGGCAAGACGATAGAAAAATTTCCACTAAGAGGAAAAGTCTGGTTGCCAATGCTAAAAACCTCTTTAGCCCTCCACCAACCATAAGTGGATGATTCGATAATGGCAAAAACAATTGAAAGTAATCCGACAGACGAAAGAATGATGCCAATATCATCTAATTTGGATAATCCGGGTCTTTGGTCTTTGTGTCGAACACTCTTAATTAAATATGGTCCAGCTAGAAGTAGGGCGACCACAAAAAGATTCACTCGTAAAGCCCAACGCCAGCTATAATTAGTGGTTAAAAAAGAAGCATTCAAAATAGTGGTATCAATAATGATGATAGCTAAGCCCAATGAGAGTACTATCAGACTCCCCCATTTTCTAAAAAATGATTGGGGTTTTGGGACTATCATCAAGCTAGATTCGCCGACAGGTAAATTGGCGGGGCTTTCCACTTTTTTCCTAGTTCTGGTTTTAGTTTTTGGTTTTAAAGCAGGGGGAAGTAATATTATATCTTCCGATTGTGTTTCAGGGGGCATGAAGAGACGATATCACTCACTATAAACCTTGTCCAATTTTTTCTACTATCTCTTTCCAGGAATAAACCCGGACAATATTGAAGGGTAGTTCAATTTGATTCCACGGACAATCAAGTAGAAAAACTTTCCGACCACTTTCGGCAATTTCAATGGCATTGTGCGGAAAGTCATCAATAAAAATTTCAATTCCCTCCTGATCACATACTTCCACTTTTGTTATCTTCTCAGTTCCCTTGCTAATAAATTGGTTGGTAAAATGAATATCCTTGAAAATACCGGGGTAATGTTTATCCAACCACTTCAAAGTTCTTTCCCTTAAAGCGGGCGGTTTAGCGGTGACAATTATTAGCTCATGATTTTTAGCCAATTCTCTAGTAGCTTCAACGGCTCCTCTCACCGGCAAAACATTAGAATGTTCTTCCGTCTGATAAAAATCAGCAATCCTTTGGTGGGCTTCTTCGCGAGTGCAACCCCAGGCCAACTCGAGTTGAGGAAATTTAATCTGATCGCGGGTAAAAGAGGTGCCGTAAATGGAGTTGTGGTAAAGAGCCATGCCAGCATTAAAATCAAGCAAGACATCATCTAAATCCACACCGATTATTTTGCCTTTGGTCAATTGGTGGATTATAGCAGAAGATGATTGCTTTTAGTCTGGAATTAACTAAAATACTCATATATTGGGCCCTTAGCTCATCTGGTAGAGCGCCTCACTTGCACTGAGGAGGTGGCAGGTTCGAGTCCTGTAGGGTCCACCACTATTAGACATACTTATAATTATATGATATAGTATGTCATAGAAAGGCGGTGCACATTGAATATTTTCGTTCTGTTGTCGATGTACTTTGGCAACATCCTGGCAGTCGCAGTCCCTTTGGCCATCTTAGAAATCTGGCTTGAGCGGTTCAAGAGTGGATGGGGTGGAGAATTCTATAGCCCATTTTGGGGCAAGAAGCTTCACTTTAGGTGGATAATAAAGTCGATGGAAAAGGCCTACATCAGCGTCTATCATTTAGTGATGTTTGGAGGAGTATTACCGACAATCTACATCGTCGAGTATTTTCTCTTCGCTCACTTAGCGCGACACCATGGTTGGATTCTGTCATTTGAAGGAATCACCGTGGTGCCTGTAATCTATTTGCTTGCCGTGTGGATGGGAGCAAATGTATTAGAGGATTTCTTGTACTTCTTCTTGAACTGGCATTTTCCAAATGCTCTCCGTCGTTTTTTCAAAGGAGAGATGAACTGGCATACAAAGTACATTCAGATTACGGCCACAAAGAAGCTACCTCGCTTCTATCTTACAACGCCGATCTGGATCGCAACACTCTTTGTTGCCCAAGCAATCATTATTTGGCTTTGGGGTTAGACGCCGTCCTTAAACAAGACGGTTTTTATTTTATTATTTTCCGTCCATCGCAAGCTGGAGGACGTGGTCTAGAAAATCTGGCAGATTTGAACCGACGGCATTTAAGGCTTTAGGAAAAAGAGATTCGGAAGTGAGACCAGGCAAAGTGTTCGTTTCTAAAATAAAGATTCCCCGGCGCGGAGTGACTATAAAATCGGAACGGGAATAATGTCTCAGCCCCAATGCTTGATGGGCCTGTTTGGCCAGCTCCTGTAATTGTTCCTTCTCTGCGTGACTGAAATTCCCAGGACATATCTCTTGTGACTTACCGCTATATTTTGCATCCAGATCAAAGAAGACATTTTTTTTCGGTGGGCGAATTTCTATTGCCGGCAATGAATACAATGGCTGATTTCTGAAATTATCAATGACTCCGACCGTCGCTTCCCTGCCGGCAATATATTCTTCAATCAGAAGATCCGAGAAATTTGCGGCGGCTTTATTTAATCCTTCCACAATAGCCGGAAAATCTTTGGCTAGATAGACGCCAACGGATGAGCCCGTGCTAATCGGCTTAATAATGAAAGGCACCGGAAAATTTCTAAAAAGTTCTAGGGCATGATCTTGAATGTCATCTTCAGGTTTAATTTTTAAAATTTTATGAGATGGGGTTTTAAGACCGTACTGACTAAAAATATTCTTAGACGTTAATTTATTCATGGCCATGGCCGAACCGAGAGATCTTGAGCCGGTATAAGGAATGTTGTGAGTATCTAAAATCTGTTGGACTTTGCCGTCCTCACCATATTCACCGTGCATAGCATTAAATATTAAATCTACTTTTTTAAAAGCTTGATATGGCTCATGAGGAAGGCCCTCAATATGCCAAGTTCCCTCTTTGTCAATAAAGATGTCAATGGGCTGATATTTTTCCGATAAATTCTCCATCACCGACTGCCCGGTTTTTAACGAAACATTGTATTCGGAAGATGGCCCACCGCGAAGAACGCCGACTTTTAGTTTAGACATGAAATTATTTTAACATAAAAAACAAAGCCCGTTCGCGAAAACGCGAGACGGGCGGACAAAACATTGACTGATAAAAAGAACGACTCCGTACTAGAGAGATCAGGGGTAGCGCGTTGGCAGAAAGCTTCGCGCGCCACCCCCTAGTTCCCCCCAGAACATCGAAAACCAGGACTGGCAGATGTCCCCGCTAGGCTTCAGGATCCCAGATCCTCATCAGCACTCATCGGAGACCCGGCGAGCGAAGAGCAACCTTGCACGGGTAATTTCGTTGGTGAGTCGGCAGACATCGCCAGCCTGGAAAGTGTCTAGAAGACAGATTAGCAAAAGTATAATTCCTGTCAAGTCCTCTCAAAGAAAAGATTTCCGGCGCAATTTTTTATGATATTTGATGGTGAATCGATGGGCTTCGTTGTTTAGAAGCAGAATCTCTTTCTTGTATTCTTTGGCTATTTTTTCATCACCAATTATCCTCTCTGGGCGGTGGCGGTCGTCCTTGACGACCGCCACCAGCTTGATCGGACTTGCAGAGGTCAGACCTCTGCTATCTTCCTGCAGAGGTCTGACCTCTGCAAGTTTGTTCAACACCTCTCTGGCGACATTAAGCTGAGCAGTACTGCCGTCAAGAACGATAACGTCCGGATAGCGCCATTCTGGATGATTGAATCTCCTTACTAAGGTTTCGACAAGAGCGGCAATGTCATTCACTCCTTTGTTTCCCCGAATCTTAAACATTCGGTAATCGGCTTTTTTGATTTCCCTATTTTCACTTACTACCATTACTCCCGTGGTATTTTTGCCGCCCATGTGTGCAACATCGTACGCTTCCATTCTGAATGGTCTACCTCTGTCATTCTGGTGAACACCAGAATCCAGAGTATGTTTATATAACCCTGGATCCTGGATGAAACTCCAGGATGACAGATTGGAATCGGATTTGATTAAAGATACGTCCTGAATATGTCCGAGAGCGTAAATCGTTCGTTTCACTTCGTTAGCTTTTTCAAATTCCTGACTCTTGGCGTACATCTTCATTTCCTTTTCCAGTTGTTTGATTAGTTTTCCTTTTTTTCCCTCAAAAAATAGCCGCAGATGGTTTACAGTGCGAGCATATTCCTTTTTATTTACCTCACCGGTACAGACTCCGGGACATAGGCCAATTTGGTGATTGAAACAGGGCTTGGGGATCTCTTTTCCTCGCGCTAATTGTTCGGAAGCTGGAATACATCTCTGATCACGATACGGGAAAATACGGCGAACAATTTTCATAGCGTCCTTTAATTGCGTACCATGCGGATATGGTCCAAAAATATATTTTGGTTTTATGTCACCGAGAGCAGCTTGAGGATTTTTATGAAAGGCGCGCTCACGAATGAGCATTACTCGCGGGAAATCCTCTTTGGTGATTACAACATAATTAAAACTCTTATCGTCCTTGGCGTCGGTATTGTAATAAGGTTGATGCTTGCTGATGAGATTTCCTTCCAATATCAAAGCCTCAAGAACCGAGTCAGTTTTACAGAAATCAATTTCGGTAGCTTTTTCCATCATGTCCACGATCAATCGACCGCGAGTATGAATTAAATCTTTGCCCAAATAACTTCTGACCCGATCTTTCAACGAGGTAGCCTTTCCAATATAAAGAATCGACTTCCTATTCTTAAAGAAGTAGACCCCTGGTTCATCGGGTAGTTTTTTTAGTTGTGCTAATGATATTGACATGCGAGCGGACACGACCCATTTACTTTTTCTTCAACACCTTCCTCAAATACTCCCCCGTGTAACTCTTATCATTATTCGCTACTTCTTCAGGCGTGCCTTTTGCTACCAAGTTTCCACCTCTATCACCTCCTTCCGGGCCAATATCAATTACGTAATCCGCGCTTTTGATCATATCCATATTATGCTCAATGACCATAACGGTGTTGCCTCGTTCCACCAGTTTCTGTAATATCTGGATCAACTTTTTCACATCTTCGTAATGAAGGCCAATTGTTGGCTCATCCAAAAGATAAACAGTTTTCTGTAAATGCGGACGATAGAGCTCGGCTGAAATTTTTACCCGTTGTGCTTCACCTCCTGAAAGAGTAGTGGCCGATTGACCAAGTTTCAAATATCCCAACCCCACTTCATTCAATGTATGCAAACGATCATAAATTGACGGAATATCCTCAAAAAAAGTTAGAGCTTCCTCCACAGTCATTTCCAAAACATCATAAATACTTTTCTTTTTATATTTCACTTCCAATGTTTCCTTCATGAACCGCTTGCCATTGCAGACATCGCAAGTGACATAAACGGTTGGCAAGAAGTGCATTTCTACTTCGATAAGGCCGTTGCCTTGGCAGGTTTCGCAACGGCCTCCCTTCACATTGAATGAAAAGCGGTTGGCCTTCCAGCCCCGAGCTCGCGCCTCCGCAGTGGTGGCAAACATTTCTCTAATATGAGTAAAGGAACCGGTATATGTGGCAGGATTAGAGCGAGGAGTCCGACCTATCGGCGATTGGTCAATTAAAATGGCGCGGCCCACATATTCTGTACCTGTAAAACTTGCCGCATTGAACGTCTTGGCTGAGCGATATTTCCTCTCAAGACGAGCGCGGAGATTTTCATAAATAATTTCATACATCAAGGACGATTTTCCCGAGCCGGAAACACCGGTAATCATAATGAGTTTGCCTAGTGGAATATCAATATTAAGATTCTTGATATTAAATATTTTGCCTCCACGAATTGAGAGCTTTCCTTTTTCCGCAGTTCTTCTATTTTCCGGAATTTCAATTTTAATGTCGCCTCGTAAATAATCCAGAGTTAATGAGCCGGTTTTATTAGTCTTGGCTGTTAGCAACTCATCTAAATATCCGGAGGCAACAACGTGCCCTCCGTGAATGCCAGCGCCAGGACCAATGTCTACGATATAGTCGGCAGAATAAATAGTGTCTTCATCGTGCTCTACCACGATGATGGTATTGCCACTATCTCGTAAATTGAGAAGAGTTTTGATTAGGCGGTCATTGTCCCGCTGATGAAGGCCAATGGTGGGCTCGTCCAATACATATAGTGCTCCAACGAGACCAGAGCCCAGTTGTGAGGCGAGGCGGATGCGTTGTGCCTCACCTCCCGACAGAGTATTGGCTTTTCTATCCAACGTCAGATAATCAATACCGACATCATTCATAAAATTGAGACGGGCTTGAATTTCCTTCACCACCACTTTAGAAATTTCTTTTTCTTTTGCTGACATTTTTAGATGGGTGAAAAAGTTCAGCGAATCCTTTATAGACATTCTGGTGAGGTCTACGATATTTATTTTTTTCTCACCAAGGTATACATGCAAGGCCTCATCGCGAAGCCGCGCTCCGTGACATTTGTCACATTGTTCATTACTGAAGAAATATCTCGTTCCCAACCCATTACATTCCGGGCAAGCCCCATATGGAGAATTAAAAGAGAAAAGACGCGGCTCAATCTCCGGAAAAGAAAAACCATCATGAGGACACATAAATTTTGAGGAGATGAGATGATCTTTATTGAAGGCTGTAATACGAAGTAGCCCTTCCGATTCCTCCAGAGCCTTTTCAATCGCCTCATTCAATCTTTCCTGAAAACTCTCTTGCAACTTTTTATCTTTAGAATTCATTTCGGAAATGAAAAATTCATCCACCAAAACATCGATGTCGTGCTTTTTATTTTTGGAAAGAATAATCTGGTCGCGCAAACTTTTCATCTGGCCATCTACCTTGACTTTTTCGTAACCTTTACCGAGCAAATCATAAAGCATCTGGTAATACTCTCCTTTCCTGCCGACAACCAGCGGCGAGAAGATACTGAATTTTAAATCATTATATTTCACACCCATTATTTTCTTATCCGCCTTGGAAGTATCGAGGTCGCTGACAGTACTAAAGATAGTTTCAAGAATTTCTTCTTTTGAGAGCTTCTTAATCTCTCGGCCACAGACTAAACAGTGCGGCCGACCAATTCGAGCATATAGAATACGCAAATAGTCATAGATTTCGGTAATGGTCGCTACTGTTGAACGCGGATTATTAGACCGCGATTTCTGATCAATCGAAATGGCGGGAGAAAGACCAATAATCTCATCTACATCCGGCTTTTGCATCTGACGAAGAAATTGGCGAGCATAGGAAGAAAGCGACTCAACATAACGGCGCTGACCTTCAGCGAAGATAGTATCAAAAGCAAGAGATGATTTACCGGAGCCAGAAATACCGGTAATGGCGATCATCTTGTTGCGTGGCATCTCAACGGTAATATTCTTCAGATTATGAGTTCTGGCCCCTTTTACCACGATATGATCGGAAGGATGATTATGTTTTTCGTTTGATTTAGACATTATTTCTTTTACCAATGGGCACCATTGGTATTTTTTCTTTTATTCATAAACAGAAATAACCCGCCGATGGCGTTATATAACTTATATGAATGAGGTAATTGTATTAGAGATGAAGAAATTGTAAAGAAAAGCTAAAAATTTGACAAAAAATAAAAAATAATTTCTGTTGAGTTATCCCCCTTGACTCTAATTTTGGATTTGATAAAGTTTCTCACCAGTCAGCGAGGAGTCCTTAAAAAAGACAAATCGTTTAGTGAAGTTGCCCTTAAAAGCAACGCATTAATAGTCCTTAGACAAGACGAAAACTTGGGAGTGACGCTGTAAAGCTTCGGCAATACGGCACCACCACCTGTGGTAAGGGGAGCAGTCCGAAAGGACACTGGCTTCAACCGTACCATAAGGTGCGGTTACCTCAATACACAAATCCTGTAGATCTAGGTTGCGTAAGTGACCAAAGATGCGAAGGAGATGCTGGTGAGTCTCACACCGATGTCTGAATTTATTCAGGCTCAAAGCTCAGAGGGGCGAAACACGATAAATACGGGTTCCTCTAGCAGCTAGGCATATCCGAATGTAAAAATTCGGCAAATGAGAAGGGTCAACCGGTACCCAGTGGGTAGCAATACCCTCGGACCAGGTGGTCGTGAGTTCTGACGAAGGGTCAAACCTTCAACAGGGCCACACCCCTGGGCCTGCCAGGATTTTTCGTTACGTTAATCTGAATATCGGGCGAGCACTATCAAGTTGGTGCCGCCTGTTTTCTTTTATATATCTACTTCTTTTTAGCTTTAACTGAAGACTTTCCCTCCATCTTCAACAACAACTCTTTAATCTCATCTCTCAAAATAGCGGCTGTTTCGAAATCTAGTACCTTTACCGCATTATTCATCTGTTTTTGTTTCTCTTCAATTAATTTCTTGGGGTTTTTTTGGAATCGAGCTTCGTCAAATTGAAGGAGGGTTTTTAATGTCTTGGCGTGCTCGCTTTCGATCTGATCGGTGATGTCTTGGATGGCCTTAATTATGGTCTTCGGAGTGATGCCATGCTTAGTGTTGTAAGCAATCTGAAGATCGCGTCTGCGTTTCGTCTCGCTCATAGCCTTTTCCATTGATCCAGTCACATGGTCTGCGTAAAGAATCACCCGGCCATCAATATTTCGAGCGGCGCGGCCAATTGTTTGAATTAATGATGTTTCGGAACGGAGAAATCCTTCCCTGTCTGCATCCAAGATGCCGATCAGTGTCACTTCCGGTAGATCCAGTCCTTCTCGCAGAAGATTGACCCCGACAATAATGTCAAACTTCCCTTTTCTAAATTCGGTCAATATTTGAATGCGATCCAAAGTTTGAATCTCGCTGTGAAGATATTCGGCTTTGATTTTCTTTTCTTTTAAATACTCACTTAGATCTTCTGCCATCTTTTTAGTCAAAGTGGTAGCAATAACTCGATTGCCTTTTTTCACTTCAATTTCGGCCTGTTCAATAAAATCCTGTATCTGACCTTTGTAGCCCCTGCCCTGAGCTTTGTCGAAGGGTTTTTCTATCACTGGTTTGACCTCAATCATTGGATCAACCAGTCCCGTTGGTCGAATTAACTGCTCCGCTACTAAGCCTTGCCCTGAGTTCCTCGAAGGGTCGCTGTGTTCCATCTCAAATTTACCCGGCGTAGCCGAAGTATAGATGGTCTGACCAATTCGTTCTTGAAATTCGTCAAATCTTAAAGGTCGATTGTCGCGAGCACTAGGCAACCGGAAGCCGTGTTCAACCAAATTTTGTTTTCGCGAAGCGTCTCCGGCATACATTCCACCAATCTGGGGAACGGTCACATGCGATTCATCAATAATGGTCAGAAAATCGGCGCTTCCGTCTTTATTATGTGGAAAATATGAGAGTAGAGTATCTGGTGGCTCCCCTTCCTTTTTGCCAGAGAAATGACGAGAATAATTCTCAATTCCATTGCAGTAGCCAATTTCGCGAATAAGAGCTAAGTCATAATTGGTTCGCCGCTTGATGCGTTCCGCTTCAAGTAATTTCCCTTCCTTTTTAAATTGAGCCAGCCGTTCTTCTAATTCGTTTTTAATATCTTCAATAGCTCGTACTCGCTCATCCTCCGGAGTGACAAAGTGTTTGGCTGGAAAAAGAAAAAATACTTCAACTTCTTCAATGATTCGGCGAGTAATGGCATCAATTTTCAAAATCTTTTCTATCTTTCCTTCTACTAAATCCATTTTATAAATGATCCGTTCGTTTACCGGCATGATTTCAACGGCGTTACCGAGCGCTCGGAATTGACCCGGGGTGAGGTCGGCGTTAGTGCGGTCAAAATAAATATGAATAAATTTACGAATGAGATCGGCGCGATCAGCTACCATTTCCTTCTGAATGCGGAGATTTACTTTTTCATATTCTACTGGCGAGCCCAAGCCGTAAATACAAGAGACAGACGCGACGATGATGCAGTCGCGGCGGGTTAGGAGCGCCTGCGTGGAGGCATGACGCAGGCGCTCAATTTCCTCGTTAATTTGAGCCTCTTTTTCAATATAGGTATCTGTCACCGGCAAATAGGCTTCCGGCTGATAGAAATCGTAGTAGGAAACAAAGTAGTGGACGGCATTATCAGGAAAGAATTCACGGTATTCTTGGGCTAATTGAGCGGCCAAAGTCTTGTTGTGAGCAATTACCAGGGTCGGCTTCCCAATAGCAGCAATAACATTGGCCGCAGTGAAAGTTTTTCCCGAACCAGTCACTCCGAGCAAGGTTTGATGTCGGAAGCCTTTTTTTATTCCGCCTACTAAATCTTCAATTGCTTTGGGCTGGTCTCCCGCCGGTTTGAATTTTGTAAATATTTTAAAATTCGCCATGAATCACTATGTTATACTATTTCCCGTGGAAAAAGAGAAACCACAAGAGGAGAAAAAGAATGTGATGGCGAGAGCAGAGTTAATCTCTTTGGTATTTAATCTGGGCTTTACTATTGCCATCCCTATCGCCCTATTTACCTATTCGGGACGCGTATTGGATAAAAATCTAAACAGTTCTCCATTATTTATATTGATAGGTGCGCTCTTTGCCGTTGCTATTTCCAGCTTTTTAGTTTATAAAAAGATTTCAAAACTGATTTAATACCATGCTTCATCTTTCAATCACCGCCGAACCGCTTTTCCATATTTTTGGTTTTACGGTCACCAACAGCCTCTTTTCTGCTTGGATTGTTATGGTTATCTTAATTATCACCGCCCTTGTATTATCAAAAAACATAAAACGGGATGATAAAAAAGTGCCGGGCAAACTGCAAAATCTATTGGAATTCACTATTGATCAATTGATTAACTTCATGGAAACCATAGCCGGGGGCCGTGAGAATGCAGTTAAATTTTTCCCCATTGCTGCCACTATATTTCTATATGTCTTGCTATCCAATTGGCTCGGTATGCTCCCGGGCGTCGGTAGCATCGGTTTTTATCATTTAGAAGGAACTAAGCAAGTTTTTGTGCCTTTTTTCCGCTCGGCCTTCGCAGATCTGAATATGACTTTGGCTTTGGCTCTGATAGTAGTCACTATGAGTCACATTGTCGGCCTCGTCACCGTCGGTATCAAAGGTCATATTTCAAAATTCATCAAACTAACCGGACCAATTGATTTTTTCGTCGGCATTTTGGAAATAATCAGCGAATTTGGAAAAATAATCTCTCTTTCCTTCCGTCTTTTTGGAAATGTCTTGGCTGGCGAAATTTTACTTGCCATCATTACCTTTCTGGTTCCCTACATTGTCCCTCTACCATTCTTAGGATTAGAAGTATTCGTCGGCTTCATCCAAGCCCTCATCTTTGCTGTCCTAGCAACAATGTTCCTCTCCCAAGCCACTGAAGCCGCTCATCATTGAATCGGGATATTTTGTCATTTTAAATCAATAGTGTAGAATGAAAATGACTCGCCAAATGCGGTCATTTTTTATCATTATTAATTAATATTCATAATATGGATTTAACATCACTCGCCGCAGGGCTTGCTATGGGTCTCGGAGCTATCGGCCCGGGCATCGGTATCGGACTCCTCGCCGGTAAAGCTCTTGAAGCTATGGGTAGAAACCCCGAAGCCGCTCCAAGAATTCAGACGACCATGATCTTGGCCATTGTTTTCACCGAAGCTATCGCCATTTACGCCCTCGTCGTGGCTCTTATTATCAAATTCGTATAAGAAAAGGATGTCGGAGCTGATCACTAAACTAGGAATAGATTGGAAGCTACTGCTAGCTCAGGCCATTAATTTTGGCATTCTGGTTTACATCTTGAAACGCTTTGTCTACACCCCCATCATTGGCGTTTTGGAAAAACGCCGACAAGACATCGCCGACACAGCCACAAAAACTGCAGAGGCTGACTTACGTCTGCAAGACATAGAAACGGAAAAACAAAAGGTTCTATCCGAAGCTAGAAATCAGGCTAAAGAAATTGTTTCCAAGGCCGAAGTGATGTCTAAAAAACAAGTTGAAGAAACGTTTAAAATAGCAGAGCAAAAAGCGAATACAATCATCGCCGAGGGTAAAATCTCATTGGAACGAGAACGTTCAAAGATTAAATCGGAAATCAAAAGTGAAATTGGTTCGGTGGTGGCGGCGGCAGTAGAAAAAACCGTTGGAGATTTTATGAACAAAGAAGCCGAAGAAAAACTGAAAGCAGAAGCTCTAGCTATTATCCACCAGAACGCCGAAACATTTATATAATATGAAATACTCCCCTGCTCAATACGCTAGAATATTCTCCTCTTTTCTCGAAAAAACTCCAAAGAGCCGCCGAAAGAAGGCCGTCAAGCAATTCGTCGAAATGATGAATGAGAATGGGGATCTTAAAAATGAAAGTGAGATAGTTTACGCCATTGAAAAAGTTTTATATGAAGAATCAAAGAGTTTGAAGGTGGAAGTGGCTGAAGCTAAAAATCATAATTTGAATATGCCAAAGAAGATTGGTCACAAGCAAACATTTATCAAGAAGGAGGTGGACGGAAGTCTGATCGGCGGAGTAAAAATCAAGATCGGAGATATGATAATCGATAACAGCATTCAATCACGAATAAAGAATCTAAAAGAAGCAGTTAAATAGGAGGTTTTATGGATACTGAATCAATATTAAATCAATTAAAAGAAGAGATCGCCGGCATTAAATCGGGGCCGGCGATCCGTAATGTCGGCGAAGTTATTCGAATGGGTGACGGTGTTGCCACTATTCGTGGACTCTCCGACTGCCGATATTCGGAAATGCTTGAATTTGAAACGGAAGATGGAAAAGTGCTGGGACTGGCCCTTAACCTGGAAGAGTCCAGCGTCGGCGCTATCGTTCTCGGCAATTCGGAAAGAATTAAGGAGGGGCAGACGGTAAAAAGTACTGGCACTATCCTTTCTATTCCCGTGGGAGAAAATTTAATTGGCCGAGTGATCAATCCGCTTGGCGAGCCGATTGATGGTGGCTCGCCTTTAAATAGAAACGAGATGGAGAATCAGCTCTTGGAAAAAATTGCTCCGGGAGTTATTACCCGTCAATCGGTAAACACCCCACTCCACACCGGCATCAAGGTAATAGATGCCGCTATTCCTATCGGCCGAGGCCAACGAGAATTAATTATCGGAGATCGCCAAACCGGAAAAACAGCTATCGCTATTGATACCATCATCAACCAAGCAAACGACACTGAGTTCTCTACTCCGATCTGTATTTATGTCGCTATCGGACAGAAGGAATCAAAAGTGGCTCAGATAGTGGAGAAATTAAAACAAAGCGGAGCGATGAAATATACCATTGTGGTGATGGCGGGCGCGTCAGCGCCCGCTGCCCTTCAGTATCTGGCTCCGTATGCCGGCTGCGCCATCGGAGAATATTTCATGACTAAAGGTCAAGACGCTCTAGTGGTTTATGACGATCTTTCCAAACATGCCTGGGCATATCGTCAGATTTCCCTACTCTTGCGCCGACCGCCAGGACGAGAGGCTTATCCGGGAGACATTTTTTATCTTCATTCTCGACTCTTGGAACGCGCCGCAAAATTAAACAAAGAACATGGTGGTGGCTCACTCACCGCTCTTCCAATTATTGAAACCCAACTCGGAGATATTTCCGCTTACATTCCTACTAATGTCATCTCCATCACTGACGGCCAGATCTATCTGGAGCCAGAACTTTTCTATCAAGGAATTCGACCGGCTGTGAATGTTGGTCTTTCTGTTTCCCGAGTAGGCTCGGCCGCTCAGACCAAGGCCATGAAAAAGGTGGCTGGAACATTGCGACTGGAATTGGCTCAATTCCGAGAACTGGCCGCCTTTGCTCAATTTGGTCAAGATCTTGACAGCGCCACTCGTCTGAAAATTGACCGTGGACGGCGATTGACGGAAATCTTGAAACAACCTCAATATCACGGGGTTTCTTTTGAAAATCAAGTGGCTTCCATTTTGGCCACCACTGATGGATCACTAGATTCCGTACCGATTGAAAAAGTCTCAAAGTTTGAGACGGAGTATTTGAAATTTTTAAAGACCAATCATCCAAACACTTTGAAAAAATTACGAGAGAAAAAAGAACTAGCTGACAATATTCGAATTGAATTAAAAAAAGCTGTCGAAGACTTTTCTAAAAATTACTTTTCTAATTAATCATGGCCACCGCACGTAGTATAAAAAATCGAATACGATCCACTAAGAATATCGAGCAGATCACCAAAGCGATGCAGGCTGTTTCCGCTGTAAAGATGCGTCGCAGTGAGCAGGTGGCAATTCAATCACGTCCGTACGCCTTGGCCGCATTGGAAATACTTAAAAATGTCAGACGAACATTAAAGGAAGAGGATAGCGTCAAAGCTCTAATTGAAGAGCGACCGGTCAAAAAAGTTGCTCTAACAGTTGTGACTTCAGATAAAGGTCTCGCCGGCTCATTCAATAGCAATGTCTTGCGAAAATCAATCCAAATCATCAAGAACTCCCCCATACCGGTAGATATTGTCGCTATCGGAAAGAAGGGGCGCGATTTTTTCAACCGCAGAAAAAACCAAACCTTAATAAAAGAATTTTTAGAAGCCGGAGATTACGTCAGCTTTAAAGAAACATTGCCTATCGCCGAGTATCTACAAAATCTATATGTCGGCGGCGAGTGCGATGAAGTGCTTCTTGTTTACACCAATTTCCTCTCTGCCTTGAAACAGCAGGTGGTGGTTAGAAAGATCCTACCAGTCACTGTTAAAGCTCTTGAAGAAATCACCTCCACTATCATCCCCACGGAAGGACGTTTTGCCGGATTGCCACAGGCAGTTGATAGAGCTTTGGATAAGTCCGAGGAGCGTTATTCATATCTTTATGAGCCATCTCTAGAGGAAGTTCTGCACGACTTGCTTTCCCGCCTGGTTAATATTGAGCTCCATCAGAGTATTCTGGAAGCGAATGCCTCGGAACATTCTTCCCGAATGATTGCCATGAAAGCAGCTTCGGAGAACGCCGGAGAGTTGATAGACGGTCTTGGCATTACTTACAATAAACTTCGCCAATCAATTATTACCAAAGAATTAACAGAGATCAGCGCCGGAACAGAAGCGTTATCAAAATAAAATTTATGAGTAAAACTGAAGGAAAAATTATACAAATAATCGGGCCGGTGGTAGACGTTGAATTCGGAAAAGATGTACCGGCAATATATACCGCTCTGAAAGTCGCTGGTGATTCTAATTTGGTTTTAGAAGTGGCGCAACACTTGGGCGGAGGACGAGTGCGAGCGGTATCGATGGGTCCAACCGAAGGATTAAAGAGGGGTGCGCCCGTCTCTGACACGGGCGCACCCATCAGCATTCCCGTAGGTAAGGACATCCTCGGCCGAATGTTCAATCTTTTGGGCGAGCCAATCGATGGAAAAGAGGCACTGCCGGCAAACACTTTGCGTTGGCCAATTCACCGAGAAGCTCCAAAATTTGTGGACCAATCCACTAAAGTAGAAATTTTTGAAACTGGAATTAAAGTTATTGATTTGATTTGTCCGTTCATCAAAGGAGGAAAGATCGCTCTATTTGGAGGAGCCGGCGTAGGTAAAACTGTTCTCCTTCAAGAACTCATTCGAAACGTGGCTACCGTTCACAAAGGATACTCTGTATTTGCCGGCGTCGGTGAAAGAACTCGTGAAGGAAATGATCTTTACAATGAGATGAAAGAGTCGGGAGTGCTCGGCCAAACTGCTCTCGTCTTCGGTCAGATGAATGAGGTGCCAGGCGCCCGACTTCGAGTGGCTCTTACCGGTCTCACCATGACAGAGTATTTCCGCGATACTGAAGGAAAGGATGTACTCCTGTTTATTGACAACATTTTCCGATTCACCCAGGCCGGTGCAGAAGTATCTGCCCTTCTCGGAAGAATGCCCTCCGCCGCCGGTTATCAACCAACGCTTGCCACTGAAATGGGTGCCCTACAGGAGAGAATTGCCTCAACCACTAAGGGCTCCGTAACGAGCGTACAGGCCGTATACGTGCCGGCAGACGACATTACCGACCCAGCCCCAGCCACAACCTTTGCCCACCTCGATTCAACCATTGTGCTATCCCGCGCCCTTACCGAGCTTGGAATCTATCCGGCTATTGATCCATTGGAATCTATTTCCACCGCCCTTGATCCAAACATCGTCGGCGAAGAGCACTACTCAGTGGCTCGAGAAGTGCAAAGAATTATTCAAAGATACAAAGATTTGCAGGATATTATTTCCATTCTCGGTATTGAAGAACTTTCGGATGAAGATAAGTTGCTAGTGGAACGAGCTCGAAAAATACAGCGTTTTCTTTCTCAACCATTCTTCGTGGCCGAGCCGTTCACAGGACGAGCGGGTAAATTCGTTAGCCGAGCCGAGACCATTCGTGGTTTCAAAGAAATTATTGATGGCAAGCATGACGCCGTGCCAGAGCAAAATTTCTATCTAGTGGGAGGGATCGACGAAGTGAATCCAAAATAAATCATGAAATTATATATATATTCCTTAGAAAGTATCATTTACGAAGGTGACGCCGATGTCATCACCCTCCCGACTACCGCCGGCGAGATTAGCGTTCTGGAAAATCACGTACCACTGATCTCCGAATTAAAAAAAGGAGAGATACGAATTAAAAATGGAAATACTCAGGAGGAATTTCCTATTACCGGTGGCTTCGCCGAGATTAAACCGCGAAAGACTATTCTCTTAGTTGAATAAATTGTTTCAGAAAATTTTCTTTGAATTGGTGAAAATTTTCGTCAAGTATTGACAAGCGAATGTTCTTGACTAAATTGATTATGAAGTAAAGATTGTGAATGGAAGCCAAAGTGTTGGCTAGAATCTCTTTGGCTCTAAAGAGGTGAGCAAGATAGGCACGAGTGTAATTTTGACAGGTATAACATTGGCAGCCCGAATCCGGCGGAGTAAAGTCTTTTACAAATTGGGCATTTAAAATATTTATTTTGCCGTGCTTGGTGTAGAGAGAACCATTCCGAGCAATCCTGGTCGGGGCGACACAGTCAAAAAGATCACAACCATTTTCAATCGCTCCAAAGAGATCTTCCGGCTCTCCTATTCCGAGTAAGTGTCGTGGTCGATCTTCGGGAAGAACACTATTCACCCATTCCACAGCCATATTCATATCCTCCTTGGCAAATGAGCCGCCAATGCCAAAACCATCAAAATCCATGTTCCCGATGGTTTTGGCACTTTCTTTTCTTAGGTCCTCGTGTCGTCCACCTTGAATGATGCCGAAAATGCTTTGATTTTGGGCATTTTCGGCATCATTCAGGTGATGACTCAGACTTCGCCTCGCCCACCGATGTGTCCGATCAAGTGCCTCTTTTTGATAGCCAACCGGCTCAGCCGGCGATGTGCATTCATCAAAAGCAAAAATGATGTCAGCGCCGATATTGTGTTGAACATCAATTGATTTCTCCGGAGTGAAGTAATGTGTACTGCCGTCAATATTGGACTTGAACATCACTCCATCATGATCAATATCAACCAGAGTAAGATGGTCGCGAATTTCTCTTGATTCTTCTAGGAGTAGTGGCGAATCTCCTTTGACGATCTTGCTGATATTTTTTCCATATGCGGCACCGAGAGAAAAAACTTGGAATCCGCCCGAGTCGGTCATACTCGGTCGCGACCAATTCATAAATTTATTTAAACCGCCGGCCTCTTTGACCAACTCATCTCCCGGCTCAAGATAAAGATGGTAAGTATTGGAAAGCACCACTTCAGCACCAATCTCTTCGAGCTGCTTCGGCGTCAAGGCCTTGACTGTCGCTTTGGTGCCAACAGGCACAAAAGCAGGCGTCTCAATTACCCCGTGCGGCGTCTCCAACCTCCCCGCTCGCCCAAGCGATTTAGCCAATTTCTTTTCAATCGTGAACTTAATTGGTGACACTATTTGGCCGGATGTGCAACCTTGAGTAGTTCTACTTCAAAATTAAGAGTTGAGTTGCCCGGAATCGGGCCGTAATTATTCGGGCCATATCCAAGAGCTGGCGGTACAATTAACTTCCTTTTGCCACCCTCCTTCATCCCCGCTACTCCAATATCCCAACCAGAAATTACTTGCCCAGCTCCTAGAGTAAAGGTAAATGGCTGACCATGATCGTAAGAGCTGTCAAATTTAGTGCCATCAGTAAAGGTTCCAGTGTAATTTACCGTTACCGAGTCTCCCGCCATTGCCTCTGTGCCTGTTCCAACTACTTCATCTTGAAAAGTCATATCACCAGTGGGTGTTGTGATGGTCTGAATAGCTGCTTCAGGAGCGACATTCTGATCATTCGCCACTTGATTCGTATTATTGTTTGACATTTGATTAAAAATATTAGGGATATAGCTATATCCGAAGAAAATTATTATCGCCACTAATGCCACTGTCACTGCAATCCATTGATTCTTTGTTAATCCATTCATAAATTATTGTTTATTTAATAAAACCCTCCTTCTTTAATAATTTCCTATTCTACCATCTGAACGTATAATCCGAAACTATTTTTCATGGTGGGCCCGATTTGCCGGATGATGTCGATGCATTTTGTGTCGCCAATGACGGCCACTCCACCAGCTAGGATATTCGCCGGTGCGAAAACAAAACAAATCGTAAATCAGAAAAATAACAATTAGCTCAAGCAGAAAATGCAGTAACCCGCCGCCAGCCCGATAGACAATCTGGGTATCAACGACGAAAAAATAAATGAGGAAAAATAAAGAAGACAGTGTTACCACCCAGCCGGGGAAATTAACCGGATAATACGCCGCAAAATCACCCAATCGTTTTGGCCGAAACCAGTATCTAGTTCTCATTTATTGATTTTAACATTAAATCTATTTTGCCAGAAGAGCGTCAATCTTCGCTTCTAGAGAAGCTACGGACAAATTGGTTTGCTCTTCTTTATTAATGAAAACTGTTGGAGTATGGTCAAGACCGAGCTTACTATCATCAGCGAGGTCAGCATCAATTACCACCTGATAGGTTTTAGCACTCACTTCCTGCTTAAATTTATTTACATCAAGACCTATGGTGGTGGCATAGGTAATAAAAATAGGAAGCGGGTCTTTGATGTCGGCCCAACTTTGCTGATTTTGATATAAGAGGTCATGCATCTGCCAATATTTCCCCTGTGCCCCGGCCGCTTCGGCCGCTTCGGCCGATATTTGAGCATTGGCGTGTTGAGGTAAAGGAAAATTGCGGAAGACAAAATTAAAATTCGGATTATTCTTATAGAATTCAGTAACCTGTTTGATTAAGGGGTAATAAGCAGCACAAGCCGGACACTGATAATCACCGAACTCCACCATGGTTACCTTGGCACTGCTACTGGCCGTCATGTGGCTTGTCGGCCGAACCAAGAGACTTTGATCACTTACTTGGGTAGGACCTCCACCAACAAAAGAGGGGCTCTTCCAGATTAAGATGACAATAGCGACAACAAAGACAATGGCGACAACTCCGATGATAATGGCTTCTTTAGATATTTTCATGATTTTCTTTTGGCATGTTTAATCATTATAACAGATAAAGGCGCCGTGAACACGGCGCCTTTATCCTAAAATCCTAATTTAATATAGAGATCTTATAAGCCTTTAATGAGGTTCTTAGCATCTTCCCTAGCGGCTTTGAGATCATCCCTGGCAACCTGAATCTTGGCCTGGGCGTCTTTCAGAGCCTGCTTATTGGCATCGAGTTTAGTTTGATCGCCATTATCTACTGTCAAAGAGGCGGTAAGATCTACAGCCGCCTGTGCTTGGACTTTGGCATCAGCTATCTTAGTTCGATAGTCACTCAAGTAGTTCTGCAAAGCGCTGACGTCATGATTGTTATCACTGGCAGTGTTAATTCGAGTTTCGAATTTATTGCCGATGGTAGTCATCATATCAACAATGGTGTTGATTCGGTCGGCAACAGACGCCATTCTTACTTGCGGAATAACTAAGAGGTAAATACGGTAAGCACTGGTAATAGAAGAGACGTCTGATTTCAGAACGCTTGCATCAATATCGGCATCAATTTTATTTTTCAAAGAACCTAATCTGCTGACTTCTGTGTCAATGGAAGCGCTGAGACTGACTTTAGCGTCAGCTGAAAGACGAGTCATGCCGTTCAGTTTAGCTTTTAAACTGTTGAGGTCGTTTAGACGATTATCAATGGCAGTGTCAGCACGAGCTTTAACTTGATCCATTGTTGAGGTGCTATTAATTCCAAAATTGAAATCGACTTTATCTTCACCTTTTATTCTTTTATTTTCTTCGTTGATATTGTTTTGATCTTTATTTTCATTTTTGTTGCTGTTATCACTGACTTTTTGTCCATTGTCCTTCATTTGGATCTGGAAATCTTGACCAAAATTAATCTTGTTACGTTCATCTCCATTAACCGAGGTGGATGAATGACTTTGAGCAGAAAAATCGAATAGACTTCTCAAGCCATTGCCGCCACCATCGTTAGCTAAAGCATAGTTTCCGGTTAAAACTACCGCTAAAGCGATGACGGAAGCCGCCATGGCCGCTGTTTTGAATTTAATCATAAGTTGTAATTATTAAGGATAAATCTGCTACTGACTGATGCTTTGGTCGGCATTGGCCGAATCGGAATCCAAACCCTTCAACTGTGCGTCAACTTTAGTCATATCCTGATTAAGGTCGTTATTTGAAGTACTGGAAGAAGAGATCGTCGTAATTCCTGAATTATTGCGATTGTTGGCGCTATTCTCTGTTGATGGAGCGACAGTTTGTTTGGCTGCCGAAACCCACCAAATTAGACCAAGAACCACCAATATAATCACTACCCAAAGGACCGTCTTGTTGCTTTTAGACATATTTTTAATGTTAATTATATTAAGTAATATCAACCCAATTACTTAGCATTATAACACCTCTTATGACGTGTTCAGATTGGAATACTTACACTTAGATTTCTCTTATATCTTTCTCTATTGAGCGTAGACGGGGGCGCCGGCGTTTCCTTTAGTATTAATTTGATTATTCATCATGGCGCTGACATCAGTAAATTTAACATTTGTTGGAACGGCAAATTTACTATTATCCACTGACCAGTCCGAACATTTGTAACCAACTTTCTGGTCAAGATTGACGCTGCTCTTACTTTGAGCGGAAGTACCGGTCAAATTAGTGAAGGTCATTTTGGCTCCCTGGCTGGCGCTCCAAGCGTAAACAGTGTCCCCATTTCGAATCATGTGTGAGATCATCCCCAATGATCCTTTGGAACTTGAGGTGAATTCGCCGCTCATCATATTACCGGAAATATACATGGTGCCGGTAACAGTGCTTGTGGCACTTGATTCATCAATAGTGCACATTAGATTTTTTCCTAGAGCCAAGAGATCACGAATACTACCACTACTTGATGTTCCCTTTACCGATACGTTGGTACTAGTTGAAGAATCTGTATTTGTCACGCCGGAGGGACTACTATGATTGGTGGCATAATAAACTACCAGACCGAGAATAATTATCACCACTACCACCCCAAGAATCTGCAATGATCCCAAACCTCTTTTATAATTTTGTCTGTTCATATTTAATAAATATTAGCTACTAATTAATACCAAAGTATACCTGAATTTCCATTTTATTGTAAACAAGGTCTTATCGATCAGCAGTTATCCCAAAAATGTAGTAAAATTCACACACTATGACTCTCGCCACCCATGCAATTGTCGGAGCAGCGTTTGCCCAGTTTTTTCCCACACACCCCATTGCCGCATTTCTAGCCGGTTTTGGGAGCCATTTGGCCATTGATTCCCTGCCACATTGGGATTATGAGATCCTTTCAATTATAAAAGATGAGAAGCGTCCTTTGGAAACAGATATGACTTTTGGAAAATATTTTTTCAAAGATTGCTTGAGAATGGCAAGCGATACTTTGATAGGAATGGCACTGGTTATATTAATCTTTTATTATTTCTTCCATAGCGTACCTTTAGGCATCACATTACTTGGTGCTATAGCGGGAATTCTCCCAGATCCTCTGCAGTTTGTGTACTGGAAAACCAGGAGCCCCCTACTTTTACCTTTGCAGAAATTTCATGTGTGGGTGCAAAAAAATAGAAGTCTGGAGATAAAACCATGGATTGGTCTTTCTCTACAGCTTGGCTTGGTGATAATAATCTGCACAACCATTTTATTTATGCGTCATTATTGATGTAATTGGCTGAGACACTTCAACTTGAACGCGCCTTAGTGCCGTGGCTTAAAATATATCTTGTTTATAATAATGCTGCCTGACCACAATTATTGCTTAAAACATTAGAGAAAAATCTGATACGAACCAACGAGTGTTGACAAAAGCAGAAAAACATGTAAATTCGATACCAGAGTAAAACACCGTCCCGTCACAGCACGGGGCATAACCTAGAAAGAAAAAGTACCATGAAAACTGATAACCATCCCTTAATCGGACGCGACGTTCGTCCGCCTCGCAACTGGAACGAATGGCTCGAGCGCTGGCACGCAGCAGGAACATACAACGAGATGCTAGGCCTCCTTCACACGGGGTTCAATATCTCCTTCGGCCGATATAGCCTTGAGGAAACAGAATATACCCACATCGACCAACTTCTTTTCTACTTCGGCCTGGCGGAGGGATGGAAGCATGGCCTCTACTCCCCGATGGATAATCAGGAGATGTTTCTGGTCGGCTACAATGCCCGGGGCGGCGAAATAAAGAAATCATCCTCCGACTTAAGGCAGGATCTGGCCAAAAAGGCATTCGAGATGCTTTGTCTGAATTTCTTCGCGGCGAATTTTCGCGACGAGAATCGAGAAAAATGGCTTCTAGCAATGTATTGGAGGGACGTCTTCAGTGACAAGCTCTTCCCTACTATCCTGCGCTTCTTCCGAGCTGATCCGCTGGATTCCTCGATCGATAATTTGAGTAAATCATGGGAGAAACCGTCCAACAACGAGAAGCAGGCAATCGCCTTTCTTCTGGATCTGATGTGCTACATGTGGGAATGGGAGGAGACAGAAACCGATTCCTATTTTGAGGGCGAGAGGAAAGAGGAGATGAAGAAAGAGAATGCCCGCATACGTAATCATGTAGAGAACGGGAAGCTTCTGATGATGGATATCCTTGTTTTTCTGGACAGGCTCGATCTGCTCGACAAGCACATGCTTGATCTGAGCGATGCTTGCCTGGCGAAACTAACGGAGATCGCCATGCGTGCGGAAATCCAAAATCATTTCCTTCTTGGAAACAAGGCGAAACCAGTCGAAAATCTGCAGGAGGCTTGTTATGTTGGCTCATCTGTCGCAAAATTCCTTTTGATCCGAGAGGTGAGAAAGAAGATCCACAACACCCTGAAGGCAATGGAGGCGGCGAAAAGGAAGATCAAGGACGCCGAGACAGAACTTCAAGAAACTGTCGCAGCCATAGGCTAATTACAGAGATCTGTTCACCACAAGACCATCCGGGTCTTGTGGTATTTTATTTATCTAAAGTAAGAAAATAGGGACAGGTGCATTATTTTTCCGTTTTTCACCAAAATAATGCACCTGTCCCTATTTCTCCTTGGCACGATGTGAATTACCATTTCACATCAACATAAATATACCAACAGCTGATGAAATAGATTCAAATGAAAGTTAAATTAAAAATAAAAACCGCATCTCTGCGGTTTTTATTAGCCCCTAACTTACCACGACTACATTATATTTCTTTACTTTATTTTGTCAAAACTTTTATAAAAGGGCTCCTGACCCCGTCATTCTTTCGAAGACACTGAGATTTGAATCTTAGACAAAGCAGAGTTCATTATTCTGGCACTTCGTCGTAAACTCCTCAGTGACTTCGATTTTCATTACATTCAAATCAAAGTGCTGCGGGACTAGGATTCGGACCTAGATAAACGGATCCAAAATCCGTTGTCCTACCATTAGACGATCCCGCAATTTTTCGGCCTAATCATTCTTACCCAAGAGCTTAATTAAGGCAAGTTCTAAGGGTAATTCGGGAATATAGGAGCGGCCGATTTGGTCGTAAGCATCGATCATTTCGACGAGGGTGGCCGAGGAAATGGTATGGTCGGCGTCGGAGGCAATTTTCTCGAGGAGTTTCAGATCTTCGGCGGAGAGCTCGCTGGCGAGCTCTGCTTTGATGTCTTTTTGATAGCGAAGAAGAAGAGTGAAGCGCATTTTTTCCAGAATTAGTTTCATGTAGATCTTCATGTCAATGTTTTGACTGGCAGCGGAATGGATGACCGCAAGGCCATCTTCTAAATTCTTTTCGGCGATAGAGGTGAGCAATTTATTCACTAGGCTCGAACGCGGGGCGCCAGTCATCTTTTCAATTTCAGAGAGGGTGATTTTTTTATCGCTTGTTGATCCGATTATTTTCTGCAAAATACCAAGAGCGTCTCGAAATGATCCGTCGCCGAGCAAGGCAATGAGGTCCGCCCCTCCTGATTCAATTTGATAGCCTTCTTTCTTGGCGGTATCGTCGGCCACCTTTTTTAATACCTGCTGGCTTGGCTTTTTGAAAGTGAATTGTTGAGTACGAGAGACAACTGTTGTAGGAAGTTTTTCCGCTTCGGTGGTAGCTAGAATAAAAATGGCATGAGCCGGAGGTTCTTCCAGAGTTTTTAGAAATGCATTAAAGGCCGCTTTTGATAGCATGTGAACCTCGTCCAAAATATAAACTTTATATTTTGAATCGAAAGGCATGGTGTTGACCGATTCGTTCAATGCCCGAATCTCATCCACACTATTTCGAGAAGCGGCGTCAATTTCGTAAAGATCGTTAGAGCTAGTACCAATCGCTTTGGCTAGAATTCGAGCAAGGGTGGTCTTCCCAGTTCCCCGTGAGCCGGAAAATAAATAAGCGTGCGCAATATTGCCCTGTTTGATTGAGCCCTCCAAAACTTTCACGATCTCATCCTGCCCTATGACTTCTTTGAAGCTTTGGGGCCGATATTTACGATAGAGGGCGAGGTCATTGGACATACGGAAAGTATAGCAACAAAACAGATTTAATTAAAAATTAAGTCGGCCACATAAAAACAAGAACCGGAAATGTCTTAAAAAGACATTTCCGGTTCGACACTTAACGAACCACACCACCCGATTGTGTCAGTTATGGGTTATGGGTGTGGAAAATTGATTCACTAACCAAACACTGATGGGTACTCCATGGCGCAATTTTAGGTATTATTTATGCGCGCCGTTTTACCAGTATCCGACGTCAGGATCCAGCTCGGCGTATTCATAAGTATCGTAGCATATCTTATATTTTTAGTCAAGTAGTAAATTTGGAGACTATATTATCTACTTCTATAGCATCTTTAGCCCCCATAAGCTTGATCCGAAGCTCTTTTGCTCCATCAAACCCCTGAACATAGGCTTTGTAGTGTTTTTTCATGATGGCGAAGTTTTTGATATCACCAAGCAGTTCTTCAAAGAGATGAGTATGCTCGACGAGGACTTTTAATTTTTCTTGAATGGAAATTGAAACCACCCCCAACCCCTCCTTGTTTAAGGAGGGGTGAAAAAGCCATGGGTTTCCGAATATTGCTCGCCCCAGCATTACACCATCTGCACCGCTCTCTGTCGCTTTTTGATGAGCATCTGCGAGATCAGTGACATCTCCGTTGCCTAAAATTAAAGTTTTGGAATTTGCACTGTCGCGAATTTCAACGGCGCGTTTAATAATATCCCAATTGGCCGGCACTTTTGACATTTCTTTACGAGTGCGAGCATGAAGAATGATAACGGCCGGCTCTGCTTCAAGCAAAGCCGGCAACCACGTTTCAATTTCATTTTTGTTGTAGCCAATGCGGGTTTTGATGGAGACGGGTAGATTGCCGGCACCTTCCTTGGTCGCTCGAATAATATCTCGGGCCAGCTTCGGATCTTTCATCATCGCTGCTCCCGCTCCCTGTTTCTCAATGCTTCTGTCTGGGCAACCCATGTTGATATCAACTCCATCAAAACCGAGCTCGCGCGCAAGTTCTGCCGTCTTCTTTATTATCTCCGGTTTCCCGGTAAAAAATTGTGCAACAATTGGTCTTTCTTCTTCACTAAATAAAAGATCACGCATTAATTTCTTCCGACCGACGGCATCCGCCAGCATCAAGCCGTCGGCCGAAACAAATTCGGTAAACATTACATTCGGTTTGCCGTATTTAGCAATAATCCGTCGAAAAGCCGCATCCGTCACATCCGCCATCGGTGCCAGCGCCATCACCGGCTTCTTCAATTTTTCCCAAAATCCTAAATTCATATGACTGATTATATTCTAAATAGTCTGGTGTGGCCCGTATCGCTCCTGCCCGACATTCTTCCGAAGACTCCAGAAGTGTCGTTCACGAGCTCTCCGGGAACAGCCTGGACTATTGGGTATTGCATGGTTTTTATGTAGTGGGGCGGCTACTCCGAGTTCTAATTGGATCAGAGAAGTAGATCCCGAGACCCCTTCGTGTTTCGATGTCTGAGCGACTGTCAAAGCGGTGCTCGAAGACCATAAGTTAAATCAATTGACGAGTTCGCGAAGGCGAGAAACAGGAAAGGGTTGAGGGAGCTACCTCGATAATCTAATTATCCGGATTGCCACTCTGCACCTTTGGCCCCGGAGCATTAGCTGTTCCCACATCAAGAGACTGTGCATCGTAATGCACATTCGCAGAAAGATATTTCAAGATCTTAGAAATATCCCCCTCCCGATCATTTGTCTTTAATAAAACTATGACAATGGTACGCTTATCATTTTTGTTTGTCGGATTGAATGAAAGATTGAAAGTGGATACGGTAGTTTTCTCCGCCTGATCGGTAAAGCCGTTCTTGCCTCCAGCAAAAGTAGTGTAAACAAGCTGGTGATTCTGATTGATCCATGTGTGACCCAAAATTGAATACTCTCTTACTCGGCCGATATCAAAAATTTCTGGATGTTGCTCTTTTATATATTTAGCCAGGCGAAATAGATCCTCGGCCGTGGAATAACTATCAGGTGAAAGGCCACTAGCATCGTCATAATGACTATTTTTCATTCCTATTAAAGTGGCTTTGTCATTCATTTCTTTCAAAAAGGTGTTACGGCCCACATGATCGGCAAAAACTTCGGCGGCTGCATTACTAGAGACCACCAGAAGCGGGTAAATCAGATCGCTAATACGTATAATTTCATTCGGCACCAATTCTCCGCGAGCTCCGTAATATTTTAGAGCCGCCGGAGTAACGGTGGCATATTCGCGCTGATTTATAGTTTCAAGATCAATGGTGACAGTCATTAATTTGGTGACTGAAGCCATCGGTGATTTTGTCGTTCCATTTTTTTCCAAGATTACATCACTTGTCGCAAGATCCCCTACCAGATATTCCTGAGCGCTAAGCCCCAAAGATTTTGTTGAATTGGAAATAGTGTAAGAGCCAGAGAGAGGTTGAAAATTACTGCTATCATCGGAGCCCTGACTTTCAGTTAAAGAATAGTTGCTGGCAACTTCGTTATAGACTGGCGACTTAAAATGATTGTAGGCCAGAGTTCCCGCTTGAATGATTCCATATGTGGCGCTAAGGCCGATGAGAATAGCGACGGCCGTACCGACTGCATAATGGTGCGGCCGCACCGGAGTTAATTTTACCTCCACGTCCAAAATGGGTTCGCCTCTTGCGAGGACTTCTTTTTGTTTGACCCACCGCTCCGGATGAGGGCCAAGTTCCCTGTATCTCCCCCTCGGTTCCGGAGGCAATATGATGGGATTTATTACTTTTCCTGAATTAGCCATAATTCCTTATACTTTAATTACTTTGGGTGCTAGTAGCAACTGTGGCACCAGTGAGCTTATAAAAGACCTTGTTACCAAAGCGTAGATCTAAATACTCTATTTTAGAGAGATCAACACTGGTACCTGAAGCATTATTTTTGTCGGTGACAGTTTGGAGATTGGAAATGGTCTCATCCAAAGGCTGGTTGGTATTGAAAAGTATTTTCCCTCCGGAAAGAAGGTGGAGCTCAAAATTATTATTGTCGGTAGCCTTTACATAATCAGTCGAGATTCCTAGTTTCTTAACATTATTGACAAAGCGAACCACTCCATCAAATTTATCCAAGCTTAAATAATTTTGACCGACAGGGTTTTCTAACTCAATTAATCCGTAATAGGTAAAATAAAGGTCGGTGGAGAAAGCGGGAGCGACGTTGAAGATAAAGCCTGAAGAATCCATAAAATAACATTGGTCCAGGCGGCACCAGAGAAACTGCTGTTTTCTCTCCAAAACAGTTATCTGGATTTCTTTTAGACTAGAACGTTTAATGGAGATACTTTTTATTGGCGGATATTGGGCAAGAATATCGCTTTCAATTTTTCTTTTTGGAAATATAAAAATATTACTTTTAGAAAAAAGTTTAAAATAGTCTCCAGAGAGGTCATCTTCAGCAGTATGTAGAATATTATTAGTGGAAGAAAAGGTATTTCCCTCCAATTTAACATTATCAATGGAGAATTGTGGTAGATGACTGATAGCCACAATTCCCCCGAAAACCACAAGAATCAAAAGAATCCACAAAAGTAATCTCAAATTCCTGCGCCGCCGCCTCCGACGACCCAGTTGCGATGGCTCGATCACTTTACGTTTTTTCATTTCAAACTTTCTTAGGTCCGATAATTTTTTTACCTCCCATATATTTTTGTAATACTTCGGGAATTTTGATACTGCCGTCCACTTGCTGATAGTTTTCGATTATAGAAACAAGGATTCGGGGAGTAGCAAGGGCGGTGTTGTTTAAAGAATGAGCAAACTTTAGTTTTCCATCTTGATCTCGATAACGAATATTCAAACGACGAGTCTGAAAATCATGAAAATATGAAGCGGAGTGAGTTTCGCGATAGATGTTCTCTGACGGCACCCACGCCTCCAGATCATATTTCTTTACCTGCCCCAGACCAAGATCCCCTCCGCAAATAAGCAGAGTTCGATATGGCAATTGAAGGACCTGGAGTAATTTTTCGGCATTCTTCGTCAGCTCCTCATGATATTTAACTGATTCCTCATGATTGGCCTCGCATAAAATGACTTGTTCAAATTTATAAAACTCATGAACCCGAAAGATCCCCTTGGTGTCTTTGCCGTGGCTACCCGCTTCTCGACGGAAACAAGGCGAGAAAGCTAAAAATTTAATCGGCAGTTTCTCCGCTGGAATAATTTCATCGCTGTGGTAACTCATAGTCGGCACCTCCGAGGTGCCGACTAAATAAGTTCCGTCTTGAGTTTTGTATAAATCTTCTTCTCCTTGAGGTAGATACCCCGTGCCGAGCAAAGTCTCTTTTTTTACTAAGGACGGAGTGAGAAGAGGAATAAAATCTCCTGCCTGCATCATTTCATTAAAAACAAATTGCCAAATGGCAAAGTTTAGAATAACTGCTTCATTTTTTAAGAAATAACCCCGAAAGCCCGACACCTTAGCTCCTCGCTCCAGATCGATCATGTCGAGCCCTTCCATTATTTCAATGTGATTTTTTGGCTGAAAATCAAATTTTGGAATTTCCCCCCAAGTTTTTATTTGTTGATTCTCAGTTTCGTCTTTCCCTTCCGGTACAGATATGTCTGGAACATTCGGCACTTGAATCATGAGCTTTTGCCATTCGGAAATTACTAGTTTGAATTCTTCTTCTTTTTTATTTAAATTTTCTTTGACCACTTTCATCTCATCGATCAGTTTCATTTTTTCGGCAGGATTGGAGACATTCACAATCTTCTCACTAAATTGATTTTGTTCTGTTTTTTTTGACTCAATTTCAGCCAAAAGAGCACAACGTTTTTCGTCTACAACCAGCAATGCATCCACATCGAATGGCATATGCTTTTTTTTAGCTCCCTCTTGGACAACATCCTTGTTTCCCCGAATGAATTTAATGTCTAACATAGTTAAATAATAGCAAATTTTTTTTAATAAATCTTTATGGATATTTCATCTTCTTTGATCAGAATATAGGGATGAAATATCCGATTATAGAACTGCCGCGGGAACGCTACCCGCCCAAACTTTTAGAGATTCCTGGCCCACCAGAGCGACTTTACGTGCGCGGTGTAATGCCCACCGCGCACCTGAAGACACTGGCCGTGGTCGGAGCCCGTCAATTCAGCAACTACGGCAAGGATGTCTGCGATGAATTGATTGCGGGACTCTCGGGTCATCCTATAGTGATTGTTTCCGGTCTGGCCATCGGCATTGATTCACTCGCTCATGAGGCGGCGTTAAGAGCGGGTCTTAAAACGCTTGCCATTCCCGGCTCCGGACTCCATCCTGATGTAATATATCCTGTCGCCCATCGTGAGTTGGCAGATAATATTTTAGAAGCGGGAGGGTGTCTCCTTTCTGAGTTTGAACCCAAGTACGAGGCAGTCCCCATATCTTTTCCCAAACGTAATAGGATCATGGCCGGACTTTCCGACGCCACGCTAATAATAGAAGCTGAAACAAAATCCGGCACCATGATCACGGCGAGGCTAGCAACGGAATACAACCGCGACGTGCTCGCCGTTCCCGGCTCAATCTTCTCCAAGAACTCCGAGGGACCCCATCTACTCATCCGCATGGGTGCCACCCCCATAACTTCAGCCGATAATATTTTGGAGGCGCTCGGCCTAAAATCGGCCGAGCGCAAAGAATTTGATCCGCAAAGATATCGCGAATGTTCCATCGACGAGTTGCGTATTATTGAAGCTCTGAGCACGCCACTGCCCCGCGATGATCTTCTGGAAAAAATCGGAATGCCCACGAGTCAAGCCAATAGTTTACTGACAATTCTAGAATTGAAGGACTTTATTAGAGAATCTGGTGGAGAAATTTTTTTAAAATAACTCCGTCTAGCGCCAGGCTGAAGGGTCGCATAGTGCCCCGAGACGTCTTTTCCCGACTCGCGCCACCGCACGACGAAGGGAAAAACGCACGGGGCCGAACAAATGTACAATAAGATTTGCAATTAAAAAGTAGTTGTAGTATATAATAGCGCTCATGAAGTTATTAATTGTAGAATCGCCCGCCAAAGCCAAGACTATTTCAAAATATCTTGGCGATGAATACGATGTGAAAGCTTCCGTTGGCCACGTTCGTGATCTGCCAAAAAGCAATAAGAAAGCCATCGATATTGAAGGTGGATTCATTCCTCATTACGAAATCAGTAAGGGAAAGGAGAAGGTGGTTGCTGAGCTGAAACATCTAGCTAAAAAGGCAGAGAAAATTATTCTGGCCACTGACGAGGACCGCGAGGGTGAGGCCATTGCTTGGCACATCGGCGAGCTCTTGGATTTAGGCCTCGATAAAACCAAAATCCAGAGAGTAACTTATAATGAAATTACTAAAGAGGCTATTCTTGAAGCCCTTGAAAACCCGAGGGAAATTGATCAAAATCTCCGACGCGCCCAGGAAGCACGCCGCGTCCTGGATCGCTTGGTGGGATACGACCTATCAGGTCTCATCTGGAAAAAAGTGCGTTACGGCCTCTCTGCCGGCCGAGTTCAATCTCCCGCCCTTCGAATCATTATGGAACGGGAAAGGGAAATTCGGGCATTTAAACCGGAAAAATTCTGGGTCATTAATGCTGACGTTGAGAGTAGCCCTTCGAATACCTCAGGGCTCCGAGCACAAAGATTTTCCTTAGTGTGTTCGGAGGAACCGCGCGATGAAAAAGAAGTTAAAAGAATATTGAAAATTGGTGGAGAGATCCATAAAGACGACTGGAAGATAGTCGATCTTTCTGAGACCGAAGTAAAGCGGGCTCCGCGTGCCCCATTTATTACTTCCACTCTTCAGCAAACGGCTAGTTCGCGTCTTGGCTTCGCTCCGTCCCGAACCATGGGTATTGCTCAAAAACTTTACGAGTCCGGTCACATCACCTATATGAGAACCGACAGCACCAACCTCAGTAAATTAGCGTTAGGACAAATATTTGAAATTATTGAGAAAAAATACGGTAAAGAATATTTGAGTCCCCGCACTTATGCCGTTAAAAGTAAAAATGCTCAGGAGGCACACGAGGCTATTCGCCCCAGCCACATGTCGGTAGAAACAGCCGGCCTTAACGACGAACAGCACAAACTTTACCGACTGATCTGGCAGAGAACGGCGGCATCACAGATGGCGGAGGCTAAAATGCTTCGAAGTAAAATTACAGCGAATGTAAACAACAAGGAATGCAGAGGTCAGACCTCTGCAAAGCAACCAATGCAGAGGTCTGACCTCTGCATTCCTGATTTCGCTATCACCGGACAGCGAGTTCTGTTTCCTGGCTGGCTCTCTGCCGATCCGGAAGCGAGTGGCGAAGATGTGGTGTTGCCAAAAGTGAAGCTTGGAGAGAAATTAAATCTTCTGAAGATTGATTCCGAGGGAAAAGAAACCCAACCGCCACCAAGATACTCCGAAGCCGGGCTGGTGAAAGAATTGGAAAAACGAGGCATCGGCCGACCGTCTACTTATGCTTCAATCATTAAGACCCTGGATGACCGCGGCTATGTTGAAAAGATTAATAAGGCCTTGGTGCCAACTGATACCGGAGATGTGGTCTCAACATTTCTGGAAAATCATTTCACCAATTACATCAGTGATTCGTTCACGGCCGAAATGGAAGATGAGCTGGATGATATTGCCTCCGGGAAACGCGAATACGCTAAAACTTTAAAAGACTTTTACACTCCTTTTACAAAAGAGGTTAAATCAAAAGATAAAACTATGGAAAAAATCACTAATCTCGGCGCCGCTCCGGACGAATTTAAGTGTCCGGTCTGCGGTGCCGCCATGATCATTAAGCTCGGTAAGAACGGCAAATTCATGAGTTGCGGAACATTCCCAAAATGCGCCGGAGCTAGGACTATTGAAGGAAAAGAAATTGAGGGACCAAAATTAACCGGCGAGAAATGCCCGCTTGATGATGGCGACCTCGTTCTTCGCCAAGGAAAATTCGGTGCCTTCATTTCCTGCGCCAATTATCCGAAATGCAAATATATTAAAAAAGATAAGGAGCTGGAGAAACAAAATTCTACCGGTGTAGAATGTCCCGTCTGCAAAAAAGGTTTTATGGTGGAGAGAAAAGGCAAATTCGGCCTTTTCTTCAGCTGTTCAAATTACCCTCAATGCAAAACTGCCATCAAAGCAAAACCGACCGGCAACCTTTGTCCGATGTGCGGATCACTAATGATGGAAGGAACAAAAACTATTCCGGAACGATGCTCGAGCAAAGTCTGTCCGAACCATAATCCGCATAAACTAGCCGGGGTTAAATAGAGAAATTCTTGATGGAGTAGAGGTCTTCTTCGTCGGACTTTTTTTCCTCGGTAGAACGATCGTCATTGGATACGTCGGAAACCGATTCGGGCTCGGGTGCGGCCGCGATGAATTTTTCCATCATTTCGGTTCTCTGTTTTGGTATATTGGATTTCACCAAATCAAGAATTCCCTGCAAATCGGAATTGGAAAAGAAATCAATGACTAGTCGCCCGCCCTGATCCTTGCGCTCTATTTGCACTCGGGTGCCGAGCGACTCGGTTAATTTTTCTTCCAGCTCAACAAGTTCCGGATCAAAAGCTCGCTCTTTCTTGCGAACTCGATCAAAAGCAATTCGGCGAGCAATAGCTTCCGCTTCGCGAACAGTTAATTTCTTGTAAACAATTTCCTTAAAAAGAGTTACCTGCTCTTCCGGCCGATCAACCAACATTAAGAGTGGTCGGGTGTGACCTTCAGAAATTTTCCCTGCAGAAACCGCATTCAACATTTCTTCCGGTAGAGAGAGTAGTCGCATAGTATTGGTGACATATTCGCGACTCTTTCCCACCTTTTCGGCAATCTGAATGTGCTTGAAATTAAATTCTTCGGCGAGCCGTTTGAAGGCGCGGGCGCGATCAACAGGATTTAGATCTTCCCGCTGAAGATTCTCAATGATTGCTAATTCCAATTTTACTCTTTCATTTTCTTCTTGGGCGCGGATAATGACTGGCACTTGGGAAAGGCCTGCTAATTTTGAAGCCCGAAGCCGCCGTTCGCCGGAGATCAATTCGTACTTGGTCTGAAGACCGCCATCCTCCCGCGCCACTTCGTGACGCGTCACCACCAATGGCTGGAGGACGCCATACATCCGAATGGAATCAGCAAGGTCCTGAAGTCGTGCCTGGTCAAAATCCCGGCGCGGCTGGAAGGGGTTCGGCTTCACTTTTTCCACCTCTATCCAAAATATTGAATCGCTAAAAAATTGTGACATGTTAATAGTCTATAAAGTTAAAAGTATTAAAGTCCATAAAGTCATTTTAACATAAATTTTAATTGATTTTTATCGAAATTTCATTAGACTTATGATACTCTGCCAGAGTGATGAAATTGGCAAACATGCGCGACTCAAAATCGCGTGCCGCAAGGCTTGTGGGTTCAAGTCCCACCTCTGGCACCAAGATAAGCCCTAACCGAAGACTACAGGCATATGTAATTGGCTTGGCTATCGGCGATGGCAATCTTTCCAACTCGAATGGACGAGCCGTGAGACTCAGGATTAGTTGCGATTTAAAATATCCTAATCTAATAAATACAATAATAAAATCTTTAAAAGAGCTGTTTCCTAACAATCAAATATCTACTATTAAGCGGGGTGAAAATTGCCTTGATGTCTCCTGTTATTCAAATCACCTTGAAAATCTTCTTGGATGGAAAGCAAAGGAGGGTTCCAAATTTAAACAGGATGTGACGGTTCCTAGATGGATAAAAGAAAATGAGATTTATTCAATTGAATGTTTACGAGGTTTATTTCAAACTGATGGTTGTATATATTTCGATAGAGGCTACAACATGGTAAATTTCACAACAATTATAGAGCGCCTGGCATTGGATGTAATGAGTATGATAAAAAACCTTGGCTTCAAAGCTCATGTCTATAAAATCTCAACAACAAAGACTCCAAAATATATTATTAGAGTTTCCCACAGAGTAGAAGATTTTATATCATTGTTAAAATTAATCAAAGGATAAAATATCGTTATAAATCAAGAAAATAAAAGGACCCTGCACCTAGTCGAGCCAAGGCTCTTCTTGTGGTGCAGGGCAAATGATGTACTTACCGCCAATTTTCTCTCACCGACTTCGCTGTAATGTCACCGTTAACAAACAACTTTGCGTTCCGCCGTATTGCTGCGGCGAGCATAGCGTTCTGTGCTGACTGGCCGATGAAATAATCATCCGGAAAGCCGTCGTCAGGTCGATGTTCGGAAAAATATGGGTTGGTCCGACCCGACGCCGGGAAAAGCCCTTTGCCGTTGAGTGTGAGGAAATGCGACAAGACACATCGCGTATTGTAGTCACAAGGCAGTTTGACTGCCTCGAGAGCCGCACATACTTTGGTGTCGCCCCTCATACTCCAAGCCCGATTATTGGGCCCAAGAAAGGCTTTCTCTGCGCGGATGGCATCGGAAAGAGTGATGATTTCGGGTCCTTCGTACCCCTTCTCATACCAAGTCTTCGGACGATCGTCGGCAGAAGCAAGGTGAAGAGTGGTGAGTAGTAACAAGGTTGCAAGAATGCGATTGAACATAGGGTTTGCTTTCGGTTTCTTTCGGTTTGGGTTTGGGCTACTTTGAATCTGCCAGATATAATACATTCATAAAACAACTCTGTCAATCAATGGAATCTGTTATGGATTTTATTCTCTCGTAATGGCAAACTTAGGCATGATGAGACACATTCTAGTAATTCTCGGACCAACTTCCTCGGGTAAAAGTGAGTTGGCGGTAAAACTGGCTAAAAAATTTAATGGCGAGGTGGTTTCAGCGGATTCAAGGCAGGTATATAAAGGATTGGATATTGGGACAGGAAAAATTACAAAGCGGGAAATGAGGGGCGTGCCACATCATCTTTTGGATGTGACACGCCCACAAGAATGGTTTTCTGTCGATCAATACAGAGAACTGACCGAGAAAGCTATTGATAAAATCATTGACAAGAAAAAATTACCGATAATTTGTGGTGGCACTGGATATTATATTCAAGCAATTGTTGATGGGTTCGTTCCCCCATCGGTCGCGCCGAATCTGAAACTTAGAAACAAATTGAAACAAAAGTCTGTTTCACAACTTTTTGCCATATTGAAAAAATTAGATCCGAAAAGGGCCGGCACCATTGAGAGAGAAAATCCGCGCCGGCTCATTCGGGCTATTGAAATTGCTATCGCGCTCGGCAAAGTGCCAATAGTGAAAAGTAATTCTAAATACAACGCCATTCAAATTGGTATCAGAGTTCCGGACGGAGAATTGAATAAAAGAATTAAAAAGCGCCTCTCTCAAAGATTAAAAAAAGGAATGATAAATGAAGCTAGAAAACTTCATCGCGGCGGACTCTCTTGGAAAAGAATGAATGAGCTGGGTATGGAATACAAATACGTTGCCCAATATCTTCAAAATAGAATCTCAAAAAAAGAAATGATTGAAAAAATCTACATAGAAAATTGCCGATACGCCAAGCGTCAAATGACCTGGTTCAAGAGAGATAAACGAATCAAGTGGCTAACGTCAAGTTCAATAGAAAAATTAAATAAATCTGCTATTATAGCCAATTAAGGGCCTATAGTTTCAATGGTAAAACATCGCACTCCAAACGCGAGGTTCCCCGTTCGAGTCGGGGTGGGCCCGCAACTCTAAAGATTCGTCACTCTCAAGACCTCGGCAGATGAGGTGAGGCCGGCGGATGCTTTTTCGTATCCATCTTCGCGCATTCCGATTAAGCCATTTTGACGCGCTAAGATTTCCATTTCGGCGCGAGAGGATTTTTTGATAATGGCCTCTCTTAGATTCTCTTCTACAATTAATATCTCGTTTATGACCAGTCGCCCACTGAAACTGTCATCGGGGCCAATTTTTCTGACCAATCTTTGTCCAATAATTATTGAGAGTGTTGAGGCGATGAGATACGGCTCAATACCCATGTCGTAGAGCCTGAGAATGGCAGAGACGGCGTCATTGGTGTGAAGGGTGGATAGAAGTAGGTGGCCAGTTAGAGCACTGTTAACAGCAATGGCGGCTGTTTCCCTATCACGAATCTCGCCCACCATAATAATGTCCGGGTCCTGTCGAAGAATGGCTCGTAAACCATTAGCAAAGTTCAGAGAACTTCTCTGATTTACCTGAATCTGTTCAATTCCATCAATTGCATATTCAATCGGATCTTCAATGGTAACAATCGAGCCTTCCTCTTTTTTGAGCATCTCCAATAAAGTATAAAGGGTAGTTGTTTTGCCCGAGCCAGTCGGGCCAGTTATTAAGATCATTCCGGATGTTTTTCGAAGAGCTTCCGTGATCATTTCAATGCTCTTGTTGTTGAATCCAAGATTAGATAAAGACAAAGTGCCATGATGACGATGTAACAGACGCAAGACAGCATTCTCTCCATAATAAGTTGGGACTATGGAAATACGAATATCCACTCGCTCATCCTTTATTTGGAAATGAAGTCGTCCATCCTGGTCACTTTGGTGCTCATCCATGCGAAGACCGGCCAAGACTTTTAGGCGAGAAATTATCGGCGGCGACAGATCTTTTGGAAAAAATGTTCTGTCTTGGAGAAGTCCGTCAACTCTAAATCGGACCCGAAGTAAATTTCTGGTTGGATCTAGATGGATGTCGGACGCCTTTGATTCATAGGCGTCCGACAAAATTTTCTGAACAATATTAATAATGGATTGATTCATCCTTAATAATATAAAGGTAAAAGATGAATTGGTGGTAAAGAAAAGATAAATAAAAGTGGCCCGCGCGATATTGGAAACGCGCGAGCCACAACTTCATTCAAACTATCACTCACTTATGATTCCAAGGACGGGGCACCAATCGGGCCACGGCATAGAGGAATTTGTAGTTGCGTTCCGGATGAGTGTCGGTTATTGGCCAACGGGACCAGAAGTCACTCACAAATCCGTCTCGTGTCCGAATCTCTACATGCCCTGGACGGTTTTTCTGCTCGTAGACGAGGACAGCTCCGATAGGAGCAAGTGCCGGTTTCAGCACCCAATCAAGTACCTTAAAGCCATAGTGTTTAACCAATTCAATGCCGGCTTGCTTCGCGTTACCGGTGTCAGGATACGAATTGACAGCTCCGGAAGCTCGCAAATCAAATTTGACCCATCTCCAACACTTACTTTTGGAGTGTGCCGCTCTGGCTTTTCCAATTCGCGCCGCCATTTCCATACTTGGATCCACTCGCGGGTCTCTTTTTGCCAGAGGTGGAGGTGGAGGGGTGTGCGGAGGTTTAGTTTTCTTAATGGCTAAAAGCCTTTGGGAATCATCGTTCTTTTTCTTGGCCGGATTCTTGGCTTTTGGCGGCCTCGACCGTTTTGAATGGTTGGCTGTTGTTTCAGAATGTCGGTGATGATGTTTGGGGGAATGCTTCTTTTTAGCCTTGGCGTAGAGGTCGGTGGGGCCTAAAACGCACAGGGCACAGATGACAAGGTTCACTAGGATTTTCTTCATTTCTGGGTCTCCTTTTGTTTAAAATAACTTTATCATAAAAAATGGAGAGTGTCAAATTAAAATAAAAAACGGCCCGCACGTGCTATAACGCGGGCCGTCGAATTTTTCGCAGTCTTTAACGTTTTGCCATCATCCGATTCTTTTGGAAGAAGGTGGCTTGAGCTAGCCGACCTATGGTGACAGCCGCTTTCAGCGCCTTCCTTCTTTCCTCTTTGGTCAGAGCAAGGAACGGACGTGGACCATTCCATGGAACGTATAGGAACCATTCGTAGTCAGGACCGGATTGTTTTCTGTTCTTAGCCTCGTCCACCACTGGGGCACGGAGCTGCTCTGGGGTCTTGTGGAGACTAACTGTGCGATACTTGGTTTGCCATCGTCCTCTTACCTTTACCTTGTAGGGAATGCGGATACTGTTGCGAGTGGCAGCGTCCGTGGTGCCAATGGTATCGTAATTGACGAGAACCTTGTTGCTTGATAGAGAGATCCACTTGTCTCCTTTGTTCCCGACCGATACAGCACAGGCGCCAGCTTGTTTATTGGTGGCTTCCTGAAGTTCAAGGCCTGGGGTTGAAGATAAGCCATGGGCCGAGGCCCAATCTCTTTTGCCGCGGAAGATCTCCGGTTTTTTAACGTCGTGTTTGTATTGACTGTGTCGAACATAAACCAGACGCGGTTCGTTCGAAGTGTTACCAACCGTCGATTGCGACTGACGAGTCACGACCGAGTAAGAGCCCACCACTTTCTTTGGCGCGAGAGCGCGATGATGCAAGATCGCCATTAGTTCTGCTGACGTGGGGTCTTTCGCGTTACTAGTTGTAACCAAGACGCTGAAAACTGTAAATGTAACGAACGTGAAAAAATTTTTCATACTGATTTTCCTTTCGATTGAGTGTTTTTCTGTTCTTTCTTTCCGTATTTTTCTCTAAAAAAACCTTATCATGCAAGATTAAATAAGTCAAATCGGGTTTAAACGCCTTCAATTCATGTTAAAATAAACCCTCAATGAACGCTCTTTTGAACAGCTTGCCTCTTATTGAAACTTTTGGATTGTTAGGGGTTTATTTTGTTATTTTTGCTGAATCAGGCCTTTTTTTTGGCTTCTTTTTGCCGGGCGATTCCCTGCTTTTTACGGCCGGCCTTCTCTGCTCCGAAGGCCGGCTCAATCTCGCCGCTTTAATCGTCGGCGCTTTTATAGCTGCTGTTTTAGGAGACAGTGTCGGCTATGCTTTTGGCAAGAAAGTAGGACCTTCAATTTTCACCAAACAAGATTCCTTATTCTTCAAGCAAAAATATATTGAGCAGACAAAAAGATTTTTTGAGAGGCACGGCAAAAGAACTCTGATACTTGCCCGCTTCATGCCTATCGTTCGAACCTTCGCTCCAATCATGGCGGGAGTGGGAGAGATGAAATACAGCGATTTTTTAAGATATAACGTCGTGGGAGGATTTCTTTGGACAGTCGGCCTTAGTGGGCTAGGATTTTTTCTTGGCCGAACTATTCCGAATATTGACCGATATCTCTTGCCAATTATTATCTTGATAATAATTGTCTCCTTTTTACCAGCTGTGATTCACTATTGGAGAGGAAGAAAATAAATTATTTCTTGGCTTCCTTAAATACCACGTGCTTACGAAGCTTCTTGCTGTATTTTTTCAGTTCAATTTTACGCTCCACCTTTCGTTTATTTTTGCGCGTCCAATAGACCTCTCCGGTGGCCTTATGTTTCAATACAATTAGATTATCTTGTGACATGAAATTAAAAAATTGTTGAGTTTTCAGCTTAATATAAAGTATATAAAAAAGCAACGCCTTTTCGTCGGGGGGTGACGAAAAGGCGTCTTGATTACTTCTTTATTAAGCGGCCTTGAAGCGGCCGTACTCGTAACGAATTCGGCACCGACGACCGCGGCGATTTTTCACTTGTGGACCCTGTCGGCCGCTAGAAGCGTGTCTGGATTCGGACTTTGCGGCGCGAGTCATGGTCGGACGGATGAGGTCTTTAAGATCCGGTGTAGAACTCGCGAGTGCCGCTGGCACCAGACCGATTGTCGCACCTGACAGCGTCGATTTACGGTTGCGAAAGCGCCGCAAACTGGCGATGATATTTGAGAATGAGTTCATGATTAATGTACTTGGTTTAGGTTGTTGAAGGTTTCAGAATGGCCTAGGTATAGGATAACATGTATCACAAATAATGTCAAATATTCCTTTTCAAGGCCATTTTTATATGTTAAATTACATAAATTGCGCCGATCGTATAGTGGCAATTACACGACGCTGTAAACGTCGCGGCCTATGGCCTCCGGGGGTTCGAGTCCCTCTCGGCGCACAGAAAAAGAGAGGCCGGCACTACGTGCCGGCCTCTCTTTTTTGTTCCCTTACACCCCTACCGCCTCCTGAATAACACTTTCTTTTAGAATGCTTCCCCTTCTCCCCTTCTTAACGTCAAAAGTAAATTCATTATTTTGTTTATTCAAACCGACGGAAATTGATCCTCCTTTCATCACTCCTTCGGAGACCATAAGCGAGGCAACCGATGTCAGTATTTTATTTTGAATCAATCTCTTCAGTGGTCTTGCACCGTATTGCGGATTGTATCCTTCTTTAGCAAGATAACTGCAAACCTCATCTGAAACTTCCAGTTTGATTTCTTTGGCTAAGAGTCTCTCTTTTACCGTGCCCACTTCAATTTCTACAATCTTCTTAATGCTTTCCTGGCTCAAAATATCAAAGACAACAATCTCATCCAAACGATTAAGAAATTCCGGTCGGAAGTAATCTTTCAGGCTATCCATCACTTTGCTTTTCACTTCGGTGTATTCATTCTTGACATCACTGGTGGCAAATCCCATCTTCTGCATCTTATCAATGAATTGCGCGCCGATATTGGAAGTCATAATAATGATGGTATTTTTAAAGTTTACGGTGCGACCCTTAGCGTCGGTTAACCGACCGTTATCAAGTACTTGAAGCAAAATATTGAAGACCTCCGGATGAGCTTTCTCAATCTCGTCAAAGAGCACCACTGAATATGGTCGGTGACGAATCTGTTCGGTCAACTGTCCTCCTTCCTCATAACCGACATAGCCCGCCGGAGCGCCGATGATTTTTGAGACAGAGTGTCTCTCCATATATTCCGACATATCTACCCGAATGAGAGCTTTCTCGTCATCAAACATGAATTCGGCCAAAGCCTTGGTCAATTCAGTTTTTCCGACACCGGTAGGGCCAAGGAAAAGAAAAGAACCAATAGGGCGGTTTGGATCAGCAATACCGGCACGAGAACGTTTAACCGTATCGGCAACCTTTTTAACAGCCTCCTCTTGACCAATAATCCTCTCTTCTAAAACTTTTTCCATTCGACGAAGTTTGGCTGCCTCGGCTTCCAACATTCTGGCTACCGGAATACCAGTCCATTTGGCTACTATCTCGGCAATATCATTTTCATTAATTTCTTCTTTCAAAATTCGACGAGAGCTTTGTAGTTTTTTTAGCCGTTTAGATTTGGCTATCAAATCTTTCTCCAATGCTGGAATACGGCCGTAGCGAATTTCAGCTGCCTTGGAAAGATCGGCTCGGGCCACGGCGGAGTCTGCCTCAAGGCGAGAAGATTCCAGATTCTTTTTAATCTCTTTAATCAAACCGATTATCTCCTTCTCATTTTTCCACTTCAGTTCCACCTCACTGGTCTCTTCTTTCAGATCGGCAATTTCTTTTTCAATACTTTTGACCCTACTCTTGGCATTTTTAGAAGTAGCGACTTCTTTCTTCAAAGCTTCCTTTTCAATCTCCAAACGCATTATTTTACGATGTGCCTCCTCCAGCACCGGTGGTTTATTTTCAAGAGAAATTTTTAAATGAGAGGCGGACTCATCAATTAGATCCACTGCCTTATCTGGCAGAAATCGATCGGTAATGTATCGGCTGGAAAGATTGACCGCCGCCACAATAGAATCGTCGGTAATGTGGACGCCGTGATAAAGTTCATATTTTTCTTTTAGGCCTCGCAAAATGGCAACGGCATCTTCAATAGACGGTTCCTGCACAAAGACTGGCTGGAAACGCCGGGTTAAAGCCGGATCCTTTTCAATGTGTCGCTGAAATTCTTTAAGAGTGGTGGCCCCAATCGCCCGCAGTTCCCCTCGGGCCAGAGCCGGTTTCAACATATTTGAAGCGTCGAGCGACCCCTCTGCCGCTCCGGCGCCGACAATTGTATGAATCTCATCAATAAATAAAATGATGCGGCCGTCAGAGCGTTCCATCTCTTTCAGAATATTTTTCAATCTTTCTTCAAATTCGCCGCGATATTTTGTACCGGCGACTAGTGTACCAAGATCAAGAGAAACTAATTCTTTTTCTTTCAGAGAATCGGGAACATCTCCGAGAGCCACACGATTGGCGAGCCCCTCCACAATGGCGGTCTTCCCTACTCCGGCTTCTCCGATCAATATCGGATTATTCTTGGTGCGACGCGACAATATCTGAATGATTCGGCCGATCTCGGCATCGCGACCAATGACTGGGTCAAGTTTATTTTCTCTAGCTAGCTGGGTGAGATTGCGCGTGTATTTGGCGATAGATTTTAATTTCTTTGGTTGAGTAGTCTCGGTAGTTTTTGAGCTCTTTAATTCTTCCATTACTCGCAGTACCGCTTGCTTATCGATTCGGAATTTTGACAGAACCTCGCTGGCCGGGCCGGGCACGTCAAAGATAGCCAGGAAAAGATGTTCAGTGGAAACGAACTCATCCTTAAGAGTGGTGGCTACTTTATGTGAGTGTTCAATAATTTGAGCCAGCTCCGGTGTCAGATAAAGTTGGTACGAAGGGGCTAGAGTAGAAGAGGCGTCAGGGGCTTCAATTGATTCTAAAAGAGAGTCGGTCAATAGAATGGTATCCACTTCCAGCTTATCCAATATGGAAGTAACCATGCTCTCTTCTTGGAGAATCAAGGCGGTTAAAAGGTGGATTGGGGTAATGTGATTTTGACCCCTTTCTACAGCTAATTCGTGGGCTCGACGAATAGCTTCCTGGGCTTTAGATGTGAATTTTCCAAATGGTGGTGGCATATAAATGGTTTAAGAGGTGATAATACCTTGTCTTATTTCTTCTTTCAAGGAGTTGACCCCTTGATAGGAGAAGCCTCCGCCAGCAGAAGTGGCCGTCTTCATGCCAACAATCTCTCCTGCTAGATTAATGAGGACAGAGCCATAAGCATAACTAGTGGTATCAAAATCAGTGTTAATGAAAGCTTTACTGGTGGTAGTGCCATTTTTATCGAAGCTTGAAATGATTCCTATCGCTACTGTGTCTTTGTCGGCGCCAGAAAGCGAGATAACTCGTTGTCCCAGATTGAGTTTGGTTGAATCCCCGAGCGTCATAGCGGTAATATTGTCTGCCTGGGTCGGATCAAAACTAAATAGAGAGACATTGGTGCTGGAAGCATGAACAATTAGTGGTGTTAATGGGACTTCTTTACCACTCGGTAGAACTCCAACATATTTTGAAAAAGAAAGTAAAAGACCATGATCCGTCACCAAAACTCCTTTGGTCGAAACAACTACTCCCAAAGCAACAAAAGCTTGGGTTGGGTTGGAAGTAACTTTTTTGATGCGAATCAGACCGGCAGAATTTTTTGTCACTGCTTGAACCATAAGTTCACTCTCTGAAGGAGTCACCTGCACGGGAGTGCTATTATTTGTCGTGACAGAATTGGAAACAATCTTACCCTTTTCTTCTGTCGGCGTCACGGTAGGAATAACCGTTTCAATAGTTCTCTGAACAACGGTTTGAATAGTCTGCCCCACTCCTTGAGAAGATTGATCCACCAGAGCTACGGTGACAATACCGGTAGCGATGGAGGTGACGAAACTTACCAAGAGGGTGAGGAGCACAATCTGGGTTTTAGTGAGCTCTTCCATTAATTATACTATAGAGAACTTCTAAGCAAAAATCAAGATTTTTTTTAGTGGTTTTTCGACCAAAACTAAAACGTAATGAGCTTTTCTGACAATTTTTTGTCTGAATGGCTTGGACCACATAAGAAGACGAATCTGTATTAAGATTCTGACAGCTAGTAACCGAGGAGATGGCGATGCCTTTGGCATCCAATTGAAGCACGGCAAACTCCGCGTCCAGATCGGGAAAGCAAAAGTTAACGTTGTTGGGAAGACGTTCTTTGGCATCGCCGTTTAAGATTGCTTTTGGAAAATGTTTTCTGATTTCGGAAATAAAATAATCTCGGAGGCGGCAGAGTCGGGCCGCCTCCCTTTTTTTCTCGCTCTGACTGATTTCCAAGGCGGTGGCGAGACCTAGGGCGGCGGGCGGGTTTTCGGTGCCCGCCCGCCGCCCACTTTCCTGGCCACCGCCGAAAATGATCGGCCAGAGCGGCGTCCGGCGCCGGCAGACCAAAAAGCCGGCGCCTCTCGGCCCATAAATTTTCGTTCCATCAATGGTCATAAGATCAACACCGAGACGCTCTACATTGAGGTCAAGATAATTAGCGGCTTGACTGGCGTCAGTATGAAGATACGGAAAAGTAGAGGGGCTCGCGGACGAACTTTTTGAGAGACCACTCCGGGGCGTTTGCCCAAGTCTTAGTCTCTCAAAAAGTTGTTGGTTTCGCCCGTCGGTTTTCCTAAACTGTCTGATAACTTTCGCAATCTCTCGAATCGGCTGAATAGTGCCAACCTCATTATTCGCATACATCACCGACACTAGAATTGTGCGATTTGTAATGGCTTTTTTAATTTTTTTTGGATCAACAATTCCGTTTGCTTCCACTCTCACCACTTTCACTTTCCCTCCCCGTCTTTTGATCTCGCTGCAAACTTCCATAATGGACGGATGTTCAATGTTGGTGATAATGATCTGTGGTTTTTTTATAATTGTTTTGGCTGATTGAAAAAGTCCGAGGAGTGCTAGATTGTTGGCTTCAGTACCTCCTGAAGTAAATATGATTTCATCGGCGTGGGCCGAGAGAATTTTAGCCACTCTCTTTCTGGCATTTTCCATTATCTTTTTGGATTCGACACCTTCTGCATATAAAGAAGATGGATTGGCGAAATTGGAATCGAGAAGAGGCTTCATCACTTTCAACACCCGACTGTCAAGCGGAGTGATGGAGGCATAATCAAGATAAATTCTTTGGTGGCTGTTTTTCTTGTTCACTCTAACAATATAATGTATAAATAAGCTAATGACTATAACCGGTATTAAACCATCACAACTTCTTGATCGACCGCCCATCATTGTAGTAATGGGGCACATTGACCATGGAAAATCGACTCTTCTCGACTACATCCGAAAAACCAATCTGGTAGATAAAGAGATTGGAGGAATCACTCAAAATATCTCCGCTTATGAAGTCGTCCATAATCAGAAAAAAATCACCTTTCTTGATACTCCCGGACACGAAGCTTTCGGCCTCCTTCGTGGTCGTGGTGCCGGTGTCGCAGATATTGCCATCTTAGTAGTATCCGCCGAAGATGGAGTGAAACCGCAGACGACTGAAGCCTATCAACAAATCAAGGAGCTCGGACTGCCTTTTGTCGTTGCTATAAATAAAATTGATAAAGAAAATGCCGACATTGAGAGAACTAAAAATTCTCTCTTGGAAAATGAGATTTATGTTGAGGGCTATGGCGGAGATACACCCGTAGTGGCTATTTCGGCTAAAACCGGAGAGGGCGTACCGGAACTTTTAGATATGCTGGGCCTCATTTCGGATATTGCGGAGTTGAAAGCGGATCCCGATCTGCCAGCCGAAGGCATCATCATTGAGGTAGCCAGAAGCAAGGAAAGTGGTATTTCCGCTACTATGATTATTAAGAGCGGTACTCTGAAAATGGGAATGTTCGTGGTGGCCGGAGAAAGTGTCGCTCCGATCAGATTTATGGAAAATTTTTTGGGCAAGAAGATTGAATCGGCTACTTTCTCTTCTCCCATTCGAGTGATTGGTTTTGACAGCGTGCCGGCGGCAGGAACTTACTTCCATTCTTTTTACTCCAGAAAAGAGGCCGAAGCCTTTATCGAAACACCAAGACGCAAAGTGGCCAGTGAAAAAGCGGAGGCAGATTCTCCGGAGAGATTTATCATTCCGATCATCATCAAAGCTGATAACGCCGGTATCATTGAAGCGATCGAATACGAATTAAAAAAAATGGAGACGGAAAAGGTGGGCTTAAGGATTCTATACAGCGCCATCGGTGATATTACCGACGAAGACGTAAAGATTGCAAGTGGTAAGCCGCAAACTCTTCTCATCGGTTTTAATGCTAACGTCAGTCCCGCCACTAAAAATCTAGCCGAGCGAATGAGTGTCACTATTCAAACATTTGATATCATTTACAAATTAAATGAGTGGTTGGCAAAAGCTGTGATTGAAAAGACTCCAAAGACAGAGGTGGAGGAGAAAAAGGGGGTAGCAAAAGTTCTGAAACTTTTCAGCCAGGTAAAAGATAAGCAGGTGTTGGGAGCAAGGGTGGAGGAAGGAATAATCAGCGTGGGCGACGATGTCAAAATTATGCGCCGTGATGTGCTAATCGGCCAAGGTAAAGTAAAAGAACTTCAACAGATGAAGGCGAAAGTAAAAGAGATCGGTACTGACAGCGAATTCGGAGCAATGATAGAGTCTAAGATTGAATGCGCGCCGGGTGATAAATTAGAAGCTTACACGGTAGTAAGGAGGTAATAGAAGTATTCTCCGCCAGCACGAGCATTTTGGAGACCGCTCCGGGGCGCTTGCCCAAGTCTTAGTCTCCAAAATGCTCGTGCTGACTCCAAATACTTCAAAGACACATGGCATACCGTAAAGAAAAAATGGAGGAACTGATGAGACATCTTGCTTCAACTTTCTTTGAAGAAGAGTCGGGTGGCACTGCCCTCATTACCGTTACCAGCGTTAGGTTGTCTGACGATCAGAAAGAGGCTACCATCTTTTTTACTGTCTTCCCTGAAGACAAAGAAAAGGCGGTTCTCGATTTTGCTAAGCGAAAACGGTCGGGCTTCAAACATTATGTTAAATCCAAAAGCCTGCTCGGTCGTCTTCCCTTCTTTGATTTTGAAATAGATCTCGGCGAAAAGAACCGCCAAAAAATCGACACCATTTCAAATAATCTATGATGTGCGCGGGAGAGGACTTGAACCTCCACGCCTTACGGCACCAGTTCCTAAAACTGGCGTGTATACCATTTCACCACCCGCGCATAAGATAGAAGATACCATATTGGAATGGAAAGAGGTATTTCAAGATTTAAAAAATGGTAAAAAATGGGGTCAGGAGCCCTTTTAGTGTCGTCACGAATCACTAAGTTTTTTGCTGCGGTCATAATCTTGCAAAAAACAAAGTGTTCGCGACCCCGCCTCGCGGTCGCCTCGAAACTGGCGACAACGCTGCGGCTCGGACAAGTATCGAAAAATGCAAAGCAGTTTGCATTTTTCTCTCTTGTCCGCCCAGTAGGAATCGAACCTACGACCAACCGCTTAAGAGGCGGATGCTCTACCGACTGAGCTATGGGCGGTTAAATAGCTTTCAGCTGTTAGGTTTCAGCTTTCAGCTTTTGAATTTAAAATATATCAAAGCTAACACCTAAAAGCTAATACCTGACAGCTATTTTTGTGCCCGAGGTCGGAATCGAACCGACAAGAACTTTCGTTCACAACATTTTAAGTGTTGCGTGTTTACCAATTTCACCACTCGGGCGCAGTCCGCCTTCGCCGACTACGGCGAGACGAAGGAGGCGTAGGCCGGAATCGAACCGGCGTATAAAGATTTTGCAGATCTTTGCCTTACCACTTGGCTACTACGCCCTAATTAACATTCGTTCGAGATTATATCTTAGCAATAATTAATTGATTTGACAAAACTGATTTTTGTAATATAATGTATCCAGCTGGAACTTAGAAGGTCTAAGTTGAAAAAAGTATTAATAGTAGACGACGAGAAAGAACTGTTGGAATTAGTGGCAACTGGTTTAGCTCATGATTTCTTGGTCTCGACCGTTTCCACAGGCAAGGAAGCCCTGGAAAAATTGGACGAAGATCCTGACATTGTGGCGATCATTGCCGACAAGGACAAGCCGCGAGAGGGCTCCGAGGAATTGGAGGAAGTTGGTATCAGATTACTTGAGACGGTTCGGAAAGAACATCCGACTGTTAAAAGAATTCTGATGAGCGGCAGACTTCCCTCACCGCTTATGGACAAAACCCTGGTTCACGCCTTTTGGGCAAAACCTTTCCTTCTTAGTACGTCTGTCTTGCAGCTCGGGAAAATTCTCGGCTGAAATTTGTAGGGTCGGATCGCTTGGATCCGACCCTTTTGCATTTTATTTTTTACCATTTTTTCCTTGACTTTTAGAGTAAATTATGATATCGTTGCTCCAAACTCTGAATCAACTAGACCGTGTGGTTTAGTACAAATGATTCTTAGCTGTTTGACAATTTCAAAAAGGAAAAAGAAAGGTTAGTATGACAATGTCAGATTCTCTAATGGATTCATTTCCAAGGCTCGTCAAGCGTCTAGCTTGGCAATTAGTAATATTGGGAGCAGCCTGCTTCCTGTTGCTATACACCAACTGGTCAGGTATCGTGGTCACGAGTGTTTTTGTGATCGGGCTTTTCGGTATCGTGCTCAAATTAGCTGGACCGATACTCAAAGCTGGTTACACGACTGCGAGAGTCCCTCTCTACCACGCATGGATAATGCTGGATGAGATCTATAAAACAAGAAAGCCGCGGGTATTTAGAGCAGGGCTTCACCTAAAATCTCCTGCGCTAAGTTTCGAAAAAGAGGTGAGCTTGGAAGTGAAAACCGTCACGTCCGGTAACGTCATGAGCGCAGCGGAAGAGACCGAGACTTACTTGTCAAAAGACGGCCCGGCGATAAAAGTAAAGTGGTCTGCTCCCTATCAAGTGGGCGACACCGATGACGACATAATCACTTATGGCCGCCTAAGAAAGGGTACAGCCAGAACCATGATCAGCCAAATTATCACGGCTGAGCTTAGCGAGATCATCGCAAATACCAAGGCCGATGATGCCGCCACCGATAAGAAGGGCATTAACGATAAATTATCGAGGCTTTTCGTTGACCCGGCAATTGCCGGACCATTGTTGTCGAAATTCGGTGTTTATGTACCGATAGTAAAAGTCTCGAACATTGAACTCGATGCTCAGGCACAAAAAGCGCGTGGCCAGCGATTTACGAAATCAGTGATGATGGAGTATGTTCGAGATATCACGTCAGTTACGGATGCAGCCGGCACCCTACTTCCCGATCAGCTCACCGCCCGAGAAGCCGTTAAGATCTTCCTGGGATTGGAAGATGCTGCTCAACTCACATTCACTGAGAATAAGATTGTGTTTGAGGGCACCGTCAAGGGGCTCGAGGGTGCACAAAACATCATTTTGCCGGGCACAGGCCTTGCTTCAGTGCTGGAAAGTGGAAAAAACCTCAACGAACCCAAAACCCCAACCAAGTAAAGGAGTATTATGCCAACTGAAACAAATGAAGGAACAACTCCGGTAAACTACGGTGAAGTGCTTGGAGGAATAGTGAGTTTTGCGGGAGGTATGATCTATTGGGTTGCAATTCTCCTAGCCGTCGGATTGTTAATCTACGGCATAATGAGAGAGAGACCTGAAAACCGTAGTCGATCCAGTCGAGTAGTCGCCACGGCGACCTCTAACATTCCAGTACACATCGACAACTACATTGCTCCGACCGGAGCATGGAGTGATCCGGTCGTGATATTGGGTGACGAGTGGAAATTCGACACTTTCGCAAGCTATCGTGGAAACGACGACCCACTCCAAGATGAGTTGGTGAATGAAACCCGGTCGGATGAACGAATTGTGACCATTGGTCACGGCTATCATCCAAAACTGGGAGTGGTCTACACACTCCGATTCAAGTCACGCGAAGCTAGTTCCGTGACTGGCTACGTCGTCCAAAAGTTGCGCTAATAAAGAAGCGCCAACGCGGCGATCTTCGTGAAAACGAAGATCGCCGCTATTTATTTAACTAGAAAATTTTAATCTATTTCTTCACCGAATCAAGAGCAGTGGAGCTGATACCGAAGGTATGGATAATGATGTAGAGAATACCATAGACCGAGACCATGATGAACATACCAATGATGCCATAGAGAATTCTTTGGCGGCCGAGTTTTCTGCCTTCGGCGCTATCGGCGGCGATAATAAATTGCACCACACCCCACAAGAAAACCACCAGAGCTACGCCGAACATCAGAAAGATTAAAGGGTTAAGGATGAGATTATCAATATTTTTCAGAAGGCCATCAACATTCATATATTATTATGGAAGTTCGGGTAAGCTCGGCGCCAAGACCTTCGCGTTCTGATCTATTCCCAAAGCACCGCCAATAAAATTCACTAGACCCCAGACAGATACCATCACAAAGAGAGCGATGATGCCGTAGATCATCAGGTTTCTGGCGGCGGCCTTGTCTTCGCCGCTACCGGCCGTCACATATTTAATGATGGCAAAAAGAAAGACCACTAATCCAAGTCCGATGGCGAAAGGAATGAGAGCGTCTAAAACTTTAGTGCCAGATTGAACCAGCTTCACTAAAGAGGGCGAGCCTCCCCCACCCCCTCCTCCAGATTGAGCATGGGCCAATAAAGGTAAAATTACCGATATCAGTAGTAACACCAAAGAAGTAATTATGTATTTTTTCACAATCCGCTTATGGATTATCTTAAAGTCCAGTTGACGATTGATTGGTAGGAACATTTGGAGCTCGTTGAGTGTCAGGATTATTGATACCTAGAGCCTGGCCGATGAAATTGACCAATCCCCAGACAGATACCATCACAAAGAGAGCGATGATGCCGTAGATCATCAGGTTTCTGGCGGCGGCCTTGTCTTCCCCAGCGCCCGCGGTGATGTATCGGACGATTCCAAAAAGGAATGCGATTAAACCCAAGCCAATGGCAAAAGGTACTAACTGATTGATAATACGGGTAGCGGAACCGACTAAATTGCTAAGATTCTGAAGATTCTGACCGAAGGCTATTGCTGGCATGGCCAGTACTGATAAACCAATGAGATACTTTTTCATTTAAAGGATAATTTAATTAATAAGCGATGACCTTTTTATAAGCTATTTACCTCTAAATCATACCACAATCTCAATAATTTTAAAGTCTTACCTGGGGATTATTTCCTTCTGTGTCCAGGCAATGAAGTGCTTCGCCAAACGTGCCATTTGACAGACCGCTCCGGGGCGCTTGCCCAAGTCTTAGTCTGTCAAATAGCAGTTTGGCTTCTCACTTCATTGCAGCTGCGGAATGCTCAATGCCCCTCCAAAGAAAGTACTGGTTAAGACCCCCACCAATCCCCAGACGGCTGTCATTACAAAGAGGGCAATAAGACCATAGATCATCATATTTCTCCCTTCTTTGATTTTTTCTTCGCTTTGCCCAGGCGTAATGTAGCGCACGATACCAAAAAGAAAGACTACCAGACCTATCCCAATAATAACTGGGATGACGCTCTTCAATAAGTCTAGAGCAATTTTAATCAAACCTTTAAAATCGGTGGCTTGGGCGTAGACTAATTGTGGAATTAAAAACATAATTATTTGCTTAAGGTTTACTTAAGGCAGTTATAGTGTTGCTAATAACGTCCGCTAGAAGTTGGGCTCCCAGAAGAATGGCCGCTCCCACTAAAGTCCAAAGAAGGGCGTTTTTGGCTTTCTTTAATTTCTCCTCATTGCCTTGGGCCGTAACCATAAGGAAGCCGGAATAGATAACAAAGAAAACCACCACTACCGCCCCGATCTTCACCACTGCTGCCAATACTAATTTAATGAATGCCGTAAGATCGTTGGGGCCACTGGAACTGCACCCTCCCAGAGGATTACATAATTGGCTAGTTCCTCCAATTCCACTAGATTGACTAGGCCCTCCAATTCCACTACTTTGTATTACTTGGCCAACAACCAAACCCGGTGTAATAAAAAAAAGATTAAAGATAATCAGTATAATTATTATTTTCCGATTCATGTTTATGATGTCTTTATTAATGAATAGTTTTGATTTACGCCTAATAGTTTAAGCACCTCGTGAACGATCAGCCAGGCACACAAGACGACAATCAATCCTATCGCCACTTTCACAAAAATATCCTTGGCTTTTGTAACTTTTGAGGGGTCGCCACCGGAAGTAAGATAAAGCCACCCGGCATAAGCGAAGGAGATGGCGGCCAAACTTCCAGCAATTAAAACAAGGTAACCAATAATATTCTGTCCCAATTGAATTAGCTGTCCCCAATCGCAATTATTTCCGCATCCCACAATTCCGTAATTCGGATTCTGACCATAAACGGGAGAAAAAAGAAGGAGTGAGACGAGTATAATTGTACTGAAAGAAAGAAGAAAATTGGCTCTCATTTTATTTGATTAAACCCTGAATCTCCACATTAGCTTCCCCAATGGCATCGCCTATTTTACGACTACCACTCTTAATAGATTCTATCATGTCGGAGAATATCGTGTTGGTGGATTGTGGATTGGGATCAAGCCATCCTCGCGACTGTAGGGCGGCAGCATTGAAGACTGTCAGGGCGGCACTTTGGGGAGTCGACGTGGCCAAAAGATCCCGCCGAGTAGGTGGTAGATTATTCAGACCGGATAAAATATTCAAAGGGGCACTTCCGATCAAAACTCGGAGTGACCGATAAGCTTCACTAAGATTGGGCGAATTCTTCACTATGCCGAGACCGAGCATATTGCCGAAAGTGATTTTAGCGCTGGCGCTTCTTGGCTGTGGTAGAGGGGCGACATCAAAATTAAGATTGGGATTCTTACTCTGGAGTGAAGCGTATTCACTGGCAAAGCCGAAGTAGGTAGCAAGATTTCCAGCCAGAAACATATTGGTAGAAAGAGGTAATGATTTATTCCAGGAAAAAACCGGGCTCGATGGATCGGCAAATTGGGTATAGAAATCAAGAGCCGCTTCAGCGGGCAACACCACGGCATTGAATTTTTTATCCAAGACTGCCGTCACTTCATCCGGAGTAGTGGCATCAGCCGCGCCGATTAGGGTAATTGGATTACCTGCTTGCATAATCAGGGTAGAAATTATTGATTTTGCGTTTGCCACATTACTAAATTCGCCGAAAGAAATAGCGCTTTGCAAAATGTTGCCTGCTTGGTCTTTCTTATTCAGAACCGCCACGGTTCCGCTAAATTCGTCCCAGTATTGCGGCGGTTTAGCCAACCCCGCTCCTTGAAACAGATCCCGATTCCAATACATTACTAACGGGTCAATAATAAAAGGTAGGGCTAAATATCCTGTGGAAGTTTTAAAGAGATCAGCTTCTTGAATAAAGGTATCTATAACAGTGCGGTCGGCAAGGGTAGCAAAAGGAATAATATAGAGCTTGTTTCGTTCAGTTAATATATTGTCTTGGCTAACTAGAACCAGGTCCGGGCCTACACCCGTAGCCACTGCCTCGGTAAAGTCTTTATCAAAAGTGTCAGGATTTTTCTGAACATAGGTAACTTTCAGAATGCCTCTTTGCATTGTATCCATTTGTTCCAGCAGACTGCGCATTTCCGTATTAGAAATAGTGCCCCACATCAGGATGGGCGGAGTGGTAGTCTGACCGCCAAAGTGGCCGATGGCAAAGATCATCACTCCCAATACTAAGAATCCGCCAAAAACGCAAAGGAGAATTACTTGGAAAGTGTTCATGTTAGGTAATTATATCACTTAGGAATATTGAATAACATGCCGTAATGATGACTGCCGGCTTCAAATTCTTTTTCCAATTTGAAGCCGGCGCTCTCCGTCAAAGAGAGAGCTTTTTCTTTAGTCACCACCTGATCGGGATGTGGGCCAATCTGGCCAAAGGAATCCTGCCAATCTATAAGAACCAATCTGCCATCGGACTTGAGAATTCTCTTAGCTTCCGAAAGGGCGATCTTTTTCTCTTCCAGCTGAAAAAGAGTGTTTATTATTAAAACCCTGTCTACAAATTGGTCCGCCAGTTTGCTGCCACCGGCTTTTTCCAAATCACCCAGAATAGGATGAACATTTAAAAGTCTTTCCCGCTCGGCCTCTCGGTGAAGTTTGGTCAAAAGATCTTTCTGAATTTCAATAGCGTAAACGTCACCGCTATCGCCCACCTGTCGAGCCACTGGCAGACTGTGGTGGCCGACGCCCGCCCCAAAGTCGGCCACCCTCATCCCCTCTGCAATATATCCTTCTTTAATATTATTTTGTGGGTGGTTAAACATAAAGCGGAAAAATTATAGACATACCAGAGATGCGATTGAGTCGCCATCACGCAATTTCATAATCCTCACTCCCTGGGTCTGACGACCAAGTGATGGAATTTCAGCAAGGTCTACACGAATGACCTGACTTTTTTTAGAAATGGCTACTATTTCAGTTTCCACTCCAGAAACAACTTTAGAAGCGATTATTTCTCCAGTCTTTGCTGTCACTTTAGCTGTCTTAATACCACTTCCTCCACGCTTCTGGGTTTTGTATTCTTTTAAATTGGTTTTTTTACCATATCCGTTTTTGGCAATGACTAGGATTTCCGGATTAGCATAACTTTTTTTGATTATGTCGGCACCCACTACTTCTGCCTTTCCGCCCACTTTTATCACCCGCACTCCACCGGCGGAGCGTCCCATTTCCCGAACATCCGATTCCTTAAAACGAATTGATTGGCCAGAGGAAGTGACCACAATCACCTCATCACCTTTCTCTACGAACGAAGCAGAGATCAATTCATCACCCTTATCAAGACGGATGGCAATAAGGCCGCTGCGGCGAACATCGTGAAAACTTTCCGCTTTTACTTTTTTGGAAGTACCATGCTTTGTCACCATAAGCAGAGACCATGGATTTTTCTTCACTTCCTTTGGCATCGGTAAGATGGAAGTTATTTTTTCTTCGGCGGAGAGAGCTAGAAAATTCATGATTGATTTGCCCCGAGTAGCGCGTTTGCCTTCCGGAATGTCATACATCTTGATCTGATAGGCTTTTCCTTTGTCGGTAAAGAAAAGAAGGTCGCTATGAGTGCTGGTGGTTAAAAATTTTGTAATAAAATCTTCCTCCTTAGTATTTAAGTCAACCACACCCACTCCTCCTCGTTTTTGCCGGCGATATTCATCGGGGTTTGTCCTCTTAAGATAACCCCCTGCAGTAAGAACGAGCACCGATTCCTCGTCCGGAATAACGTCCTCTACCGAAAAAGCTTTTGCTCCGTGTTTAACAATCTTTGTTCTTCTTTCATCGCCATACTTCGCTCTGATTTCTTTCAACTCATCCTTGATGATGGTAAGAATGCGACGAGAATTAGCTAAGATTTCCTTTAGGTCCTTTATGAGAGCTTGAGTGGTCTTCAGCTCTTCTTCCACTTTCTTCCTCTCCAGGCCGGCCAATTTTGACAGGCGCATTTCCAGAATGGCGTTGGCCTGCCTGTCGGAGAACCTGAACTCCTTCATTAATTTCACCTGGGCTTCTGGCACATCCTTGGCCGCCCGGATTAATTTAATAATCTGATCAATATGATCCAGGGCTTTTTTTAAGCCGAGAAGAATATGCTCTCTGTCTTCCGCTTTTCGCAAATCAAATTCCGTTCTTCTTTTTATAACAATCTTGCGATGGTCAATAAATTCCTCTAAAAAGGCTTTCAGTGATAGTGTTTGCGGCACGCCACCCACTAAGGCTACGGTATTAAAGTGAAATGTTTCTTCCAGTTGGGTGTGTTTATATAGAAAATTCAGAACATTCTGCGGATAGGCGCCATTCTTTAGGTCAATAACTACACGTATATCCTTAGTCGATTCGTCACGAATATCTTTTATGCCTTCAATTTTTTTGTCTCGAACCAGGTCAGCAATGTTAGTGATAAGATCGGCTTTGTTAACGCGGTATGGAATGGAGGTGATGATTATTTGGGAACGCCCAGATTTTTCTTCCACAATTTCCGCTTCACCACGTACTACCACTCCCCCTTTGCCGTTGGCGTAAGCGTGATGAATATCTTTCTCGCCGTAAATAATGCCACCTGTTGGAAAATCCGGCCCCTTGATGAATTGAACTAGATCTTCTGTACCTGCTTCTTTATTATCAATTAAATGAATAGTGGCATCTACTACTTCGCCGAGATTATGAGGAGGAATGTTTGAAGCCATACCGACAGCAATACCGAGAGTGCCATTGAGTAGAAGATTTGGAACAGCGGTCGGCAGTACCACCGGTTCCGTACGAGTACCTTCGTAGTTTGGTCGGAACTCCACAGTTTCTTTTTCCAGATCGCGCAAAAGTTCGGCACTGATGCGAGCCATCTTTGCCTCGGTATAGCGCGGAGCGGCGGCGCCGTCTCCGTCGATTGACCCAAAATTGCCTTGACCAATGATGAGCGGATAGCGCATGGAAAAATCTTGGGCCATTTTGACCAACGATTCATAAACAGCAACGTCGCCGTGAGGATGGTAATTTCCGGTAACATCTCCGGTAATTTTGGCTGATTTTCTGGTCTTCGCTCCAGCCGAGAGTCCCAACTCATTCATAGCAAAGAGAATACGACGATGTACCGGCTTTAAGCCGTCGCGGACATCAGGAAGAGCACGAGCGGTAATAACTGACATGGCATAGTCAAGATATGACTCCTTCATTTCAGTGACGAAGCTACGAGAAACAATGCCTGTTCTCTTTGGCTCGGCCGCGGATGCGGCCGAGCCGTCTTTTTTATCAGGTTTGGAAGCCATTATTTAGCAATTTTAACACAAAATCAGCCAGTTTTAAAGGCTTCATTGGGAAGTGGTGGTGCTGGAATTTGTGAGGGTGGTGGTTGAATTCGTCGTAGTCGGAGCAGTTTGAGAAAAGCTTTGATAGACGTTTGAGAGGTTTGCTTTCAAAATCATAATTGGACTTGTCTCGGCCGTCTTTTTTGTTTGCCTAACGGTAAGTACATTAAAATAAAATGACACAAACCAGATGCCGGCAATTATTAAGGTAATTCCACTGGCAGTCATAAATACAATTCGCTTTCGTTCGCCTTTGGGCTTCTTCTGTAATTTACCTATAAAATTCCACATGATTAGACAGCACTTAATATAATTACATCTCCTTCCTTACCTTCCAAATCTTTCTTCTTAATGGTCAGCTTGTCAATTGCTTTGACTTCTTCCCCTGACTCTTTGAGAAAGGCTTTCAGTGGGGCTTTGTCGGCATCTACATAATGCATAGGGATGACAATTTTCGGTTCCAAACTGACTGCCAGTTTATAGGCCTCAGGTGGGGCAAGCACTCCGTGGCCACCGATCGGCACAAATAATATATCGATGTCGTCTAAAGATTCCACGGTTTCTTTTGGTAATTCTTTTGACGACAACGCTCCGAGAAAACAGAGATTCATTCCATCAAGAGATAGGGTGTAAATAGTATTTGCAGAATCGGGGAAACCTTTAATAAATATTTCTTTTACTTCGTATTCGCCCGGGCCGGAGATGACAAAAGGTTGGCGGTCGCCATGAGACATCTGCTCGGCTCCGTTCATATCGGGATTATTCATTGAAATAAGAACAATATCAGCACCGAATCTTGGCGCCTTGAATTTAGACTCCTTTGATGGAGGATTTAGGGCAATTGTTAAGTCCCCTAGCTGTAATTTAAAAAATTCCAGTCCGTGATATGTGATTACCATGGCGGGATTATAACATAGCTCTGCCAAAAGACTCTTGCGGAACCCGCATAAAACTCTGGTGAGTTTTTGCTTAACTCGTCGCTCAAGAAAATTATAGAGTCAAAAAGCTCCTACTCCGTCAAACTCGCTTCGCTCAAACAGTCTCCTCCGTTCTGAAGCTTTTTGCCTCTTAATTTTCTAAGCTCCTGCGTGGGTTTCGCAAGAGTCTTTTGGCTTCGCTCGAACCCGATATCCGATGTCGGGTATTTTCTACTATCATAGAAAGGAAAATTGTCTAGCTGGGGGTCAAGGATTGGAACCATAGTTAGGCTGATATCGAGTATGTTGCGGCCTATGTGTGTTTACAAATCCCTTTTCTCCTATATACTCATCTTATTACCAACCAAACCCCTGTAGCGTAATCTCGCCCTTGTCACGATAGATTTTCAGGCGAAACGCGGGGATATTTTTTGTACAAAAATTAATATGCCAAAAACAATTACAGCCCAAGCTGAAGTAGAAAAACAGGAAAAAGAGGCTAAACCAAAAAAAGAAAACGCTATGGGGAAATTCCTCAATGATTCCGTCACTCCTCCAAGTGTCGGAGACCTTGTGGAAGGTCCTGTTATCGCTATTGATAAAAGCGGTGTTTTTGTTGATCTGCCTCCATATGGTACCGGTATCATCTACGGCAAGGAATACATCAACGCCCGAGACATCATTAAGAGAATAAACATTGGCGACCGAGTGGCGGCCAAGGTTGTTGACTTGGAAAATGTTGAAGGATATCTGGAACTCTCTCTGAAGGAAGCAAAACAGGCCCTCATTTGGAGCGAGGCGGAATCAGCTATTCGCGATAAACGCATTTTGGATCTTCTTGTAATTGAAGCAAACAAAGGTGGGCTTATTTTGACCTGGCAGGGCCTCCAGGGATTCTTGCCAGCTTCACAATTAAAGACTGAGCATTACCCTCGGGTAATGGATGGCGACAAGGACAAGATTTTAGAAGAGCTAAAAAAATTAATTGGCCAGAAAATTTCCGTTGCCGTTATCTCCGCTCTGCCAAAAGAGGGCAAACTTATTTTCTCCGAAAAGAATCCGGAATTGAAAGATAAAGAAAAAATCATCGGCAAATATACCGTCGGTGATGAAATGGAAGGCGAAGTAACAGGTATGGTGGACTTCGGCGTCTTCGTCAGAGTTGAGGAAGGATTGGAAGGATTGGTTCACATCTCTGAAATTGACTGGTCGTTGATAGACGATCCGCGAACCCTTTTCAGCGTTGGTGATAAAGTGAAGGTAAAGATTATTGAGATTAAGGACGGCAAGATTTCTCTCTCCATTAAGGCTTTGAAAGAAAATCCATGGAAAGAGGCGGAGAAAAAATATAAAAAAGATGACGTTGTTCAAGCTGTTATTATTAAGTTCAATAAGCATGGTGCTCTTGCTTCCATTGAAGAGGGTGTCGCCGGCCTCGTTCATATCTCCGAATTCGGTAGTGAAGAAAAACTCCGACAAAAACTGGAGCTCGGCAAAAGCTACACCTTCCGCATCACTCTCTTTGATGCCAAAGAGCAAAAGATGGCTCTCTCGTTTGTAGAGCACGCGTAGATAGCTGTTAAATAAAAATCGCTCGGAATACCTATTCCCGAGCGATCACTTTCCGGGCGAGGAGCCCAAAAAGTTTGATTTTCTCCCAATCATCGAGAGAGCATTTATTTGGCCAGTTTTTCCAGCCCTGCTTATCACGATACTCAAAGAATTCGTCCTTCTCTACCCAGTGAAGTTTTTCAGGATCCGTCACATGAGTGGTGAATTCCTTTCGATCTAAGTGATCAATTTTGTGTTGGAAGATGCGGGCGACGTAACCGGAATACTCCTCTTCTTCTGACGTCTCCATGGTCTTTTTCTTCCAATCGATTTTCAGAGCCTTAACCCTTATTGTGGTTGGTCGTAAAAATACACCGCAAACACAACTCGTAGAAAAACACCCTTCATACCACTCGCTCTCCTCTTCCGAGCGCCAAGTGATCTTCGGATTGATGTAGAGACGTAGGTCTCCCACTTCTCCTTCTCCGTCGGCAATGACATCCACTAGAATGATTCGTTTGGAAATGCCAATCTGTGGCGCGGCAAGGCCGACTAACACTCGCTCACCCCTGTTCGACTGATTCTCCCTCGCCATATAGAACATGGTGTCTATATAGTCGGAAATCTCCTCAGAAAAAAGTTCCGGCAAGTACACTTCTTCGGCGACCCTAGTGAGAACCGGATCGTTCGGTTCAACAAACTTTGCTGTTTTTATTCTACTCATAATGAAATTCTTCTCGATTCAGATTAGCAGAAATATAAACAAAAACAAATTGGTCTAAATTAAAAATAAAAGTGCCCCGGCCATTCGCGTACGAACGGACAGGGCAACCTACACTACACTTCTCTTAACTCGCACCACTCACGGGCATTTTGGAATAGTCGGAGCCATGGCGAGACTTCGGCTTCGGCCACTTCTTTGGGCAACCACGGCCATTGCCATTTCAGAAAACTGCGTTCCGGATGAGGCATCATTGCCAAATGTCTGCCGCAAGGTGAACACAGTGAAGTGATTCCTCTTGGCGAGCCATTCGGATTTAAGGGATAAGACTCCGTAGAAATTTCCCCTTGATCCACATAAACCATCGGCGCTAGCCTCCTTTCAATGACGTCGAGGAGAATCTCTTCCTTTGGAGCAAAGAGTCTCCCTTCGCCATGAGCAACCCATACTCCGAGAACGGACCCTTCCATTTCCCGAAGCATGATTGCAGGACTTTTTTCGATTCGCACACGCAGCCAGTTTGATTCAAATCTCCCCGACGTGTTGTGCACAAACCGTAATTGGTCGCGCTCATCTTCGACGATTCCCGGAACCCATCCGAGAATGGCCATCAGCTGACAGCCGTTACAGACTCCCAGAGAGAAAGTGTCGGAACGTCGTTTAAACGTCTCGAACATCTCTTTCAGTCGCTCGTTTGAACGAATGATTGCCGCCCAGCCCTTGGCACTGCCAAAGACGTCGGCATAGGAGAATCCTCCAACAAAGGCGACTCCTCGGAACCCCACGCGAGGATCGTTGAGATTAATTTTTCCTTTCAGAAGGTCTGCCATTGGCACATCACAGGGCTCAAAGCCAGCAGCGTAGAAAGCTGCCGCCATTTCCCGATCGCCGTTTGATCCCTCCTCACGAACGATTGCCACTCTTGGCCTACCATCCCTCTTCATCCACTCTTTCGGTGTTGTCGACGGAGTAAATGAGAGATGCGAGCAAGGCACATGCTGACGTCTAGCAGACGCAGCTGCTTTCGCACACTCGGGATTCATCTGGAACTCCTCGAGTTTATCACTCGTCGCTTCCCACCAGGAGCGAATTGTTTCTAGGTCTTCATTTAATACGACATCTGTCGAATCGAGACCGTCGAAACCAATCTTCACTCTGCTGTCCACTGTTGTAGAGCCGAGCTCATGGAAGCACTCGTCCAGAGGTAAATGCTGAAAATGTTTATCCAGCACAGAGAGAATTTCTTCTTCCTTCTCCGGCAAATACTCAATCAAGAGACCAAGCTCTTCGGCAAACAGTCTCGCCACCTCGTCGTATTGACCCTTTAGAATCACATCGATCCCGATATTTCCTGCCAGAGCCATTTCGACCAAAGCTACGATGAGGCCACCGTCACTCCGATCATGCCCTGACAAAATTAAACCTTGATCAATCATTTCCTGCACTGCCTCAAACCCGCGGCGAAGGCGTATCGGACCATCGACATCAGGACTTTCGTTTCCGATCTGTCCAAATGCTTGTGCAAGCGCCGATCCGCCGAGACGAGACTGTCCCGCGGATATATCGATGAGAGCAAGTTTGCTTTTCCCCCATTTTTTCAGATCGGGCGTAACTTTCTTCGTGATATCCGGCACGGCGACGTACCCCGACACCACAAATTGCCCCGGTGCTTTGACCGTCTCTCCATCAAAACTGGCCGCCATGGAAAGACTGTCCTTACCTCCATCAATTTCCGCTCCTCCAAGTGCGACGAGCAAGTCGCTAGCTGCGGCCGCCGCATCGTAAATGAGAGCTCCTTCGCCGGGAAGTTTTGCCGGCCACATCCAATTACCTGACGACTTAATAGTCACCAATCCTTCCGACTTGACCCAGACGATGTTGGTCAACATTTCGCCGATCGCCATCCGAGCGCCCGCCCCCGCATTCACAAGCATCTTAATCGGCTGTTCGCCGTTCGCCGTCGCCATACCGAAGAGATCGGAATGACTTTGAGCACAGACTGCGAAATCACTAACAGGAAGATGCAGCGGCCCACAGCACTGCTGCTGCGCAACCAAACCCGTAACGCTCCGATCGACTTTCCGAATGAGGTAACCCTTCGATCCCACTGAAGGGAGACGAAGAACTTTCTTGAGAAGCTCTCCCACCGACTCCTCTGAAGGAATTGCTAGTGGTTGAAGCTTCATGTTCGGATAATCTGACCGAAAAGTTTTCTGCGGAACCGAGCCAAGGATTTTATCCAAGACCAGGTTAACAGGAGTTGTTCCGTCATTAGAGTCATAAACAGTGATGTTGCCATCGCCCGTCACCTCTCCCAAGACTTCACACGGCACCACTTCCCTCGCACAGATTTCCTGAAACATTTCCAGGTCCTCCGGCTTAAGAAGAATGGCTAGTCTCTCTTGATACTCCGCCCCCCAGATTTCCAAAACCGACATACTGGTATCACCAACATTGATGGCGCGGATATTCACCTTGCCACCTGCCGGATGAACCAGCTCTGTAAGCACATTGCATGGTCCGCCCGCACCCTGATCGTGAATAGAGAGAATGGGATTCTTCTCTCGAAGTTCCACGCAGGCACGAACAACACGATTCACTTTTTGTCCCATCTCCGCGTTGCCGCGTTGGACGGAATTAAAGTCGAGATTCTCGGTGTTTTGTCCTTGAGTCATGCTTGAAGCTGCACCGCCGCCGAGACCAATCCGATATGCTGGACCGCCGATCTGAATGATGAACATCCCCTTCTGGGGGTTGCGTTTCTTTACATGACTCCTCTCCATTTGGCCAATGCCTCCGGTGAACATAATTGGTTTGATCCACTCACGCCGCTCGCCGTTAGGTAAAGAGAGACCGAAACTTCGAACAAAGCCGTTGATAAGCGGCTCGCCGAATTTATTTCCGTAATCGGAAGCACCGTTAGAGGCGCCGATGAGAATTTGGAGCGGTCGCCGATATTTCTCGGGATATTTGAAATCTAGATTTTCACCCGAAATACTGAATCCCGGAATCAAGAGATTGCCGACACAGTAGCCGGCAGTTCCCGCAACCACTAAACCACCGCGACCGGTGGCTTGAATATCGCGAATGCGACCACCGGTACCCGTCTCAGCCCCGCGAAACTCTTCAACCATCGTTGGATGATTGTGGGTTTCCGCAGTGAAGATAATGTCGTACAAGCGATGTCGCAGACTGAATGCCCTCGGACCGACTTGAGCCGGAACGAGAACCTTGATCTCGCGCCCTTGAATGGCACTTGAGTTATCGGCAAAGGCGATGACACTGTTTGAATGTTGGCCCAGCAGACGAAGTGATTCTTTTACCAACTGCATCAGCGAGCGTGGCATCGGAATGCCATCAATAATCATCTTCCCTTTGAAGAACCAGTGCCGAGAATGTTCACTGTTCGCATTAGCCAAACCGAAACACTCGACGATTGTCGGATTCCGTTTGAAGACGTTCGCGAAGAGATCGTAATTGAACTCGATGTCGAAGTCATCCATGCCCAAACCCCAGTCACGATTAATGACTTGAAGCGCCTTCGGCCCATCCTCGATGAGCGGAATGATGCTGACTGGCTCGGGAGTTGTGTTATTGGTGAACGATTCAGGAATGACGTTGTAGACACACTCCGTCATCCGATCGAATGGACCTTCCATAGGAAGGAGGTATCGGCGCAAAGTTTCAATGCGCGTCACCTTGTTAATTCCCAAAGAGCGACAGATGGCCACAGCGTTTGATGACGCCGCAGTTTCAACTGCCGGCCGCGGACCTACTTGCATTACACCGCCAGACAAAAATGAATTTGTTCTGGTAAGCTCTGGTTGAGAAGTCTCAGCCAGAAGCCCGTGCAATAACTGCATTTCTGTTTCTGTGAGCGGAGCACTAGTCTCCACGCAGAAACAAAATTCACGACGATTATCGCCGTTACTCTGGTAGAGAGTTGTTATCATAAGCTGCTACTTTCTCCTTTTTTTGTTTGTGTTTGAACCGAAAATTTGTGTAGTTTTCAACGAAACTCTAGTCTCAAATTACTCAAAAGGAGGGCAAAAGTAAAGGTGGGTCTGTTTCAGCTCAAGTCATCAATCGCTTTAGCAAGATCATGGTCTTTTTGAGTGACAGTCTTTCCGGCGTCGTGAGAAGTGGTGGCGATGGTGACGGTGTTATAATCCTTGATGCATATATCAGGATGATGATTCTGTCGCTCGGCCAACTCCCCCACCTTATTTACAAAAATAAGTGCTTCTTTAAAATCTTTAAATTTAAAGGTGGCTTTTAAAAAATTATTTTCTTCTTTCCAATTGGAATCCATAATTTTATCGGCTATTGAATTCTCCCATGGCTCTATCTTTTCCTTCAACAACAATCATCTCGAGTGCTTCGGAGACTTTTTTAAAAACTTTCTTCATTTTTTCCAATTCTGGCTTTTTAAATTTACCAATGATGAAATCTAGAATTTCTTTGCTGTCGGGCTTTCTTAATTTACCGGAGGCGGTCGAGGGTGAGATACCCACTTTCACTCTGATAAATTCTTCTGTCTTCACCGCTCGAATAATGGACTCCACGCCCTTGTGTCCGCCGGAGCCGCGATTGAAAGCAATCTTGAAACGGCCGAGCGGCAAGTCCAGGTCGTCGGAAACAACAACAAGACTGGCCGCTTTTTTCTTACTGGTAATTATCGGCTTCACCGATTCACCGGACTTATTCATAAAAGTTTCCGGCAAGACAAGCGTCACTTTATCGCGGCCGACCTTCCCCTCGGACACCAGCGCTCTTAATTTTTTATTTATGGAAAATTCAGGAAGCTTATGATTCTTGCTGAAAATTTCCACGCTCATTCTGCCGACATTGTGTCGAGTGTTGTCGTACTCTTCTCCAGGATTTCCTAGGCCAATAATATAAAACATCTTTGTATCTTACTACTTCGGAAGCGAAGTCTACAACTTTTAAACAGACTAAGACTTGGGCAAACGCCCCGGAGTGGTCTGTTTAAAAGTTCGTAGACGAGATTTCGAAGTAGGACAAAATGAGCCATAACACGGCTTATATCCTTGTGTCAAGCACTCTTTGCCTATATTATGTGGCCATGAATGAAGAGATTGAGAGTGAAAAAATGGCAAGATCAGTAGAAATTCCAACTAATAAAACATTTAAGAGTGCCAGTTTTTTCAAAGAGCTTCTGAAATTTGTTTTTTTCATCTTGGTAGTGCTTGTACCTCTGCGCTTCTTCGTTGCTCAACCATTTATTGTTGTCGGCACTTCCATGGAACCAAACTTTTCCGGGGGAGAATATTTGATTGTGGATGAATTGTCGTATCACCTACATAATCCGAACCGTGGCGATGTGGTAATCTTCCGTCCGCCACTTGATCAAAAGGTTTTTTATATTAAAAGAGTTATTGGTCTGCCTAATGAGACTTTGGAAATTCGCAATGACAAAATAATCATAAAAAATGCTTCTAATCTCGAAGGATTTCAGTTGGACGAGTCATACATCAAATACCAAGGTGAAAAAAATATGACTGTTACCCTCGGTCCCGACCAATATTTTGTTATGGGTGATAATCGACCGGTAAGTTATGATTCCCGTTCATGGGGACCAGTCTCGCGAAATGAGATTGTTGGAAGAGCTTTCTTGAGATTACTGCCACCTGACAGAATTGCTATTCTCCCCGGTAGTGTTTCAGAAACTGCAGTTAAATAATCATGAAAACAAAGATCAAAAAGAGAGTGCGCTCTAAAAACAGCAGTCGAGAATATGAAAAAGCCACTCAAACCGCCAAATTCTATGGTTATTTTGAAGCGCCTAAATTTAAAATAGAAAAGGAAGACTTCTCTCGAGCCAGAGCCTTCAAAGAATCTCACACTAAGGAAGTCCACCCATTTAGAGAGGACGAATTTAAATTCTCCGGATATCTGGAAGAAAAAATTTCCATCTTACGAACCTATATGGAAAAGAGAATGGTCCATCTTTCCTCGCCCATAATGATCTATTACGAGGGTCCTATTGAAGGCAACCCCCACATCCGCAAGATCAAAAGAGAAAAGACTTTTAATCTGGAAATCATCGGGAATTCAAAAAGTATCGCCGATGTCATGATTATTGAAACGGCTTACGTTATTTTAAAAGAGCAATACCCGCACCAGAATCTTTACCTGCACATCAATAGTCTGGGCGACAAAGAGTCGTTGGCTAAATTCGTCCGAGAGCTAACTCTTTATTATAGAAAAAATTGGAATGTTTTGCCGGTCCATTGCCGACAGACTTTTAAAAAGGATGTATTTGGTCTTTTCCATTGCAAGGAAGGAAAGTGCCTGGAGTTGCTGGAAGGCGCTCCTAAACCAATGAGTTTTCTCTCCGAGCCAAGCCGGATTCATTTCAAGGAGATCTTGGAGTATCTAGAGTCTCTTTCCATCTCTTATGATATCGAGCATTCATTGGTGGGTAGTCGCAGCTTCTGCACCGGTACTCTCTTTGAGATTCGCGGCACTAACCAAAAAGGCACTGAGGTAAAGACTTTGGCTATCGGTGAACGATATAATGGCCTGGCTAAAAAAATCTGGAACAAAAAAGATGTGCCGGCCATAGGTGTAGCCATTCTTATCCAGCCAGATCACTTAAAACGAACGGCCAACAAAGCGGAAGTCAGACCGAAATTTTATTTTATTCAATTCGCTTTTGAAGCTAAATTGAAAAGTTTGAAGATCATTGAGATGCTTCGACAGGCTAAAATTCCCGTTCATCAATCACTTTCTAAAGATAAATTAACCGCTCAAATTGCCAGCGCTGAAAAAATGAATATCCCTTACATCATTATCATGGGTCAAAAAGAGGCTCTGGAAAATAGCGTGGTGGTCCGCCACATGAACAGTCGCTCCCAAGAAACCATCAAAATAGAAAATTTGGTGAAATATTTGAAGAAGTTGAAATAGTATGCTATTCTATTAGCCCATGATTAACGTAGAAATAAATAAAACCCGCAACGAAAATAATGTCAGTATGATTCGGAAATTCACCCGGCGGGTTCAGGAATCGGGAGTTTTAAATCGAGTGCGCTCATTAAGATATGCCAAGCGCGCCGCATCACCCTATGTTCGCAAGAAAAAGACTTTAAAATCTCTGCGTCGAAAAGAAGAGGTTGAGAAACTGATTAAGTTGGGCAAAATGCGACCCAGAGAAAATAATATGGGCAAGCGCGGATAAGACATGCAGAGAACTCGCCAATACCAGAACAATTTCACCATCACCTTTCTAGTCAAGAACACTCCGAAAATAAGCGGGGTGTTTTTAAGTAAAATAAAAAATAAGGTCTTGGGGAGGAAATATACATTGAGTCTGGTCTTCACTACTACCTCTCATTCTAAAAAACTCAATCGACTTTATCGGAAGAAAAACCAGCCGGCAAATATTTTAAGCTTCTCGATCACTCCTTCCCAGGGCGAGATTTTTCTCTCGAACAAATTAAAAGAAGAAGTAATTTCTCTCTTTATCCACGGCCTCTGTCATTTGAAAGGCTTTAGTCATGGTAGTAGAATGGAGAGTAAGGAGAAAACCTATCACAAATTTTTTAATATTTAAATGGCCCGTCACATCGCAGCTGGAATAGATATCGGCAGCTACCAAATAAAGGTGGTGGTGGCTGAAGCAGTGATCGAAAATGGCAAGGAAACTGTGCGGATCATTGGCACCGGATCCGCCGAGACCAAGGGTTTACGGCACGGTTATGTTATTAACCTTCCTGAAGCCACTAAAAGTATAAGATCGGCTGTCCGCCAAGCTCAAGCCGCCAGCGGCCTAAAAATCTCCAAGGCCTATCTACCCATCGGAGGCACCGGGCTCTCGGCCTTTATCTCTATCGGCTCGCTAGTCATTAGTCGAGCCGATTCGGAGATCGGTGAATCTGATATTAAAAAGGTTATTGAAGCCAGCGAAAGCGAAATACCGCCATCGTTTTCGCTAAACCGCACCATACTTCACAGCATACCCCTCCAGTTCAAGATAGACGGCAAAGCGGTTCTTGGAAGGCCTCAAGGGATGAAGGGCACCAGGCTCGAGGTAAGGACCCTGTTCATTAATTCCCTCTCCAATCACCTTAACGACATTATTAGTGCCGTAGAAGAAGCCGGTATCCAAGTAGAAGACGTCATGGCCGCACCCATTGCCGCCAGTTTAGTCTCTCTTACTAAAACTCAAAAAATCGCTGGCTGTGTCTTGGCTAATATTGGATCGGAAACAGTATCCATAGTGGTGTTTGAAAATGATATTCCCATTTCGCTGGAAGTCTTTCCTATCGGTTCAAATGATATTACTAATGACATTGCTCTCGGATTGAAGATTCCGATTGAAGAAGCGGAGTTGGTTAAACTTGGCAGCAGCCGAGCGGAAAATTATTCCAAGAAAAAATTAGATGAGATAGTGGTCGCTCGAATGTCTGACATCTTTGAATTAATTGAGGCTCATCTAAAAAAAATAGGCCGAAACGGTTTGTTGCCGGCCGGAGTTATTATCAGTGGCGGCGGCTCCGGCATTGCCACCATTGAAGACTTAGCTAAGGCCGCTTTAAAACTGCCTTCTAAGAAATCGGACCTCCGATTGGAGGGTAATGTCCGAAGCATTATTAAAGGAGCAGAGTGGGCTGTGGCCTACGGCCTTTGTATTTTCGGCCTTTCTGCAAGTGAGGATGATTCTTTAACCCGCCTAGGAATTAGGGCTATAGATAAGGCGCCCAGCAACTTTTGGCGCTGGATCAAGAAGTTATTACCATAATCCTTTTTGGCCATTTGTCTTTTTTCTATTTCTTTTGTATTCTACTCTATATGCCACAAATAAAACCAGAAGTTGAAACATTTGCCAGAATAAAAGTGATCGGCGTCGGAGGCTCCGGTAATAACGCTCTAGATCATATGGTTAGTAGTAAAGTGAAAGGTGTTGATTTTATTGCCGTCAATACTGATGCTCAAGATCTTCATCATGCATTAGCGAAGAAAAAAATTCACATCGGCAAAAACCTGACCAAAGGTTTGGGCACTGGCATGAGTCCTGATCTTGGAAAGCGTGCCATTGAAGAAAACAAGGAAGAAATTCAGGAAGCGATTAAGGGAGCGGATATGGTTTTTATCACTTGCGGATTAGGTGGAGGCACCGGCACCGGCGCTTCACCAATCTTGGCTCGGGTAGCCAAAGAGCTAGGGGCTTTAACTGTCGGAGTAGTCACTAAACCTTTTTTCTTTGAGGGTATGCAGAGGATGAAAATCGCTGAAGCAGGATTGGATGAGCTATCAAAGGAAGTGGACGCTCTGATTGTTATCCCGAATGATCGTCTGCTTAGTACCGTTACTAAGGAAACTACGGCTAAAAACGCCTTCGCTATGTGCGATGAGGTTCTAAGACAGGCTGTGGAAGGCATTTCCGATCTAATTACTACTCCGGGGTTTATTAATATAGACTTCGCCGATATTAGATCTGTAATGGCCAATGCCGGATCGGCCCTTATGGGCATCGGCACGGCGAGTGGTGAAAGTCGTGCTGTAGAGGCTGCCAAAATGGCTATTAACTCTCCCCTTCTTGATACTTCCATACATGGCGCCAAAGGGGTTCTCTTTTCCGTGGCCGGCGGTGATGACCTCACTCTTCATGAAATCCAGGATGCCGCCAAGGTCATTACTGAATCAATTGATGCAGGAGCAAAGGTTATCTTCGGTACTATTAAAGACGATCGGCTTAAGAAAGGCGAAGTGCGAGTAACAGTTATTGCTTCTGGCTTCCCTGAAAGTGCCCGGCGCAACAGCCCTCAAAGCGAGTTTGATCTAAAAGCCGAAAAAGGCAAAATATACAATTCTGTTCCTAAAGAACCAACCAAAACGGCAGTGGAAGAAAAAAAACTGGAGACCGTCGGCGATGATGACAACGACTGGGGTGCCGTTCCGGCCTTTCTTCGAAGATCAAAGTTAAAATAAATTGTGATTTACGATTTAATAATTATTGGCGGCGGCCCCGGAGGGGTCGCCGCCGGAGTATATGCGGCGCGCAAGCGCCTGAAGACTGTTCTAGTGGCTAAAGAGATCGGCGGACAGAGTAATGTTTCTGAAGACATCCAAAATTGGATAGGGACCATTTCAATTAAAGGATTGGCGCTGGCTGATAATTTTCGCCAGCACCTAAAAGCTTACGCCGGCGACACAGTGGATATTAAAGAAGGTGGATATGTTAATTCTATTAAAAAAACTTCTGACGGTTTCATGGTTAAAACTTCCGAGGGTGATTTTGAAGGCAAGACCGTTCTTCTTACTGCCGGCAGTACTCGCCGAAAATTGATTGTTCCCGGCGCTGTGGAGTTTGAGAATAAAGGCATTACTTATTGCGCCTCCTGCGACGGCCCACTCTTTTCCGATCAGGACGTGGTGGTGATAGGCGGCGGCAATGCCGCATTTGAGACAGCCGCTCAACTTTTAGCTTATTGCAAAAGCGTCACCCTTCTCAATCGAAGCGAGGAGTTTCGAGCTGATCCCGTCACTGTTAAAAAAGTACTCTCCAATCCAAAAATGCATGCCGTTTTAAATGCCGATCTGGTGGAAGTAAAAGGTGAAAAATTTGTTAAATCAATTGTCTATCAAAATAGAGAGACGAAAGAAAATACCGAGCTTTCGGTCACCGGCGTTTTCGTAGAAATTGGCCTTATTCCCTCAACTGATTTTACCAAGGGTCTGGTAGCTCAAAATACTTACGGCCAAATCATTGTGGACCCTCGCACCCAGCAGACTAGCTCGCCTGGCATCTGGGCCGCCGGTGACTGCACCGATGGTCTCTATCACCAAAACAACATCGCCGCCGGCGACGCCGTCAAGGCTCTCGAGGACATTTATGTCCATCTACATACAAAATAGGGCTATTTATTATCCAAATCAGCTGCCTGGATTGGGCTCTGGATTTGTGGCGGGGTCATATCAATAACTCCGAATTGTTTTTCGTAATTCTCTATTTGAGCTCCCATCCAGACAGCAATACTTTTCATTGTCTGGGGTGTGGTGGCAAAAGAATCTAGGTTATTGCCAGAAGTAAGAGCAAAAGAAAAAAGTTCCTTACCGAACGCCCCAATGGCACCGTCACAAAATTTCTTCGGCAACTGATTCATGTCTATTTTTGTTGGGTCAACCATGATTTTATATTAATTAACGAATAAAAATTCCGTCTTCAGATTCTACCACATCACTGAGTAGAAAAATGGGGTCAGGAGCCATTTTTCACTTCAAAATATTTAACTAGATATTGCTATGATAGAACGCTCTTGCCCATATTTTGTAGGGTCTTCGAGGTTCATTTTTTCAGAAAATATCGCAATGCGTTCCTTTATGTTTCCATTCCATTCTAAAAAGAGTTTCTGAAAATCAGGATTTCTAACGTATTGTTCGAAGCCGTCGGTAAAGACAAAAATACGATCTCCTCTTTCTAGATTAAAAATCCCTTTTTCTAAATAATCAACCATATATTTCTCGCCATTGATGACGGCATAAGGACTACATACTCCGGTAGACATAAATTTTAGATTCATTTCATTATCAAAAAGGGCAACGAAGGAATCACAGATAGATACCCAATATGCTTTATTATCACGAATGATTACAAATGAGCCTGTCGCCGAATAAAATCCTGTTTTATTTCCTGAAATATCACTCTTTCCGACCCTTCTATTATATTCAGCGACTTCATTATTGGCTTCTTTGAAAACAGCCGCAAGATCTTTCTCATTAAATTTCTCATATTTTTCTTTAACGCTTTTTATCACCGCTTCACAAAATATCTTCGCAACTGCACCGGCAGGCGAAGGATTCGGGTATTTAGTATTACTTTCGACTAATTTCATAAAATTCAAAGTAACGCCGTCTGAAACGACAAAAATTGGAGGAGTATTCGAAGCGATTAAGTAGTCTTCTTGGGAGTGCTGATAATTTCCTTTAATATAATCAGTAAGATTTCTCTTTTCTGCAAATTCTCGAATAGCTTCTTTGCTTGACTGTTCGAGGATTGAAAAATATTTCATAATCTCCTATTTTAACAGGGAACAACCGCTTCGTGAATAGACAAAAAGTAACGAATGACGTGACCCGAGTGGGAGAGAATTGGAATCAGCTTATATGATTCTCAAAATAAATAAGTATCTGTTGCCAATCCGTAACTCGAGTAACATTTTTCGGAAGATTATCAGTCTTATTCCATGAATAATTACCAAAGAGAAGACCTTTTATGCCGATCTCTGATGCAGCCATAATGTGTTTTAGTTGATCATCGATAAGATAATCCGCCCTAATACTTTTGGCCAATTCTGCTTTAGTCATATTAATACTATCTTTAGTTGGAGAATCGAAAAATCCGGTAAAAATGAAGTCGTCAAAAACGTCGGGATAATATTTTTCAAGCCAGTCTTTCGTCAGCTGTTTTACAGAATTTCGCCTTGTAGTTAATACTATGAGTTCAAAATGTTTTTTTAGTTGCAGAAGAGCCTCTCTAGCACCTTCAATCATCCCATATGTTGCTATGTGACCAGAATCAATATATTCAACCGCACGCTCTTCTCCCTCGTTATACTCTACCTTCCAAACTTCACCCCAATGTTCTTGGTAATCATCAATCGTTAAATTAGTGTCAAATTTCTGATTGCTATATTCTATAAAAGCCTTTGCGTTTGCAGCAATAACATCATCGACATCAATTGCTATAACTGATTTGGACTGCATGTGAGCGTTCATATGGCATGACCCCCATAGGGTGGCTTTCCGAACTTGAAGGTCAGAGTGATTATATCAAATCTAGCATACAAGAATTGAGTTTAGTAATGAAATAACGTTCACGGTGTTCACAAGTATACCTTTGCCCCGCCCAGTAGAGGATGCTAGAACCAGACCATCCAATGATTTCTACAGAATGTTTGTCTAGTGTCGGGATCTAAATATTCTCCTTGATTTCATTAATTTCTTTTTCTAATTTAGAGATATACATTTCTAGTTTCCAGGTTCGTTCTGCATTTTTAGATGCAAGTTCTTTTACGTGAATAGCCAGAGTTTCAGCAACAGCCATCATTGCGGTGTTGTCTTCTATAGCAAGAAAGATAATAGACGGAAATATTTGTGGAGTAGTGTTATCCGCGAAATAAATCTTGCGGGCATTTAAGACCATTGATTTCTGGCCGATTATAGGAAACTCATGAGTAACATTAAAACCTTTGAAGAAGGTATTTTTAGGCAGAATCTCTTCAAGAAGTTTTCGGAGAGCAGGAATATTCCACTGACCATTACCGAGTTCATAAACATGCATATGAGTAGTATCTTTTTCTTCCACTTGAAACATCTTGTAGAAGGACTCGTTGGCCATCTTCACCCGAAGATCTTCATCAAGTATTAAAATTGGCTCCCGGACAATATCCACCAAGGTCTTAATATATAACCTACTTTCTTTATCTATACGCTCGATAAAATCTATCTCCGCTTGATTAAATTCTCGGCCAAGGTCCTTTTTGTATTTTTTCATAACAATGAAGCCATTGGATAGGCTAGCCTATTACAAGACAAGTTTCAGTATCAGGGTTTTCTAATAGGGGTTCCAGTATCTTACCATGCCTCCAATTAATAAAATCTAATCTGCTCCACCCGGTAGAGGATTATCATACAACACCTTCAGTTTCATTAATCCGCGATGGGTTTGAACGGCAATGGTATTTTGGGATTGTCCGGTGATGGCGGATATTTCTTTAAGTGACAGAAGCTCTATGTGTCGCATCTTCATGACCTTTTGGTATTTTTCAGGCAGACGTTCAATGAGTAAAGCGGCTGCTTTGCCATCAATGATATTAAAAAGGCTATCGGTAATATCGGTGCTCGGCTCAAAGTTTTTTTCAAGCAAAACGTCAAGAGAGGTTGTTTTTGGTTTTCGATATTGATCAATAATGAGATTGTTGAGGATGTGATATAAAAAAGCTCTCATCAAAACAATCTCCCCACCTTTTACAAGGTAGGCCCATGTTTTTAGGAAAGTGTCTTGTACCAAATCTTCACCGATATTATGGTCATTTACCTTGAAAAAGGCATGTTTATTAAGCGCCCTTTCAAAGTCGAGGTGGGCGCTCGTTAATACCCCCTGCATCTTTGTCAGTTGTTTTGGACTAATCATAAGATATGCCGCACGCGGCGAGCTTCTATTACAAGAGTATTTCAGTGTTGCCACCAAGGAGACTGTAACTAGACTTTAAGCCTATCACATTATGCTACTTATAGCAAGCTGTAATGCTTTAGGCACGCTCTCGGCTATATGAATATGAAAGCACCTAAAAATGAGATAGCCGAGTCTTCTAAGCCATTTGGGGCTAGTTTTTTCGAGCGCTTATCGGCAGAAGGATGGACATACATTAAAACGGTAGTGGATGTAGTACGGGAACCAGTCTTAATCCTTAATAAAGATCTCTGTGTCATGGCGGCCAACGAGTCCTTCTACAAGATGTTTCAAGTGGAAGAAAAAGATACTACTCATACGCATGTTTATGAACTCGGTAATGGTCAATGGAATATCCCATCACTGCGTGATCTATTGGAAGACATTCTACCTAAAAATACTTTCCTCAAAGGTTTTGAAGTGGCCCATGAATTTCCTTCCATCGGCCGTAAGGTAATGATCTTAAATGCTCGGCAAATACATTTTCAAGAAGAAAGTGCCTCAAAAATATTTCCACCAATTATTCTTTTGGCCATAGAAGATGTAACTGAAATGATGAAGATCGCCGAAACAATGGCCAAACATTCAAATCAACTGGAAATAAAACTGGCGGAGCGAACACAGAACTTGGAGATCCATATCGGAGAATTAGTGAAAGAAATTAACAAGCTCAAAAAGAACCCACAATACGTATAATTCTATGCCCGAAGCACATTCCATATTTTCATCTAAAGCATTAAAAGGGGCTATAACCACTATTGTTTTACTAATATTGATCAATGCTTTTTTATATGGAATGAATGTAATGTCTCCGCACGCTCGTCAACACTATGTTGGCGTTGTATCAGACGCCTCTCCTCATTAATGATATGACCCTATAGGGTGGCTTTCAGAACTGGTGAGTTATAAGTATTGTATAAAAAGTAGTATTCAAGAGTTGGAGTTGGTGGTTAGATAAGGTTCACGACGTTCACAAGTTCACGCTTGATCAGTCTAGTAGAGGATGTTAAAACTTATCAACCATAAAGATTTTCGTTTAAATACCAAAGATATAAGGTCAAGATAAAAGGGAGTAAGTCAACCATAAAAAGAAGAACTCCTCCAACACGATGCTCATCTTTTTTAAATGTTTTATAAGCGAAATAGGCAGATATTCCAGACAATAAAAGCCATAATCCATAAGTTATATAAGAAAAATAATCACCCTGAATGTTCAGAGATAAGTAATAAGGAATTAATATGGGAATATAGGAGAAAATAAAAAGTAAAAAACTTTTGGTAATGTTATTCATTGTTTCAATTATATCAAATTTTACTCGGCTCACGAAAGGATGATCAATAGAACACAACAAAAGTTCTGAACATCCTATCGGGTAAGTCAAAATACGTTGCAAAATATAGTTACAAAATCTGTGACCCTACCGGGAATCGAACCCGGATTACCGCCTTGAAAAGGCGATGTCCTAACCGTTAGACGATAGGGCCTCCAAAATATGCTACCATAAATTCTCACGGAGGAGTGGCTGAGTGGTTGAAGGCACCGGTTTCGAAAACCGGCATGTGGGAAACCGCATCAGAGGTTCAAATCCTCTCTCCTCCGCATTGTTTACAAATTGTTAAAATGATAGATTAAACGAACGGGCGATTAGCTCAGCTGGTAGAGCGCAACATTGACGTTGTTGATGCCAGAGGTTCGAGTCCTCTATCGCCCACCATTCGATAAACTCATGGCAAGCAAATGAAAATCCTAGGTATTGAAACTAGCTGTGATGAAACAGCGCTCGCTATCGTGGAATCCAATGGCGGTTTTGAGCGACCTCAATTTAAAGTGATTGCTGAAGCGCTTAATTCCCAGACTAAAATTCATGAAAAATATGGCGGAGTGTATCCGATGATGGCGAAGAGAGAGCATTCTAGAAATCTGATTCCGTTGTTAAAAGAGTTATTAGATAAATTGGGTTCAACACCACCCCCTACCCCCTCCTCGTTTGAGGAGGGGGGGCTTCCTCTCCCCCTTAGACAAGGGGGAGTTGGAGGGGGTTTGAAAAAGATCCTAGAACGCGAGCCTGAATTACTCGAACAATTTCTTAAATTTATTCCGACAATTCCTAAGCCGGATATTGAAGCCATTGCCGTCACCACCGGCCCCGGTCTTGAGCCAGCACTTTGGGTCGGTATTAATTTTGCCAAGGCGTTGGGATTCGTTTGGGATCTGCCTGTCATTCCTACTAATCACATGGAAGGACACATTATGTCAGCTTTATTACCAAAAAAATCTAAAGCTGAAAGCTATCAGTTACCAACTGTCAGCTTTTCTTTTCCAGCTTTAGCACTTCTCATTAGCGGTGGCCATACTGAGCTAGTCTTAATTGAAGCATGGAAAAAATACAAAATCATTGGTCAAACTCGTGATGACGCGGTTGGAGAAGCTTTTGATAAGGTGGCTAGAATGCTGGATCTTCCCTACCCTGGCGGGCCTGAAATCTCAAAATTGGCCGATTTAGAGCGTTGCAGAGGTCTGACCTCTGCAGATCACTTGCAGAGGTCAAACCTCTGCAACTTTGTTTTGCCCAGACCAATGATCAAATCAAACGATTACGATTTCTCTTTTTCCGGATTGAAAACTGCCGTCCTTTACACAATTAAAAAAATGACCGACAAAGAAAAATCAGATCCAGAATGGAAAGCAAAAATGGCCAGAGAATTTGAAGATTCGGTCACTGAAGTATTGATTACCAAAACCAAACGAGCCATTGAAGAATTTGATATTAAAACTCTAATAGTCGGCGGAGGTGTAATCGCCAATACCCACCTCCGCCGCTCCTTTCAAGATTTAATCGCTGCTTCTCCTGACACCCAACTCCTAATTCCCGACTCCCACCTCTCCACCGACAACGCCATTATGATCGCCATGGCTGGTTATTTCAATTATTTAAGTGACAAAAACCCGAAATCCGATTTCGGAGCTAATGGAAATCTAGCCTTAAAATAAGACCTATTCTAACCTTGACTTTTTTCACCGATATGCTATAATTCTAAATAGAAAAGTTGATTGAGAGTTATGGCCAGCCGCAAAGGGACGAATCATTTTCCCATTGAGCACCTTTGGGTCTTAGGTCCGGACGTTAGAACCTTCTCCTTTTTCGACCCCCTAGAGCGCATATTGTGTTCGGGGGTCGTTTGCTTTTATGTTAATATTTATCCCAATGACTCCCGAAAAACTGCTTAAACCTTACGATCCAAAGGACACTGAGTCCCGCATCTATTCGCTCTGGGAAAAGAGCGGTTTTTTTAATCCGGATAACCTGCCGGGCGAGCGAAAGAAGCCCTACACCATCATGATCGCTCCCCCCAACATTACCGGCTCGCTCCACATGGGTCACGCGCTGGAGAATACCGTCTCTGACGTCTTAATACGATATCACCGCATGCGCGGTTTCAAAACATTGTGGGTCCCTGGCACCGACCACGCTGGCATTGCCACTCAAAATGTTGTGGAAAAAGATCTGAAAAAACAGGGGCTGACTCGTCATGATCTCGGTAAAGAAAAATTTATTGAGAAAATTTGGGAATGGAGAGAAAAATACGGCAGTACTATTCTAGAACAACTAAAATCATTGGGCTGTTCTCTTGATTGGTCACGGCTCCGATTTACCATGGACGAGAAATATCAGCAGGCGGTTAAAACCGCTTTCAATCATTATCACGAGAAGGGTTTAATATATCAAGGAGAGCGTGTGATTAATTGGTGTATTAAAGACCAAACGGCCCTATCTGATCTGGAATTGGAATATCAGGAGGAGAAATCAAAACTTTACTATATTAAATATCCGATTGAAGATTCCGTTGAATTTATTACCGTCGCCACTACTCGGCCGGAAACAATGCTTGGTGACAGCGCTGTCGCAGTCAATCCGAATGACGAACGATATAAAAAAATGATCGGCAAAACGGCAGTTTTGCCGATCCTTAATAGAAAGATTCCAATTATTACCGACAGATTGATTGATAAAGAATTCGGCACCGGCGCGGTGAAAATCACTCCGGCTCACGATTATTTTGACAGTCAGGTGGCTGATCAAAATAAACTTCCCTATCACAAAGTCGTTGACGAGATCGGAAAGATTATAAATATCGGCGGCGATTTCGATGGGCTTAAAATCGCCGCCGCTCGAGAAAAAATCCTAGATGAATTAAGAAGATTAAATCTGATAGAGAAAGAGGAAGATTTCACTCACAACGTGGCAAAATGTTACCGCTGCAGATCCACTATCGAACCCCTGCTCTCCAAACAATGGTTTTTGAAAATGAAACCACTCGCCGAAAAAGCCATTAAGGCCATTGAATCCAGCGAGGTTAATTATTATCCCGATAGATGGAAAGGAGTAGCGCTTGATTGGCTTGGAAACGTTAGAGACTGGTGTATTTCCCGACAGATTTGGTGGGGTCATAAAATTCCAATTGAAGGGAGTGAGGATACTTTTGATACCTGGTTTTCCGCCGCTCTCTGGCCTTTTGCCGCTTTAGGTTGGCCAGAGAAAACAAAGGATTTAGACACTTTTTATCCAACGGCCTTTGTTACTTCAGCTCGAGATATCATGCATTTGTGGATGTCTCGAATGATTTTCTCCGGTCTGGAATTCATGAACGAGAAACCTTTTAAAGATGCGCTTATCCACGCCACCATTCTGACTAAGGACGGTAAAAGAATGAGTAAATCTCTCGGCACTGGGCTTGATCCAGTAACTTTCATTGATAAGTATGGGGCCGACGCCGTTCGTTTTGGACTGATCTACCAGGAATTCGGTGGACAAGAGATCCGATTCAGCGAAGATAATATTGCTATGGGAAAGAAGTTCAGCAACAAGCTTTGGAATATCAGTCGCTATGTTTTAGAAAAGACTGGTGACAAAATCGGTGTCAAATTACCCGGTAATATTAGTAGTGACGAAGATCATGAACTTTTGACCCGATTGGACGAGGTCGGGGCTTTCGTTAGTCAGAATATTGAAACTTACCAGTTCGGTAAAGCCTCTCACGACCTGTATGATTTTATTTGGCATGATTTCGCTGATAAATATATTGAGTATTCTAAGACACAAGACACCGAAACGACTGCTCAAGTTTTGGGTTATACTTTAAATATCATTCTGAAACTGCTTCACCCCTTCATGCCATTCATCACCGAAGAGATTTGGTCACTCGTTCCGAATCAGGAGTCGGGTTTATTAATGGTTGCAAAATGGCCAGTTTCGACTTAATTATATGATCTTCAGGGCTTTAATTTACGCTGTCGGCGCCGGTATTCTTCCCTCCATCATTTGGCTTTGGTTCTGGCTCCAGGAAGACAAGCTTCATCCTGAACCGAAACGGATAATCATCCGGTCCTTCATCGCCGGTATGATTGCGGTGGTAATAGCTCTTCCTTTTGAGCACTTCATTAGCGTTCACTTTGAAGAAACAGCTATTATCGCCTTCCTTTTATTTGCTGTTGTTGAGGAACTTTTGAAATACTGGGCGGCTTCTTGGAGCGCTTTAAAAACAAAACATGACGACGAGCCTATTGATTGCGTTATTTACCTTATTACAAGCGCCCTAGGATTCGCCGCTCTTGAAAACATTTTCTTCCTTATTCAACCTTTCTTGTCCAATGATGATCTAAGAGGAATTATTACCGGTAATCTTCGTTTTGTCGGAGCCAATCTTCTCCATGTTATTTCTTCAGCCATCATAGGAGTCTTTATTGCCTTTGCTTTTTATAAAAATAAGTGGCAGAAAAGGCTTTTCCTTCTATGTGGTATTGCCCTAGCAATCATCTTGCATGCTCTCTTTAATTTTTCTATAATAAACGATAGTGGACACAGTCTGATAATCATTTTTGGCTTAGTTTGGCTTTCTATCATTATATTGATTCTGGTGTTTGAAAAAATTAAAGGTATCAAAAAAACTAATTCTTAAATTTAATTTATATGAAAGAAAAAAAATCATTTTTTGAGAGACTGACGGGTAGTGTCAATGCGAATGAGTATGAGGAGGATGAGGAGACGGCGGTAGCTAAGAGTCCTGTAGGTATTGCGGGTATTGCTAAAGAAAAATCTACCACTAGCAACTGGCTTGAGGAAGATACCGGCGAAGGAGAGTTAAATGTGGATGTCTATCAGACACCTCAAGAAATTGTTATTAAAACAATGGTAGCCGGGGTCCGAAGAGAAGATCTGGATATTTCCATCACCCGCGATATGGTTACCATTAAAGGGCGACGAGAAGAAGAGGGTGGTATTTCAGAGCAGGATTATTTCCATAAGGAGCTTTATTGGGGAGGATTTTCCAGAACTATTCTTTTACCGCATGAGATAGAAATTGAAGGAGCGGAGGCGGTTGAGAACCAGGGGCTTCTCTCCATCAAACTACCCAAAATTGATAAGGAAAAACAGACAAAATTGAAAGTGCGAGCATCGTAAAAATGACTACTCCTAACGGGATAGAAGATCCGGAACTAAAAAATCTCTTGAGAGAGAATGCTCGATTGGAAAATGAGAACAATCGGATGATTCGATATATCTATCGCTCCACTAAATGGTCTTCTGTCTTTTCTGTAGTTAAGTGGATAGTGATCGTGGCCGCCACCATAGGCCTATTCTACTATTTAAAGCCCGTTATTGATTCTTTGGCCACTTCCTATCAAACTATAACCGGGCACCAGATGCCCAACTTTTCCAGTTTTTTTATAAGTAAATAATAACGACATTGGTGCCGGGGGGCGGACTTGAACCGCCGACCCCATGCTCTTCAGGCACATGCTCTACCAACTGAGCTACCCCGGCATTCTATTTTTATATCATATTTTGCAATATTAATCAGCCCATCTGGCAAAAATGCCACAAGGTAAGAGGCGCTTACCAGTGGATTCCATGATGGTGAGTTCCCCTTTTTCAATTTTGCCGCCGAATTTATCTACGAGTACTTTCAAATTATTTTCATAAGCTACTGCCGAGTATCCAGAAGCATAACCGTTAATCAAAAAGAAAGCGGGATTCAGCGAAAGAACTTGAAAAGATAGTTCTAAAAGTTTTAAAAAATGGTCCTCTATCTTCCACAGCTCCTTATTTGGCCCATGGCCGAAGGCGGGCGGATCCATGATAACGCCGTCGTAGTGATTACCTCTTTTTATCTCTCGTTCTAGAAATTTGCGGCAATCGTCGAGAATCCAGCGGATGGGGGCGGAGCCGAGGCCGGAGGCCTCGGCGTTCCCTTTAGCCCAAGTTATGGCGCTTTTAGAGCCATCCACGTGGGTGACAGAGGCACCAGCTTTGGCGACAGCGAGGCTTGCACCGCCTGTGTAACCGAAGAGATTGAGAATAGACAACTGGCGGCCGCCTGTGCCTCCGGCGGCCGCCCTTACTCTTTCCTCAATCCATTCCCAATTAGACAGTTGCTCCGGAAAAAGACCGGTATGCTTGAAAGCTGTCAGTTTAATTACAAATTTCAATCCGCCAAAATTAATCTGCCAGCTATTAGGAATGCCGGATTTTAATGTCCAACTCGGTTTGCCGACGCCACCCTGTCCCGCCCGAGGCGGGGCGAAAATGGCGTCGGCCTTTTCCCAAACTTCCTTATTTAAAAATCTAGGCCAAAGAGCCTGCGGATCCGGCCGACGCAAAACAAACTGACCGTATCGTTCCAGTTTCTCCCCTTTTCCACTATCAATAAGCTCGTAATCTTTAGAAGCTTTAGTTATAAGAATTTCATTCATGACTTAAAGTGCCCCCGGCCAGAATCGAACTGACATCAAATCCTTAGGACGGATCCGTTCTATCCGTTGAACTACGAGGGCGGAGAGGGTTGAAAAATTAGACTCCGAGGCTTTCTTTCAGAGTGTCTCGATCAAATCCAACCATTACTTCATTATCCACCACAATGACTGGCACTCCCATTTGGCCGCTTTTTTCAATCATCTCCTTGCGCCTTTCCAGGTCATTGCCGACATTATATTCGTCGTATTTTACTTTGTATTCGTTGAATAGCTCCTTAGCCATCTTGCAATAGGTACAGGTATCCGTGGTGTAAATTGAGACTTTTTTCATATGGTTATTATTTAATGTGCCAATAGTATATCACCCCCAATAATCAACGCAAACACCCGCCGAACCCTTGGGTCGGCGGGTGTTTTTCCCTAGATTAAGAGACCTTTTTAGTATGCTGGCCCGCCGCTATTGCCATTCGACGTAGTGTTTGGAAGGGTGACAGTAGCACTGCCCCCATTGTTATTGCCCCGAATGGCAGGAAGAACATAGACAAAGAAAGCGACCAGAAGAATTATCACGACGATGCCAATGATAATTCCGGTGCTATTTCCGCCTTTATAATTTATATTCATAGAGAAACGAGTTATTGGATTAATAAGTAGCGACCTTCTGTATACAGTATATGACGTATTGAATTTCACTCCTATTACAGATACTTTTTATGTATAATGAGGGTGACGACAATTTCGATGTGAATTAAATAGGTCGACTTTATTAAATAGCTTATAGCTTATAGGAAATTAACTTATAGAAAAAATAAAGACTATAAGCTATCAGCTAAATACCTATAAGCTGACTAAAAATGGCCAAAGGAGCAAATAGACAAAAGAAGGAAAAGAAGAAGCCTAAGAAAAACAAGAAGTAATAGAAAACGGCGGCCTTTAAAAAATGGCCGCCGTTTTTATTTATCTTTATCTTGTGACAGAAATTACCGGAGTGGCCAACTCTGTCGCCGGCGCACTGACAGTAACACGACCATTAGCGTCTGAAATGATAGTGTATTCAGTGTCGTAATCAGTAGTGCTGGTGTAGTGAGCACCTGTCGCGCTCGGGTCAAACGGAAGAGAAGAAATATAGATGGGCACTACACACGTCCCAATATCAAATCCTCCCGGACTTTTCATTATGGTCGCCGTAGTAGGAAGCGAAGTAGAAGCTGCCCCACAAGTAAAGACTCCTCTATTTTCCGCCATGTCCTGCCCCACTGCATTTAAAATGGCAGTGATATTGCTTTGTCGTTGTGAATCACGAGCGAGTTTGAATTGTCTTGTTGGATTAATAGCGATCAGAACCACTGCGGCCAAAATAGCAATGATACCAATTACGACCAAAATTTCTATTAATGTAAAGCCGTTAGGCTTTTGTTTTTGTATGTTTTTCATCCATCAATCATAAACAATGACTGATGAAGGATCCTTAAAAGAAAGATAAAATGTGCGGAATGGGAGAATCGAACTCCCGCCCAATGCTTGGGAAGCACTAGTTCTACCACTAAACTAATTCCGCTTAAAAAGATTGGTAAAACTGGACCACCAGTGCTCCCAGAGGTTCTGCGGCGGCGACGTAGTCGCCGCCGCATCTTTATCCACAATGACTAGGAGCTGTTCCCCAGGTTTTGAAACCTCATATTTACTGCGAATCTCCTCTTCCATTCCCTGCTCCGTTTTTAACCTAGTCACGTCAGACGAAAGATTGCCGCTTCTTTCTTTTAAAGTCGTTAGCTGATTTTCCACTCGCGCCAGATTGGCTCGGCTCTCCCTTTCTTTCTGGTAGATTTTCCATGTCCCGTCAATCACTAAGACCAGTAAGATAAATAGGAAAATTAGGACTGGTTTAGAGTAGATGAGCCTTTTTAGTCTTTTTCTTTCTTGAAATTCTCTCATCAGTGTCTATGATATAATAATTCTCTATGTTATTCCACAAAAAGAACCAAAAAATCATTAAAATCGTCTGGAGCGTAGTCTGCGTCTTGATCATTATTAGTATGATCTTGCTCTACTTCCCGGCATTTCGATAAGATTGCCTCGCGCTACGCTGAAGGGTGGCAGAGTGCCCGCAGACCAAAAACTCGACTTGCGTCAGACGCAACGAAGAGTTTTTGGCGTAGGGCCGGACAAACGTACAATTTCAAGCGAGGCAAACCTAGCTTTTCATCATCTTCAAAAACGTCTCGTGCGGAATATTGACCTTGCCGCGCGCCTTCATTTTTTTCTTTCCTTTTTTTTGTTTTTCCCGCAGCTTCATCTTTCGAGTGATATCTCCTCCATACATGTGCTGGGTAACATCTTTCTTCATAGCTGATAGGGTTGCAGATGAGAGAATTCTGCCAAGGGCCTTTCCTTGAATCTTAGTTACAAACATTTGTCGAGGCAAAATGGAGTGGAGTTTTTCCACCGCTTTCTCCGCCTCTTCCTGTACTCTCCTCACCGATACCACTCTGGTAAAAGCCTCCACCGGCTCATCTGCTACCAAAATATCCAGCCGCACCACTTCGGCCGGACGCATACTTTCAAATTCGTATGAGAGTGAGGCGAAGCCGGAAGAAACGCTTTTTAACTCATCGAAAAAGTTCCGCATCAGTTCCCGAAGCGGAATCTTAACAGAGAGCGAAGTTCTGCCATCACCAAATGTTTCTGAATGATCCATTTCTCCTTCGTGGTCATAGAGAAGCTGGGATAGTTTCCCTAAATATAATGATGGGGTAAGGATTTGTAGCTTCATCCACGGTTCCAAGACGCTTTCCACTTCGTTCTGTTCGGGAAATAATGATGGTGAATAAACAATCGCCTTCTTCCCATTCTTATACGTCACCTCATAGGTAATAGAAGGGGTAGCGATAATTAGTTGCAAACGAAATTCTCGCTTCAATCGCTCCGTGATAATTTCAAGATGCAACAGTCCAAGAAAACCGCATCTAAAGCCGCGGCCCAGCGAGCCTGATGATTCCTCTTCATATGAAAAGGAGGAGTCCGACAGGCGAAGACGCCCAAGCGCCTGTCGAAGCAAATCAAAATCATCAGCATCTTCTGGATAAATTGATGCCCAAACCACCGGAGCTGGTCGCTCGTAACCAGAAAGAGCCGGCAGTGGTTTTTTCAGAAGAGTGACAGTGTCTCCAACCGAAGCAATGCCTGGCTTTTTAATGCCGGTGACAATATAGCCAATCTCGCCGGCGGCTAAGACCGCCGCCGGCGACTCTTCCGGCTTAAAAATCCCCACTTCTAGTGCAAAAAACTTTTCTTTCGCCACAGTAAATAAAAGCTCGGCATTCTTAGCCACCTGTCCATCCAAAACTCGCACGTAAACAATTACCCCCTTATGATTTGAGTACTGGAAATCGAAAACTAGAGCACGAAAATTAGATTTATCGAAGTCTGACTTCAATAATTCGTGAGGTGGCGGCACTCTTCGAATGATTTCCTGAAGTAAGTTGTCAACCCCTTGACCTGTTTTACCGGAAGTCTCTAAAATGCTTTCCTGTAGACAATCTAATAGTCGCGACACTTCCTCTTTTACCTCCTTAATTCGAGCCAGTGGTGAATCCACTTTTGAGAGCACTGGGATGATGGTAAGGCCAAGGTCGCGAGCCATGCCTAAGGTTGTAAGGGTCTGCGCCTGGACGCCCTGTGTGGCATCTACGAGCAAAATAGAGCCCTCCACGGCTTTCAGGGCCCGCGACACTTCGTAGGAGAAATCGATGTGGCCGGGGGTGTCAATAAGATTTAAGATGTAGGATGTGCCCCCTCTTTGATCAAGGAGGGGGTTGGAGGTGGTGTAAATCATCCTCACCGGCCGCATCTTGATGGTGATTCCCTTCTCCCGCTCAAGCTCCATATTATCCAGCACCTGATCCATCATTTTGCGCTTTTCTATAGTATGAGTGATCTCCAGCATACGGTCCGCCAGCGTCGATTTTCCGTGGTCAATATGAGCAATGATACTGAAATTTCTGATTCTTTCCAAGTCCATAGTTTGTCTATCTTAGCAGGAAACGGCCTAAATTTCAGCTTTTGTGAAAATAAAAAACTTCACACCTCCAACTTCTCCTGCTCGGCGATGACCACTTCGTTGGTCTTCCAGATCTTGGTATGAAGCGTCTGCCACACCTCCTCTATCTCCCGATTTTTCAGGAGCTTCAGGATCAACACACCGAAGAAAATACCGATAAGGCCGGAACAGAGTCCTTGGAAGAAAATACCGGGGAGTGTGGTCAAGTCAAAAACTTTGTCAAAAATATTAAGACAGAGATATGAAACAAATCCCATTAAAATACCGGCCGAGAAGCTTTCCCGAAAGGTGCGGAGAAGCGAGCGCGACACATTTTGAAAGTCGCGCTCGAAGCAAATGAAAAATATTAAAACATTCAATAGAACACCGAGAGAATAACCGAGAGGCAACATCAACACCACCGTTCCCGGTACATCACTAACCTTGAAAAGACTTTCAATGAAATATTGAAACATCGGATAATGCAAGAAAGCTTTCCAGAGTAAAAACGGAAAAAGAATGTCCCCAACAGTAGTAATAGCGTTAATGATTAAGGGTTTTTTAGTATTGCCGGCGGCGTAATACCCTCGGACAAAAAGAAGTGTTAGCCCCTGGGCAAAGAGCGATATGGTAAACATTGAAAGTGCCGCCGCTGTTAGCCGAGTATTGGCCCAACTGAAATTACCGGACCCCAGAATTGATCGAACAATTTGGGCTCGCAGAACGATAAAAAGAACGGTGATGGGAATGGAGAGAAAAATAATGTGCCTGGCAGCCGTAATGACCTGCTCCACAAATTGACTCTTCTCTCCACGCGAATAGAGCCTGGCTAAGGTCGGAAAAGCAGCCAGGGTATAACTGACTCCGATAATGGCCAGTGGCACCGACTGAAGATTAAGAGCGAAATTAAAAATGGAAATAGAGCCACCAATCATCAGCGAGGCAAATGCCGTGACTACTAAAAGAGAAAGGCTGTCCGCCGAAAGGGCCAGGGTACGGGGCAAAGAAAGAAAAATAACTTGTTTAACCTTTTGCCAGTCAAGATTGGAAACAAGACGTGGAATCATTTTCTGACTTTTGACAAAAGGAACCTGAATGGAAAAATGAAGAAAGGCTCCAATGATTACTCCAAAAACCACTCCCTTGATGCCGAAATGAGGGTAGAGAAAAATGATGCCGAAGATAATGGAGGCGTTATAAACAATCGGGCTCAAGGCATAAATAAAAAAACGGCGGAAAGTCTGAGTGATGGATCCAAGAAAATTTGAAATACCAAGAAAAATCGGAGAAAGAAGCAAAAGTCTTGATAAGGTTATTAATTCGGTCTGTTGGGGCCCGACCGCGAGGCCCGGCAGAATGAATTTCAAAAGATGAGGGATTAAAAAGAAGGCAATCAGACAACCCAGTCCCATCACAATTGAAAAAGCGGTAAATATATTATTGAGAAATATCTTTGATTCCTCCTTGTCGCGATCCAACCTCTCCACCAGAAACGGAATAAGTACTGAAATAGAGACTAACGAAGCAATGGAAGCAAATAAAAAATCGGGAATTCTGAAAGCGCCGTAATAGATATCTAAGGTTTGACCGGCGCCGAAGTAATGAGCCAAAAGCCGGTCCCGAATAAGGGCTAGAATTTGGGAGATTATGGCAAAGGAGCCAAGAAGATAGGCGGCCTCATGAACGCCGCCTATCTCTTTATTGAAAATATTGAGAATCCTTCTAACCATAGGGGGAGGATTTTCTTTTTCTTTTTATTTTTTACTACTGGTAGCCGCGGTGGAAGTTGAAAGAGGGTCGCGACCACCCTTAATGTTGTCCAAAATGGCGGTAAGAGTGGTATTAATAGGGTTAGCATCAACAAGCTCCTGAAAAAGTCTGGTGGCTTCATCTTTTTGGTTCAGTTTATAGTCGCTAAGAGCGAGATAGTATTTTGCATCCGCATAATTGGGTACTAAACGTAGAGATTGAGTGAGGGCGGTGGCGGCCGGTTCATAATTACCTAAATTATAATTTAAAACGCCGATCTGGAAATAGGGTCCTGCATCATTTGGAGCTACTGTGACCGCTACACCTAAATCAGCCAGAGCGGCCGCTCCGTTACCTTGAGAAAGATCAAGTTGTGTCAAAAGATAAATGGCATCAAGATAATTATTTTTTAACCGAAGAGCATCCAGAATATATTCCTTGGATTTATCATAATTCTTATTTGCTAACTCTGCTCGAGCCAACATTAGATATATAGATGGATTCTGTGGACTTCTCTTCAAGGCTTCCAGATAAGCACTTGCCGCTTGTCCTGAAGCCCCCGCTACACCGAGGGGAATGACATTTTCATAAACAGCCCCGAGAGAGAGCCAATTCTGATAATCGGTTGGGTCTAGACTGGTAGCGGTAGAAGCGGCAGAAACAGCGTTAGTCAGACCATTCTGAAATTGGGTTTTGACAATATCGGCAGTGAGACTGCCTTGCTGAAGAATATTACTAATTTTGACTAATTCAATCTGGGAAAGTAAACGATAATATGCCGGATTTTTATCAGCGTTAATTGCCTGAAGGGTGTAATTTTCGGCCCCTTGAACATCTGCCGAATTGAGAGTTGTAACTCCTCTGTTGGCATAAACCGAGGCCAAAACTTTTTCTGATAATAAATACCCTCCGCTAATCACTCCGATTAAAATTAGTACTAAAAGCAAGATTGTCACAAACCCTTTCCGAGAGTCTTGAACATAAAAAATGGTCCTCTCCTTAAGCATACCCTCCCGAAAAAGAGAAGCTAAAAAGAGACCGGTAAAAATAAAGGCAAAGATAAACATCACAACACCCGACACATACATAATATGGACAATCCATAGATAGATAGCCACAAAGAAAGAGGAAATAATCAAATAAAGAGAGAGCTGATCTTTAACCCCAGAAAAGATCGCTTTTCCACCCAAGTAAAGAAGAAAGCCTAAAAAGATAAGCCAGGCTAAGATTCCCAAAGAGCCGGTAGTGACTAAGAATGTCGGAATCGTTCCTACTCCAGAGTCAAAATCGGTGCTCCAGAAGTCGGTGGCATTGACTCCGTCCGGTTTTGAAAGATTCCATTCACTACTAAAACGGTTGGGTCCAATTCCCAAAATCGGGCTTCGAGAAATACTAGCCTTGGCCACCGTGAAAGTGGACTGCCAGGTGGGTGAGACGTCCAGAACATTAATTTTAAAAAATGAAGTGATGGAAGATCCAATCGGGCCGGCCCCCAGGGTAAAGATCACCGCAAAAACCAACACTATTAATGAAGGCCAGGGTAGACGGCGGTGCCCCAGTCCTTGTGGGGTCGTCGCCTGGTAATAATTTCCCATCTCCGGAGCCTGATTTGTGGAAAGGTGATTTGATGAAATGAAATATACAAAAAAGAGCAGGGCAAAAAAACCGATGAGAGTAATGATACTGACGGGAGTAGCCCAAATGATGGTAAAGTTTGTTATGGCTAAAAGAAATAATTCGATAATTAAAAGGGTGTAAAGTAAACTTTTCGCCAAACGACTTAAAACCAAAAGCTCCAGACTGACAAGCGTCAGTAAAACAGCAGCACCCGCAAAGATGGCTAAATCATTCCATTTGCCCAAAGGACTGGAGGCAACATCGGTAAAATAATTAAAGGATAAAAAGTTTGGTCCTAAAAACAAATGAAGTATCTGATAAATGGCCAGAACAATAAACCCGACTCCAAACCAAAGGTAGCAAGAAAAAATATTTTTTTTGTTTCGAACAAAGACGGAAACCAGAAACATTAAGAGAAAGAGTAGTAAGATGAAACTGAAGGTGCCAGGTTCAAGACCGGAGGCTATAAGTGAAGTTGCTCTATTAGGGGAAAAGATGGCGGCCAATAAAAAAATTATTGGAATAGCTACAATAGAAAGAGAGAGCCAATTGATCGGCAAGGTTAGCTTACCAACTTTAAAAACAATGACGATCCAGCTAAAAAGTGAGATTAGAACAACCACCGCCACAATTATCATTTTACCGTAACCAAAAGCAATAAGAGGTGATGGGATAAAAAATATTGGCAACAGAAACAATAAGGCTCCGACCAGAACATGAGGGATGGTAGTTAAAATATTTCTCTCCGGAACAACTTCTTCTGTTTTGATTTCAATTTTTTCCATTAGCTTTCATTTATTATAACATTTTGAAAAGACGATGCAAATTCTTTCATTAGCTTTCATTTATTATAACATCTTGAAAAGACGATGCAAATAGCAAAAGCCTCCGCCGTTAGGCGGAGGCTTTTGATTTGTCTTCTTGAATCTATAAGCCGAATTCTGTTATCGATAATTATTTATCTAGCTCCTCGATTACTCTCGGAGTCAAGCGGCACTCACCAATCTTGCCCACTGCAGGTGGCTGCAAGATTGAGTGCCCTGAGCTTGTCGAAGGATCAATCCCTCGAAAATCTCGGGACGCTCAATTTTGTAACCGCCTCTAGCGGACAAAATTGGCGCGCGGCCTTGCACAGAAGTAAGGATTTAGCCGTTTCACCCGGACTTAACCGGTTCGTCTCTGTTCGCACCTCGTGGATTGCTCCAGACGGGTATTACCCGCTACTCTTCCCTTCACCAATTTTGGTGAAGGGCCTGTGTTCGGACTTTCCTCCCCGCCCTTTTTAGGTGGCGGAGCAATTACCCGATTCAAGAAGAGTCTATTATATAAAATTTTTTAAATAAGACAAGTCCGTTTAATGACTCACCTACGAACTTTTTTAGAGACCACTCCGGGGCGTTTGCCCAAGTCTTAGTCTCTAAAAAAGTTGTAGGTTTCGTCCTTAAACGGCTGGTTCATCTTTCTTTTTCTCCGAATGCGCTCTCGCATCCACTTCGTAGCTAGTGTTTTGCGCCTCAAAGAAATTAACCAATTCAAAAACATCAGTTGCAGTGCTCATCCACTTGGCCGGATTAGTAGCATTGTAATGTTTCTCCATTCCCAACTCTTCCAGTCGCCTGTCAGCCACATACTGCACATACTGATTAACATAGTCGGCATTTAAACCAAGAATACCATTTGGAAAGAGATCCTTGTTATAGGCCACTTCTTTGTCCACTCCTTCAATAACGATATTGCGAATCTCGGCGGCAAATTCTTCGGTAATTAACTCGGCGTTCTCTTCCAGGATGGTATGAATGAGATTGATGCCAAATTTTAAGTGAAGTGACTCGTCTCGCAAAACCCAGTTGATCATGGAGCCAAAATTGCGAAGCTGATTGCGCTGACGAAAGGAAAGAGCCACCATGAAACCGGAATAAAACCAGATGCCTTCCATGACAATGTTAGTTGCCACAAGGTTGCGGATGAAATCCTTCTTCCCTTCTACTGTTTCAATATCCAAGGTGTTTTCGGTCATGCGTTTCATGTAGCGAAAAATATAATCCTCCTTAGCCTTCATTGAGGGCACTTCCAGATGAATGCCGAAAACTTTTTCGCGATCGAGCGGAAAGGTCTCTAGAACATACTCAAAAGCAACGCAATGATTAGCCTCCTCCCACATCACCTTGGCTAGATAGAGATGGCACTCCGGCGACTTCAGATACGGATAAATGCCGAGAGCGATGGAGCGATTTACGATCAGCTCGGCCGGATTAAAAAAGGCCATCAGGAATTTCACTGCGTGTCTTTCGTCCTCCGTCATCTTTTCCCAATCTTCCAAGTCTTCCTTCAAAGCAATCTCATGAGGAAACCATGTATTTCGAACTGCTTGATTATAAAGATCATAGGCCCACTGATACTTCATTGGGTGTAAATTCATATCCTCCGGCGACGCTTTTCCGATTAGTGGCATGGGTAGTTAAAAGTTAAATTAATAGTTTTTATATTGTAGACAAAAAATGTACCTGGCGCTAGGCTAAAAAAGGCAAAATGGTTTCACTCTATCCTACTGACAGCTATCACACTGATTGAATTCGGCGGGGTCGGTCGGGCAGGTCTTGGCGCCGATAAAACGAACGTTAGGTTTAGATTCTGATTTAGGTGCTGGGTTATTATCCGGCATCTCTTTTTCCATTGCCTCTAGGGCCGGTGCCACCTTTACTACCGGCACCGGCTGTGGCATTTCCGCTTCCGTAATCGGGCTGACCATCGGCTCCACTATCATCGTCTCTGGTGCGCTATCAGCCAAAAGCTCCGATTCATCTGCTTTTTCCACCGCTGTATGTTTTCGCAAAGAGCCAAAGCCCGCTCGTCCCATTTTCTGAGATTTATTGACAGCAACAGTGCTCTGCTCGGCCGTGTGGCGTGGTTCCATGTGTAGATAATAAGTGCTCTTCAGTCCTTTTTCCCAAGCGCTAGTATAAATATCCATCGTTTCGTCAATATCCCGAGTCCTAAGATATATGTTGCGTGAAAGTGCCTGATCAACCCATTTTTGGGCTCTGGCCGCCACCTCAATAAAACCATAGGGTGAAGTGGTAAACGAGGTTTTATAAACAGCTTTAATGTATTCCGGAATCTCTTCGATATTTGAAATGTCTCCTTGGTATTCAATGATTCTCTCTTTTACTTTTTCCCAGATGCCGTGATTTTTTAAATCTTTTACTAAATTATGATTGATATCCAAATATTTTCCGGAAATTTTATTGCGCGAGAATACTTGGGCAAATCGAGGGTCCACTCCGGGAGTGGTAGCGGCAAGGAGACCAATGTTGGCATTCGGGGCAACGGCGAGTAAGGTAGCATTTCTCATTCCTCTCTTTACTTTCTCTCGTAAAATATCCCAGTTCAGTCCCTTGTGCTTGCTTTCCATAGTAACAGTTACCGGCAGATCTCTTTCTTCCTGTAATTTCGCGATGGTATCGAACGGTACTTTTCCTTTTGACCATTCCGATCCTTTAAAGTTTTTGTAACTGCCGCGGCTTGCCGCTAAGTTTGTGCTTTCATCAATAGCCATGTAACTAATGAATTCAAAAATTCTGTCGGCAAAGTCATATGCTGGCTGACTGTCGTAAGCAAGGCCCATTTTTTCCAATGCATCGGCGAAGCCCATGACACCTAAGCCCACGGCCCGATTCTCTTTGTCTGCTTTCTCCGCTTCTTTTACCGACAAAATATTAATATCAATCAAATTATCAAGTTGATGAATGGCCAGCCGTACAGATTCTTCCAATTTTCCCCAGCTGACTTCCTTATTAATGACATGGGCCGCCAAGTTAAGGGAGGCGAGGTTGCAGACTGCAATATTTTCTTTATCTTGTGGCAAACAAATTTCGGTGCAGAGATTAGACATATGAATGGTGCCGGTATTGTTATTAAGGGCCCGAATATTAACAGCGTCCTTCCAAATCTGCCATGGATGAGAAGTGGTCTGAAGGGAAACAAGCATCTTGCGATAGAGCTCGGCTGCCGGAATTTTCTTGAACATGCGCAGTTTTCCTTCATCTGCCATCTTTACGTATTCGGCATATCGTTTACTAAAGGCCTTTCCGTAAAGTTCATTGAGATCGGCGGTCTCCGCAGGATCAAACATATACCAAATATCCTTATTTTTAACCCTTTTCATGAATTCATCGGAGATAAAGGCCGCTGTATTGGCCGTTCTCATTCTCATATAGTCATCTCCACTACTGTTCTTCCAATCAATAAATTCAATGAAGTCAACGTGCCAGTTCTCCATGTAGAAGCAAAGTGCTCCTTTTTTCTTTCCTCCTCTCTGAATGGCTCTGATGGCAGTATCCATAATCTTGGCAAAAGGAGTCGGGCCGGTGGAAATTCCATTATTTGATTTCAGCGGAGATCCTGCGGCGCGAAGCTTGGTCACCGATACGCCAAGACCACCGGAATCTTTTGAAAGCATCATGACGTCAGCGACGGTCTTAGCAATGTGTCCCATGTCGTCATGCACTTCCATTAAAAAACAATTTGAGAGTGCCGACTTCACAGTGCCGGCCCCGAGATTAGTAGAGCCGCCGGGAATATATTCAAACCGAGACATTTTGTTGTAAAACTTTTTAGCCCACTCCGTTGGTTTCTTTTCATTGAAAGAAAGTCCCATGGCCACTCGCATGAAAAAATATTGCGGAGTCTCGCGCGGAGTCTGATCCATATTTTTTAAGGAGTAGCGATTGAGAAAAGTGGAGAGACCGGCATATTGAAATAGATCATCACGCTCAAGATCAAGAGTGTTTGTTAATTCTTTCAGATTAAATTTCTCCGCCATGCGCGGACTAAGTTTATTATCGGCAATTCCCTCTTTAATATATTTAGTGAACCCTTCGCGATGCTTCTTAGTTAAAGCGAGGTTGTTATCTTTGTCGTAATCACCTAAAACCTGTCTGTAAATAGTTTTTAATAGAATGCGGGTGGCTACTTTGTCATAGGCAGGATCATCTTTGACGTTTTGAAGGGCCGCATTGATGGTGGCCTTGTCCATTTCTTCGGTTGTGATGCCATCATAAAGAGTTAATCGAGTTTCAGTGGCGATTTGAGTAACCATGGCGATAGGATCCATCAATCCACGACAGGCTCTTTCAATTGATCGATTGATTTGATCGGCATTGAAAGTTTCTTTGGTGCCGTCGTGTTTGGTGATTGAGATTGCCATGACTTTATTCCACCATTCTACATCAATGAAAGCTGAATTTCTATACCGAAGCAAGGAAATTCCTCAGACGGAAATGAAAATTTTTAAATGTAAACGGCGACGGCAAAAGAGCCTAGGAAATAGGGCTCTTTTGCCGTCAATTTTTAGAAACCAACCTCTGCCCCAATTTTGATTCCGTGAGATTCGGCCCATCCACCCCCTACCTCCAAGACATAGAGCACCGGACTGGACGAATAGAAAACTTTCGGGTACGTTTCTGGTAAAACATCATTGGTGATGTCAATAATTTTTTTATTTTCATCAATCCAGATAAAATCTAGCGGAAAATTCGTATCCTTCATCCAAAAACCATAGGTACCCGGTTTATCAAATACAAAGAGCATGCCATTATTTTCTAACAGAGTGGAACGATTACCCAAGCCTAAAGTTCTTTTAGCTTCGGTGTTGGCGATTTCTACATTAACAGTGCTCTGTCCGATAGAAAGTGGCTCAAATCCGTAGTTTTTTTGTTGCGAGGGAGAATGAGAGAAATATAAAAAAGATAACGTCACCACAATCAAAACAACGACAATAATGATCAAAATGGACTTGAATTTCATCTGGCGATTATATCAGAAAGAGATAGTTTGTGGACTGCCGAGACCGGTAACATAATCATAATGTTTTCTGGCCTGACAATAATAGGTGCAATCGCCATTCGTGCCGCTGGTTATATCACGAAAATATGAGGCATTGTTATCCGCTGCTTTATCAGTGTAAAACTTTTCATTGGACGCTGAGAGGCCAAGAGATTTTATGGCGGCCCATTGTGGAGCGCCAGCACTGGTGCCACCAATGACGTACCAATTTTTAGTTGACTGTAATGAATGCGGAACACTTCGATAGACCGAAAAGCCTGAAGCCGGATCGGCATTATAAGAAACATCCGGAATAGATCTCATACTATTTGATCTTGGGATATTGTAAGAGAGTTGGTATGTCGGTTCTTTCTCATATTTACTTACCCCACCACCGCTTCCACTCCAGGCCATTTCTTTAAGAAAATTCCCGTTTAAAGAAAACCCGAGAGAAGTACCACCGACAGATACTACATTTGAAGAAACAGATGGCCAACTTACACCGGCGCCGTTGTCGCCAGAAGAAGCAAAGAAAGTGGCGCCAGATGAACTTTGGAATTGAGAATCCAAATTAACTTCACTCGGAAACTCCGCCCCTCCCCAACTCATTGATACAGCTACCACATCTCTACGACTTCTTGCATAATCAATAGCTCCAAGAAGATTATTACCGCCGGATGTTTTTGATTCAATTAAAAGAATCTTTGCTCTTGGAGCTATGGCATGTGCCCACTCAACATCAAGCGAGGTCTCGAGCGACCAATTCTTATTGGAAGAAAGATTTTCGCCCATCGGATGTTTCTCTAAACAATTATTCTGATATGTACAGGTCGGTAAATTAAATGCTCGACTAAAAACATTTAGATCGTTTTCAATAGTCGGATCGTCATAGGCTACAATGATGGCAATGGTTCCATGACCGCCAGTTTTCGGCAGATGGTAAACACCTTTAACCTGATCTGGAGAAAGACCTTTGGGGAAGGCCGCCGGTGCGCCGAGCACATGCACCGGCGGCCGAGCTTTGAAATCAGTAATCTTGGAACTAGCAAGCGAGGGAAGAGGTAGCCCGAGAAGAATTAGACCGAGAAGAAAAACCCCTGCTTTGATTGTATTCATGGCGAATTATTAAATAATAATTCACCATTTTAACTGGTGACTGATGAAAAGAAATTAAAAATATAATAAAAAACCTTCTATGTTCTCATTTAACGTATGCCCAGGCGGGAGTGCCGCTCTTCAATGTCACTTTTTCCCGTCGATAGATGTCGTTTTCATATTCGTCAATTTTTGTAAGTTCCTCCGGCGTCACAGAAAAGAGCAGACCATCCACTCCATGCCCTTCAATAGAACAAAGAATGACCGGGTAGGTCTTGCGGGTGCCGTGTTGAAAATGAGATTTAATACAGCCGTCCAAATGATCCGGCATGCCGACAACTTTTCTACCTATCACCTCCTGCTGGACCTTGGGATCCTTCAGAGTGCCGTAAGCAAAGATGGTTTCCATGGATTAATTATATCTCTGTTTCCTTCTCAATTTCAAGGGGTAAGAATTTGATGCTGTGTTTTGCCAGTACTCCTTCAGTAATATAGTATGGCGCCCCGCCAAGTACTCGTAAATTAGAATCGTGAACCGGAAAAACAATTTTAGGATTTACGGCAATTGCATAATCTATTGAATCGGAAATTTTGACCCACGGTCCGGCAACCGGCAAAGCCAGAAGCTCCACGGGCTTTGCCGGATTATGGAATGCGTCACCAGGAATATAAAGTCGTGAGGCGATTAAGTATCCGGTGTTCTCCACCATCATTAAATCTTTATAGATCGGAGCGTGTTCTTTTCCAAAACCTTCGATCAAAACTCCTTTTTCGGTTATGCTCTGACCATCACCGATAATAGTGTAGATAAAACCTTCTGTATCCAGAATCTTACCGACGGCGCTATTGGTAATAATCTTCGCCTGCGGATTATTCTTCATTACCGCTCTCACCGATTCAACATGATAGTGATCACTATGTTCATGACTAATGAGTACAATATCAATACCGGTCACTTCATTTTGTTTTTCAGTGTAATTGCCCGGATCAGTTAAAATCCGTAGTCCGTTTTCTTCTATTATTAGACAGCAATGTCCGAGTTTATTTATTTTCATTTTTTTCCAAATCCAAACAGACTCCGTTAATACAGTATCTGGCGCCAGTGGGAGTCTGCGGCGCGTCGTCAAAAAGATGCCCTAAGTGGGCGCCACAACGAGAGCAAGTCACCTCCATTCTTCTCATCCCACCACTATTGTCTTCTTCTTTTTTAATACTTCCCGAAATAGCATCATAAAAACTCGGCCAACCACTTCCGGAATCAAATTTGACATCAGAATTGAAAAGCGGCTGGCCACAGACGGCACAGTTGTATGTTCCCTTTTCCGTAGCGTGAACATATTTGCCGGTGAAAGGCATCTCGGTTCCCTTCTCTCTGGCCACATGATAGAGCTCCGGATTTTCTTTTTTTAATTCTTCGTCAATTTTCATTAAAAAATTAAATAGTGGAGGTGGCATTTGGAGTAGAAGAAGTAGAATAAATCGGTGGACTTAGTGGCACAAAAGTTTTGGAAGATAGGGGGTGAAGACTCGGGGGAGGAAGAGAGAGGGAGATGGCTCGCCACAGACCGAGGCCGATAATAAGAACGAGGATAATTAATATGATTAGGAATTCGTATCTTTTTTTCATCTTATCTATAACATACCCTATCTAGCCACTTCCCTCAAGAGCGGGGTAAATTCGGCCGGCTCGACCAAAAAGTCGAGCCGGCCTATCACCTGCCCCGTCGTAGTTTCCACACTCACCCTCCATTTGCCTGGAGCGAGATTAGTCTTTAACGAAAAGGTTCGGAAACCCCCGTCACGGCCTCCGATAATTGTGAGCGGAATAAGGCTTACCGTCTGCCATTTCTTTTCCGTATCGGAGTAATATTGCCATCGGTGCACAATGGAAGTAGCAAAATTGGTAGGAGCAAAGACGGCGCTATAGACATAAGCTGGCTGGCCTACCACTAAATGAATAGTGTCCGCCGGCAGAAAATAGTGGAACCAAGACTGGCCGTTCTGATATTCTTCTAAAACATTGTAGCCCGTTCCGCTAGCATCCTTAGAAACTAAATGATAAACCCCCGCCTCTTTTAGCGAGAGCGGGATGGGTGGAATAAGATGGGTGAAATATAAAAGATTGATCAGAAGGAAGGATCCGCCGATACTCCAGACCAATATCCATTTTTCTTTCCAGATCCGATTGGGTGTAAGCAGAGAAAGAATAAAAATAAAAATTCCCATTATCATCAAGCTGACCACGCCGCTGATAATAAAGATTCCCGACGAGATTGATTTGAAGATGATAGGCACAATGTAGATATCGTAAAAGAAGATGCCGAGAAAAAGCATTGCCATTTGAAAACCGGTGCGAACATAATGCTTGCGCAGGCGTTCATTGGCCAGGAAATTCAGAGCCAGTAGTAAAAGAAATGGCCAGCTGGCGAAAAAGGAAGTACTTCGGGAATAAAAAACTAAAAAGACACTGAATAATCCTCCGAAAGCAAATTGAATGACAAAAGTCCACCAAAAATGTGCACGCCCCGGCACTTTCGCTTTTAACTTCCCTTCTTCATAAAGATTAAGCATTAAGATTCCGAAGGCCGCCACCAATAGATGGAATCCCACCCAAATATTTTCCAGAGCGTGATCTATTCTGGTCAAAGTAAAAATATCAAAAAGGAAACCACCAATAAGACCGAGCGAGGAGAGATGTCGCTCATATCGCCAATACCAATCAGATAGTTTTTTCCAAGAATTAGACATGCTCCCCGGCCATCTCCAGCTGATCACTTACCATCACCTCAAGATCGATAAGAGTCATATCAAATTCTTCATATTCCTCCGGCATTTCTTCTTTTACCCCTTGAAAGGCCTCACGGGCGGTAGCAATAATCGTCTTTAATTTCTCCATCGATTCCGGCGCCCAAGGCAATTCCATAAATTGTTTTTTTAATGCCTCAAAAACATCGCTCGCCGCATCATACGTCTGGTCAAGGAAGGCCACATAATCATCTGTTTCTGGAAATCCATCTGCTTCAAAAGTTTTAATCCCCGTAGTTAGATTATCCAACAAGTCCAATATGCTCTCTAGATTTTTCTGAAAATTGGGAGTGTCTTTAATTAGACCGAGAACTTTCTCCCGAGTAATATCTATAGAACCGACGTCTTTTTGGCGTTCCTTATCATCTTTCATGTTTTCCGACAGATTCATTATCATAAAAAGAAGTCTAGCATATTTTATCTGGCAAGAGTTCGTCTTAGGTGTAATTATAACACTCCGAACGATATTAAATAAAAACATCCGATAGTTCCTATGAACAGTCGGATGCAAAAGGATTTAAACCTTGTAGAAGTATCTGCCCCAGACCCAAAAGAACGGCATGAGCCAGATGGCTACCATCCAGTTGACTTTGTACATCTCCTTGGCAATCTCCGGACCAAGTCCCAGCTGACGAATATAGTAGATCGTCAAACTAGTAAGAGGCACAGTGGTCAGAAAGTAAAGAAGAAGTGGTCGTAAGTGGTGATTAACCGCCCACAATCGGCTGACCACACCGGAGAGAGCATTACCGCCTGGTGTAAGAAAGGCGCTGATGATTCCCCATCCATAGCCGAAAGGTCCGCTCAATGCCTGACCAATAGTCGCTTCAAAGTGATGGGCGACCGGAGCGCTAAAGCCAATGAGTGGCATGAGTAGAACGAGAGTCAGAAGGAAGGTCGCCGAGGTAGACACCGCTCCATCAATGCCGACAAGGAAATATTTAATCCCTCCAACATAAATAGCCAGTGTAATAACGGCGAGAAAGACCACGGCTAGCGGAACGGTGTTCCACCAAAAACGTTGATCAAATTTTAGAGGAACTTCTCGAAATAGACCGATGGTCATAATACCGAGACCGACAATAATCAGGAAAAGGTTCGTTGAGTTAGTTTTCATTCTTAATATGTAGTTTTCAAGTCTTCCTACATATTAACACAAAATAAGATTTTGTAAAGGGTACAAAAGAATTATGAAAACGGCTTTATTCGAAAACTCCTGCCCACCACCGTACCCACGATGGCACCGATGATGGCACCAGCAATGAAATCGGAGAACCAGTGGAAGCTGCCGGCGACACTGAGGCCTATATAGAAAGCGTAGATAAAAACCAAGACTTTCGTGGCCATTTTCTCGGGAAATAGAGCGGCGATGGCGCTGGCCATGGCAAAGGCGACGATGGTGTGCGATGACGGCCAACCCCAGAAGATGCCGCCGCGATCAAGACCAAAATTAAAAACATGGGTGATGTCTGTATTGACTCCCGACATGCTCGGATGTGCCCGACCGGTGAAAAATTTATAAAAAGCGGATAAACACCAGGCCAGAATTTCCGCTTGAGCAATTCCCCATCCGGCATTCAATAATCTCCCGTTCTTCTTCATTACCCCAATCAGTAAAAAGATTATCGGTAAGATCACCGGCACCAGAAACCCTACAAGTCCGGCCAAGAAAAGATATTGATAGATCCCCTTCCCCTGAAAAAGTTGAAAGTAAGCCCAATCCGCCCCCGTCACCACTAAAAGATAAGTCAAAACAATTGCCGCAATTTGCCACAGCAAATTACGGCCCTTAAAACAGGCGGCAACATTCTCTGGCAATTTGTAAAATAGGTTTTTCATCTTCTAAATGATAATCCCTATTACTTAATTTCAAAAATCTTCTTCTTTCCTCTCGCCCCAGACACCAGACGGACTTGAGACAAAGAAACGCCGAAATGCTTGGCCAAAGCTTTCGTTATGGCCTCATTTGCCCGTCCATCTACCGGCGGCTCTTTGACCGAAACTTTATAGACATCCATTTCAGCCCCCTCACCAAATTTCAAATTCAAAGAAATTTGGTGAGGGGTCACCCTCTCTACTTTCTCCTCCTTCGCCTTTGGTTTTGCCTTGACGATGATTTTCATGGGTAAAAAGGGACAGGTGTATTTTAAATAATGTATGAATAATGCACCTGTCCATTTAATTTATTCATCTTGCCGTTTATTATATAACTTTAGCTCTTATGAGACTCACGGTCATCTACATCAAGAAAATCAAACAGAGTGGTTTTGTCGGGATCAAGACCATACTTAGCGCATTCTCCCCTAAACCAGCCGCTTTTATCCGGATCGGTGGTATAGGAGTAGTCGCTGTGAAAATGATCGGACCATTCTTTGATCTCTTCATCTGTGTGCGATGTGGCACTCTTCTTCACCCATTCAAGCACTTCTTCGTCGCTCGCTCCGCTCGCGAGCACCGCTTTCATATCTTCCCCTTTCAGACCGCTAAAACTTAAAAATTTATTATCCACCGGGCAGTCAAAATTATATTCCCACTGCGTTCCTGCAATGGTGGCACGGCCTTTATCGATCGCTCTTGGTAAAATGGCGTAGCCTCCCATGGTCTCGTAAGCGCTTCGGGGTGATTCTTTTTTTAGATCCTTGGCGTTAATGTCTTTGTTCATATAAATAAATGATTAAAGAATAATTACCTTAGGTGACGATCCTTCATCATACACCATTACACCTTTTCCCATATTTGACTGTTTCTAATAAGAGTTGTAGTATTTTTACAGATGAAAATCCTGAAAGGCTCTACCCGCGTGGTCATTCTTTTGGAAGATCGCGCTATAAGAATCGGTTTTTTCCGCCCTCTTCGGCTCATTGAGAGGCTGCTCGGGTTAGCAGTTTCGGCAGACAGACGTCGGCGACACATCCAACGTTTCGGCAGCTACCGTTCCTCCATTAAACACAGCTTCATGGATGGAATTCTGGGGAATCGGTTGGAATATAGCCAGTACCTCAGAACCCATGATGACAGGCTGATGCCAATGCGCCGTCTGATGTGGGGCGGCCTGATCGCCACCCAAGATCGAGGAACAGCCGTTACTCTGGAGGAAGTGCGTGAGCGTTTTCCGAACGGATGGGACAATATTGGAGGGGTGGACACATCTCTCGCCGATCTGCAGGAAGCTAGGCAGTATTGTCGATACTCCGACGGAACAATCCGAATCGTTGACTTCGGCAAGCCAGCTGCTTGTGAGCTCCTGACTCGTACATTCAAAGTTGCTTGATTGGATTCATTACCCAATCAGGCGCTTTTTATTTTTTATATCCCCTTAGGATCCAGAATCCTTATATTGTCAAAAAACTGGCCCTTTTTATTCCGTGATAAAATCTTTATGAAGATCTTACGGATTTTGCTCGAAGAAAAGAAACTGTTCATCTGTATAGGAATATTGGTCCTCCTTATTGTGGTCCTTTCGATTATTGGGATCAATCAATCCATAAAAATGTCTCCTGACCCTTTTATTTCTACCTAGCCAAAAGATAAATAAAGACAATAGTGGTGATAATGATCATCCATAGAACGGTCAGGCCAAAAAACTCTAGACCTTCTTTCTTCTTACCATCCCAATAAAGGAGAATCGGCCGGCCGAGGACGAGTGTGCCGACAATAGTGGCCGAGAGCACAAAAAGAAGAAGTACGGCAAGCGGATCGAGAAAACTATCTTTGACTTGGCCGAAAAGATTTTGGCTATTGAACATAAGCCACGATACTCCCGATACATATAGAAAGACCAATATCGCATGCCCCAAACTGTGCCAAATTGGGTATTTATTTTGCATAGGTTTAAAGATGATTATTTATTCCATATTAACATAAAAGGTGCTTTCATATAAAGAATTTATGAAGTTTTGGTTTGACAGATTCGCAGATTTCGATATTATTTAAATATTCAGACGAAAAGGGATCCGAAAGGTGTAAGTGCCTTAGGAGCCCTTTTCTTTTTATGTGATATATGTCTTTATATTTTCTAAGTAATCAAAATATTCCGAACCGAGTTTCTTGTACAAAGAAGACGCAAATTCTCTATTCGGAAACAATATCTTCTCGAATCGGTTCTCTGCTATCAAAAAATCAACCAGTAATTTATAGTCACCATCTCCAGAAACAAGGATTATCTTTTTAAAATTCTCTTTCTTGTATAGATTTTTCATGACATGAAAGACAATATCTGAATCCACATTTCCTTTTTTCTTCCCAATCATCGCTGGATTATGTTCTCGAAATACTAGCAAGAAACCAGCCTTTTGTATTTCTTCGTAGAGTTCTTGATTTGCCTCCTGCACATATCCTAAAAAATAATAGGCATTACCGACATTGTATTTTTCATCCAGATATACACAGAATCGGGTAAGGTTAATTTCCCACGGATCGATCTCTCGCTTTGACGTACCCATATACAGATTCTGTCCATCTATAAAAGCAAGATTCTTAAACTCATTTTCCACTCATATAGAATAGAACTTGCAGATGAATTCCCCGTCAAGAAAAGATAAATTTATAAACTCAACGCCTCATCTGCATCCAAATCCCCATCCGCCACCATTTGCTGGATCTCCTCATCCAAATTCTGAAAATCTTCCACCTGATCCGGCTCTATCACGCCATCTTTAACTAATTCTAAGATTTCATCGGAGTCCATGATTAATACAACAGAAAGATAAAATTTAATATAAAAATGACTTCTGACCCCTTTAATTCCTGATTTTCCAATTCATCTGGCATGAGAATAGTACAATTTAATCTAACAATTTACGTATCTAATTGGGTTTTGTGCCCCCGTCTTCAAATAATTAGTTATAGCTTTGTTTCTATATTTTTCAGCAATCTCTAACTGAGCAACACCTCCTTCAAATTCTAAGCGGTTTGAATTCTTAGATTGTTGCCAATGATTAACATAGAAAACTTCTTTTACTATTCCACGAAATGATGCGAGAACAAATTTAGCTTTCTGTGACCTATCTTTGCTTATGACCCAAGATGCTCGAGTTGCTTCATATATTTCATTCGGACTCATGCCCCGTTTATATTTTCGATTTATATTAATTATTATTACTGGGTCGGTAATATTAGCCTCTTCTGCACCATACAACTGGAGTATTTCATTTAGCGTCATAAGCCCCCTTTCTCCCGCATGATGTCCTAAAACAATATTAGCCAGATTTTTAGCTGGTATTTCTTCCTTATAGTCGTGCTCTACTATTTCATTAGTAAGATTTCTAAGTTGGATAAAATCAATAAGTGTCGCCTCAATCTCAAATGCCTCCTTCTCATTTAAACCGTGTCGTACTATGTATATCTCAACATCTTTCCCTTGATCCTGAATATTTTTAATAAGCGCTTGTTTTAATGAAATCTTAGACTCGTCTTCAATTTCATTTTTTAGATGGGAAAAAACCCTATTTCCTATTCCTTTTCCAATATAAAAAGGCTTATTATTGCTCGGATCAACAAGTATATAAACGTAATACTTTAAATTTTCAATGATTGGATCTGAGAACATAAGAAATTCTTACCTCTACTTAATGGTTAACTTGAAACTTATTCATTACTGCTAAATACTTTTCCTGGAGTTCGGCATTGATCCATGTTGGTTTAAGTTTATTAATGGTCTTAGTATTTAAGACATCCGAGCAACTATCAAAATAGAATCCTTCCGGAGTAGCAATGAACAACCACGCTAGTTTCCATCTGTCGTGAACCATCTGAGCAATATTTAACACGTCATCTTCGTGTAAATGCGACCTATATTTCACTTCAACTAGAAATACCTTTTTCTGACTATGAGAGACCAGTGCAAAATCAGGACTATTCCTAATTGAGTCCAGAACTTCCTTGCGTTCTAATGAACGAGCAAGCTGAGCAATTTCCGGGACTAAAGCTTCATAACCAAAGGGGATAACTGTAAACTCCCCTGCTTCTCGAAACATCTGATCAAATATAGTTTCGCTGATTTTTCCCTTTATTAATTGAAAGGTAAAGTCCTTTTGCATTCACACATCATAACATTTTAAATATGAAAAATTTATGAAGAAAAGATGAAATAGATATAAAAAACAGCCTTGGCCTTGTTGATTCCTAGTTTGAATAGATCAATAAGCGTTCTTTTTCTACACGCTCGATTCCACGAGGCATGATAAAGTACTGATTTGCCTTGCTGCCAATGAACTTTACCGCAACCATTTTCTCTAAAATTTTCTTAAAACGTGAAGAATTGCTGTCCTTTGTCTTTGAAGACAAAAAATTGTAGCCTGCTTTACGATTTTTATACAAAAATATTAGCACTTCTTGTTCTGCGTTGAGATTGTGTCGAGTAATAAAGAGCTCTCCTTCGAACTCCATTAGCACTGGATACTCTTTAACGGAAAGTGAGTCTACTAGTTTTTGAGCGGTGTCCATACTTTGCCCTCCATAAACACGGATCAGTTCACACAAAATCCATGTCGCTGTTGTCATCACAAAAAGAGTATCCATGCTATTTGCATTGAATCCTCCGAGGTGTGCTACATCTCGATTATTACGAAAATCTAGAAGAAGTCTTATAAGAGGTGCTACTTTTTGACGAATGTGGTCATCCAATGACGGGTGAATTTTTACAGCATTTAAAATACGGTCTTTGTTTGGAATGTTGGTCCCAAATGGTGTAATAGAAATACCGAGCAAATGTTGGAAAATGCGTAACATAGCTTCTGCAAATCTACCGCCTTTTAATTGACTTGGGCCCCAATCACTCATTGAATGGCGTTTCTTTATTTCCAAGTATTCCTCAACCAATTTTTCAGAAAGATTGATCGGAATATTTTTAAATGTGAAAATCATATCTATTGGGGCTTACTCAGTTCTCTAACTAACATGGCTGCATGTTTTAAACCCTGAGCAGTCAAGGTCCATCCTGTTTTTTTGGATCCTGTAAAGAATTTACTTTTCTTTAGGTATTTAGTGTGATTTGTTGGATCGTAACATCCAAATGATTCACATATGGTTCTTGCAACTTTGTCGTCGAAATTAGAATTTTCTGAGGTGAGTAGGGAAGCTACGCCAGAAAGAACATACACATTTAGCACCCTGGGTTTGTTATCCTTTCCTCCCGGCACTTCTTGAATAATCAATTCTGCTCCAGTATCAGTAATATGAAAAATTTGTTCTAAATTTTCCAAAGAAAGCTCGTTCTGTTTAATCCATATCCGCGCGCGTTCACTAAATGCAGAGGGAATTTCATTGAGTTCGTCTTTTCTTTGTGTAGACCTGAGCATGGATTCACCAAATACATTTAAAGACGCTTGCACCGCCCTCTGTCGTTCCTCATGAGAAAGAGGAGTGAGTGCAGTAACAATTTTCCCTACGATTTCTACTATTTCTGCTTCAGACATAATATTTATATTAGTGAATAATTTTATTTTTAATGACTATAACGATCAAATTTTTCCTGAACGTATTGTTCTCCGCTTCGAGTGACTACCCACGCTTTCATATTGTCTTTCTTATCCTCTCCTTCCATTAAATGACCATTTTTAATACACATATTTGCTTTATCATTGATATTGTTGGGCACTGGTTCCTTAGCGGAACGAAATGCTTTCTCTATGTCACTGGCATTAAATGGCGAGATCTTGTCATATTTTTCTAGATAATATGCGACCGCGAGAGTTGTTTGTACTCCATTTGCTGGAGAGCGATCAATTAGGAACTCCTTTATCGACATCTTCTTCGAGGCAATGGGAAGATCATGTGATGGTGTACTCATGCTCGGTGTCTTGCTTTCTATGAGAGTAACTCGTTTTTCAAGGCTCTTTATGGATGTGAGTATTTCTCCGAGTATTTTTTTTATGTTATTTTCCATAGATTTATTTTTTGGAAGCGCATTTTTCAAGACGCTCTAAGATGTCTTCAACTTTGTGTGCTGGTATTTCATAATTGCTACCGCTGCCAACAAGCAGACCATCTTCCTCTTTAAGTTTTTTAATTGTAAAATCGACCGTCCCGGACTTTACACCCGTTTGCTTCTTCAGTTCCTTTCCCGAGACACTACTCGTTTCAGTTACCCCCTCTGTCTTTAAAAGCTTTTTTACTAACGCATAAGCCAAAATTTTGTCCGCAGCTTCTAGTGTTGCCTCTTTTTTAAAGAAGACTTTATGGTCGCCCCGCTGAATGGTTAGTATGGTTTGGAGCACCCGCACTACCCGTTCGCGGTCGAATCCCCCACTGTCAGTATAGAGATCCTCCAAAAAAGATTTGTCGTTGGTCATATAATTTAATTTATTGATAATCCGGCCTGCTCTGCCGCGCTTGCATAATACTCTCCAAAATTTTTGGAGTCAAGTATTTAGCTAATATTATTTTTCCTATTATGAAAGAAAAGCTTATTATAATCAGCAAGAGGGGAAAAAGAAATATTCCTCTCTTAATGTATCATAATCTAGCAGTTTTGTAAATAGCTTACCAGTGGATAAGCTGTGCATATCTTAATTAGTTCTTGATTAGAGCCATATTTTAAGTAAATTTGAAATTCTATGTAACAAGATTATTGCTATATTTATTGGTCATATTATTTTTTAATCGATGCTTTATTGTCTCTTCATACCTGCAAAATAGGGTTTATATTTAAAGATCAGATTAGGTCTGTCATGGATTTCTTTTTTAAGTATGCCATAAAAAAAGTAGAGGGCAATACAAGCGTGGCAGAGCAGGCCGGATTATCCATAAGTGAAATGATACGCAGATATTTTTACTGCTCTCTCTTTGGTCCATTGGCCATTTTTTAGATAAAGGCCGTGCATAAATAGGATCATTTAAATTTCATCACCTCTTTAATCTCTTGTGAGGTGGGTTCTCTTTCCTCTATTTCACATCGCCTCATTAGATTGCAGATGGGGCAATTATCGTCTTCATAGTTGTTACTGCTTATTAAATAGGCGTTGTCACTATCTTTGATCTTTTGTTTCTTCATGACGACAACCTACCATGTGTATCATGAAGCAACGCTAAAATAAAGATAAATTATTTGATACCTAAGCGTGATTTAAAATATCTCTCCATTTCTTTGTCAGTAAAATAAACATAGCATCCCTTCATACCCCTGCTCATAAGAACCTTGTAGATATTTTTTACTAATTTAGTTAATTCTTCCGGGTTATTTTTCAGCCCTTTTTTCCCCGTCGTATCTTTGTAGGATACCCAGTGAGCATGGTAGTCAAGTTTTTTGGAATCAAAACGTAAATCATTGCCTACCAAAACTCCAACGTAGTCAAATTCCAGACCTTGTGAAGTATGAATGCATCCTGCCTGATCAATACCTTTTGGATCAACCGCCCAAGTTGTTCCAATTTGTCGAGCATTCCACGGCATTTTGAAATCGAATTCGGGGATTAAGACATCTTCAACTTCTCCACTTTTATTGCCCTCCCCTACACTTGTCCACTTCCAAGCATAGCCAGCAAGAATTCGAGCATTAAATCCTTTATCATGCTTTTCTTTTATCATTTTCCTTAAGTCGTTAGGATCATTAAAAATCTTAAACTCAAAATCTTTTTGCTCCCATCCATCAAAATTCGCTGTCTCTTTAATCTGTAATGTATTGTCGAGCCAATTAAGATAACCTTCTGCCCCAGCACACCTAAATTGGGCGACTAATTCTATTTCATAAATTCTTGCCTTATTTTTATCAGCCACTCTTTTAATCTCCTGAACTGAACCTATATCGTCTGGACGAATCATCTGATTATCATCGACAAAAAAGATAGACGTTCTAGCAGAATTAACGATATCTTCTATCTGATTTATCCCCTTGTATTGATAAGCACCTTTTTTCTTTAATCTATGTGCTTCATCCACTATTAAAGTATCAAATGTGTCTTTCTTGGCATTTACAAAACCAGCAGAGCCTTTAAACAAGTTTTTTAACCTTAATTTAGTCTCCTTCCTTGCTAATCTATGAATCATTACTTCTCTAAAGGCAGAGTTAGGGGCAATAAAGTTTACATTAAGTTCATCCTTTAATAGGCTTCCCAATAAATTCATTGAGATTACAGATTTACCCGTCCCTGGACCACCTTTTATAATTACGACAGATTTTTCTTTAACTTTCTTTGCTACAGATCGAGCTGTCTCATATGCCACCTTTTGCTCATCCAGTAATATAAATTCCTGGTTTCCTTCATACATTTTTTGAATATGCTCAATAAGTTTTTTGCTAGGTTTTATTCTGCCGGCTTCAATTTGATACAAGATTTCTTCTCCTTTTCCGAACCTAACATAATTATGCAAAAACTGCTCCAATTTTTCATAATCGTCCTTAAAATAAACTGGCGCTACCTTAATAACAGATTCATATATTTGAGCCTTTAGAGGCTCCGGACTCCGCTCTTTATAATTATGCAGATACGCGCAAGCGTATGGTGAAAGAATGCCAGAATCAATATTTTCATTGTAGTCACTTAAAAACAATTTATAGGAATGGGCCTGGTAAGATGGGTGCGTAGTTTCGCGTACTCCTCCTCCCACAAAAGTCCTTACTACACCATCTCTATCAGTAGATTCTGATGTTTCCCATTGTTTCAATTCAATAATTATAAAATTCTTGTTCCCTTTCTCGTCTTCCCCGGAAATTAAAAAGTCGATTCTGTTAGAAGTGTTTGGAATAATATATTCCAACATAACTCCGCAAGTATCCGAAAGATCAGCCCTTCTGACTATTTTCTCCATAAACGACATAGAATTAGTCCATGACCTTTTTTCATTTGGAGCAACTTTGTGCCCTAATTTTTCTCTAAAAGATTTCTCGATTAAATCCCCGATCTGATTAGTATCAACGTGAATTTTAAAATCCTTTAGATTATTTTTATATAGAATCATAAGATTAAAGTTCTGTGTACTTCTTATGATTACCTTTGGATTTTTCTATAGGGTATTTTTCTTCTGTTTTCTTAAGTTTCTTTTCTATAGCCTTTCCGATATCAATATTCAAGTCATGTGACATTAATAAAACCCAATACATAACATCCGCTAGTTCGTCAGAAATATTTTCGCTATGTGATTTTATATACTTGTCAATTTCTTCTTTATTTTTCCACTGGAATAGCTCTAAAACCTCCGAGGCTTCCAGAACTAATCCGATAGCATTATCTTTGGGATTATGGAACTGTTTCCAGTCTCTATCATCTCTAAATGCAGTCACTCTTGTAATCAGATCCTCAATCTTAGTCATATTAAAAATCATCCCACAAATTCATTAAATCTTCAATTTTTGTTCAGGTTTAATTTAGATTGAGATACGTAATCGTTAATTGGAGAATGGTGGCGAAGAGGACCCAGAGGAGGTATGGGACTTGGATATAGGCGATCCATCTGGCATAGGGATAGATAGCCAGCATGGCCCAGATGAGAGTGCCGAGAACTAGAAGGATGTCGAGGGCGGCGAGGAGGTTGCTTTTGAGGACAAATTGGAGGGGTGTGAAAGCGAAGTTGAATATTAGATTGAGTAAAAACGGCAAGGCCACCATGAGGGCAATCTCTTTCTTCCATGCCATCAAAAATACTTTGCCAAATGAAATGGCGATCAAGACATACAGAAATGTCCATACCGGCCCGAAGAGCCACGATGGTGGCGCCCAAGAAGGTTTAATTAATTGTGAATACCAAGCTGGTATGTTCATGAGGTAATACTACCCGATTTTGTTTTTTCTTCAATTTCAAGGGGTGTCCAGGAAAAATTGATTTTTGGGATATTTGATGTAGTATCGGAAATAGAAATATGAAGTTTATCCTAATTGTGTCTACTAACAATGACCATCTGTCCGATTGGCGGAATAGACTGGATGAATACGCAGTCAACGCAAGCTACGCCTATGACGTAAGTTATGCGGTTTCCAATCAAGACCGTTATGACCTCGTGGCGGTAGAGACCTGCGTTGGCTCCAAGACATTCAATACGGGCCCACTCCTCAAGAGTCTCCCTGCCCATTCTAATGGACCAATAGTGATCGTGGACGAGAGTTCGGAGATCCGTCAGGCAATGATTAGAGATTTTGGATGCACACATGGCGCGCATCCGGACTTGTTGGTGTCTCTCATCGTCACTCTTCTTGAATTGAAGCGCTATTCTTAATCCGGCCGACCGATTCACAGGCCGGATTTTTTATTTTCTTCAATTTCGTGAAAAACCCGCTCAAAATTTGGAAAACCCATAACTTGAACTAATCCCCTATTTAAGTAATATGATTTCAGAAGAGAAGAACAACACAAACCGAGGAAAGCACTATGTCAAATCAAATCATGTCCCTTAAACAAAAAATGGCTCAGCTCAGTCCTGGGCTTCGCAAGATGATCACTGTGGGAGAACGACGTTATACCCCCAGCGCAGACAGCCCCGTCTCAAATTCACTGGTCCAGAACAAGCGCCATTGCAACGGAGGAAGAACTGTCGATGCCGGCCTTTGGCTTCGAGATTTCTGCGAAGAGGGCGGCAAGATATTCTTATCAATGGCCGGAGCCGGATCATCATTCCAGCTCGGTGTACCCATCACCAGACTGATGGACGCCGGATACATCGCCGGAATGTCAGTTACCGGCGCGAACATGGAAGAAAGCGCCTACCGATTCTCAGCAAATCAGTATTATGTCTACATTCCCAACTATCAATCCTTGACGCCCAAACAGGAAGAGGAGCTTCGCCGCCTTCGTTTCCGCCGAATCACAGACACGATCCTGCCGGAAGACGAATCGGTCAGAGTCATCCTGCCCAAGCTCATGAAGCAATGGAGGATCGCCGGAGTAAATAAGGAGCGGAAACTCTGGCATCAGTATTTCTATCACCTGTTCAAGCACGATCTGATCAGAAAAGATCCGACGGCCAATGCGGAAGAATGTTGGCTTCGCAAAGCTGCAAAACTCGACATTCCGCTCTTCGTTCCTGGATTCGAAGATTCTACGATGGGCAATATTTTTGCTCAGGCGTGCTACAAGGGCGACCATTGGTTCTTGAAAAATTACAAGATCGAGGCGCCGATCGACATGAACGTGGTCCTTCCGGGGATTTCGTACATGCATGCGCTCGCGGAATTCTACATGGACGTGACCCGCAAAACTCCGCTGGCTTTCGTCCAGCTTGGTGGCGGCATTGCTGGAGACTTCGCCATTTGCGTTGTCCCCCACCTCAAGCATGACTTCCTCGCAGACGAATCACATCGTCTACAGGACAAGCTCATCAGACCATGGGGAGGTTTCGTCGAGTACCACACATCCCCAATGAGTGTCGGATCATATTCCGGCGCCGGTGCCAACGAGAAGATCACTTGGGACAAAGTGACGCCGAAAAGTTTCGGCATGCAGATCTTCGGGGATTACACAACAACGTTCCCCGACACGGTCTCGCTGATGCTAAGAGAGTAAGCGGTATCTTAGCGCGCATCGCGTTCAAACAAGCGGCACTTCGAAAGGGGTGGCCGCTTTTTTATTTTCGGTATAACTTCCATTTCTACCTTGATTTCCAAGGAAGGCTGTGTAATATGAGGAAAGACTAATGAAGAATATCTTAATTGTGACTAATGACAATGACCTGGCGACCGAGTGGCAAAGGAGGTTGGAGGAATATGACGTCAGCGCAAGCTACGCCTACGACGTTAGATTCGCGATTGAGGAATCTGATCGTTATGACCTTGTAGCCGTCGAAACTTGTGTTGGGTCAAAAACGTTCAACACCGGAGCACTTCTGAAGAGTCTTCCTCCTCATTGCAATGGACCCATTGTGGTTGTGGACAAAAGTCCCGGTATCCGACAGATTATGTTGAATTATTTTCGATGCACCCATGAGGCTCATCCTGACGATTTGGTAAATACCATCATCATGCTGTTAGGACTCAGAAGTTTTTCGTAATCCGGCCCGTGAATTCTCTGGCCGGATTTTTTATTTGGTCTTTGGGTGCATCACAAAGACCTTGCTCCATTCCATAAGTGAGTCTGTAATCTCTTTTGGTTGACCGAGTTTAGTGGGTGAAACGAGTTGATCGGATACTTCAGAGTAAGTATGCATCTCTATCTCAAATCCTAGTTTTTCATAGATTGCCTTGGCTTCTGCAGCATCGGCGAAAAGGTTGTCGGAAAAATTTCCAGCGCCCGTCATTTTTTCCAACTTTTTAGTTCTGTCTATGAATATCGGCGACAATTTCGCTTGTCCTGCCAGCATTTTATCTCTGATGCCAATATCAGGGGTGATCCATACTCCCCCGAATTTTTGAAGCACGGGTAAGATCGCCTGAGCCATTTTTGCCTGTTCGTCTCTTTTCAGATAGCGAAGTAATCCTTCATTAATAATAGCGATCTCTTTCTTTTCATCAAAATGAGAGGCGGCTTTCATGATATCCGCTTCTTCCAGGGCGCTTCCTGCTTCCAGATACAAATTGTTACGATCGCCGATTTTATGCTCTCTTATAATATTTTCCACTATTTTCTTTTTCTCTTCGATTACATCAGGGAGGTCTAATTCGATGAAAGTGATATTTGGATCTTTGGTAAGCTCAAGACCCCGAGGAGTGAGGCCGGAAGCTAATTCAATAATCTGTGTCGCTCCAACTTCTTTCAATAATCTATTAATGATTAAGTATCTCGCCTCAAAATATGGAGCAATACTTGAGAGACCAACATGATTGATTCCGTAATCCCTGATTTTGCTTTCCGCTCCACTCTGCTTCCCTTTTTCCAGCTCGTCGTATATTTCCCGCACGTAAGGAATGTCGGTGAAAGTTTTCATCCAAAATGAGCTGCGAGATGTTGGGCTAATGGCAGAATATTCTCTAGTGGAGTTTTGAGATTGATCCATGGGTTAATACTACCTGATTTTGATTTTTTTGGCATTTAATGTAGTATCCGATTTAGAATTATGAAAAAAATCTTACTTGTAGAGGATAACCCGCAGTACCAGCTCGACTGGGAGAAGAAACTTTGCAGATACGAGGTTGTTATCAACCAAGCGTTTGACTTGGAGGGTGCCCAGAAAATCCTGGACCGCTCGGATCCTTTTGATCTGGTAGTCGTTGATGGCTGTGTTCCGGGCTATACCTATAATACTGAACCTTTCATTCGCGAATTGCGCCAGAAGTCTGCCATGCCGATAGTAACAGCGGCGGGATGCTTTAAGGTCCAACAACTGATGATGTCGGCCGGATGTAGTCATGCATCGCGCAAGGACGACGTGCCCGACACAGTAATCCGACTTCTTGATCTCCAGCTCACACAATCATCCGTGAGCTAAGCGAATGGTTTTGATAATCCGGCCGACAAATGCTTCGGCCGGATTTTTTAATTTTAATCTTCTTCAGGAATACCCAAATCCTTGCAAATCTTTCTGCTATTACTTAAATATATAAATGGGTGATGAATCTCCCATAAAGAAAAGTTAAATTAAAAAAGCGCGTGGGGGTTGATTGCTCAACCGGACCACGCGCCGAGATTTCTCTCTACGTTTTAAAGGTCGTTACTTATTTGCAGTGACCGGCGGCCGAGCTCCCGTGACCTTATCCAGGCCAAACAGGAAGGGCGACCCTTCAGACAAGATCGCACCCGGTTGGATGCTGATGCCGTGCGAGTTATGCGCGATCTCCAGCATGGCGTCTGCCTGCTTCATTTGGATCTCGAGCTGGGTCTTGGCAATCATGGCATTCTGCGCTTTGGCGAACTCTTCAGCCGCCTGACGCTGTGCTGTAGCGATGGAAACCAATTTGGTATTCCTAATCGTTTGGGCCTGATTCTCCTGATCCGCCACTTTGCGGTCATTCTCGGCGATGAAGGCCGAGTTGATGGATTCTTGGATCTTTGGATCCTTGTAGGTCAGACCTTCAGCTCCACCGACGTAAGAGATCGTTATCCCTTGCTTGGAGTAGAACTCCTTCGTCGATTTGGAAACCGCATCCATGATCTCTTTCTTGGCCTCTTTGGCAGCGGTCAAGTCCCGCGTACCAAACTCCACCCACATCAGGTTTTGAACATACCCGCGTACGTTCTCGTCCATCACTTCGCTTAAAGGTTTCCCGGCGAAATAATAGAGGAACCTTGCCGCATCCTCTTCAGCGATAAACCCGCTGCAGACCGCTCCGGTGTAGAAGTCGATTGACTCTTTAGACTCCACCTCGATGGCCTCGTCGGATTTAGAAGTGCCTTGTGTTGAGGCCTTCACCCACTGTCTGGTGATAGGCGCCCGGTTTACCTTGATGACGCGAACGGTGTCAATCCATTCGTAATTACCGGCCACCCGTCCTGTGTCGCGTTGCCGTTGCGGAATAGTGATCCGCTTGGTCGCCACTTTCACTTCAGGCGAATTGAGATAGTCGATAGACATGAACTTCGCTTGATTGGCGAGCGTCGCACCCTCCAAGGGAACGACGAAGGCCGTCTCGTTTGATTCGATGGTCTCGAACTTCTCTACCTTATAAGGTCCCACACATCCCGTGGTGAGAATGGTCGCCAAAAAGGCGATACACCCGAGAAATGTCGCTGCCGTTTTAGTGGGGCGCTTGAGGGCGCGCCGTAAAACTGGCACCCAGATGACGAGCAATGCTATGAACACTGCCCAACCGATAATGGTTATCGGCGAATGCGTCGTGAGCAGGGCGTGAGCCGCTGCATAAGACGCATCACTATCTTGGACCATACTGGCCGCGATCTTTCCTTCGATCGGGCCTTGGGCTACTGGATACAGGATTGATATGGCCATGTAAAGGCCAACCAACATAACTGAGATAACGAAACGTATACTCATAACTTATTTCTCCTTATTTACTTGGTTTTGCTAGCCTTCCACGTCCATTTGAACGCAGATCACAGCTTGGAGGGCATTAATGAATTCCCCTCCGAGCTGTGAAGAAGGCCGGCGAAACTGTAAGTGGAAGCCCGTGCCGGCTGTCAAAAAACTGTTTCTGATGTAAAATTAGAGCAAGTGACAATAAGTGTCAATGATGATTAGACGAGTAAGAATTGTTGCTCTCATTTTAAGTAGAAAATGTTTATATATAACAAAAGAATTGGGTAATCAGGCCTGTTTTAACAAACTAAATACAATAATTGTCTAATTCTTACTAGATAATTGAAACAATCTGTATGAGAAATATTTGCCTAATTTACCTTGGCTCCTTTTATTGCCAATTTGATAATACTAGTGAGAGTCTGGGCCAATTCCAAGTTTTTAATCAATATGCCGTAAATAGGTTTACCCAACATATGAATTCTAACCTCATCTTCAAAGATGGCGATGTCACATGATAGAGGAAATTCTTTTTGGTCAATCTTGATCGCTTCTTGTCCGTGTGTCTCCGCGTTGGTTAACCCTCCTTCATCTGATGTATAGAGGATTTTGAAGTTTTCATTGTTATGAATGCGAAGATTAATATATTTTCGCAAATTCTTTCTCTGGAATAATTTATAGATTAGCTCAAGTGGAAAAACATCATAATTTAACTCTTTTCTAAATTTAGGATTGTCCGCCAATTCCTCCATTGAGACCTGAACCGCTTTTTCTCCTTCAAAGAATCTGATCAGTGGCGGCTCCCCTTCTTTTCGAAGAGTGGCTTTCAGTTGAGGAATTATGATATTCAATCCCTTAATACTATTTTCCGTCTGAAGTCGAAGTTGTTCCAAAAGAAATCTGATTCTTTCCGGGTCTTCCGAGATATAGGCGGAGCGTTTGCCTCGCTCTACCTCGCGCACTAACCCTTTCTCTTTTAGGAGTTCGAGGATTACATATACAGTGGACCTCTTAAGATTGGTCTCCTTAGCAATTTCCATTGGCAGAGCTGATTCCACCGACAAAAGATAGATGTAAACATTTACCTCTTTTTGAGAAATGCCTATGTTTTTTAAAAACTGATATAAATTTTGAGCCATTTTTTATTTATTTTCTCCTTCCTTTTTTCTTGGGACGTTTTTCCCAGGGAGGATGTTTAGCTTTTGGGTGCCATGGTTCTGGAGGTTTCTCATCGACTAAGATTGGTTCGGGAAAATCGGCGAGCTGAAGTTTTTCCATTGCTTGTCTTATTGTGCTTTCGTCATCCACTAATTTCGGGGCTAATGAAGCAAGATCTTCTTTATCGTTAACAAAAAATATTGGAGGCATTGGTTCCTCAACTTCACCAGTCTTACAGAGCACTGACACTGCAGTCAAAAGAGCTTCTCTTTTTGTCTCGTCCACATCCATAATAATCATAGGGCCATCCTTTGGTCTCTTCTTGTAAATCTCTTCAGCAAGTCTCTGAATCGATTTCTCAGGAGGTGTTTCAGGAGTCAATGGATTTGGTTCAAATTTTTCGCTCATTGTTTTGATTTATTATATAACCATTCCATTATTACTTAGTTTTGGTTTTTGTTCAATTCCTTTCAAGACTACTTTCCCAAAAACAACCTCGCTATGCGCAGTTCCAAATAATCAAAATCGGGCCCAAGCAGACCTCGCACCGGCGCCAAACGATAGTCGCCATTCTTGGCTAAAGATTTTTCAAAAGCTTTTTCAATTTTCTGAAAACGCTCATCAGTAAAATTAGCATTGAAAAGATACTGAACATCAAACGACGGATCTTCCTCTAGTAATTTCTCAATATGACTGACAATAGTCTCGGTGGTCATCCCACGCGCCTCTGCCATTTCTTCCAAAGAGAGCTTCTGGAGCAAAAGATTTTTGGTTTTGTGATGAGTGGCTATTTTTTCTTCCTTAATTTTTTTGGAGCCAGCAACTTTCGCCAGAAATTCTCCCTGCTCTTTTTTCATTTCGCTTGCGGTCATCTTCTTTAACTCACTTTGGCTTTGTTTTGAAAGTGATCGGAGAGTTTGATCGTATTCAAAAACACCTTCATCTACTCGCAGAGCCATTTGATTGATACCGAGTAGCTTCAAGCCTTTTAAACTACGCACTCGCGAAAGAGCCACATATCCCATCCCTTTAATGAAAGATTTTGATAGGTCCATTTCTGCCGCATCAAGGCTCATTCCTTGGCTTTTATGCACAGTAATAGCCCAGGCGAGCCGGAGCGGCACTTGATTGATCTCGGCTTTAATCTTGCCCTCTTCTTCTATCATCCAGCTCTCCGGTGTGGCCAGTATCCTCTTTCCAGAAAGAGTTTCCACAATAGGATAACCGGCTGAATCATAAGCCACAACTATCCCCAATGTTCCATTAACATAATGTTTCTCAAAATTATTTTTAACGAACATTACTTTGGCTCCAATTTTAAGAGAAAGTTTCTCCGGTGAAAGACAACTCTTTTTCAAAGTCTCCACTATAGCGGCCCTTCCTTTGGAAGACATGGCGTAAATTTTTGCCTCCCCCGCAATCTTTCCGAGCTCGCGGTTATTCACGGCATCAACATCAATGTTGTGAGTGTAGAGACGAGTCGGCGGAATTTTTGATTCGGATTCTTGGTTAAGACGGGATTGTAGGAGTTCGTATGTATCCGTGCCGACATCATTCCCGCGGATCTCATTTAGGATTTTAAAATATTCGTCTTCAATATTTTGGCGATGCTGTTCGGAGAGATAGCAGATCTTCAAATTCATCTCTTCCCAAACATCTGATTTATGAATGAAGCTTGCCTCCGGCTCCCCCATTATGGTGACTGGCGGCAGTTGGAAGAAGTCACCGCAAAGCACTATTTGCATGCCCCCGAAGGGGGCATCGTTTCTTTTGAAAAATCGGCAAATTTTATCCAAAAGATCAAATCGAAAATGATGGAGCATTGAAACTTCATCAATTATTAAAATCCTTACTTGATCATATCGTCGCCAGAGATATTGTCGCTCTTCCATTTCACTTAAGTCCTGCTCGGAAAGAGAATCGCGGACTCCCAGGCCGCTCCATGAGTGAATGGTGCTACCACCAATGTGCGTAGCCGCAATTCCCGTGGATGCGGTAATGGCAACGCTCGCATTGCTCTTGTTCAAATAATCAATATAGGCACGCAGAGTGTGAGTTTTGCCACTTCCAGCTGCGCCGGTGATAAATACATTGTGTCCCATCTTTAAGATATCCAGTGCTTCTGCTTGAGTCATGGATAGAGTATCGCCTATCGCCGAGGATTATTCAAACCAAAACTTTAAAAAAATTTCATGAGGAAAATAAAAAGCCTCCACAACGTCGCGTTGTGAAGGACTTGAAGTATGGGCGCCGACTACATCCATCAGAGTATATGAAGCGGTCGATCAATAAGTGCCAGATAAGCTTGGGCCCGGATTTTGTCTGCAAGAGTTTGATCCAGATCGACGAGCCATTTTTCGTTAATAAAGGCACTCACTTGCCCATTTTCGTCAACGCGACGTCGTGGATCACCTTTCTTGTGCGGGAAGGTATAGATAACCAATCGGAGTTCTTCCTGACAATCACCATCTTTCAGATAGGTTATCTTTCCAGAGACGATCACATACTGTTGTAGATTGTCCCGGGCCATAACGACGAGAGGAACATTCTTTTGGTCAATCGGGTCATTCGATTCCCATAAGTAATGGGCGAAGCCGCCATGGTAGTAGGTTGCGAGACGAGCCCTCTCCAACGCCACCGCATGAAGAGCCATGTCTCCAGCCTGCAAGTTGTGTTCAAAATAGAAGCTGTCGAGCATCGGCTGGACATCCTGACGAAACTGTTTGGCGCCAAGTTCTGCTTCCTGTCGTTGATTGAAGCGAATCTCTGCTTGGTTAAGGAAATGCTCACTAATCCCCATAGTGGCCACCACTATCGCGGCAGCTACCACGGACACCATTATTTTTTTCTTCAAGTTCACAATGAACCTTTCTTTTTTGTTCTTGTTTGGTTTGTCTTAGTACTGGCTGATCACTCGACCAATCATCTATTTTTGAAATTACTCCTGATGGAAGTTATTGTCAAGTCAAATTGAATGTCCGAAACGAGGTGTCCGACACCCCGTTTCGGACATCTCTGAATTGAATTTGTGTCAAAAATAGGTTAGTTTTAATTATCTTGGAGAGATGCCAGAGCGGTTTAATGGGCAGACCTGGAAAGTCTGTGTGCTCGAAAGGGTACCGCGAGTTCGAATCTCGCTCTCTCCGCCAATATATTTTAAATTTATGAAAAAAGAATTTGGATTATGGTTTTGGATACATGTACTACTGTTAATACCAGCATATCTTTCACCTTTACTTATTAGCTGGAAAATAATCATTTTGGGAGTTATTCTTTTGCAAATTCAGTATTGGATAATTGATGGATGTATTTTAACCCACATAGAAATGGGTAAAGATAGAAACGAAACTTTTATTTGGTATTATTTAAGAAAAATCTATCCTAATTTAAATTCTAAAACGACAAAATTCGTCATCAGAGTTATTGTACCAATTCTGCTTATAACAATTGGTTTTATATTACAAAATAAATTAGGATTTAAACCACTAATACATTTTTAGAGTAAGTAGAACAAAATCCTCAAATACCCTTATTTCCCAACAAATTGGTTCCAACTTCACACCACTCTCTCCGCCAAAGTATTCGACATTTGTTTTGTCCTGTGTTAAACATGGGGGCAGAGCAATGAACACATCTGAAATCCTGACGGAAGGTATCCGTATCCTCACTGACGAAACAGAGCCTGTGACCATGTCGTTTCTCGACCCCATCGACCGGACCTTGAAACGGAAAGACGTTAAACTCAAAGACTCCTGGAAATGGGCTATTATTTTGCACGAACGGGTAAAATGGCTTGTAACCAGAAATGCCGTTCCCAGACATTGGTTTGGCCTGCCTTTGGCGTCTTGGGGACAGGTGGGTGTGTCCCATTTCGACAAGATTTACATTATCATGCCGAAACCGAAGAAAAAGAAAGCGGCAATGTCGCCCCGGAAGCAATAGGGGCGGCATTTTTATTTTATTTATTTTACTTCGCTGTCGCGCAGAGCGGCAATGCGATCGGCGAGCGGCGGATGAGTCATGAAGAGGCGGGCGATGGCGCTGACTTTTTTATTATCGGGCCCGAATGGATTGGAAATGTAGAGATGGGCGGTGGCGTTGTTGGCGTGAAGCATGGGTCGTTTGTAGCCAGCGATCTTCTCCAGAGCCGATGCCAGGCCCTCCGGATAACGAGTGAGGAGGGCGCCATCGGCATCGGCGAGGGATTCGCGCCGGCGCGAGATGGCAAGCTGAATGAGCGTAGCGATAATCGGAGTGAGAATGGCCAGGACGATGCCAATGATGGCGAGGATCGCGCCGGCATTCCCTTCCCTGTTGTTTCCACGATTGCCGCCCCAAAAAGACATTCTCAAAAAGAAATCGGAGAGTAGCGTAACCAATCCAACAAGCACCACCACTACCGTCGAAAGAAGAATATCTTTGTTGCCGATATGCGAAAGCTCGTGAGCAATTACTCCTTCCAACTCCGTCTTGTCCATCATATTCAAAAGACCGGTAGTAGCCGCCACAGCCGCATGCTCTTTATTGCGCCCGGTGGCAAAGGCATTTGGGGCCGGATCATCAATAATATAGATCTTTGGCATCGGCAATCCCGCCGTGATGGAAAGATTTTCCACCGTATTCCAATAATCCGGCGCCTCGGCCCGAGTCACCGGTCTTGCTCTAGATATTCTTAGAACGATCTTGTCGGAGAACCAATAACTGCCGATATTCATAAGAAGGCTAAAAACAACAGCAAAATATAAAATGCTCGGGCTTTGATAATAGAAACTGAAAAAATAACCGATGGAAATAACCACCATTAAAAAGAGGATCATTAGAACCCATGTCTTGGCGATATTTGAATCTTGTTGATGATAAAGTGATGCCATACTAATTTTTAAGACGTTTATCTGCTAATTCGATTTCCTCGATAATACCACTGATCAGATCGTAAGACCTTGCTTCCTCATAGCTCACCCAGGCAAACTCGACACTATCTTTATCCAGTATTACTTCCCCGGAAACATATGGGGCAATGAAGCTTAAAACAAGCACTGGGATATTATCGGGGCGAATTAGAGTAATATCGAGAAGATAGTCTGGTGTGCCAATTTCTAGATTAACTTCTTCTTTTATTTCCCTCCGCAAAGTTTTTTCAAGAGAGCGGTACCATTGATTATTATCGTGAGTCGGCGGAGTATTAATATAATCATCCACAGAAAGTCCTCCACCCGGAACCGTCCATTTATTAGGAAATGCTTTTTTGTCGGGACTACGTTTAGTAATTAGGAATGTGCCATCTTCTTTATAGATAATGGCTGTAATAGCAATGCGATGTAGTTCCTTGTCCTTAATATCCATGAGTTAGAATTTCACTTCAACTGGTTCTTTGGCGGCGGCATCAGCTTCGCCCAACTGAAAGAATTCCATTTTTTGGAAATGAAACATGCTGGAAATAATACTGGCCGGAAAAACATCAATCCTGATATTGAGATCGCGAACATTGGTGTTATAAAAACGTCGAGCGGCCTGAATCTTGTTTTCGGTGTCTTCCAATTCCCGCTGAAGCTCCAGAAAGTTTTGATTGGCTTTCAGATCCGGGTAGGCCTCGGCAATAGCAAAGATGCGGCCGAGAGCTCCGGAGAGCTGATCTTCTGCCTTGGCCCGCATGGCTAGATTTGGACCACCACTTGCGGCCCCCATGGCGGCGCTTCGCGCCGCCGTCACTTTCTCAAAGGCGGTCGCTTCGTGTGCGGCATAGCCCTTAACAGTATTTACCAAGTTAGGAATAAGGTCGTATCGTCTCTTCAATTGAACATCAATGTCGGCCCAGGCTTCTTTGGCCCGATTGACTAAACGAACGAAGCCGTTGTAGGCGGCAACGAACCAGCCGAGAAGAATGGCGACGATACCAATAATTATGTATGTGATGGTCATAGTATTTTGTATTATTTAGTAAATTTAAAAGTTGAAACGATTTTGTCGGCAAGTGTTAAGAATGCTGCCTTATCATTTTTTTGTTCTGCATCCATTTTAACGATCTCGGCCGGATCACTAGTATATAGTCCGGCGCCATTGGCGCTATGAAGAAACATGTGTATGGAGTAGCAATTAGCATTTAAAATGAGAGTGTAATCTGCTCCTTCGTAAATATTCCCTGCACCAACACCGCTCCATGATACCTTATTGAATGTTCCTCCATTGAAGCTCACAGTAGTGGTAGCGCCGAGCCTCTCTCCCATCGATGCTGGACAAGTTTTTGCTGGATTTGAGATGGTGAGATTAGCTTCGCTCGTTAACACTGTTTTAAAATAATTTTTCACAGGCACTTCCAAAACAAGGTTGCCGTTGGAATCATCGCGAAGAGTAAAGTCTGCCGGATAGTTAATTGAAAATCCGGATTGATTGTCTTTATAGGTTTTCCAGGATGATGTGTCGGATACAACCTGATTACTTGAAGTGGCCTCCTGATAATTCGCAACCGACGGAAGGTTGTAGTTGGCGTATTGATATACGGCCACGGCGAGGAGGATTATCATTAATCCGATAGCCATTGGCAGGAATCCATTTCGTTCTTTTTGCATGTTTTTATATTAGCATATTTTTATAACCCTGGTCCCCCGCATCGCTCCTGCCCGACGTTTTCTCCTCTGCTGACTCGAAAAGTCGTTCACGAGCTCTCCGGGAACAGCCTGGACTATTGGGTATTGCATGGTTTTCGTGTAGTGGTGCGGCGTATCTTGGGTAGAAGCGAAGCCAAAAGACTATTGCGAAACCCACGCAGGAGCTTAGAAAATTAAGAGTCAAAAAGCTTCAGAACGGAGGAGACTGTTTGAGCAAAGCGAGTTCGACGGAGTAGGAGTTTTTTGACTCTGTAATTTTCTTGAGCGACGAGTTAAGCAAAATCTCAGCAGAGATTTATGCGGGTTCCGCAATAGTCTTTTGGCGAAGCGTTAATACATCCCCCCGCCCATATCTGGCATACCGGTGGCACCTTTTTTTTCTTCGGGCAGATCGGCGATAGCGACTTCAGTAGTTAATAGGAGAGCGGCGGCGCTGGAGGCATTTTGAATGGCGCTTCTGGCTACTTTCACCGGGTCAATGATACCGGCGGCGAGCATGTCGGAAACAATCTCATCGGTGAGAGCGTTGTAGCCGGCATTTCCTTTAGCATTTTTAATCTTGTCGACAATGACTGAACCGTCGTCTTTACCGGCATTAATGGCAATTTGTTTCAGAGGTTCTTCCAAAGCTCGAATGACTATATTGTAGCCAAGCTCCATCTCACCACCATCAGTAGCCCGTTTGCTCTTGCCAATTTTTTCCGCCACCCGCACCAGAGCGCTTCCTCCTCCCGCTACCACTCCTTCGGCGATAGCCGCTTTCGTAGCGTTAACGGCATCTTCAATTTTCAATTTCAAATATTTCATTTCTGTTTCGGTGGCGGCACCGACTCGAATAACGGCGACACCGCCGGTGAGTTTGGCAATTCTTTCATCAAGTTTTTCTTTATCAAAATTGGAGTCGGTGGCCTGGCGCTGTTTTTTCAGCGAGGCCACCCTTTCGAGAATAACGCTTTTCTTGCCCTTTCCGCCGACAATAATGGTGTTGTCTTTTGTGGCTATTATCCGATTAGCCCGGCCCAGCATATTAAGATCAGCATTTTCAAGTTTAAGTCCAGTCTCTTCCGAAATCACTTTTCCCCCAGTCATAATGGCTATGTCTTCCAGTATTTCTTTTTTTCTATCACCATATCCGGGAGCCTTTAGGGCAAGAGTATTAAAGGTGGCACGTAGCTTGTTAACCACCAGAGTGGCTAGGGCCTCTCCATCAACATCTTCGGCAATTATTACAAGCTGCTTTCTACCTTCTTGAGCCAACTTTTCAAGCAACGGTAAAATTTCTTTAATTGAGCTTATTTTCTTATCAGTAATTAAGATATCCGGATTGTTGTATACGGCTTCCATGCGAGATGAATCGGTAATCATGTAAGCAGAAACATATCCTTTATCAAATCCCAACCCTTGTACTACTTCCGAATCGACACCGAGTGATTCTGATTCTTCCACCGTCACTACCCCATCCTTTCCAACCTTATCAATAGTAGAAGCAATGATTTTACCGATATCTTCCGATTCGGCGGAGATAGTAGCCACCTGACGGATCTCTTCCTTATTTTTTATCGGCTTGGCAATATCCTGCAAAGCTTTCACTACATCAAGGGTGGCCTTCTCAATCCCGGATTTTAGAGCCATAGCATTAACGCCCATAGTGGCATGCTTCATTCCTTCTCTGATGATCGCTTGAGCCAGGATGACGGAAGTGGTGGTACCATCGCCGGCCGTTTCGTTAGTTTTCGTCGCTACTTCCTTAATGATCTCGGCTCCCATATTTTCAAATTTGTCCGTTAATGTGATTTCTTTGGCAATGGAAACACCATCGTTGGTGATAGTAGGAGCGCCGTATCCTTTATCAAGAACCACATTTCGGCCGCGAGGACCAATAGTTATTTTGACCGCATTAGCCACTTGATCAACACCACTCTTTAGTAATTTTCTCGCTTCTTCATTATAGATTATTTTTTTTGCCATTTCTGTTTATTTGATTACTGCTAAGATCTGACTTTCGGAGACGATCAAAAATTCTTCCCCATCCATTTTTATCTCATCATAACCATATTTTGAAAAAAGGACCCGATCGCCCACTTTTACACTCATCGGCAGCAACTTGCCGCTATCGTCGTATTTACCCCCTCCCACAGCCACAATCCTCCCTTGCTCCGGCTTTTCTTTGTCTATGGTGTCCGGAATAATAATCCCTGATTTGGACTTTTTCTCGGTCTCACCAACACTTAAGGCCTTAATCAAAACTTTGTCTCCCAATGGTCTTATATTGAGTTTATTGTTTATCTTTTTCATAGGTCTCTCATTATATATATTCTTTTGAGGCTTGCAATCCAGACTGGCATTTGATATAGTGGGGTAAATGCAGTTTCTCCTCCCAATACTTCCCTATATAGAGATTGTTTTAGCCGTATTACTGGTGACGGCAATTTTGCTACAGCAATCCGACGCTTCTGCTGGTGGTGCTTTTGGCGGCGATAGTTTCAGCTCGGCTCACCGCACCCGTCGTGGTTTTGATCAAACTTTATTTATTTCTACCATAGTTATTGCCGCCCTATTTACCATCTCCGCCTTCTTGGCTTTGATTATATAAACTCTCCGGCTTTCTTTCTTTCCGTGAAATCACAAATAACCTTTCAAAAAATCTTTAAAAAGAAATGGGAGATTTCTTCAGCAGAGAAATTTTCTTCAACTGTTTCCTCGTTTAATTTAAGTCAAAGGGTGGTCTTTTATTTTTTCTTCGGCCTTTTTTGTTTAAGCGCTCTCTATCTCCTGCTTGGAGTAAACAATGCCTTTCTATCGGAAGTGCCCGTAGCCGGAGGCACATTTCAAGAAGGAGTTATCGGCTATCCGCGTTATATTAATCCGATCTTGGCTATTACCGATCCGGGTCGCGATCTCACCGCCCTGATTTATGCCGGTTTAATGAGAGCAACACCATCAGGTGAAGTGGTCACTGATCTGGCAGAAAGTTACAACATTTCAGACGATGGTCTGACTTACACCTTTATTCTCAAAAACAATCTTACTTTTCAGGATGGGGCTCCTTTGACCGCCGATGATGTGGAGTTCACCATTCTTAAAACCCAGGATCCGGCATTGAATAGTCCAAAGGCCGCTAATTGGCAAGGGGTATCCATAGAGAAGATCAACGCCAAAGAGATAAAATTCCATCTGAAAAAACCTTATGGTCCTTTTCTACAAAACACTACCCTTGGTATTCTACCCAAGCATCTTTGGAGCCAGGCAACCGATGCAGATTCTTTCACTTTAAGTGATCTCAATAGACAGCCAATCGGCGCCGGTCCTTACATGATTAAAGGTTTTCAAACGACTGGCGCCGGCCTTCCTCAAAATTATCATTTAGTGCCTTTTAACAATTACGCCGGTGGCACTCCTTACATTAAAAACATAATCTTTCGTTTTTATAGTAATGAGGAGGCCTTGATAAATGCTTATGGCAGAAATGAGATCCAGGCTGTAAATGGTATCTCTCCGGAACAAACCCAATATCTAAAGTCTCGAAATACTGAGATCAAAACAACACCCCTTCCCCGAGTATTTGGTATCTTTTTCAATCAAAATGAAGATCAAGTTCTAATCCATCCAGAAGTCCGACAAGCTTTGAACGAGGCCGTTGACCGCCAACGAATCGTCAATGAGGTTTTGGCCGGTTTTGGCACAGCGGTAACCGAACCGATTCCTTCAAATCTTTTGGATAATAATTCCACTTCCAGCTTAAAAGAAAGCGCCGATGAACGGATCGGGAAAGCAAAACAAATTTTAACTAAGGCGGGTTGGACTCCGGGCAGTGACGGTGTTATGCAAAAGATTTCTAAAAAGTCCACGGAGACTCTGAAACTGACCATTTCCACTGCGGATAATCCGGATTTGATCAAGACGGCTAACTTAGTAAAAGAGATGTGGCAATCGATTGGCGCCAGTGTTGAAGTAAAAATATTTGAGGCCTCCGATCTTAACCAAAATGTCATTCGGCCGAGAAAATATGACGCTTTGCTTTTTGGTGAAATTATTCCGGCTGGTCTGGATATTTACGGTTTCTGGAACTCTTCAGAGCGGCTTGATCCTGGTTTAAATATTGCTCTCTACACCAACAGCAAGGCAGACAAGCTCCTTGAGGCAGCTAGAGCTACTTCGGATAGAGCGATTGCCCTGGATGATTATCGAAAATTTGAAAAGGAGATTGATAATGACGTGCCGGCAGTCTTTCTATATTCGCCAGATTTTATATATGCGGTGCCGAAGGACCTGGGAGGAATGAAACTGGGCAATATTACCGTTCCAGCCGATCGTTTCAATGATATTTCAAAGTGGTACTTGGAAACAGAAAAAGTTTGGAAAATATTTACTAATTAAATAGTTTAATTCTTTAGCTCCGCAGTTATGACATTTTTGGTTTGCTTCAAAAAAGGCTGCGCTGCACCAAAAATGTCACAACCGCTTCACTAAAGAACAATAATAATCATGAGAAGACCAAGACGAAAACACCCGAGTCCGGGATTAAAAGAAGCAATTCAGAGTGTCAGAGATAATATTGTGGAGGAAGGAGTAGAAGGGGCTGCGGCCGCGGCGGCCGCAGCCCGACAAAAGGAGCGGGCTGCGGCCACTCCTCCCCACCCACATTCCCCCGGGCGGACCAACCCCCATCGAAAGCCTCAATCTCATCCGCATAATCAGCCGACACGGCCACCATCCCATATGCGAAAGAGAGATATGGGCCCTCGGCGTAAATTCAGTTCCCGTTCCCCCATGGAAGAGGAGCGGCGAAAAGAGACCGGTAAAATCCCGCCTGTGGGTGAAAACATTCGCATTATTCCTCTTGGCGGCGTGGAGGAGATCGGTAAGAACATGACCGTCGTTGAAATAAACGGCGACATCATTGTTATCGACATGGGCTTCAAATTTAAAGAGGAGGACACCCCCGGCATCGATTACATCTTGCCAAATACCAAATATCTGGAAGAACGGAAGGAAAAAATCAGAGCGGTCATTATCACTCATGGTCACCTCGATCATATTGGTGGAATACCTTACATCATGGATCGTATTGGTAATCCCCCACTCTATACCCGCAATCTTACTTCCTTAATGATTAAAAAAAGGCAATCAGAGTTTCCGCACCTGCCAGCAATTAATTTTAAAGTGGTAGAAACAAATGATCAGATCAAAATCGGCTCCCTCTCGGTGCGATTTTTCGGAGTCACTCACAGTATTCCTGACGCAATGGGAATCGTTATCGACACTCCATATGGCCAAATCGTCACGCCTGGAGATTTCAAATTAACTCACGTTGATGGCAAGCCAAGCGCCGAGGAAGAGGCGGCCTATGGTGCCGTAGCCAAAGAAAAAGTGCTATTACTTCTCGGCGAATCCACCAACATTGAAAATCCGGGCTTTTCCACTCCGGAAGCATTGGTGCATGAGAACTTGGATGAAATCATTCGCACTATTAAAGGACGGCTAATAATCGGCATGTTCGCCTCTCACATTCTAAGAATATTAAAAGTGATTGAAGCTTGCGAAAAATATGGCAAGAAGCTGGTTATTGAGGGTCGCAGTATGAAAAATAATATTGACATTCTGGTACAAGCCAATCTATTGGAATTGAAAAAGGGAACGGTCATTTCCGGCCAAGATCTAACCGGTTATGCCCCGGATAAGATTGTAGTTTTGGCCACCGGCGCCCAGGGTGATGAGTTCGCGGCCCTAATGAGAATGGGCACCAAAACTCATAAATATTTTCACATCAACGATCGGGATACTGTCCTACTGTCATCCTCTATTATTCCAGGGAATGAAAGGTCTGTGGAGAAACTGAAAGACAACCTGGCGCGACTTGGAGCAAAGATTATTTCCATTCAGACCTCCGATGTTTATATTCACTCCACTGGCCACGGTAATCGCGGCGAGATAGAGTGGCTACATCGAAAACTGAAACCAAAATTCTTCATCCCCGTTCATGGCAATCATTTCCGGCTGAAACTGCATGCGGAGCTTGCAGAAAACTTGGGAGTGCCTAAAGAAAATATTGTAGTAGCCGATGACGGTACTATTATTGAGATTCAAGATAAAGGTCAGAAAATTAAGGTGTTGAAAGAAAAAGCCCCATCCGGAACAGTGATGGTGGATGGTTTCTCAATCGGAGACATTCAGGAAGTGGTTATTCGAGATCGTCAGATCCTTTCTCAAGATGGCATTTTTGTGATCATCGCCCTAGTAAACGCAACCAACGGCAAATTGAAAAAGTCTCCTGACATCATCTCTCGCGGTTCCGTCTATCTTCGTGAATCACAGGATCTTCTTCGCCAAGCCCGCTTCTTGATTAAAAAAACCATTGAAGATAACACCGAGGGAATGCACCCAATTAATTTCGATTACGTCAAAAACAATCTCACCGACGCCGTCAGCAAATTCTTATTCCAAAAAACCGCCAAACGGCCGATTGTTATACCTGTATTATTGGGAGTATAATTTAAGAATTCTTTAGCGAAATTTCATCTCGGATAGATATTATTTAGGCTGTCAATATTGTCAGCAGATTTAATATTCATATAATTGAGAGAACAAAAACATGAAGAAAAAAGTTATAACTATGGAAGGTTTGGCAAAGACCACTGATAGTCTGGCCGTAACTGTTAAAGGACTAGCGGCCAAAACCGATGATTTGGCGGCAACGACCAAGAGTTTGGCCCTAACCGTGAAAGACCTAGCAATAAAGATCGATGGAATGACCAAGGTCATGGTCATTAAGGATGATTTAAAAGGATTTACGACAAAAAATGATCTTAAACCGTTTGCTACCAAAGATGATCTCAAACATTTTACAACAAGAAATGATCTTAAACCGTTTGCGACCAAAGATGATCTCAAACATTTTACAACAAGAAATGATCTTAAACCGTTTGCTACCAAAAATGATCTTAAATCGTTTGCGACCAGAGATGATCTTAAACATTTTGCAACAAGAGAGGATCTTAAATCGTTTACAACAAAAGATGATCTTAAACATTTTGCAACAAGAGAGGATCTTAAATCGTTTGCAACAAAAGATGATCTGAGTAGAGAAATCGATAACCTAGCCCGCATCACTGCTAATGGTTTCATTCAAGTCTATGAGAATATGGCGCATACGGAAGAAAGGATTGATGGAAAAATTAATGAGATTTCCAGTAAAATGGCAACCAAGGAAGACCTTACTGACCTAGAAGATAGATTGGGTTATTACTGGATCAATCAATTTGATATTTTGAGAGATGACATGATGGTGGTGAAGACAAAATTGAAAATACGGTAGAGATGGCTCACTCCATATAATCATATATAATTAAAGCATGGACCAAGAGCCCGTGCTTTATAAACCGAAGACTGTTCGCCTCTTCGCTCTTATTTATGCCTCCGCTCTATTCTTTTCCATCCATTTCTTTTTTATTTATTTCATCAACTCCAGCTACTTAAATCTTTATGTTAAGAGCTCAGCGGTCGGTCTTTTCTACAGCGTAGGCGCTTTCATTAATCTCTTTGTCTTTATAAACATTGGGAAGATTTTGAATCGTCTGGGCAATTACAAGTTAATGCTAGTGCTGATTGCCCTCGAATTTGCCTCGCTCCTCGGCATCGCTTTCGGCGGCAATATTTACATAGTCGGTTTTTTCTTTATCTTTTCCCAAGCCATTAGTCCGATTATTCTTTTCAATTTAGATATTTTTTTAGAAAATTATTCCCGAGATGAGGAAACCGGCAGTATTAGGGGGATGTTCCTGACTATGCTTAGCCTTCCGCCGGTAATAGTGCCACTCGTGGTTGGGCTCATTCTTGGTGCTTCTGAATATTGGAAAGTATATATTGTCGGGGCAGTTTTCCTTATTCCTCTCTTTTATATCATCCTTACCACTTTCAAAAATTTTAAAGATCCTATCTATCACGAAACCAACTCTAAAAATCTTTCCAAAGAAGTGATGGGTAATCCGGACGTTTACGACATTCTTTTTGATAACTTCTTGCTTAATTTCTACTACGCCTGGATGGTTATTTATATGCCCATCTATCTCCACAATTACATTGGCTTCGGTTGGCCGGCAATCGGTATAATGTTCAGTATTATGCTCCTACCCTTTGTCTTTTTTCAGATTCCGCTCGGACGCTTGGCGGACAAAAAATATGGCGAGCAAGAGATACTAATCATCGGTTTTATAATTCTGGCCGTGTCCACCATTCTCATTCCCTACATAAACGGCGCCAATTTCCTCCTTTGGACCGTTCTGCTTTTTATTACCAGGGTCGGAGCTAGTTTTATTGAAATCTCGGCAGAGACTTATTTTTTCAAGAAAGTGAGCCTGGTCAATATTCATCTGATCGGTCTTTTTCGACTAACCAGGAATCTTCCTTTTATTTTTGTGCCAGCGCTGGCGGGGCTGGCACTTTTTTTCCTTGACTTCAAATATAGCTTCCTTGTCCTCGGTCTGATTATGTTAATTGGCCTGCGTTACGCTTTTCTGCTGAAAGATACGAGGTAGAGGAAATATGAGACAACCAAGGCAAAAATAATATTAAGCCAGAAGGTATAATTAAAACTAAACTGCGTAAGTTCTGCTTGAATATTACCTGTTGGATTTGGTATCTGGTGAAGCAGAGCAAAAGGCACAAACATAATCAATCCTGTCAGCACCATTGTGATAAAAAAAATACCAAGGATGTACCACATCAACTTCCAGCCATAATACTTTTTATATACAGATAGTAAGGGAATAACTATTAGGTCTGCATATAAGAAAGATAACACCCCTGCAAAATTCATTCCCTGGAACCATAGAATGGCAGCTAGTGGAACATTACCAATCGAGCAAACAAATGTCAGAATAGCAATTATTGGACCAATTAAGGCACTTATAACAACCTGTAGAGTTGATGATGAACCTTTTAAGAAAAGAATACCCCAGACGCTGTGCGGCACAAACACTGCGACAAATCCGGCAATAAGAAATCCAATGATTAAGTCTCTTTGAAGCATTGACCACTCCATTATAAAGTTCTGAGAAATTGCAATCCGAGCTTCTTTTGTCTTTATTTTTTCCCAAAATGATCTGCCGTCAGCTTGGGCCTGGTGGTGGTCGTGTTCATTTCTCTCTTCTTGATGATGGCGGGCTTCTTCAATAATGTTCTTTGGATATGTAGCTTTTACTAAGAGGGCCATAATAGAAATAAGCACTATACCGCCAATCCATTCGGCCACAGCGAATTGCCAGCCCATTAAAAGATAGAGAATGATACCAAGTTCTAAAACAAGGTTGGTAGATGAAAAGAGAAATGCCATAGAGGATATAAACGAGGCACCTTTTTTAAAGAGTGCTTTGCTGGTTGAAGCTGCTGCATAGGAACAACTTGAGCTTATTGCCCCAAACCCCGTAGCCAGAGCAATTTCTTTAACACCACTTTTACCAAACTTCTTTTGGATATTTTCTTTAGGAATAACCGCTTGAATGACTGCTGCGATAGTAAATCCAAGGGCTAAGCTCCACCCCACTTGCCAAAACATTCCCAGAGACATTAAAAGAGCCGTTCCAATCTGAGAAATTATGTTCATTTTGTGGCCAGAGCTATTTGTTAACCAATATTATTTATTTTTCTTCAACCACCTAACTAGAGCAATTATCCCCAAGATCAGTAGTGCCCATACCAAAATCATAGTTACCCAACCGAACCAGTAATAACCACCATTGTAGCCACCCATCATTCCCCCTCCAGAATTAAAATCATAACTCATCATCCCTCGGGGATTATAATAGTTGCCTGTTTGGGCTGAAGCGGTTCCAGCCAGTAAAAAACCGACAACAAAGAGAGCGCCAATTACTTTTTTCATAAGGTTAAAAGTTAATAATAATCTTGCTTATAATGTAACACCACTAATTCTAACAGAAATAAAAAACATTGGCTGACTGACTCAGTTGTGAACCCCAAAAGTTGAGGCCTTGTAAGGGTTCTCTGAGCTATTTCATCATACCAAATTGAGGGGTCTCAGTCGGAGTCTAGTATGTCTTGTTTTGATTCCAAAAGAGCCTTATTTTACGTAGAGATGAGACACTCCTAAGCAGTGTTTAGGAATTTCTCGATCCTCAAATTAAAAAGCTCCGAAAGACGTCCTTCGGAACTATGAGTCACTAGATCATCGGCATCACCGTAGAACTCATGGCAACGTTGCTCGAAGCGTGATCGTTATTACACTGAACGATCACTTCTTTTTTATCCATCGCTCGGGTAACCACGTAATGAAATCCCTTACCCGATGATTCACGGCATTGGAGGAAAGAACCTCGTGTATAGAAAGATCGGTTACGAACGACCCGATACAAGATGGTCGTATAAACCGCCAAGGCAACTGGAGTAATTACTTCTCCAGCAACTCGAGAGATTTCATCCCAAGGTGGAATTTTTTGGGCTTGATCTTCAAATGATAGACCTAGTGTTCCAGGAACCGCACCTTTGCGAACAAGATGCCACTGGCGCATTACAACCTGATTGGCCATCCTATCATCTGGTGAGTCTCCTAGTACCTTGTCATTCATCCAGTTTCCTTCGTGTAATCCGAAATGTGTGAGATTCTGCATTGTCAGATGATATCCAGCCACCAGAAGATGAGTTTTACTCTTCTCACATAGTGTTCGTTCACCAAACGGAATGACGTTCATCTGGCGAAGCATGTCTTTGGAATAGCGCACACCGAAGCAATCCATGACATCATCGACATCGAGCATGTTCTCGCCCATGATCGCCCTGGCTATGCGTTGATGCTCTGAGTCTTCCCAACAGTGCCGACGCAAAAATCGTACTGTTTTTCGTAATGTTTCTTGGTCATCAGCAATCTCGGTCATAATGTCTGCTCCCCAATTTTCTCCCAGCCCCTTATAAAGGGTCGCTTCCGCTTGTCTAAGCTTTCCAGCTGGCAAGGTCCATGCGGACCCGCTTTTTTTTGAGCTCATTTTTATTACTCCTTCTTGTTTTGCCTTTCACCTATGAGGTTTCTGGCGTTTTATGAAAGACCAGCTAAACGTGTGTTTAGTAATCTAAATCCTTTATATCACGAAAAATGAGGTTTGAAAAACATACGTGTGAAAGTTAATCTTATTTTCTTTCCAATCCTTGATCTGTTGATTGGTCGGGATTAAGTCTATTTCTTACAGCGTTGTAGTGGGTGTAATAAAAATTTTCTAGTTCTTGAGCTAGAACATATTCAAAGACTTCTTTTTCTTCTGGAGGTAGTCTACCAATCATTCTCTTCCAGGTTTCCCCGTTAGTTTTTGCACTTCTTAAGTGTATCTTGATACTTTCTTTTAAATTCCGATTCTCTTCTTTGTTTTCTAACACTTCTTTTACTGTTTCTAAGACGCGCTCTCCGGTATGTCTTTCCTTAACAAAAGGATCAACTGGTTTTTCTTCGCCTCCACTATCGTCATCAGTTGGAAAAAATTCTCTCATGTTAATTTTCTAATGGATAAATATCTAATGCCACCTCTTCATATGGATGCACGGATTTTATAGCTTTAACGACCTTGTCTGTGATTTCATCGTCACACGTTACTTCAATTCTCTCCTCTTTCACTTCCTCCAATTTTCCTACCTCTCCGATATGAGGATTCGCTCCGTCTTCCGGTTTAAATCTACCAGTGCCTCGAATAGAAAAACTGCAAAAAGAATACTTTCCCAGTTGACCCCCTCCCACATCCCCTATGGCCTCCCTCACTTTGTCTGTGTGAGATAACGGAACGTAAACGATAATTTTCTTCATGGTTAAATTATATCATTCACCTTTTCATTTAGTAGAACATTGACAAAATACCCATTTCAGGTAATTTGAGAAATAGAAACATTGACATATGACAACAAAAATTCCAAATTCATTCAAAGCGACAGGCGTCGCCCTGCTTTTAATGTTCTTAATAGTGCCCATCATCATGGTCCACATGCCACCATCGAATCCTTCCAGGCATATGCCTTTAATTCCCTGGCAATCGGTGGTGGCTAGCCTCGGATTGATCCTTGCGGCCCTCGGAGGTTCCCAGTTTCTTGGCGCAATAGCTAAGGGCTACCCAATCCAAAACACGGCGAAAGGGAAAACTCTTGTCCTTGGAGCCTTGTTCTGCGGAGGTGGAACCTTGGTTCTCATCTTGAATACTCGTTACAGTGACTCCGACTCATTTAGCCCATTCATGATCGCCTACGCCTTGCTGGTGGTTCTCTATGGCGTTTGGCTCTTCACTTTCGGCGTCCGATTCAAAGTCCCTAATAATATGGTGGTTGTTAAAGCCAGGAGTATCCAGTTTAATCTTCGTGAAAAAGCTGTGATCCTTCAGAAGAGCCGCCTATTCTACCCCAAGGAAACATTCAGGATTTATTTTCTGTATGGTTGGCTTCGTGTTAGAAAGGTGAAGCACCAGGAAGAGGTGGGGCAGATTAAAGCAACTTTCTTCGATATCACAATTAGAGCTCCAGTACTAATTGATCTCCGTTGGCCAGATTACAGCCGTGATGGCGAAAGATTCCTCGAGGCCATAGATTTCATTGGTGATGGACTTAACGAGGATCTGGAGAATATGAGAAGGTGTGGTTGCGACGTTCTTCAAGCGATTCGCTATCTTCGGAAAATAAGGGAAGTGTGCGTTGGAGATTTTGGCGAATACTATAAGCCTATAGCCATCGAACCGATAACTCCGATCATCATAACGTAGTGATTTTGACACCCATTCTGACACAATCAGAGTGGGGTTTTTATTTTTACGAAATTAAAAAAACCGGTGCTATAATGAGAGTATTGATTGAATTTTTATGTGATGTGTATCAGTCGCTCTGGTACCGTAGGCACCCTTGACACTCGGCGTGTAATATGTTGGCTGCGGGACTTGGACTCGAACCAAGATAGGCAGATCCAGAATCTGCAGTCCTACCATTAGACGATCCCGCAATATTAATAATTAATGAATGATTAGACCTGGCTCCACCTCGGGAGCCAGGTCATTTTTCGTCCTTATCACACTCTGTCTCGAACTCTTCTCTTGAGACCTCGGGATTAGAGATGCGTTCTCTCGCTCCAGTATTTTCTACACGACCTTTGTCCCGACAAAAAGTCTTGTAGGCTTCGGCCTTTTTGCTGTCCCAGATCTTAGCTTCTAGAAGAGCTCCGGCGTACTTATGAAGATTCCACGTTGCCATACAATCCCCCTTTCGTGGTTTTACTGCCCCAATTCTAAACTGGTATAGCTCTTTGTCAAACTGAGTCTTCCCTCTTCGTAAACTCATTAAAAGTGATGCGACTATATTCGATCTGATTGATACCAGCAAGCTGATAGACTTGGGCAACAGAAAAGATCTTCTTATCCTCTGGGTTGAGACCAAGTATTTTAATGGCTTCATCAATCTTCTGCCAACTAGGTGCTTCAATCTCCAAATAGGGCGATAGGTGTGGCCAAAAATCGAGGTCAAATTCAATATCGTCTTTCATCCAGCGCACTCGCTTGTTTTCTTCATAGAATTTCTCCATAAACCCCATCTTTCGAAACATTTCAGCCGCTTTCTCAAAATCACTTACTAGGACTTCGATCTCTTCCATACCGGTATCTGAGGTAGAACCGTCATGAGAAGACATACCAAGTCGTTGTTTGTAAGTAAGAGTTGTTTCTTTTCCATCAGTTCGAAGACGAACCCACGCTCCCCTCTTGTGCAAGCTGAGATTGGGATAATCAAAAATGTAACGTTTATAGAAAAAATCGGCCACTTTCTTAGCTCCGATCTTTTTTAATTTTTCTTCAATAGCGGCAGGGTCGATATTTAAAAATTTTACTTCGATCTCTTCCATTTTACTTCTTCTTCATTGATGCCTTGATGAAGGCGGTGAAAAGGGGGTGGGGGCGAAGAGGGCGAGCCAAGAATTCCGGATGGAATTGAGTGCCAACAAAAAAAGGATGTTTTTCTTTTGGTAGTTCGGCGATTTCCATTAGTTTGCCGTCGGGCGAGGTGCCGGAGAAAACAAGGCCGGCTTTTTCTAATTTAGCGATGTAAGTGGGATTCACTTCGTAGCGGTGGCGGTGACGTTCGGAGACGCGGGTTTCGCCGTAGGCGAAACCCGCCACCGTCCCCTTCTTCAGTTTGCACGGGTAAGCTCCCAGTCGCATTGAGGCGCCGTAACGGCCCTCCGCTAGATGTTTTCGTTGATGCTCCATAATATCTATTACCGGATTTTTTGATTTCTCATCTATCTCAGTGGTGTTGGCATCTTTTAGCCCCGCGACATTGCGGGCAAATTCAATCACCGCCAATTGCATTCCGTAACAGAGACCTAAATATGGAATCTTATTTCCCCGTACAAATTCGATGGCCCGAAGTTTGCCTTTAATGCCCGTCTCTCCGAATCCTCCTGGAACAAGAACGCCATCATAATTGGCTAACTCTTTAACCTTGGCCGGATTAGTCTCAAAATGTTTGGAGTTAAGCCATGTCAGTTTTGCTTTTACCCCAGCGGCATATGCAGAGAATTTAATAGCCTCAATGACAGAAACATAGGCATCCGAAAGAACAAAATCTCCAGTATCAAAGTACTTCCCTACCACTGCAATATTGACCGTGTGTTTGCCATTCTTGGCCTTTCGAGCGAAAGCCGACCAGTCTTTCAGATTTGTCGGTCGATTCTTCAGTCCGAGGAGTTCAGTCAGATGATCTCCCAATTTATCTTTTTCAAAGTTTAACGGCACATCGTAGATACTCTCGATATCCGGGGCAGAGATAACATTTTCAGCCGGCACATTGCAAGAAATAGCAATTTTCTCTTTTCGTTTTTTATCAAGCGGTTTTTCACTTCGGGCAATGACGATATCGGTCTGAATGCCGTAAGAGTTTAATTGTTTGATGGCATTTTGGGTCGGTTTTGACTTCATCTCGCCAAGCTTGTGTGGAATTGGTAGAAAACTGACCATGATAAATAAAACATTCTCCGGATTTTTTACTTTCAGTACTCGAGCTGCTTCAATGAACATAATGTTTTGATAGTCACCCACCGTTCCACCAATCTCAATCACAGAAATATCCGATTTATTGGAGCGGGCGGCCGTTTCATATCGGTGAATAATCTCATCCCGAATGGTATCGGCATCAATACAGCGGCCACCAAAGCCAAGCGCCCGCTCTTTATCAATGACGTGCTTATATATCATACCGCTAGTCATATAATCGCCGTTATTGAGATCACGATTCATGAAGCGCTCATAATTGCCCATGTCTTGATCCGTCTCCAAGCCGGAGTTTAAAACAAAAACCTCACCGTGCTCGGTGGGGTTCATGGTACCCGCATCAACATTCAGATACGGATCAACTTTTATAATATTCACATTGAATCCTTTGGCGGCGAGAATGGTGCCGATGGAAGAAGTGGTGATACCTTTGCCCACACCAGACATCACTCCTCCAATAACAAAAATGTATTTATGATTCTTCTTCATTAGACTTTCAGATATTTCTTAACTGCCAGGAAGCTAGATATGGCGCCGAGAAGTAGGCCGGCGCCGAGAATAATGAGGGAGACTTCCACGAGATGGCTGATGTAATAATCAAAGACGTTGAGGCCGGTGCCAAGCTTTTCAGTCAAAGGACCGAGGCCAAAAGTAATCGGATAGAGAAGCAGTAAGGTGATGATGGCCGAAACACCTCCATACATCAAACCAACCGTGACAAATGGCCCGCGGATAAACATATTTGAGGCCCCCACTAAACGCATGACGGCAATCTCATCACGGGAAATATAGATGGCTAAACGAATGGTGTTGAAAGTGATAAGAATGGAAATAAAAATAAAGAAGGCCATTAAAATTAAGCCGATCTTGTTGGACGAATCGATAATACGATTGAGGGCATCAATGGCTACTTTATTTTCGGAATAATTTATCTTGTCAATAATTGACGACTCCGGAGAAAGTGAAGCGGCCTTATTCTCCACAAAACTAGCGATACTCTGATACTGCGACGGATCCTTGGCTTTAATGTTAAGGCTGGCACCAAGAGGATTGTCGTTCAGCTCATCCAAAGCGGCTAAAGTGAGCTGGTCGTTTGCGTGTTTCTTCCTAAAATTATCAAGGGCTCCTTCACGGGAAGTATAGGTGACGGTGGCCACTTCAGGTTGAGCTTCAATCGAATTCTTCAAACTGACAATCTGATCTTCGGCAGTGGTGGTCACAAAATAAACATTTACGTCAACCTTATCTTTTATACCGTCCAGAGTTGAATGAAGAAGAGCCCCGACAAAGATCATGGCGGCGGCCACGGAGAGGGTGACAATCATTACTAAAACAGATGCCAGCGAGACATAGCCGTTTCTCCAGAAACTAATGAATCCTGCTTTTATTACTCTTTTAATGTTGGTCCAAAACATAATGGATTATTATAATGTATATTTTCCAGACTTATCGTCGCGAATAATCTTACCATGCTCAAGAGTGATAACCCGCTTCCCTAACGAATCAATAATGCCTTTGTTATGAGTGGTCAGAAGAACGGTGGTGCCAAGATCATTAACTTTTTTCAGAATTTGGACAACATCATAGGTGTTAACCGGATCAAGGTTGCCTGTTGGTTCATCGGCAATGATGAGGTCTGGTTGGTTGACCAACGCCCTGGCAATGGCCACCCGCTGTTTCTCTCCGCCGGAAAGTTGGTGCGGAAAATTCCAAATCTTTCGGCCGAGGTCCACTAACTCCAAAACATGCGGCACATCGGCAGCGATTTCCTCTTCGGTTCGACCGGCCGCCTCCATGGCAAAAGCGACATTCTCATAAGCTGTCTTGTCTGGCAAAAGTCGAAAGTCCTGAAAGACAGTCCCGACTCGGCGACGATATTTAGTGATCTGATTCTTTCTCAAGCTGTTAACATTCACGGATTCAAAGAATACCGTGCCAGCGGTTGGTTTCTCTTCGCCTAAGATTAGTTTAATTACGGTTGTTTTGCCTGCTCCGGATTGACCAACAATAGAAACAAATTCTTTTGGTTCAATATTGAAGGTAATCTCCTCCACCGCTACTGAATTATCGCCGTAAATTTTAGAAACTTTATCAAAATAAATCATCTTTTCTAGTATAACAGATTATTAGTTAGAATTAAAAATGGCTCTACTAGAGGCTTCTTTCAGCGTAAATGAAATCGTCAAGTTCTCCGTCAAGAACCTTGTTAATATTGCTGGTCTCTACGTTGGTGCGATGATCTTTGACCATCTTGTAAGGATGCATAACGTATGAGCGGATTTGATTACCCCATTCGGCGTCGGTGGTCTTAGAAATATACATTCCTTTTTCTTTGGACATTCTTTCAGCTTCGCGAAGAGTATATATTTTACCGGCAAGAATTGCCAAGCCTTTTTCTCTGTTCTGGGCCTGTGAGCGTTCCGAATCCACGTGAACGGAAAGTTTGGTCGGCAAATGGACAATGCGCACCGAGGTCTCGCGCTTGTTCACGTTCTGCCCGCCAGGGCCACTTGAACGTTGAAAGGAGATATCCAGCTCGTCTTCTGGAATATTGATCTCGCTGGTCTTCTCGAATTTGGGGATGACTTCCACCATAGAGAACGAGGTGTGGCGAAGTTTTTTGGCATTGAATGGGGAGAGGCGCACCAAGCGATGGACGCCCGATTCATTTTTCAAAGTGCCGTAAGCATTTTTGCCGTTCACCTCAAAAGTTAGATTGCGGAAGCCTCCGTGGTCATTTTCATTTTGATGAATGATATGTGTCGGCCATCCTTTTCGTTCAAGGAATTTGCGATACATATTGAAAAGGATGGCGGAGAAGTCTTCGGAGTCATCACCACCGGCACCACTGAAGATGGTTATTATAGCTGAGCTCCGATCGTAGGGGCCGCCCTTCGACAAGCTCAGGGCCTTCAAATCCTGGAGCTCTTTGATTACATTCTGGGCCTTCTCCTTATTCTGCCAAAAATCCGCACCCTGCATCAGGGTTTCCAATTCCTTTATTTTTTTCTTGTTTTCATCCATATTTTGGTGAGCCACCCCCGAGAATCGAACTCGGGACCCCCACTTTACGAAAGTGGTGCTCTACCAACTGAGCTAGGGTGGCATATATATTTATAGAGCCGTTGCCCAGAATTGAACTGGGGACCTTTTCCTTACCATGGAAATGCTCTACCAACTGAGCTACAACGGCACATCTCTTCGAGATGGTTTGGTAATAGTATTATAAAATAGGCCGTTTTTCAAACATTTTTTCAATACGAACATAAAATAAATATGAAGAAAAGATGAAGTTTCATTCAATTTTCATCCCCAACTTTAATCGTCTTTTAGTAAAAATTTAAATATACTTACAGACAATATGAGAATGTTAATAATTGAAGACGATGTAGAGATCGCTGATTTTCTGGAAGAGAGTTTATCGGCAGAAGGTTTCGTGGTTGACAGAGCGGCAGATGGCGAACGAGGTTCTTACATGGCCCGAACCAATGAGTATGATTTCATTATTTTGGATTATATTATGCCAAAAAAGGATGGTCTGGCCGTCTGCCGGGAAATACGGGAGGTAGGCAAGAAGACACCGATTATGATGTTGTCGGTCCGATCGGAGATTCCGGATAGAGTAAATCTTCTTAATCTCGGAGTTGATGACTATGTTTGCAAACCTTTTTCCTTTGCTGAAGTGCTGGCCCGCATCAGAGCCATTACCAGAAGACCAAATATACTAGAGACTAATCCCTTAACCTTTGAAGATCTTGTGGTGGATATTCAGAAGCAGAAAGTTTTTCGTGGTCAAAAAGAAATATATCTTACCAGAAAGGAATTCCTACTCCTGGAATATTTCATGAGGAACCTCGGCAACGTCCTTTCTCGCGGTCTTATCATGGAGCACGTCTGGAATATTGATACCGACCCTTTCTCCAACACTATTGAAGCGCACGTTCTCAATTTAAGGAAAAAGATAGATGCGGGTAAAAAGAAATTGATTCATACCGTGCCGGGACGAGGCTATAAAATGGATTTGACACGTTGAAGAATTTTACATAGACTTTCTCTCAATGGTACGAATGCGAGAGCAACCACATAAACGCCGAAAGAATCCGCTAACTAATTATATTTTCCAAAGAGCCCCCTTCGGGGGCTCTTTTTTTAATCCTCTCATTCTGATGCCCCCTTAGTCCCCGTTAATCCCCGACATCCGATGTCGGAGACCTTTTAAAAGATAAAAAATAAAAATGAATAAACTAAAAAACTTGATCGAGATAAATCACACCATTGCCGGCGCCACCCACGAATTTTACCGAAATGCCGGTCTAACTTATGTTGATGTGCCGGAAATCGTTGGGATTACAGGTGCCTGTGAGAATGTTGATACCCTTTTTAAAGTCGGTAGTAGATTGAATATACCACTGTTCTTTACCCAGACAGGCCAACTATCCCTAGAACAGGCACTCCAGCACATTCCAGGCGCCTACACCATCATTCACAGCGGCCGGGATGAGGAAATCGAAGATCAAAGACATCTCCGCCAATTTCGTTTGATTGAGGAAGAATTTGACTGGAGCCTGGTCGCTCCGAACGAAACTTATAACGAAGAAAAAATGTATGAAGCGCTTCTTCAACATATTGAATCGGTCATAAAGTATATCTGCAAAACAGTGATAAAGATCCACAGCGATCTTCTCGACACTTCCTACAAGAGAGACAGTAAGAATTTTCTAGCCAGTTTAGAGAAACCTTTCTGGCGAATATCCTATGATGATGCCGTTAAACTTCTGCAAAAGAATGGCTTCTCTACTCTCGCTTGGGGAGACGATCTAAAAACCGAACACGAAGCAAAGATAATAGAGCTCTTAAATAAAGATGTTTTCCTTCGTCCTGTCTTCATCATGAAATACCCGAAAGAGATAAAATTCTTCAATATGAAGGTTTCCGAAAAAGATTCACGGATTGTTCTTTCTACCGATCTCATCCTTCCCTACTCCGGCGAAACGGTTGGTTCAGCGGTGCGTGAACACGACGGAAAAAAATTAACGAATCGGCTAATTAGTTCCACGATGTTTCGTCTACATAAAGAACGCGGGGGTGATCTTGAAGACTTCCGCTGGTACTTGAATATTGTAAATGGAGGAACTACCTTGCCTCACGCCGGTTATGGCATTGGCACCGATCGATTAATGCAGTACCTCTTGGGAGAAAAGGATATTAGAAAATGTTCAACATTCTACAGCCTCAATCAAGAAACCGGAGATTGGAAAGATAGTCACTTGACCGTAAATTCATAAACCCCATTCCAATCTGCTGGTGGCCCGTGATTCACTATTTATATAGTTTGCTATGTGTTCCTATTGCCACCAAGATAACAGTGTCTTTTTGATTCAAATCGAATATCACTCTAATATCACCCGTTACATTAAAACTCCACAACCCCTCATACTTTCCTGAAAGTTTATGGATATTCAGACTGGAATGCCTCATATCTTCAAAAAATAAATTGACTCTTTCATTAAATCTACTTTTAATTTTCTTTGTTTGGTTACTAAACTGTTTATTAAACTCTCTAGAAGTGACTACGTTCATAATCACTTATTAATTGAGATACTTTATAAGTTCGGCTGCTGTAGTAAAAGGACCACTAATTTTGCCTTTTTTATAATCCTCTCTTGCTTCGCGTACCAAACTTTCTAAATAAGGAGTCATTTTAGGTGCAACAGAAAGCTCTAGCTCACCTGTGCGAGCAAACTGCTTTAAGGTAACATTCACCACGGAGCTCAAAGACAATCCGAGCTCTTCCGCCCTCCTTTGAGCTTGCTTCTTAACATTATTATCTATTTTAAGATTTACTTGTGTTTTCATATACCATAAGTATATACACATGGTATTTTTTGTCAAGCCCCGCTAGTGGATAAAGCGGGAACTAGGATTAGAGAGAGTGGTTATGTTCAGATTGTACCAGTTTGAGTATTTTATTACTCTGATTTGGCCTTTGATCTTACATAAGATGAACCGTTCCATTGTAAAATTTCAGTGTACCACTGCGGCCCACTTCTATAGGATGAAATAATTTTTTTACTATTCATATCAAACTTTGGATTTGATATTTGAGTTAAGATTGAACTTTTTTCAAGTCTTTCGGTCTTCGGGTTATAAATGTAATAATCGTAATAATAATTTACCCCTGCATATCCTGTTGAAGTTAGCACTCCAACATCATTGTAACCATCATAATTCACATCTTTATCTACTATAAAAGGCATATTTTTATTAAGGTCTTTATTCAGTGCGAATTCCCCCTGCTCATCCAGAGACATGCTTTGGATACTCTCGTTATTTTTAATTATCTTTAGAGTGTTATTAGCCCAGACTTGGTAATGAATCGGGTCAAATTTAGAGCCTGTGGTAATGAGTGGGTAATCGTAAGCGGAAACAAATCCTGGTCCATCAACCATTACACTCACCTTCTCCTTTGTAGATTGTTTCAGATGGTATATATATGCAACCGCTACAACTAAAGCAAAAATCACAATTACCAAGGAGACAATAAATCCTCTTCCTAAATTTTTCATATTTATAATTTTACCACAGTTCCCACTTCGTTCAGTTGCGCGGTCAACCGGACTTGAACCGGCAACCTCTCCCGTGACAGGGGAGTGCTCTAACCAGTTGAGCTATGACCGCAACGAAAATATCTTATCAGAATTTGCTAAAAACCTATAAGAAGGTGTCGGGGGTGGGAATCGAACCCACGACCCCAGGCTTATGAGTCCTGTGCTCTACCGACTGAGCTACCCCGACATTGAGGTTGGTTAAATATATAGGAAATTGCAAATAAAATAAAGATGAGTTATATTGCTATAACTACGATTAAGCTCATGGCAGAGTAGAGTAGCAGTAGCTCGCAAAGAACTAATAGACTCATAACCTCCATGGAATTAAGGTGTAGAAGTTTAGATTACCCACATAGCGGGGTAGAGTAGCAGTAGCTCGGGAGGCTCATAACCTCCAGGCCCCGGCGCAAATCCGGGCCCCGCAACTAGTTAGCAAAAGTAAAGACCACCTTAGAAAGTGGTCTTTACTTTTGCTAACTATCCCGAGCTCCCGCGAAGGAAAGATTAGATCAAATGAAACTCCTCAAAAACACTCTGATAGAGGCTGATTGCCCTTTTGGCTTCACGTTGAGAAAGAATGAAATCCGAACCTTCATGAGCGATAGCATTTCTGATCTTGTGTCCCTCCCATGCATTATTAAGAGTGTTGAAATCATTCTCTTCTATTGATTTCAGCATCTCGCCGATCCCCTCTCCCCTGTACCCCATCTTCTCCAGCATGTCACCGAGTAAAATATCGGCTTCAAGAATGGCCAAACGCCAATCATTGGGGCTTGCACCATTTACATGCCCCAGAACTTTCTGCCATTTGGGATTTACTATTTTCTCATCATAAACGTTCAGTTGTTTATTTCTTTCTATTTTTTGGGCCAGATGATATTTTTTTTCTATATGATGTAATCTGAAAGAGGTGTAAATGATGCCCATGATAAAAAGAAGGGTTAGGAAGATAGCGATAAATTGAATGGAGGGAAAGACATTGACAAAAGTTCTGCCGATAGCCTGACCAATAGCGGAGAAAGCGCTGAAGCCGGTTGGGCTAGTGCCGTCCGGCGAAACACCGCCAAGATGACGAGATAAAAAATTGCCAATAAGATTCAGAAAATAAAGAAGGATCAGAATACCGAAGATGATCTCGACGATATGAATACCCTCCGAGACTTCAGACTTCTCCTTGTCTTTTCCTTTGAATTTTTCTTCAACCATTTAGTTTTTCAAATTGTTTAGCTATTTCAAATAATGAACTTTCAGCCAAAAAGGGAGCGGTAAATTGAAGGCCGAGCGGTAATTTTTTCCCATCGGTTAGGGCGAAGCCTGAAGGAATGGAGATGGAAGGAAGCCCTGTGATATTGGCTGGTACGGTAAAGATGTCGGCAAGATATAAAGCTAAAGGGTCAGAAGCTTTTTCGCCAATCTTAAAAGCGACTGTTGGAGAAGTTGGAGTCATGACAAAATTCACTTCTTCAAAAGTTTTTCTAAAATCAGCCTTCAAAAGATTCTTTACCTGATTGGCCTTTCCATAATAAGCATCATAATAGCCGCTTGAAAGAACATAGGTACCAAGCATGATTCTACGACGGACTTCTTTTCCAAAACCTTCTCCGCGAGTTAAGAGGTAGTCTGCCAAAAGATCTTGGCCATCCTTATGAAGGCCATATTTTACTCCATCAAAGCGAGCAAGGTTGGAAGAGACTTCGGCCGGCACAATAATATAATAGACCGCTAAAGAATATTTAATATTTGGTATAGTAATCGGAATAACCTCGTGACCTAAATCCTGCATCTTTTTAATTGATTGGTTGAAATTATCTAAGACAGCTTGCTCTGTTCCTTCGTTTATGAAATGAAATGGCACGCCAATTTTCATCTTTGATTTACTCTTGTAGATCTCATCCTTGATATCGAGCGAGGTACTATCTTGTGGATCCTTTCCTTTAATGATGTTGTAAATAATTTCGGCATCTTCTACGGTCTTGGCAAAGGGACTAATTTGGTCAAGAGAAGAAGCCATAGCAATTAAACCTGACCTAGAAACGCGTCCATAACTTGGCTTAAACCCAACTACACCGCAGAAGCTTGCTGGTTGGCGGACAGAGCCGCCAGTGTCGGACCCAAGAGCGCCGAGGGTGAGGTTGGCGGCGAGAGCGGCGGCGGAGCCGCCGCTCGACCCTCCAGGCACTCTGGAGAGATCATGGGGATTTTTAGTCACTCCATATGCGGAGTTTTCAGTGGAAGTGCCCATAGCAAATTCATCCATATTGGTGCGACCGAGGAGGATAGTGCCGGCCTCTTTTAATTTCTTGATGACGCCGGCATCATAAGTAGCTTTATATCCTTCCAAAATTTTAGAGCCGGCTGAAACATTTCTACCCTTGATCAGCATATTATCTTTAAAAGCCATCGGCACTCCGAGCATGAAATTATCTTTTTCATTTTTCAGACGTTTATCTGCTTCGTCGGCCTGATCCAAACAATCATCAAAAACTTCTAAATAGGCATTGAGGTTTTTATTTTTCTTCTCAATATTTTCCAGATAGGCCTGCGTCAATTCGCGCACCGAAAAATCACCCTTGATCAAATGGTCATGAGCTTTTTTAATTGTCAGGGTAGTTAGGTCCATCAGAGTATCTTCTTCACCTTAATATATTGCCCATGCCGAGCCGGTGCACTTGCGAGCAATACATCAGTAAATATTCCGCTCTCATGCGGATTAGCATCTTCTCTCCAAATATTCCGGGAATACGGCTTTTCTTCCATATTATCAGCGGCGAAGGCAGCTGCCTCCTTCACCTGATTGACATAATTTAAAATCGCACCCATTTCCGCAAGCAGGCTCTTCTTCTCCCCTTCCTGTAAATCAATCCGCGACAGAGCCGCCAATTTCTCGATGTCTCTAATGTTCATTGATAAATTATAACATGAGATCAAATAGAACCTGGAGTAGCCGCACCACAATAGTCCTTATTGAAATACCCAAAGGTCCACATCTGTTCCCGCAGAGCTCGTGAACGACTCTTTCTACTCAGCAGAGGAGAAAAGTCGGGCAGGAGCGATGCGGGGGACACGGGCCATCCTTATTTAATTAGTTTTAGAAACTCTTTCTCATTCAAAACCTTGATACCAAATTCCTCCGCCTTTTCCAATTTGGAGCCTGGATTTTCCCCCGCCACCACATAATTCGTATTGGTAGAAACTGAACTGGAAACGTCGCCACCAAGATTACGAATTTTTCCCTTGGCTTCATCTCGCGACATTGCTTCCATCGTGCCCGTCAAAACAAAAGTCTTTCCTTTTAACTTTTGCTCCGATTTTGTTTTTTTAACTTTCTTCGGCTTTTCAATCTCTATCACTTTCAAAAGTTTTTTCAAAAATTCCTTATTATCTTTATTCTTGAACCATTGAACAATCGACTCCGACACCACATCCCCCACCCCATCGATAGTCTGCAATTCTTCAAATGAGGCACCTCGAAGAATTTCTAGATCTCCAAAGTGGTCTGCCAAATCATATGCTGTTTCTTCTCCGACTTGAGGAATGGAAAGACCGATGACCAACCTGGCGAGCGGAACCTTCTTGGCTTTTTCGATTGAAGATAAAAGATTGGTCACCGATTTTTCTTTAAATCCTTCTAGTTCTGAAAGATCACCTCCTTTCAAAGTAAAAATGTCGTTGGCGGCCGATATAAGATGATTGTCCAAAAGTTTATCGATGATCTTCGGTCCCATGCCATCAATATCAAAAGAGTGCTTACCGACGAAATGGTACAACTTGCGTCGATGCTGAGCGCCCGAATTCTTATCCACGCATCGCCAGGCCGCCTGACCCGGAATTCTCTCAATTCGCCCATTGCCACCGCATTCCGGTACCTTTGTTGGGAAAACATATGGCTTTTCTTTGCCGGTGCGCATTTCTGTCAAGACCTTGACTATGTCAGGGATGACATCGCCCGCCTTTTGCAAAATAACCGTATCACCTATTCGAACATCCAGACGCTTGATCTCATCTTCATTGTGAAGAGTGGCCCTAGAAACGGTAGAACCCGCCACCAGCACTGGTTTCAGATGGGCGACCGGAGTGAGCGTTCCCATTCGGCCAATCTGAAGTTGAATGTCTTCAACGACGGTCGTTACTTGTTCGGCTGGAAATTTAAAGGCAATGGCAAAACGCGGCGCCTTGCCGGTGTAGCCAAGTGCATCCTGATATTTACGCTCATTGACTTTAATGACCACACCATCGACGAGATAATCTTCTTTCGTGGCACTCGTTTGCCACTTTTTCCAAAAAGCAATCACCTCGTCAATATTCTTGCAGAGCCCAAAATGATTGTTCACCTTAAAACCGAGCTTCTGGAGCAATTTCAACTCCTCAATCTGGGTTTCCGGCAATATCGAAGTCAGACTTCGATATTTATGATGTTTATTAATATCGAAGTCAGACTTCGATATTGGTAGCTCAGAGCTTGGCCCAAGAAGGGCGATATCGTACACAAAGGCCTCAAGCCGCCTTGAGGCGGCGACAGCCGGGTCAAGCTGGCGAATTGACCCGGCTGTAATATTTCGGGGATTGGCAAAAAGCGGCAAATCGCTTTTTGCCCTTTCCTTATTCAATTTCAAAAAATTATTTTTCTTCATCCAAATCTCGCCCTCGACGATAAGATCTAACGACTCACTAAGTCGGAGTGGCACTGACTGAATAGTGCGGACGTTCATAGTGACATCTTCGCCCACTTCCCCATCTCCCCGCGTAGCAGCCGTCTTTAATAGTCCATTTTCATATTCGAGAACAATTTTTAATCCATCTATTTTCAATTCGCAAACGTAGGTCGGAGGAGCTGCAGAGGTCTGACCTCTGCTTTGCAGAGGTCTGACCTCTGCAGCCGCCTTAAGAAATCTCTTTACCCGAGCGTCAAAATTACGAATATCCTCTTCACTGAAAGCATCATTGAAAGACCATTGTGGAACCTTGTGTGGCACTTTCTTAAATTCAGGTAAGGGCTTCCCTGCCACCCTTTGCGATGGCGAATCGGCGGTGAGCAGTTCCGGATATTTTTCCTCCATGTCGTAAAGTTCTTTCTTCAGTGAATCCAGAGCCTCATCCGAGATTTCCTGCCGGTCAAGTACATGATAAAGATAGCGGTGACGTTCAATCGTCTCTTTCAATTTTTTTAGACGCCCTCTCACATCAGCCGGTATCACAGTATTAATAGTTAACCTGAAAACCTCTCTCCACTCGACGAATGTTGGTTGGATCGCAGGTATTATAACCGTATGATTTAATCAAGGTATTAGTGCCGCCAGAATCAGTAGTTTTGCTGACCAAAACATGGATTAAAGGAAGAGGGTTAGAAATATTTTGGCACTCCGGGCTATCAAAGACCAGATCAAATTGAGTGCTGGCAAAATCGCGACCAGTATCTATGGCGAGAGAATTTACCATTAAAGTGACACCGTTGCATGATATGTCTGATTGAGAATCAATAATACCTGTCGAATCACTTGAAGTGGCAAAAATTTTAGGGGGAGTTGATGGATTATTCCTGTCGTAATAGAGCGCGCATTCAATACCGGTATCGGCGTTATAAAAAGCAAATTGGGACTCCTTGGCCACTGAAGAAAGGAGCAGTTGCTCCAGAGTGATATGAAGAATAGCCAAGCTGATAGCCAGCAGTAAGCTGACGATGAGAGAAGCAAACAAAAGTGTGAATCCTTTATTTTTCATATTATTGTGGTGATTGTGAAGAGCCTAGCCAATTGAAAACATTTTCGCTAATTTCGAAATTAGTTGGGGAAGAAAGATTGCCTGTTGTCCAGCTTACATGCGCTGTTATTTTATCCTCGTTGGAAGTGCCAGGGACCTGGCTCACTGTAATAGTTCGATAAAAATTGGTCTGAGTAAACCCCGAGGGAGGCAAAGATCCTCCAGAATCTAGTTGGTGGAATGCGCCAGTGGAATCCTGGACTAGCCGACATGCAGCCAGATTATCGCAATTAATCAAGACAGTTGTTTTGGACGAAAAGACATTATTTGCATCCATGCCACAGAAAGTATACCCCCCTCTCTTTGAATCACATTTCTCCAATCCTTGATCCCATACTACTGAACCGGGGCTAGACTGGTCAGCAATAAAATCATTGTCCCGAAGAAAACGCATGTATTCAATGCCTTCTTGAGCCAAATAGAATGCCGTCACTTGATCACTGGCAAAATAGGCCGAATGGAGAGCATTGGCGGCGATAGTAAGAGGGCCGAGAATGGCCAAGACTAAAATAGCAATGGCAATCATAGTTTCAATCAGGGTAAAGCCGAGGCTGCCTTTCTTTTTATTTTTAATTTGATATTCCATATTCCTATATTATGAATCCAACCTTCTTTGAGTAATCAGGGTCTGGAGCTTGAAAGTGGATTTGGTTTTGGGGCTCGCCCCCACTTGCCCCTGAAGGTAGAGCAGAATAATCGGCTGTAATGTATCGCCCACTCCGTGTCCCTCTACATAAAAAATCATACTGGTGATCTTTGTGTCCGGAGCAGTCATGTCCTCTGGGCCTTGATTGTTTACTTCTTTAGTTATCTTGCCATTCTTCTGGTCAAAACGATAAACGACCGGTTCATTGTGGCTATTAGTAAAACTAAGTTCTGGAGTGGAAAAAGTTCCGACGTTGGGACCTTGAGAGCATTGGTTTACGGCGTCGCAGTAGTTGGTGCCGGTGTTTAAATCTCGAACCATACTTTCTACGGCAAAATTCAAATTGGTCATGACAGCATTAAGAGATTGGGCTTTTCGATTGGCGTCAACAATGCTAAGAACCGCACCAATAGCAATGACCATAACAATAATGAAAATAGCCGAAGCTACCATCAATTCAATGAGGGTGAATCCACTTTTTCTATTTATTTTATTAGGTTTGAAGAGATGCATGGATTTGGGAGAATACCTGTTGGATTGGAAACAGAAACCTGGCCAGTGCCATAAGCAGTGATGCACTTAAAACGATCACCGAGGGAGGAGGCGACAGTAATAACTAAGGTGTTATAAGAGACACCCTGATCGTCTGATATTTTAGCGGTAGGGTCGGGACGAATGTATATCACATTTAAGGAGCTGGCGTTGCCAGAACCTCCTTTTACTCCAGACAGACCAGATAGACAACCATTGCCGTTTGCATTAGTGGCACAAACGGAGACAATTTTCTGACCTCGAGATAGATCGTAACTGATGGTACCCGGTGTTGATAGACTTGTTTCTAGAGTACCATTCACCACGTCAGCTATGCCATTTTTATTAAGATCAGGGAAAAAAATGTAGGAGCTTGCCGGCAAAGGACCCTCAAAATGAATGCCGTAACCGGTATCGTAAGTGATGTCGACTCCTTTAGTCACTCCTCCAACACTGCGAACTCCCAGACCATAAACCTGGGCTTGGCGAATGGAGATGGCGATCTGATAGGCAACGTCGGAAAGGAGAATATCGCTGGAAAAACGATTTTGGCGGGCGAGGACGACGGAGGTGATGACGATGAAGATGGCAAGGACGACGAGAAGCTCAATCAATGTAAATCCGCGCTTTAATTTCGGCTTAATGACATTTGATAAGAATTTCATAAATTAATGTGACAAAAGAAGATGTAGGCCCACAATATCAAAACCGAAGAAATAAACGAGCCAGAGTCCGATAATAAGGAAGGGAGCAAAGGGTATTTCGCTCTTTATTGTAAGTCTTTTTGGACTTTTTATCAAAAGCATTAATACCCCGACAACGGCACCAATCCAAAACCCCAGAATGACGGCTGAAACAGCGCCAGAAAATCCTAAAAACCAGCCAATGCCGGTCGCCAATTTAGCGTCTCCAAGACCCATCCAGCGACCGCTGGAAAAAAACCAGAGGAGAAAAAAGGGTAGGAACATGATAGGGCCAGCCAATAAATCGAGAATAAAAAATGAGGAATGAGGAATGAGGAATAATGTGTTCAAAAAACTTAGAGTAATGAAGCCGTAGACCAAGCCGTCAGGGATGATTTTATGCTTCCAGTCATAGACAAAGATGGTAATGAGAACGCTAAAAATAACCAGAGAATAAGGAATTAGGAATAAAGAATTAGGAATATTATTCATTTTTAAAAAAACAGCGGCAAAAATGACTCCGGTAAAAAGTTCTACCAAAGGATACTGCCAGGAAATCTTGGAAAGACACTTTCTACAACGAGCCCGAAGAAAGATGAAACTAATAATGGGCACGAGCTCTAAAAATCCGAGCTCGTGCCGACAGACAGGACAAGAAGACCGGCCGCGGATTACGTCGCGGCCGGTATTATATCGGAGAATAACCACATTAAGAAAACTGCCGATAATGCTACCGAAAACAAAGAAAATAATCCCTCCTAAAATCATGGGCCACCTACTTTATAAGCGCCCTTGCTAGCATCAAAACCCGAGATGGTGCAACTGGAAGAGGGACCTACTCCGGCGGGCACGCTCGCTTCCAAATTGGTACCTATACAGTAAGTGGTAACCGTTCCAGCGTAGGCGTAATTGCCGCCCGAAGGATCTTTTGGAGCGCTGGCTAAATAGGTGGGGTACAAAGAAGTGAGGTCGGAAGTAATAGGATAGGTGCCATTATTCTCAAAATAATTTTCCACCCCCTGCTGCAATTGCTTCAAGTCGGCTATTCGTCTGGTATCACGGCTTCTGGCCTTGGCGGTGGCAAGAGAAGCAAGAATAATGGTCGCCAAAACACCGATAATGGCTATAACTACTAAGAGTTCAAGGAGAGTAAAACCACGATTCTTTAATCTCATGTTCTATATATTATAGCCTAAAAAAACAAAAAGGCCCATTGCTGGGTCTTTTTGTTAGTCAAGAAAAGCTCCTGACCCTTTTTCTCCACTATCCTGTGTAGACTATGGACACATAGGGCTAGCAGTAGTTGGAGCAGTCCAGCCAGATGGCTCTTTTTTAGCTACTCCAGAACTATCAACACAGAAGTTTGGATTGGCTGCATCGCTTATTGCATGCCAGGCAGCATATTTTGTTGTCGGGTTTGCGTCGGTGGAACATTTCGGAGCCGTGCTGTCATAATAATTCGTTCCAGTTGTAAGACTAAGCATTCCAGAGGCACTATCACTCCACATACCACCGGTGCAAGTAGCTCCGCTAATAGCGGCGACTGCTCCGTAATTACCGTTGGTATCATAGTAGATCTCAGCAGCATTTCTAACCGAAGCCAACTGCCCTTGAGTTTTAGCGTTATTTCCCTTTGATCGGGCGGTGCTAAGAGAAGCTAAAACCACCGATGAAAGGATACCGATGATGGCGATAACTACTAAGAGTTCAATAAGGGTAAAACCACGAGAAGTAGTCTTTGACTTCATGATTCCAATTATACCAATAAAAAAGAAAAACCCAAACCTTGTGGTCCGGGTTTTTCTTTTGATATTTGAGACTTAAAGACAAATAACTAGCAGTTTGTAGCTGCGCCAAGGGCTGCTCCGGTCTTCTTGGAGACGCCGGTGCTGTCTACACACCAGTAGTTTCCTGTGCCTGACAAAGTATCACCGACAGCATATGCTGTACCGTTACTGTTACATACTACTGCGGTGCTACCAGTTGGGTAGTTGGCCGAAGCTACAAGATTGGCCATACCTGAAGTGGTATCGGCAAACATTCCTCCCGTACAAGCGGAGGTAGTAGTTCCGTAATTACCGTTGGTTCCGTAATAGATCTCGGCAGCATTTCTAACCGAAGCCAGTTGACCCTGGACCTTAGCATCGTTGCCTTTTGATCGGGCGGTGCTGAGTGATGCCAAAACGACCGATGAAAGGATACCAATGATGGCGATAACCACCAAGAGTTCGATCAGGGTAAAACCTTTTTTATCTTTTAATTTGATCATTTATTTTGTTCGTTTGATTTAATGCTCGACCTAGTATTTAAGCATATTATATAGGAAAAAGAGCCTATCGGAAAGGTTCTTGTGGATAAGTTAAATAGCCGAACTGATGTTGTAGATAGGGATTAGAACCGAGGCCAAGAGGAACCCTACCCCGAGACCGAGGAGCACAATCATCACCGGCTCGATAAGATCCACCAGAGTATCTACAGCATTGACCACTTCTCTTTGATAGAACTTGGCCAGAGTATCCAGAATATGGCCCAGCTCTCCTGTCTCTTCACCGATCTTCACCATTTGAACCATAATACTCGGAATATCAGCGTGTCTGCCTAAGGCGTCAGAAAGAGCACTTCCCCCTTTCACCGATTCCAGTGTCTGAAGCAGGATATTCTCATAAATAACACTGTCCACCACATTGGCACTTAGCTCAAGAGCCTTGATCATAGGCAGGCCGCTAATGAGAAGCGTATTCATATTGTCCGCTATTCGAGAAAGATAGAGCTTACGATAAAGCGAGCCAACATATGGAATGCTTAATTGAGTCCTGGCCCAGGCCTCTTTACCAGCCGAGGTGCGCATGTAATAGAAGCCAAAGATGCCGAGCAGAATGAGAGCAATGATTAGAAAGACTCCGTAATCTACCACGAAGGCGCTAATGCCTATAACGATGCGTGTATAAAGCGGCACTTGCTGACCGGCACTGGTAAGAATGACACTAATCTTTGGAATAACCAGTGTAAGCATCAAAATCATAACCGCTATAAAGGTAAAAATGACAAAAGCCGGATAAATCAAGGCGTTCCGGGCTTTGGAAGTAACGGCATAATTTCTATCAAGATAGTCGGCCAGATAGATAAAAGTTTCATCAAGTTTACCTGATTCTTCTCCAGCCTTGACCATATTTACATAAAAAGGAGAAAAAACTTTTGGATGTTTGGTTAGAGCTTTAGAGATAGTACTGCCTCCTTGAAGATCGTCGGATACTTCGGTTAAAATAGTTTTTAGAGCATCGTTATCTACTTCGGTAGAGAGCAAGCGGAAAATCCGGAGGGCCGAGACTTGGGCGGCAAAGAGAGTGGCCATCTGACGAGACAAGATGACTACTTCTTTGTTTGAAACATGTTGGAAGATGCCTAATTTCCGACCGAAAAAAGATCCATCCTCTTCGGCAGACTTGATTTCAGAAATAATCAACCCTCGCCGTTGCAAACCATTAATAGCGACATCAACATTAATGGCCTCAATTGAGCCTCTTTTCTCTGCCCCGGTTGAATCTATAGCTTTATAATTAAATAGCATGACTTATTTTTATAACATTTTCTCCAATATCTTCGGATTAAATGAGTGTCTATATCCGTTTTCAATGGTTATCTCTCCGGCTCGCACGCGCTCCACAATGGAACGGTTCATGTCAATCATTCCTTCCTCCGAGCTCGTCTCCACCACTGTATTGATCTCATGGGTCCTCTTTTCACGAATAAGATTAGCCACGGCAGAATTAGCAATCAGTAATTCATAGATGGGAATGAGACCACCGGAAATTCTTGGTACCAACCGTTGCGAAAATACACCAGAGAGAGTTCCGGCCAATTGCACCCGAATTTGATTTTGCTGCTCGGCTGGAAATGAATCAATGATGCGGTCAATGGTTTGGCCGGCATTATTGGTGTGCAAGGTGGAAAAGACAAGGTGGCCGGTTTCGGCGGCGGTGACAGCCGCCGCCATCGTCTCCGGATTTCTCATTTCTCCAAGAAGAATGACATTGACATCTTCGCGTAAAACGCTAGCCAGAGCAATATGGAAATCGGCAGTATCTACTCGCACCTCCCGCTGATCAATAATAGATTTTTTCTGCTCATAGACGTACTCAATAGGATCTTCAATGGTAATGATGTGTTCCGCCCTCTCTTGATTGATCAGTTCTATCAGAGAGGCCAAAGTGGTGGTCTTGCCCTGCCCCACCGGACCGACAACTAAGAAAAACCCCTGCTTCTTTCGGGAAAAAGTTTCCAGAACCGGAGGAAGCTGGAGTTCAGCGATGGTCGCAATAGCCTTTGGAATCAATCGGAGGGCAATACTGACTTTCCCTTGTTGGAAAAAACCGTTTCCCCGAAACCGAGCTTGAGCATTAAAATTATAGGAGAAGTCCACTTCTTTCATTTCCAGAAAGCGCTGTTTATTTGCGGGGGAGAGCAAAATATCCAAAAAGGCAGAGGTATCTTTACTGGTAAGAAGTTCTTTTTTTACCAAAGGAATCAGCTCGGCAGAGACTCGGATGGTTGGATGACGATTTTCCGAAAGGTGCAAATCCGACCCTCCTTCTCGAATGACGGTGGTAATTAAATCGTCCAGTTCTTTTTTATAATCCATATTTTTTAAACCTTACGGGCTTTTAAAACTTTCATTACTTCATTTAAAACTTCTGAAGGGATGGTGGTCGCTTTGACAATATAGCCGTCAATTCCAAGCTTCTTGGCTTCTTCAATGTCGGTGGACTCACTTTGATTGGTTAAGAGAATAACCGCCGCATTTGGCACTAATTTCTTTTTACGTAATTCCTCCAGAAATTTCAGGCCATCCATAGTGGGTAAAATAATGTCGAGTAGAATTACATCGGGAGACAAACCTTCTTGGAGTCGTTGAAGAGCTACCGCCCCATCGGTTGCTGTAAAGATTTCCAGGCCCTCCTTTTGAAACTTCATGGCATACATATTAAGGAGAAACTTGTCATCATCCACTAATAGGATTTTGTATTTAGGCATAGACTCTATTCTATTATAGTTTGTTCACTTCTTCAAAGGGGATCTCTCTGCGGAAAGCCTTAAGAATGGCGTCCTCTTTCATTGTAAGCATTCCTTTACTGCGCAGAATCTTAGTCAGATTTAATTCGGTCGGATCCTTTAGGATGGCTTCTTCTAATTCTTTGTCCATCTTGAAAGCTTCACAGACGGCAATGCGGCCGCGGGTTCCTTTCGGACACTCCTCTGTTGGAGTAGCTTCAAGGACTGTTTTCACTTTCGGAATTTCCTCTTTGTATTTATCCGGTAGATCTTCAAATATCTTGTCAATCCTCATCTTAAGACTACCCTCGATCGGAATCTCTTTACCGCCGCCGGGACAGATCTGGGCAACCAGTCTTTGGGCCATAGTAAGAATGAGAGTAGGAGCAATGAGATAAGGATCAATACCCATATCAATTAAACGAGGAATGGCGCCCATGGCAGTGTTGGTGTGAAGGGTGGAAAGCACTAAGTGACCGGTAAGAGCGGCTTGAACAGCCAGTGCCGCTGTTTCCTTGTCGCGAATTTCTCCGACCATAATTACATCCGGATCCTGACGCAAAGTGGTACGAAGACCGGTAGCAAAAGTGTAGCCGATCTCCGGACGCACTTGTGACTGACTGACCCCATCAATATTATATTCGACCGGATCTTCCAGAGAGAGGACGTTCATGCCTTCCCGGTCAATTTCATTCAACATGGAATAGAGGGTGGTACTTTTTCCGGAACCAGTCGGACCGGTAATGAGAATTAAGCCGTATGGTCGGTCGATGGCCTCAACGATCAGTTCATAGTTGCGCTTTGAAAGTCCCATGGAATCGAGCTTTCTGACTCCTTTCTCCTGATCCAGAATTCTCATTACGACCTTCTCCCCATAGTAGGCAGGGAAAGTGGAAACACGAAAATCTATTTTTCGGCCCTCAATCCTGGCGCTGAAACGGCCGTCCTGAGGCTTTCGTTTCTCGTCCAGCTTCATATCAGAAAGGATTTTGATTCTGGCCACTACCGCCGGATGAACATTGGGCGGTAAAATTAGTGATGTATTCAAAAGGCCATCCATTCTAAAACGGACTCGGACCTTATCTCTCATCGGTTCAATGTGAACGTCGGAGGCCTCACCATCCAGAGCGTAGCGTAAGATAGTAGCCACTATTTTCGTCACCGGAGCATCTTCAATGATATTGGCTTGATGCCCTTTTTGGGGTACTTTTTCTTTCTGTAATTTTTCAATCTCAATCTCTTCGGCTGACATATCCCCCTCAAGTTCGGTAAGAGCCTTGGTCACTTCTCCGGAAAATCCTTTGTAGGAAGCAAGGACGTGTTCAAAATCTTCTTCACTGACGATGAAGATTTTGAACGGTAAATTGTTTTTAGAGGAAATAAAATTCAGAGCATCACGAGCCTCAATGTTGTCCGGCTCCACCAAGCCCACTTCCAACACTCCATCCGCGAGCCCCAGGGGAATAATCTTGTAATGGAGGGCGGATTCTTCCGGAATATACTTCATAATTTCAAAGGGCACTTCCCGACCGTTCAGTGCCCTGACTGGAATCTGGAGATATTCGCCCTTGGCTTTTAGAATTTCCTCAGGTGAAATACCCTTTTCTCTTAAAACCTCGTCAATGCTTTTACCTTCTGTTCTAGCCTCATCTTTAATCCCCTCAATTTCATCTGGGGAAATAAGGCTTTTGTCCGCTAGTGTTTCTAAGAAACTCATTATTGATTTTGGTGATTATTGCGAAGAAGAGCTAGTGGAAGAGGTGAAGTTTAGATTATAAGTATGAACTGTGGAACTCCCTATCGTTGGACTGTAGGAAACATCCACCCCAATCGGAGCAAAAGGATTGGGTCTGCCTTGCGGCTCATCAGGGAGGGGTTGGCCGAAATCCTCCAGATTCTGAAAGCGGGGGTCGGCAAAAATACGGTCGTCCAGATTGAGCTTTTGGAGGGTTAGGAGTTGATTAAAAAATTGTTGGGCCAGAGCACTATTAGTTCCACCGCTCGGATTGGAAACTGTTAAGACATTATTGTTAGTATTACTCCCCCCCTTAAAATAACTATAAACAAGAAAGGCAATGAATAAAACAGCGATGATTGTTAGAGGTCTTTTATATTTTTTAATTGCTTCGATCATAAATTATTTGAGCCAATAGGTTTGCAAAATGGTGGTGTAAGTGACGGTATTGTCTTTATCATTAGTAACGAAGGATAATCCGACTACGTCCACGATCCTTAAACTCTTCTCCATGTCAGTAAGAAACTGAAGATAATTCTCATAGGAGGTGGTTACGGCAAAAGAAAGTTTAATAGATCCAACTGGATTTTGATTACTGGCCGGTGTCGCTCCCGTTCCTATGACATTATCCTGAGTAATCTTAATATTTTTAATGCTCATGCCGTATTTAGCCGCCATGCTGTTGATATCCAGGATGAGCCTGACGTTGTCCACTCCATCTGGCAGAAGTTTCGCTAGCCGATCAAGATTGGTCTTGTCCAAGTTATTATATTTACTGATCAATGCTCCCCGCACTTTTCGGAGCTCTGCGGAATTGTCTAATGCTGTATTATAATCCGCCACTGTCGCTCGGAGAACCTTTATCCCCCCATCGGCACTATTGTAGGCCGGATCAATGCCAAAATAGAAAACACCGGCGGCGGCTACGATCATGGCAATGGAAATAAATGAACGCATGTTTATTGATTATTAAAATAGGAACTGGCGGCGCTCGGAGTTGAGGTTGTGGAAGCCGTTCCATTATCGGCGGTTACTAACGGACCATAGATGAAATCGCGGGCATTCAAAGTACTGTTAACACTGAAAACGATTCGGCCACTTGTATCCAGATCAAGATTGGAAAAAATAGGACTGTGAAAATCCCGGTTCTGACTGAATGAATCAGACTGCTTGGCTACAGAGGCATAACTTTGAGCTTGCCCTTTCATTGTCAGAGAGAGGCCCTTATCCGGACCAGCGTAAGCAAGACTAAAATCGTTATAACGAACGCTCTTCAGGGTCATGGCCTGAAGTTCGCTAAAGAGTTTGGAAACAGCTAGATGGTTATTGAGAATATCTTGAGAAGAAGTAAGGCGATTGTTCAGACGGGTGAGAGTGGTAACCGTTCCCGATTCAAATTCACGCTGACTAGCCTGAAGACTGGCTTGAGCGCCAACAATCTTATTGTTTAGATAGCTTTTCCATAAAAACATACCGCCCCAAACTGCCAGACTGATTAAAAAAATAAGGGTAGCGAGCAAACGGAAGAGACCGGCCGGCCGGCGACTTCTCGGCGCCGGCCGACTGTCAATCGGTTTTTTGGGAATGAACGATGTTTGAAATTTACTTTCTACCATGGAAATTGCTGGTCAATATAAAATAATTATAGCACTTATGAAGCCCTAATCAATCTCCTGGAGCTTGCGGAGCGCAATACCCACGGCTACGGCAAACTCGAGCCCTGTGGCCTTTAGAACATCCTGCAGGAAGGCCGGCGCTTCCACCTTGGTGAATGGTTCCCCGAGCACCACCTCTGTCTGGAAATTAGCCTTGGCTAACTCTACAAATCCTGAGAGTGCTACGCCCCCACCGGTAAGTACAACCTTGCTGATAGTTTTCTGATATTTTTTCTGATAACTAAGCAGGACGCCGCTCGCTTCGGAAAAAATAAAATCCAGGGTCAGGGAGACCATTTCCGAAATATTTTTTTCCTCTTCCGGTTTTAGAGATCCTCCGCCAAAACTTCTCTTCACTTGTTCGGCTCGGGCAATTGGCAAATTCATTCCTTTTGAGATGCTTAGGGTGATTTCCTGGGATCCTTTATTAATGATGTGAGAGTTTCTGATAATACCGTGGTCCAGAATGTAAATTTTGGTTGATGAAGCACCCATATCAAAAATCATCACCGGTGAAGGCTCTTGATCAATCAGGGAACGAGTAGCACTGAACATTTCAATTTCAAAAAAACTGGCATTGAGTGCCGCCTTTTTAACTATGTCGGTATAAGCGTTTAAAACCTCATTATGAATGGAGACAACTAACACATCCGTCTTACTTTTTCTTTCTTCGGATTCCGCGTCGTCTTCCACAAAATCAGTGGCGGAATCCTCTTTGGGAATGACCCACCAGTCAAGAGTAACCTCCGAGATCGGCACTGGAATATATTTACGCGCTTCTATCGGGATCATCTCATCCAATTTTTTGCTCGCCACCGGTGGCAATTCCATCAATGTAACCAGACTAGACCGAAAGGGAATGGAGATGCCAGCATTCATAGTGGAGGTATTGGATTCTCTCAAAACATCAGTGATGGCTTCGGCGAGCTTATCCGGGGGCAAATTGGTAGCTTGGCCAACAGAAAGACCGGCATATGGGCCAAGGGCTAATTCACCGTAAGTCTCCAGCACGGCCACTTCTTTCTTTTTGCGCAATTGAACGATCTTGATGGCCGAAGTGCCAATATCAACACCTAGAACACTACGGTCGGTTTTTTTCAAGAAGTTTTTAAATGGGTTCTCCATCCGTAAAATTATATCATTATTTTATCAATTTTTAAGCATAATTTCAGGGGTTATCCGATAGAGTGGTGAGATGCTCTGGTGGCGAAATCTAATCGACCTCTTCCTGCCCCGATCAAGCGAATTGCGAATGCTTGAGGAGCTCTCTGTGGCCGATTTTTACCATCGGGCAGAGAAGAGTGTTCAGAGAAAACAGGAAACCGTCCTGGCCATCTTCAGTTATAAAGATCCTTTGGTGCGAGCTGCTATCTGGCAGATCAAATACAGAAATCATCGGAAGGTCAGCCGGCTTCTGGCAGAGATACTTTACTCGGAACTTGTGGCTGAATTGGAAGACTTGAGCCAATTCAGCCACTTCGTTTCGCCGATCCTGATTCCGATACCATTGTCAGCCGCGCGCCAAAAGGCGCGCGGCTACAACCAAACAGAAAATCTAGCTAAAGAAATGATGCGACTCGACCGCAACAACATCTTCACCCTCGAAATAAAAGTCTTGGTCAAAACAAAAGACACTCCCCCGCAAAGCTCGCTCCCCCGTTCGTCACGCCTTCAAAACCTCCGCGGCTCTTTTCAAGTAAAGAACTCCGAAAAGATTCGTGGCCGCAACATTATCCTGATAGACGACGTCACGACCACCGGCGCGACATTAAAAGAGGCCTCCGCCACCCTTCGTCGCGCCGGGGCTAGAAAAGTTATTGCTATTGTGGTGGCACATTAAAATACCTAATTTATAAATGAAAATAGAAAACAGGAGCACATGCTGCAAGTACGGCAACGATTTGAATCACTAGAACTAAGACTGCTTCCTCTGGTTTCTTTGGAAGCCACTGAATTGCGAAAAATGCGATCATTAAAACTTCTAGAGCTAACCAGATCTGAAATAGGTGTGCGCCAACTCCTTCGTCCGGCTGAGGTGAGGGAGGACCGGATACGGTAATAGTAATAAGTATTGTTGCTAAAACTAAAAGCGATATCACTATCGGCAGCCAGGCGCTAGGGTGTTTGATTATGGAGTTCATGACTTAGATGACTTAGGCCTCAGTCAAAATATTTTCTAGAGTATCAACAAGTTGAGAATACTGGGTTGCTTTATTTTTTAATAGTTTGGCAAATTCAGTGATTTCTTCTTTGGAAGCTTTTTCATCGCCAACACGAATAGCATCGCCTCTCATTGCGTGTAGAGCTGTTTCAATTTTTGGTTCGAGTGCAACCAATCTTATATCATCAGCTGTTAAAGAAGTACCCTCAACCGTTTCATCAATACAACGCATTTCTGTAGGCATTAGATTAATGGCTTGTGTAAGAGGTGAACTTTCAGGGTTTTCGTGATTCATATTTTTTATATCTCTATTCAATTAATAATGAGTTGAGCAATTATCTCTTGGCGGGACACTCGAGTTAGGTACCCGTGCAGTGAGATCCCGTAAGGCTATTTTAGCATCATTTTGGAGATTGAATCGAGGTATGTGGGTCGGGGTCACTTTCTGGCAATCACGGAAATTTCTGGTAGCATTGAGAATGAATAGCAAACCGCCAACCGAAAGGAAACTCATGAAAAAGCACGGCATCATCGGAACACCGCCTAACCCGTTCAAAAAAGGCGGACCGCCAAGTCCTTTGGATAAATACAAGCGAGATGGTGAGCAACCACAAGATACTTTTGTCTCCGAGAGCACGCTTCCGAAGCCGCCCAAAGAGAAGCCAAAAGAGAAAAAATGATTTCTCATCCTCTGCCTCAAAACGGAGAGTCCAAATTGACTCTCCGTTTTTCTATTCAGATCGCCCCACAATCCCAGGCACTCGGGTCATGCCAATACTAAGTTTTCTTGGCGGAGAGTGTGGGATGAAGTTGGAACCTTTTTGAATATAGGAGATTGCATTTAAGCGTATTTTTCCTTAAGAGTCTGTTCCCAACCGAAAGTTTTGAGAAGATATTTTTCATGCTCTTTGAATTCGGTCATGGATTTATCATTCAGTCTTATTTTTTTAAACAGGTTTGGGTGGTAAATAACAATTTCATTTTCATTACTCTCCCATTCGTCTAACTGCCAATGAGCAATCGCATTTCTTATTTGCTGAACAAACCTTAAGGATTTTTTTACTTTCATATACTGCTTCAGTTTTTGAAAGTATGGGATTTGCTCATAGAGAGAGATTTTTCTATCAAAATTGAAATGAGAAGTGTTTATAATATGCCAATAGAAAATTCCTGCCTGTCTATTCGTTTTAGGGAAAAAATAGGTTCTTAGTTTCCAACCTAAAGCCACCTCTATCACGGTTGCGTCTGAAATTATATTTCCTCTGTACCAACTAAGTTTTTCTCTGATTAATTTTTTATCCATTGAAACCTTATTAAGAATAGTGTAATCCCATTAAGGTTTGAAAGCAAAAAAAGAAAAACCGCCCTCAACATGACAGGCGGTTTCCTGTCCTTGAGGACGGTTGTTTAACTCGTTTCCGGCTGATGGGGGTTGCCGATCAGGAGAACGACGGGAAGCGGTTCACTATCCGCAATATCTCCATCGCTTTGCTCTCGAGAGGGCCGATCATGCGGTCGAGCAGGGTGTCGGAAACCAAAATGTTCCGGTTCGCCAGAGCTCCAACGAACTTCGATCGGATGCCGAATGAGTGAGTGCGGTCCGTTACCGGCTTCTCACTCGACAAAACGAACGTCCCACACGATCGCACGTTGACTTGCCAGATGCACTCGCAGACTTCAACGGGGTATTCTTCTGTGCGAAATGGAATCCAGCTAGCGATTCTTCGGCGCATAACCTCTACCTTCCGAGACTTACTGAGGGCAAATTCATCTACCCGCAGACAGTCGCCCTCGACGTGAATCGGGCTTGCTGAGACACGGAAGACGAATAAACCTTCCTCAGTCGCCACTTCCGTATCGAATGTGAGGCTTTGTGGCATTTGGAACGCAGCCTCTAGTCGTTCACTACTTTCCACTGGTTTCAGTTGTGCTTGCATAACTTCCTTTCTTCGGCCGATGGCCGATGAGTTTTCTCACTACCCGTGAGTTGAGGGGTCGCAAATGCGACAGTGGGTGCTAGGGGGCTACATTATCGCCATAGCTTGGAAAGGCCCGATTGGAGCCGCTCTAAGCTATGGCGAGATCACGAAGTAAGGCTTTCTGACGAAGAACTTAGCTCATCGCATTATATCATAGTTAAGGCTCATCTGTCAATGGGCGCGTTTTGATACACTCAGCCTCTCAATTTGTGTATACTCATGCCCATCATGTCTAACATAATAAACACCCTTAAAACCCGCTACGAAACCGCCCTCCAAAGCGATTCTGATTCGTCGTTCTATAAAAATATCCACGCATACATTGACCATATTGTTAAAACTCCTGTCTTTTCGGCCATCATGGATAAAAGTGAAAAGGAATATCATGAGGGGCATTCTGAGATATGGCGTATCCGTAAATCAACCGAGTATGAACTTGATTATCAGTCGGCATTGACCGATCGTGTTGAAAATCTTTCTTTGTATGCCGGACATTACATTGACTTGTTTGTGAGGATATATAGCCCGATGGAGGAATATATCCACCCCTCTCCTGGCCTGGAAGATAAATTAGACCCGGTTGCCCTCCTTATGGTGAAAGGTCTAAAGAGAACAGAAGAAACAGGATTATGGAGTAAAGAAAAATTGAGAGTGTATAACAACTGGTTTAAGGGCGGTATGAGGGAGTATTACACGGACGAGCTGAAAAAGTTTCATCTTGATTTCTTGGCTGAATTGGAAAAGCTAGGGATTGACGGGGAAGAAGTATTACCCGAATTGCCGAAACAAAAAATGCCTTTTTCCTTTAATAATCGCACCGGTGATTTTGTATTCCATGATCTGAAAGGCACCCTCTCCCTTGGCACGCAAGAATTTAAGGTCTTTTCAACCCTATACACTTCGCCAGACTATCAGGCAGATTATTTGACCCTCTTAAAGTCATATAACCCCGGTGTGGAAACTGCCTCAAAAACATATCGGGATAATTTGTCTTTAATCATTCGCAACCTTAAAGAAAGATTTAATATTTTACCCTCCACCAAAACAAGCAACCCGGACATTTTTCTAAACATCAAAAAATTCGGCTATCGTCTTATCTTTAGCCCTACTGATAAAGAGACATAATATACCCAGTTTCTTTCCATATTGCTGACTTCATAGAAAAGATATAAAGGCCTCGCACAAACAATGTGCGAGATTTTTTATGAAAAAATTCAGCCAATTACTGGTGGAGAGAATCCAGTCATACTTCAAAGAAAAATATGATTTGGATATTCCCGATGAGACAGCCGAGGAATATCTGAATTCATTTGCCAGTCTTTTCATCATATTTGCCAAGATTGGGGATAGGAGGCGGACCGGCCCCGAAGACACTTTAGTGTCTCGGGGCGGAACGCCTCCAGCCTCAGAGGATACGGGAGATGAGTAGGACATACTTTTGGATTGACGATTATGGCCATCCGGTAAAGATAGATGGAGATATCAAAAAATTAGAGATGAGTGAAAAGAAAGACAAAATGCAATACGAATCCGTGACCATGACGAAATTGCCAAAGGATATTCGCATTTCAAATCAGAGTGCTGGGCAATCGGGCGATAGAAACTTTGAACGTAGTCCTAGGGGAGAGATCATTGAGTATAGCTCTAGTTCGCAAAGGAGATTTGAAATGGTAGCAAGGAATGTCTGTGATAAGTTGGGAGTATTCATAACACTGACCTATCCAATGTCATATCCAATGAATGGCACGTTGGTAAAGAGTCATCTACATCTCTTTCTGATCTATCTTCAAAGAAAGGGCTATCAATATTTATGGACACTTGAATTTCAAGAGAGAGGGGCCCCACACTTTCATGTTCTGGTGGATAAACATATTCCCCATCAGTGGGTAGCAAAGACATGGTATGAAATCGTTGGTTCGAAAGATGAAAAACATTTAAAGGCTGGCACAAAAGTTGAGGCAGTAAGAGACAGAAGCCGTATGGGGTGGTATATCACAAGCTATATGAAAAAATGGCAACAGAAGATAGTGCCGGAGGAGTATAGAAAGGTCGGCCGGTTTTGGGGACGATCACGAAAGCTACTAGAAATCAGAAAAGAGATTTATTACGGCTATACAAAACCGATGAACCTTTTTCGGAAACAGCAGAGAGTCTTTCGGAAGTGGACTTTAAGCAAAACGAAGAACTGGAAAAAGAAGAAGTTTAAAAACCCGTATGTGATGAAAAATGCCTGTCTCAATATCGTCAAGGCTGATGTTATCGGCAAGATTCTCTATGACAAAAACATCCACACCTACATTACCGATTCGGATTCCCTTGGTTTATCTTAGTAGTCATATTTGAACTCTATTAACTAAAAGTATACTATTCAAAAACCATGAAATTTATCCTTTATTGCCGGAAATCAACAGAATCAGAGGACAGGCAAATGCTCTCCTTAGATTCCCAAGAGAAAGAATTACTGGCTTTGGCTCTAAAGGCAAATCTCAATATCGTCAAAGTTTTTAGGGAAAGCAAATCGGCAAAAGAGCCGGGAAGACCAGTTTTTAATGAGATGATTAAAATGATTTCTTCCGGCAAAGCTGATGGAATTCTCTGTTGGAAAATTGACAGGCTTAGTCGGAACCCCGTTGATGGGGGACAGATTCAATGGTTGCTTCAAAATGAGAAAATAAAGTGCATTCAAACATTTGAGAAAACTTTTTTGCCCTCTGACAATGTGCTCCTAATGAGTATTGAGCAAGGAATGGCTAGTCAGTATATACGGGATTTGAGCAGTAATATTAAACGAGGTAATCGGGCGAAACTGGAGAAAGGAGATTGGCCGAATCGTGCACCATTCGGATATTTAAATGATAAGGCAAACAGGACTATTGCTATTCATCCGGTAAATTCAAAGTATGTGATCAGAGCATTTGAACTATATTCTACCGGAAGCCATAGTTTCAAAGAAATTTCCAACATTCTTTACACAGAGGGGCTTCGTGCAGAATCTGGTAAAAAATTCTACTCTGGCAATATTCATCGCTTCATAGATAATCCTTTTTACTCCGGCCTAATGCAAAGAGATGGAAAACTATATATCGGCAACCATATGCCCCTTATCTCAAAAGAATTATTTGATAAAGTTCAAAACATCCTACACAACAAAAATCGTCCACGATCTCAAACTCATTTCTTTCCGCTTCGGGGTTTTCTGGTCTGTGAAAGTTGCGGCTGTTCTCTGACCGCCGCTCTGAAAAAAGGCCATCATTATTACTACTGCACCAATAGCAAAGGAGTTTGTACTGAACACAAAACCTACATGCGAGAGAATACCCTCTACCCAATGGTCGCCTCTCTCTTTGAGAAACTTGATATTGACGAAAATCTCATTGAAATCTTGTACCAATCCGCTAAGGAGAAATTGGGGCTAGATGAGGATTATGTTAAATCCATATTATCCACCCTAAAAATGAGCCTAGAGGCTCTCACAGCTAAAGAATCCCGCCTAGTTGATACATTCCTAGACCGGCAAATTTCCAAAGAGATTTACGACAGAAAAATGCTCGAGGTTCAGAATGAGAGGGTGTTGGTGAGTAAGCAGATTCAGGAGATACAAGAAAAACACAGCAAACAAATTTCCACCTTGGAACCGACTAAAGAAATCTTTTTACGAGCAAGCAGAGCCAGAAAAGACTTCTTGAAAGCAAATGACGAAGAAAAACGAGAAATTATAGAAATCATAGTTTGGAACCTATCTTTCAAAAACCAAAGTATGGCTCAACATCAATTTAAAAGTCCGTATTCAATACTCTCAAAAGTACCAAAAGATTCTGATTTTCAGACAATGCGGAGAGTGTGAGATTCGAACTCACGAGGGGCTTTAAGACCCCTACCTCGTTAGCAGTGAGGCGCTTTCGACCACTCAGCCAACTCTCCAATAGCCGCTACTTTAGCATATTTTAATTGCCGCCACTACATTAATTGAGAGGATGAGGCTTCTGTGCTAAAGTAGACAGGCGACTTTTTATCTAATATTCGATGCATAATAAATATTTTTCCTCATCTAGACAGTTTTTAGTGGCCTTCATTTTAAGAGTGGCCTTGGCCTTTGCCCTTATCTACTCTGCCATCTTGGGCTTTTTTCATCCGTTTGAATGGATCAACTACTTCCCCTCATTTCTGCGCAGTATTTTCCCCGACGCTGTCATCCTGAATCTTTTTGGTCTCTCCGAGCTCGTCCTCGGTGCTTGGCTCGTCTGGGGCAAAAAGATATTCATTCCGAGTGTCCTTGCCTCTTTTTATCTTTTGGCTAGCATTATTTTTAACCTTGACCAATTCAATAACCTATTTGAAGATGTTTCCGTTCTGGGTATTGCCCTAGCCTTGGCGATATTAAGCTACCCCAGAATAATAGTGGATCGCAATGTCAACGTGCCACGTTGACATTATGAGGGTACAATTAAAAAATGGATTTAAATGACTCACTGGAAGAACATTTTCGTCTGGTTCCAGCCCAAAAAAATGCTTTAAAGAAAATTGGCCTTTTATCTGTTGGTGATTTGCTTTATCACTTCCCCACTCGCTACGGTGATACTTCGGCAATGAAGAATGTGGGCGACCTCGCCGTAGGCGAGGTCGCCGTCGTCTTTGGCAAGATTAGCGGATTAAAAACAAGCAAGGCTTTCCGCAAAAAAATCCCAATGGCCGAAGCCTTCGTCGAAGATGAGACCGGAAAAATTAAAATTGTTTGGTTCCATCAGCCATATCTGGCCAAGATGATCGGTGAGAATAGTTTCGTCCGTATTGAAGGAAAAGTGACTGAGCGCAGAAACGAACTTTATTTCAGCAATCCAAAGATAGAAAATGTCGCCAAACTTCCCATCGCCGTAGGCGACTCTCTATTTGGCTCGGCGGGCGAAGCCCACACTCTCTATCCCGTCTATCCCGAAAGCCGCGGCATTACTTCTAATTGGTTCTATCACGCCCTTCAGCGAGTATTTAAATCTGGGATTCTGGATGATGTTGTGGACCCCATTCCAGAAGAGATTCTCTTCCGATATAATCTTCCCTCTTTAAAATCCTCTTTTATCTTCATCCATACCCCTCAAAAACAAAACGACGCCATGGGTGCCAGAAAACGTTTCGCCTTCCAGGAAGTTTTTTTCATCCAACTGGGAAAACAAAAAGAAAGGAAGGAACAGGAGAACCAGCAGTCATTCGTTATTGAAGAAGATGAAAAAAGTATAGAAAGTTTTACTTCACGCTTCCCTTTTAAAGAAACTACCGCTCAAAAGAAAGCCATTGCTACCATTTTAAATGATTTAAAGAGTGGTCAACCAATGTCGCGACTCCTTGAGGGCGATGTCGGAAGCGGTAAAACCGCCGTCGCCGCCACTAGCGTTTATGCAGTCACTTCTACTCGGCCGAAGGGACAAGATTTTGGCAATTTACAAACAGCATACATGGTGCCAACTGAAATTTTGGCCAAGCAACATTTTCAATCTTTCATAAAATATTTTGCCTATCTTGGAATAAATATCGGCCTTATCACTGGCAGTGGTTGTCTGAAATTTCCGTCAAAAATAAAGCCGACGGAAGCAACACCGATTTCTCGAGCTCAACTTTTAAAATGGGTGGCAAATGGAGAAATTCCTATTCTTGTCGGTACTCATTCTCTCATCCAAAAAACGGTCAAATTCAAGAATCTAGCTTACGTGATCATTGATGAACAGCATCGCTTTGGAACATCCCAGCGACGTAAATTACGCCAAAAAGACGCTATTCTGCCGCACCTTCTATCCATGACAGCCACTCCCATTCCCCGCACTTTGGCCCTAACCGTTTACGGAGATCTGGACCTTTCTCTATTGGATGAGATGCCGGCCGGACGCAAACCGATCATCACGGAGATTGTTCCTCCCAATAAACGTGAAGATATAAATGAAAAAATCAGGATCGGTCTTAAGGAGGGCCGACAGCTCTATGTTATTTGCCCACGCATCAATGAGCCCGATCCCGAAAAGGAGCAGGCTCTAATCGCCAAGTCGGCGAAGGAAGAAGCAAAAAGATTGAAGAAGGATGTTTTTCCGGAATATTCCATTGACGTTATGCACAGCAAGATGACTCCGAAAGCAAAAGATGAAGTGATGGAAAGATTTGAAAACGGAAAGACCGATATTTTAGTTTCCACTTCGGTTGTGGAAGTGGGAGTGAACGTCCCAAATGCCACAATGATGATAATTGAGGGAGGAGAAAGATTCGGCCTCGCCCAACTACATCAATTGCGAGGCCGGATCATCCGCAGTACCCATCAGGCCTATTGCTATGTTTTCGCCGAGAGCAAGTCTCAAAAAACTTTGGAACGACTAAAAGCGCTCAAAACTGCTAAAAATGGTTTTGAGCTGTCGGAATTGGATCTACAACTAAGAGGCGCGGGCGAGCTTTACGGCCGACGTCAATGGGGCCTCTCCGATATCGCCATGGAGGCAATCAAGAACATCAAAATGGTAGAGGCGGCGCGAACAGAAGCGCGCCGCCTCATCTCCGAAGATCCGGAATTAAAACGATATCCCCTGCTCCACAAATATATTGCAGAAGCAAAGGAAATTCATTTTGAATAAGCCAATTTTTTAAGAATTGAGAAAATTTTATTAAAATTCTCTTTTGTTTCTACCCTAAAACTGGTGGATTCTTTTCTATATTCTATTAATTCTTTTCTTATAACACCCGCTTCTTTTTTGATACCTTTCACTTCGTCCTTAACATCTATTATCTCTTTTTTAAGGCCTCCGACTTCTTCTTTAACACCAACGACTTCTCCCTTAATACTAAGGACTTCTCCCTTAACACCAATGATTTCCTCCTTGACACCAACTAGATCAATCGCCATATCATCCAGTCTTTCATGTACGAAATTAAAATGTCGCCCAGTTTCTAATTCAAACCTATCCTTCCAATCGTGTATGCCATTTATATTTTCACGAACCTTCTGAAACTCGCCATCAAAGTGTTCTTGAATAATGCCAAAATGATGACCGATCATTTGACTGGCTTTTTCATCTACATATTCTTCCGTGGCAAACTTTTGCATCCGTCTATTGTAATAATTGTACCGACGGATGCAAGCACCGACTTTATAAATATTTTATCTGAATCACAACACAAATTCCCAAATTAACGAAGTCTGACTTCGTTAATTACTTCTAGAGCCCGCCGAATATTTTCAGATTCTTCAATAGTAGATTGATAGCGTTCTTTACTTCGGCAGTTAGATTATTGCCGTTTGCTTGATTGATCAAGCTCTGCAGAGCATAAACTGCATTTGCGCTCTGCATCTTATTGGTCGAAGTACTTGGCGTTGATTTGATCGATGGGTTTGATTTTAGAGTTGTAGGTGTAGCTGGGGTCTTTGATGTAATGGTAAAAGATGCGTCGCTGAGATCGTTAACCGCTTGATTGGTCACTCCTTCCACATCACCAACAATATAGACTTTGTATGACCCTGGGTTAATTGTGGAACAATTGGTACCGCTTGAACCAGTCCAGTTTTGACAAACTGTTTTTCCATCCCACATTACTGAATCTGAATTGGTCGTTGCCCCAGCCCAGATCACGCCTAAACTTGGAATGTTTTTGGGCGTCGCGTCAGCTGTGGTAAGAAAGATATGTACGGTTGAAATAAGTCCTCTTGTCCAACCAATTGTATTGACTGTCGTCTGGCCAACATTGGTCTGATAGAACACCTCTCCTCCATTTGGAGATATGATCTGAATAAATGGAAGACTGGGCGGAACTATAGGGCCTGCAGTAACCACAAAGTTAACCGCATTACTTATCTGATAATTACCATTCAAGGCCTGAACAATGTAATTCCCTGGAACAACGGAGTGATAGGTATTTCCTCCCGCGCTGTCAAAACATTTGTAATAACCAGGGACAACAAATTTAATCATTCCATTTTCCAAAGTAAGTAATCGGGCAACGTATGGACTGCAGCCGGCATCGACGAGAACAGGGTAAAATAGGACACTGTTGTCTCCTGATGAGCTGAAGCCTGATCCGATAATCTTTACTTCTGAACCAGTCGAGCCTGTAGGAGTGATGTAAGAGATGTTGGGAGCTCCTTTCGAATAGCCGCTAGTCACCACAAAGGTGATGGGGTTGGAAATACCGTTGGCATTTGAGACTGATACCGCACGAACACCCATAGGGAGAGGGTTAGGCACATTGACAGTAAGAGATATTCCGTTAAAGCTGGAGATACCTGAAGGGCCTCCGACGTCAAAATTTACTGTGTTTCCTGTTGAGGTGAATCCCGTTCCGCGGATAATTAGCTGACTACCAGCTGAACCGGAGAAAGAAGAAAGAAATGAGATGTGAGGACCAGAAGTTTGAGTGCCTGCTGTTATGGTGAATGATGAGTCGCTACGATCAGTTGTGTTTGCCAATTTATCCACCAATCGAACCCAATATTGACCAGGAGGAACGATTTGCATATTCGCTGTGTTATAACAACTATTTGGCAAATTAGAAGGAAAGATTAGAGCACAATTAGTATTACTTACTTCACCCACCACCCACATAATAGAACCATACCCGAGAGGAATAATTCTACCCACTGTTATATATTGACCACTTACTTGTTTTTCCAAATAAGCTTCTACGATAGTTGGATCTGTATAATCCGGCGAGCCTGTCCAAGTAACATCTTTCTTGTATTGTTCAAAACCACTTATGGTATCTGTAATTGTAGGCGTTGATTGCCAGCCTTCTCCTCCATTTGGAGAAAGAACTGTGATCGGTGAAGAAGTTCCGCCTACATTGACCACAAAATTAACTGAATTGCTTATCTGCCAGTTGCCGGAATCCAGCGCTTGAACAATATAATTTCCCGGAACAACTAGATGATTGCTATTTGTGCAGGGGTAGGAATAAGGAACAGTAACTATTGGCCGTCCAGTGGTTGGACTAAAATGAATCGGCACTATAGCTGGGCTGCATCCGTTATCTGTTAAGACGGGATAGAAGATGGTGCTCATTATTTGTCCAGACCCGTTAACATCCACCTCTGAGCTTACGGGAGCAGGGTTCGGAGAGAGAGAAGAGAGATTGGGAGCACCAATTTGGGAGTTACTAAGGACAATAAAGTTCATTATATTGCTAGGACCGCCGTTACTATTTTCGACATACAATCCATGGAATCCTAATGTCACAGACGATGACACAGAGAAAGAAATAGAATTACCAGTTGATGAGAGATTGTTTACAACATTGTCACCTATATGTACATTGTTACCGGTTGATGTGAATCCCGATCCATATATTGTTAAATGACTACCAATAGCTCCAGAGAAAGAGGAGAGAGAGGAGATTCGTGGTCCGTTGAGATTACCCGGATTTACTACATAAATTCCGGTGGCAATTTTTGCTCTGGTTATTGGCCCTACATATCCATTTGCAGGAAAGAGGCCATTTCTTGTCTGAAAATCAACGACTGCGTTTTTGGTAATGGAACCGAAATATCCGCTGACATTTCCATGCATATAATTAGCGGTGTTCAGAAAATTCTGAAGCATGCTCACCTGTCCCCCACTATTGGCATCGGTAGAAGCCTCTGGTGGATAACTGTAATCATGCAGATCAACAGTGAGAATCGTCGGAGGAATAGGTTCCGCGGCAACAAGATGAGATAGCGACAGGAAGCCGATAAGCGCGAAACTCAGTAGGAAGATTTTTTTCATTTTTATCTGTTGGTTAATAAGTTAATAGAGATTTCAGATTGTTCAGTAACTGATTAATTACGGTAGTGGTATTAGCAGTTTGATTTTGAAAATCAACACTGGCCATAAAACTTTTCAGAGCATCGAGGACATTGGCGGTCTGGGTATGAGCAGACATGTTTGAAGCGTGTGTACCCACAACATGATCTGTGGCTGAAGCGGCAGCAGCCTGACCGTTAGCTCCCACTACTCGGTAAGTAATAGTGAAGTCACAGCCAGCCATACTTGCGTCGGGATAGCCGGTGCTGTTTCCGGAAGCAGTGTTTGCACCCCAAGTTCCGGTAGCTCCAGGTGTACAGCTATTGGTATAGGTTGAGCTGTAACTAATTCCGTTGGTTGAGCTCCAACTAGAATTAAGGGCCTCTCCGACATTGACGGTAACATCGTGTGAGCCGTTGATGGTGAAGGAGGCGGTGGGAGCATTGAGAGTAGTAGCCGGCCTAACATGATCCACAACTACAGCCGTAGCCACCTGACCGTTAGCTCCCACTACTCGGTAAGTAATAGTGAAGTCACAGCCAGCCATACTTGCGTCAGGATAGCCGATGCTGTTTCCGGAAGCGGTGTTTATGCCTCCAGTTCCGACACCGCCAGGGGTACAGCTATTGGTATAAGTTGAGCTGTAGCTAATTCCGTTGGTTGAGCTCCAGCTGGAATTAAGGGCCTCTCCGACATTGACAGTAACATCATGTGAGCCATTGATGGTGAAGGAGGCGGTTGGAGGAGGAGTAGAAACCGTGAGATTAAAACTTCTTGGAGAATTGGTCAGCTGACTATTTGTGCTGCCGTTCCCACCGATATCAATACCATAGACCGACATCTGATGCGTCACTCCATTTCGATAAGAGTTGGGGATACTCCAGGAGTAACCATGATTGCCCGTTATTCCGAACGCTTGATTGACATCCGGTCTTGATGTGTTGGTAGTAGTTTGTCCTGCGTATGTTCCGTCAATATAGAAGTGAACTGGAATGGAAGTGACAGATTGATCCGGATCATAGGCCCACCCGAGAGCGAGGCCGTCTGTAGTGATGTTGTCAAAATATCCAACTGGTGGGTGAGCGTTTGAGGGAGGAAGAGCACTCAACGTCACGGTCAGAGTGGCCAAGGTGTGTTCGGTTGTCAGAGAATAATTATTAGAAACATCTTGAAGATAGAATTTGCTATTATTCCCTACCCACATTCCGGTAGGAGCACTGCCACTACCGCCAGCGCGGGCAAAAAGAGCACCACTAGGAGAATTGACATGGACTTCAACCAATGGGCTATCGGTAGTCCAACTTAAAGTGGTAACGCCGAGGGTTTCATTAGTAATGATGGGATTAGGGTTGGCTGTGAGGGTGCCGGTGTGACTATTTGCGCTACCAGATGTGACTGTGAAAGTCTTGGAATTACTGGTGCCGTTACTATTTGTGACAGAGACAGGATAGTCGCCAGGCGTTACTTGGGGGGTGAGAGCTTCACAAGGAGGATTTAAGTAGTGACATGCTAATTGTAGAAAGCCTGGAACAGGAAAAGCAATGGAAATAATACCAGTATCAGGAGCTGTAAGATAAGTAGGCGAAGAAATCACTCCTGAACCGAATTTAACATTGGTAGAGGTGGTCAATCCTGAGCCGTAAATGACTACTTCGGTGCCCACAGGACCGTTAGATGGACTAATCGAAGTTATCTCTGGCCCGCAATCTATTGACTGCCCCTGTGACTGCCCCTGAGGAGTAGTGCTGATGCAAGCTACAACATTTACTCCTGCTACCTTATAGATCTCTACCAATCCTAGTCCCGTACTATTATTTGCTCCGCGTTGAACAATGGTGTAGGCCCCCGGCGGAAGAGTTTTAATTAAAGCGGACTCTCTGTCGTTCGATGGGGTTAGTCCCAGATCTCGGATCCTTGCTTCGTCGTCTGATTGGTTGCCGCCGCTCATCCAATCGTTATTTGTAGCAATTGCTGTGCCAGCAGAATCATAAAGTGTTATTGTCGGATCACTCATCACTCCGGTCAACCCAGAGCTCGCGAGGGATGGACCAATTCCTCTGAATACGAAGGTCTGTGATTGATTGGTGTTTGATCTGACGATCATGCCGCTGATGAGTACATCATCACCTCCATCAACTCTTCCTCGGGTGCTGACACTGGTTAGTTCGGCATCACCCGCAATGTCATATACTTCCACCGTCCCAATATTATTATTGTTGCTTATATTATTCCCGGACAGTATTACGGTGTAAGAACCCGGACCAAGAGTAGCGAGAATAGCAGATTCGCTATTGTTGAGAGGTCCAATCGAGTTATTGGCTTGAATAGTTGCCCTATCTGCGTCTCCCCAATTATCGTTGGAAGCAATCTCATGACCGGAACTGTCCCTGAGCGAGATTGTAGGATCTACCAATGCATTACTGATTCCGAAGTTTAGAAGAGTCGGTCCGAGACCGCGAATAAGAACTTGCTTTCTTTCTATTAATAGTGCTCCACAATTAACAGCATTATTTAGAGCACTGCCGCAACCTCCTCCATTTCCACTAATAGTAAAACCTGAAATCGCCACACCGTCACCACTTAAGGTTTGAGCGCGCGATGAGACGTTTACCATTGTTGAGGAACTTGCGGGTAGAGTAAGGACGGTGATGGGATCAATACCTCCAATAATCCCAATACCTCCCGTACCTCCAGTACTTAAAAGAGCAATCTTAGCTCTAGTGATAGGTCCGACAAATCCTTCTGCCGGAGAGATATTATTATCTCTTTGAAAATGCTTTACGGAAGCCTTGGTAACAGAGGCGAAGTAACCAGTGGACGAGCGATTAAAGTAGCCCGTCGCTCGCAAAAAATCCTGGAGCATGGTTACCTGGCCCCCTGTAGAAGCGTCGGTGGAACCGACACTCATATCTACAGTAAGAATGGTCGGCGGAATAGTTTGAGCCGACGTTCCGTGAGCGAAAAAGAAAGCACCAAGAAATAAAACTGATAAAATCAGTCTGTAATGATTTTTAGACATAGAAAAAATATTTATTAATAAAACTTAGAGTTAATTCCCTCACTTAAAAGAATAGCATAGAGCGATATGAAATGCTAGGGGCGTCAATAGAGGGCTGGGGATAAATGAAATTAGCTTAGAAAATATGGTAATATCTGAAAATCGCGAGTGTAGCTCAGTTGGTAGAGCAGGCGTCTTATACACGCCCGGTCCTAGGTTCGAATCCTAGCACTCGCACCGAGAATTTTGTTTACTACCAATAAGATTAAACTGTAATTTATCTTTACAGAGATTGTGGACCGGTGAGAGAAGCAATCTTTACCAAGAGTGGGATTCTGGCCACTTCTTGAAAGTTGTCACCCTCTTCCTCTTTAACAAGGACGGAAAAATGATATTCGCCTTGGCCTGTAAAATTCATTCCATTAACCCTTATGCGCATGCGCATTCTCTGGTGTTGGGATTTAATCTCCAGACGATAGGGCATTTCTTGAAGCTTTTTATTATTTGGGTCAAGCAGTTCGATTTTTATATCCGAAGCAATGTCGACGTCATTTACCAATCTTTTCCATAAAGAAATTATCTCCATTTGTAATGGAAAAGCTTTTTTTTCTTCAAAATCAATCACTTGTCCGACAGGGGGCTGTAATTGTATACCCACCTCTTCAATAATATTAAATAGGGAAACATTATTGGTTTCTCCATCTATAGAAGATGAGCTACATGCAATTGTCCATAGATGTTCGATTTTACTCTTTGATTTTATGTTTTTCATGAATAGATACTTTATCTCATTACTAATACGTCTGGCCAATGCTCAAAATAGCTGGTCTGAATGAAGCTAATTTGAATGCCGTTGTGAGTATTAAGAATTTGGGCTCTTGAGGAACTATGAGTGTTTATGTTATGAGTGAAATTTTTTATTTGTTCTTCCATAAAACCAAATTTCGGAGCGATAAGATATGTACCTAAAGAATCAGCTAATCGTTCTAAGAAGCTTAGACTTGGCAGTATATTTCCACTCTCTACTCGGGCAATACTTGGCTGCTGAGTTTTCATCTTCTTAGCCAGTTGGACTTGGGTAAGCTTGTAATGATATCGTACCTCGGTGATAAGATTGGCTACCTCAAACCTAAAATCATCTTTCCTATCCATATTATTTTTTCTTTTTTTATTTTTCATATTTTTTTATTCTTTCTTCAAAAGTCCTCAAATCCATTAAAGTTATTTGATTAGTCTTCTTTATCAGAAAAAGAAAGGGGTGAAATACCAAATGGTCTTTTTCCAAGAATCCAAATATTCTTATTGTTTTCTTTTTTACTTGTAGATTTAACTTGTAGCCGTCCTCATTTTTGCCTATCTGTTCCATATCCTCCATCTTTATGAGATCAGAAATATGCCTGCCTTGGAACCATTTAAGTTTCCTAGCAAATAATTCATAATCTGATCCGTTTACTCTTTCATATTTTCTTCTTTCCTTTTCTGCCCAATTTTTTCGCCCTATTACACCCCAATCGATAATCCAGAGTATTTTTGAGTCTTCTAGCATAATTTGTTTCGACCATATATAACAATATTGTTATATTAGTCTCTCTAATAATAAAAGTCAAGTATTAGAACAAATTTACAATGAATTCTCCATCAAAAAAAGATAAAAACCACCAAAAAAACCGCTCATAAAGCGGCTTTTTGGAGGCTTATTAAAGTATTTCGCGCGCATTAAATTTATTGAAAAATTTATTGTAACGAAACGCTTCAGTATGGGAGACGTGACTTCTTTTAAAGTATTACAACCCCTTATTCCTGATGCTCAATATCTTTCTTTTTCTTTGGAATGATGCCGTTGGCAATTAAGATTTTTTCAAAAGCTTCGCGTTCTAGGGTTTCGGCTTCGATGAGCTCCTTGGCGATGGCGTCAAGAATCGATCGTTTTTCGGTAATGATAGTTTCAGTTTTTTTGAAAGCATCCATCATAATCTTGGAGACTTCGGAGTCAATTAGTTTTCCAACATCTTCAGAATATTCTCTCTCTTCCACTCCCCTTCCAAACAAAGTTCGGCCACCCGTACCTTCTAGGGCAATTGGTCCGATCTTGTCCGACATTCCATATTTAGTAACCATGTCGCGCGCCAGAGCTGTTGAGACTTGCAGGTCATTTGATGAGCCGGTAGTCAGATCGCCGAAAATCTTTTTCTCCACTACATATCCTCCCAAAGAAACGGCGATATCATCCAAAAATTCATTCTTTGATTGAAGCCTACGCTCTTCTATCGGAAGCTTCAGGGTGTAGCCCGCAGCCCGGCCGCGGGAGATGATAGAAATTTTGTGAACCGGATCGGCGTAAGGAAGCACAGAGGCCACCAAAGCGTGACCGGCTTCATGGTAGGCAGTAATTTCTTTTTCTTTTTTAGAAAGAATGTGACTGCGTCTCTCTGGCCCAAGCATTACTTTTTCAATTGAACGGATAAGATCATATTGGGTAATTTTTGTACGATTTTCGCGAGCGGCGAGGATGGCTCCTTCATTCATTAGCGAGTAAAGATCCGCTCCGGAAAATCCTGGGGTTCTCTCGGCAATCACTCGCAAATTTACATCTTCTCCGAACGGTTTCTCTTTTGAATGCACTTTTAAAATCGCTTCCCTATCCTCTCTGTCTGGCATATCAATTGTCACTCGGCGATCAAAACGGCCAGGACGAAGTAGGGCCGGATCCAGAACATCAGGGCGATTGGTGGCCGCCATCATGATTACTTTTTCATTCGGTTCAAAGCCATCCATCTCAACTAGAATTTGATTTAGAGTCTGTTCCCTCTCATCATTTCCGCCACCCATGCCACTGCCCCGCACTCTTCCTACAGCATCAATTTCATCCATAAAGATAATGGCCGGAGCGGCTTGTTTGGCTAAACTGAAAAGATCGCGCACTCGTGAAGCCCCGACACCAACAAACATTTCCACAAATTCCGATCCAGAAATAGAAAAGAAGGCCACGCCGGCTTCGCCGGCGACGGCACGGGCCAGGAGGGTTTTGCCCGTGCCGGGTGCACCCATTAATAGAATTCCTTTCGGAATTCTGGCACCAATATCTAAAAACTTTTTCGGATTTTTTAGAAAATCCACGATTTCAGAAAGTTCTTCTTTGGCTTCTTTGGCACCAGCTACATCTTTGAAGGTAACCCGTTGTTTTTTATCAGTCGGTGAAGTCAGGCGCGCTTTTGATTGACCGAAAGTAAAGGCCTGCATGCCAGCCCCTTTCACTTGTCGCGACAGAAACCAGAGGAAAAAAATAATGAAAAGAATTGGGAAAATAAAAGGAGCTAAGTTGATAAGCCAATAAGTAAAGCCTGTGGAATTTTTCTCTGCAATGTTGACCTTGGCCAGATCTTCTTTAGTCACTCCATAATTCACCAGAGTCTGTGATAAAGAACTTGCTACTTCTTTCTTTGAACTCTTAACGCTTTTATCCGCATAAGTAACAGAGAGATCGTCTCCACTTACAGCCACTTCCGTTACCTTTCCTCCAATGATGTCTTGGGCCAGTTGGGAGATACTTATAGTTTGAGTATTTGAATTATTATCGGTAATGAAAGCGTATGAGGCGATCAAAATGATAAAGATAATAACCGTCATCAACACATTGCCAAACAAAGGGTTGCGCCCTCCGGGCAATCGACTTAGCGGACCTTTTTTACGTGAAGGTCTAAGAGTTTTTTTTGGTTTTTGATCAAAAATAGCCATGATAAACTGCTATTATACCTGTATGTCGAATTTAGTCCAAAACAAAAAAGCCGGCCTTAATTACGAGATTCTGGAGAGCTTTGAAGCTGGGATCGAGCTATTTGGTTTTGAGGTGAAGTCTCTGCGACAAAAACGCGGAGAGCTTACCGCCGCGCACGTTAGCGTACGTGGTGGCGAAGCCTATCTTCTGGGTATGCAGATTCCGCCATATCAAGTGGCCAACACCCCCAAAGGATACGAGCCGATACGCAACCGCCGATTGCTCCTCACAAAGTCCGAAATCACTAAATTGGCCAATAATGAAGCTAAAAAGGGGTTGACAATTGTGCCTATTTCAGTGTATAATAAAGCCGGTAAGATAAAGGTTCAGGTAGCCGTCGTAAGAGGTAAGAAAAAATTTGATAAGCGGCAGGATCTGAAGAAACGCGATACTGATCGAGAGATCAGAAGGACTTTGAAAAATCAATAGTTGAGTCAGTCATTCGTGAATTGTGCGGGAGCCCCTCGATAAAAACTCGGGGCGAATTGCTTCGCAATTCGGGGATGACAGGCATCGACAGCCAAATCACTCTAAATATGCGCAAAGTGGAGCCCTCATAACTCCTTAATCTGTGAGAAAACCTAAGTGCAAAAAACTTAGTGGCTAAAGCTTCTCCGTACTTTACGGCGAATGACTTTGCTTTCGCCTACGCTTCTAAAGCGTAAGTGACACCCGAGAGCGGGCCTTCCGTAATCGCTCACCGAGTGTTATATCTTCGGAATAGGACCTCTCGCCGCTCTGCGAGAGAGCCCGAATAATAGAGATCGGAAAGATAAGGTTCTGTTGGTCTAATACTTATCTTTCTTAAATTGTTCAAAATAAATACTTGAACAAAAAGATTAACTATACTTTGTAGAAACATTTTAAAGTCTTGACTGCACGTGGATTCAACTTCCACCATCTCCACCGATTTATCCCATCGGAGGTCTAACCTCTGGTGATGGATTAACATTAATCACCTCCTGATAGTTTGATCTTTTCATAATTGTTTTTTGAATCTCGTGCCCCATCTCAATATCAATGGCCGGTAGAATTCCCTCGGATTGATCTTGGTAATCGTCCTGGTTAGTGCCTCGGCCAGCAGTCATTATGACCAATCGACAGACGCCAATCATCTGATAAAAAAGGCTCTGCTCAAGATTGATATCTTCAATGTGATGATATGGAATAGAGATGTTTTCTTTGGTGATGATGCCTCGCGAAACTTCCAGAGCATGGTCATCCAAAATAAAGGTGTAACTTTTATATTCATACCAAGTCCATATAGCGGAAATAGCGCCAAGAAGAATAAAAGCGGAGGAGGTAGCCAAGAGTCCCAAGACGAGGAAGGCCTGCGCGGTGCGAACGCCATCATTCGTGAGATTGAGACTACCGGTCAATGTCTCTGAACCAATAGAAGAAAGGATCAGGAAAAGAATGGCGGCGCCAAAGAAAAGGATGGCGCCGACACTATTCTTCAAAAAAAATAGCCAGTAAGTTTTCCGCCCCAACCTATGTCTCTCATTAAGAGTAAGCATTATAGTTTAAGTTCAATTGATACCAATAATTATAGCAGAGTGTATAATGTTCGTAAGGCTTACTATAGAAGTATTTTGCTAAAAAGACCCCGAGGTGATATGATACCAATAATCTTAATTCCCTCTTCATAAATCTTGGCCACCCCTCAAACTAGAATCAATCATCAAATCAGAGCCGCCGAATTGCGGGTCATTGACCATGATGGAGCCAATATGGGGGTTATTAGCCTCTCGGATGCCTTGAAACGGGCCACTGAAGTGGGCCTTGATCTTATTGAGATCTCGCCGAATGCCAAGCCGCCGGTTGCAAAAATAATGGATTATGGTAAGTTTCAATACGACGAAAACAAAAAATTGAAGCATTCCAAGGCCCGCACCCATACCGTTGAAGTAAAGGGCCTACAGGTAAAGTTGGGCACCGGAGAGCACGATCTGGTCCTGAAAGCAAAAAAGGCCTCCGAATGGCTGAAGGAGGGGCATCGCATCAAGATAGACTTATTCTTGCCCGGCCGAGCCAAATACCTTGATCAAGATTTCTTAAAAGGAAGGATGGAGCGTATATTAAAGCTCCTAACCGAAGAATATAAGATTGCCGATCCGGCCAAAAAAAGTCCGAAGGGCTTAAGTATTATTATCGAAAAAGTATGAAAACCAACAAATCATATTCAAAGAGAATAAGAGTAACCAAAAATGGCAAGCTTCTTGCTCGTAGACCAGGGCAAAATCATTTCAATGCTAAGGAATCAAGCTCCAAGCAAATGGCGCGTAATCGAAGCGTCCCTTTCAAGATTAGCAATAAAAGCCGCTCAAGGTTTATCACCGCTTAAATATCATGACAAGAGTAAAGAAGGGAGTCCACGCTCTCAAAACTAGGAGAAATGTTTTAAAGCAAGTTAAAGGCTATCGTTTTGGACGTAGCACCAAGGAGCGTCAGGCCATTGAAGCTATTTCTCATGCCGGTACTTACGCCTTCGCTCACCGTCGCGACAAGAAGAACGATTTTCGTAAATTATGGAATGTTCGCATTAGCGCCGCTCTGAAAGAACACAATCTCTCATACAGTAAATTCATCGGCGCTCTGAAGAAAAATAATTTAGCTTACGACCGAAAAACTCTGGCTATTCTGGCCCAAGAATCTCCCGCTACTTTCAATCGCATAGTTGCGAAAATCTCTTAAAGAATTCTGTCGCCTATCGTCCCACCTATATGGTCGTCGTTTTTGTAGACGTAGCGATGGCGTTCTTTGTCTTCTTTTGCCATCTTCATTATTCGCGAAACTAATTTGACCGGATCTTCTTCAAAGACCACTTTGTCATTTGGTCGATGACTTTTATCTATTATGTGTCTAATCACTTCATCCGTATCTTCCCAGTCGCCGGTTAATACTCCGATTGGTTTTTGGTCTTCATACGCAATGGTGAATTCGTGGATGGTGCCGATTCGTCCGGGACCAATGATAAGAGCATCGGCAGTGCGAGTCATTAAAAGATCACGGCCGGGATAGCCAAAACCGGTGTAAATAATCAGATCCATATAATCAAGAGGCAGTCGATAAGTTTCAACATGTTCTACTTCATTTTCGGCCGGAGAAAGGCCGACGGAAATGCCCTTTTCTTCCTTGGCTCCCATTGCCGCCCACATCGGAAAACCGGTGGTAGCACCGGTAACTAAAATACCACTTTGGCGAATTATTTCGCGACCGATTTCCTTGGCTTTGTCATAGGCAACCTGCCCCAGAAATCCCATTTCAGCCGCACCAGAAACCGCAATGCGAATTTTTAAGTGATTGTGTTTGTCGTTCATTGGGAGAATTATAACATAAGACTTCTCGCTCCATCATGAGTATTGCAGGTGTTTTGAAAACTCCTCCAGCCGCATTACTCTTTCTTGCCTGCGGGTGACGCCCTGTAACGATGCTACTTTAGTAATAGTAGCTACCGTGTATA
>JADGRH010000002.1 GCA_017881075.1 Minisyncoccota bacterium | reverse complement strand
TATACACGGTAGCTACTATTACTAAAGTAGCATCGTTACAGGGCGTCACCCGCAGGCAAGAAAGAGTAATGCGGCTGGAGGAGTTTTCAAAACACCTGCAATACTCATGATGGAGCGAGAAGTCTTAGATAAACGATTATGAAAGACAAAGATATTAAAAATGAAGATTTAGAGGAAGAATTCGTTGAAACGAACGAGGATGGCGAGGAGCTGTCTGGGAATGACCAATTGAAGAAACTTCGAGAGAAGTTAAAAGTGGCAGTGGCGGAAAAGCAGAAATATTTGGAAAATTGGCAGAGAGATAAAGCGGAATTCATAAATGCTCGACGCCGAGACGAGGAATCAAAAAGCGAGTATCTGAAATTTGCAGAAGCAAAAATGGTAGAGGAGATGCTTCCTATTCTAGATAGTTTTGACGCCGCACTCCATCACGGAAAAAGTCAGGAGAATGTTCCGAAAGATTGGCTCGCAGGACTCGAGAGCGTCTACCAGCAATTTCAGACAGTTTTAGCTAAGTATGACGTCACCTCGTTTGGAGAAGTGGGTGACCCATTTGACCCTAATTTCCATCATTCTATTGCCGCAGTGACTAAAAAAGGTGACGAGAAAGAACACACCCTTGCCGAAGTGCTTCAAAAAGGGTATAAGATGAAGGAAAAGGTGATCAGGCCAGCCCTAGTCAAGATATTTGAATAGTTTTGAGGGGTCGAACCCCTTCAACAATAAATAAAGGAATGCTTGAATTAGTCAAAAATCACAGCCAAAAATCAGCTATCTTTCTACGAGAGACAGAATATGGAACTCTGGCTACTTTTGTCGTATTTGATCTATTCAACAATGCTAAATTTCTCGGAAAAAAGATTCTGACCGCCGAGGAATCCCAGAACCTTAGAGAACAAAGAGAGAATCTGGAAAGCCAGAATGTTTATATAATTGAAGAAACCTTATCCGAAGGTAGATTTTTATTGAAAGGGGAAGTTGTTCCGACGGATTACACCGAAATAGAAAATCTTATTCCTTCACCTTACGTTTCAAATTTATTTCGAGAAGCGGAATTTTTTTCCACTCAAAAAACTAGGGGGCCGAATAAGTAAGTTCGGGACGCTCGTCTACGAACTTTAAAACAGACCGCTCCGGGGCGCTTGCCCAAGTCTTAGTCTGTTTTAAAGTTGTAGCCTTCGCGCCCTTACTTACCTTATTAATCTCTAATACTAATTAAAGTATGTCTAAAATAATTGGAATCGACCTTGGAACAACAAACTCGGCCGTAGCGGTGATGGAAGCGGGAAGCCCGAAGATTTTGGAAAATGCTGAGGGCGCTCGCACCACACCGTCAATAGTGGCCGAATCAAAAACAAAAGAAAGATTGGTGGGGCTTTTAGCAAAGCGCCAGGCTGTCACCAATCCGCAAAATACCATCTTTCAAATCAAGCGCTTCATTGGCCACACTTATGATGAGCCCGGGGCACAAAAAGATATTAAATCTGTACCCTTTGAGAGTAGAAAATCTTCAAACGGTGGTATTGAAGTAAAAATGGGCGACAAATGGTATCGACCGGAAGAAATTTCGGCAATGATCCTCCAGAAATTAAAGACTGATGCAGAGGCTCGTCTTGGTGAAAAAATTACCGAAGCGGTCATTACCGTGCCAGCTTATTTCAACGACTCGCAAAGACAAGCGACAAAAGATGCCGGAAAAATTGCCGGGCTGAGTGTTATGAGAATTATTAACGAGCCAACAGCGGCCGCCCTCGCTTACGGCTTTGATAAAAAGAAAGATGAAAAAATCGCTGTCTTCGACTTTGGAGGTGGTACCTTTGACATTTCCATTTTGGAAGTCGGAGGCGATGTTATTGAAGTGAAGTCAACCGATGGAGACTCCCACCTCGGCGGTCGCGATATTGATCAGAAGATTATCAAGTGGCTAGCCGAAGAATTCAAGAAGGATCAGGGTATTGATGTCTTGGGTGATCCTTTGGCCAAGCAACGCCTTGATGAGGCCGCAGAAAAGGCTAAAATTGAGCTTTCTACGGCCACAGAGACAGAGGTGAACATTCCCTTCATTACCTCTGGCGCCGAAGGCCCTAAGCATTTTCTGATAAAAATGACTCGAGCCAAGCTTGAGGAATTGACCGAAGAATTCATTGATCGGGCGATGGAGATTACTAAGCGGGCACTGGAAGCTTCGCCATTCAAACTAAATGAAATTAATGAAGTTATTCTCGTTGGGGGACAAACTAGAATGCCGAAAATGCAACAAAGAGTGAAAGAATATTTCGGCAAGGAACCGCATCTTGGAGTAAATCCCGATGAAGTAGTGGCGCTCGGCGCGGCCATTCAAGGAGGTATTCTCGGTGGCGATGTGAAAGATGTTCTTCTCCTGGATGTTATTCCACTTTCTCTTGGTATTGAAACGATGGGAAATGTGGCCACAAAATTGATTGATAGAAATACGACCATTCCAACTTCGCGCTCACAAATATTTTCAACTGCCGCTGACAATCAGACTTCGGTAGAAATTCATGTGGTGCAGGGAGAGAGAGCAATGGCTAAAGATAATAAATCACTCGGCAAATTCATCTTGGACGGCATTCCGCCAGCTCCACGCGGAATGCCGCAAGTAGAAGTTAGTTTTGATGTGGATGCGAATGGAATCTTGCATGTAAAAGCTAAAGATAAGGCAAGTGGTAAAGAGCAATCCATCACTATTCAAGGAAGCTCGGGTCTTTCAAAAGAAGATATTGAAAAGATGCAGAAAGATGCGGAAGCTAATAAGGTTGAAGATGAGAAGAAAAAACAAGAGGTGGAGGCAAAGAATTTGGCGGAGCAATTGATCTACACAGCGGAGAAAGCGGTTAAAGACGCTGGTGACAAGATACCAGCTGACGTGAAAACAGGTGTAGAAGGAAAAATCGCTGCCCTTCGGGCAGCTAAAGATGGTTCCGATCTTGAAGCCTTGAAAAAAACCAGCGAGGAACTATCTACCGAGATGCAGAAGATTGGGGAAGCGATGAGTAAAGCGCAAGCAAACCCTGCCGGCGATCAGAAACCAGCAGAAGAAAAAGTTACAGATGCGGAGGTGAAGGAGGAGAAGAAGGAGGAGGGGACACAATAGTCTGGTGTGGCCCGTATCGCTCCTGCCCGACTTTCCTCCTCTGCTGACTCGGAAGAGTCGTTCACGAGCTCTCCGGGAACAACCTGGACGATTGGGTATTGCATGGTTTTTGTGTAGTGGCGCGGCTAAACTTGCGTGAAAGCGCAACCAAACAAGCTCTTTCGAAGCCTGCGCAGGAGATTAGAAAATAACAGCCAAAAATTTTCGGCTCTGGAGGAGACTGTTTGAGCGAAGCGAGTTCGACGGAAGAGGAAGTTTTTGGCGCATTATTTTCTTGATCGACGAGCGAAGCAAAAACTCACCAGAGTTTTATGCGGGCTGAGAAAGGGGTTGTTTGGTGGAACGATTACTTCATTTACTTAACTAAAAAATGGCAAAAGATTATTATAATATTCTGGGCGTAGATAGAAAGGCCTCAAAAGATGAGATCAAGAAGGCTTTTCGCACGCAGGCGCATAAACATCATCCGGATAAGGGCGGTGGTGATGACACCAAGTTCAAAGAGGCTAGTGAGGCCTACAGCGTTCTTTCTGATGACAAGAAACGGGCACAGTACGATATGTATGGGGATCCTTCGCAAGGCTCAGGACAAGGTGCGGGCGGCTTTGATTTCTCCGGTTTTGATGCCAGCCAATTCCAAGACTTTGACTTGGGTGATATCTTTGGTGACTTCTTTGGTGGGCGAGGCCGACCCCCTCGACAAGCTCGGGGCAGGGACATTTCCATCGACCTAGAAATCCCATTCAACGAATCCGTTTTCGGCACGGAACGAAGTGTTCTCTTAACCAAGACTTCAGTCTGCAATCATTGTCATGGAAGCGGAGGAGAACCGGGAACGGAATTAAAAACTTGTCCAACATGTAATGGTCAAGGCCAGATTCACGAATCTCGGCGATCGTTCCTCGGCACATTCAATACTGTCGTCACTTGCCCCGAATGTCACGGCACCGGCAAAGTGCCAAAAGAAAAATGTAAGGTATGTAAAGGCGAGGGAATTCAGCGTAAACAAGTGGAGATTAAAATCAGAGTTCCTTCTGGTATCAATCACGGCGAAATGATCCGTCTTTCAGGTGAAGGCGAGGCCGTTTCCGGTGGCACCCCCGGCGATCTTTATGTAAAAATTCATGTCCGTCCTCATGCTGTATTTAAAAAAGACGGTCAGAATCTTTACATGGATCTAAATATAAAATTAAGTGACGCCCTTCTCGGAAAAGATACCCCAATCGAAACACTTGATGGGAGAGTGACAGTCAAGATTCCTGCAGGCATCACTTTCGGCGAAATCCTCCGTGTCAAAGGGAAGGGTGTTCCGAGCGATCGCGGCGGACGACGTGGGGATCTGATGATTCGAGTAAAGATTGAGATGCCGAAGAAACTCTCCAAAGAAGGCCGGAAGCTGGTGGAGGAATTGAAGAGGGAGGGAATATAAAAAAACCTACTTTAATTTGATTTCATTTATAAATGTTTTTCCTGAATTTAAAAACACTACAATATCAGTCGGTTTGAATGAATGTTTCTGAAGTGCAGCAAATATTACGCTTGAAGAAGGCTCACAGTCAATAATATTCTTGAATGTCTGGTAATTTTTCTTAACCTCTCCTTCTGTTAATCGATAAATTGGATGGCCCAAATTTTGATAGTGTTCTAAGGCCTTCGCATATGGTGTCCATGGAGTTGAAAGTTTATCTGCTAAGCTGTGACTCGTATTTTGAACGCCAATACCGATGATTCTTGTGGACAGTTTTGCATTTTCAATCGCCTGGACCATGCCTATATATATACCTCCACTGCCCACGGGTACAACGATATAGTTGGTTTTCACTTTATTTAATATCTCATTCATCACCTTTAAATAATTCTCCTCGTAACCATTCGTAACATCCCAAATCACTTCGTCATCTTTCTCGCGCGCAAATGCAACAAGCTCCTCTGGACGTAATATTTTGTGGTCTAAATTAACTTCTATGACTTGATATGTGACTTTCCTTAACAATTCTTTTGTTTCTTCCGATAGATTCCTGTCCACAACACTTACCACCTTTATCGAACTACCTTTTACTAACTGGGCTAAACTATAGCCATTATTTCCAGAAGTAATCAGTACCAGCTTATCAACTTTAAGCCGGTTTGCTTCTTGAAAAAGGTACCAATTCCTCACATCCTTGATCGTACCGAAAGGATTTTTACTTTCGTCCTTTATAAAAGCTCCACCGAGATGGTACTGCTGCTTGAGGTTTTTTGCTTCAATTAACGGTGTTTCTTTAATTGTATTGTTATTTTCCATTATTTATTCATGATTCAAGCGTTCGGCTTCTTTCCATGAAAGCTCAAACATTTTTTTTAATGCATCTGCCAACTCTGCACTCTCAATGATTAAAGCATATCTCTCCACCAACGACATGAATATAATCTTATTGTCGTATACATTGATTTCTGGAGTAAATCCGTAATTATCTTTTGGAACGAGAAAAGCTACCCGAGCTTCTTCTTTATTAAATTTAATACGATCCTTTGCTTCCGGAGTATCTGGGAAAATGGCCCTTATTTTGACACCTTTTGCTGCGCGACGTTGGTAATATTCTGGAAAGTAGCCTGGTATTGTGGCATGCATATCATCAATTGATGCATAAGCTCTGATCGTCTCGGTTGCAGTCAAGGTATCTTCATAAGCAGTCTTGATTCCTTCAACGCCCTCAAGAAATTGAACTTTAGGTTTTGGACCTACGCCAACATACATAGACTTTAATTCCGGCAATATGTTGTGAGCAGTTCCGACAAGTTCAGTGTATTTTTTTACCGATTCCTCAAGTAGTTGAATGATTCTCTCTGGTGGGGCAGGAGTATACAATCTGACATTTTTTCTCTCAGAAATACTAACTAATCCATATTTTGCCAAAGCTTCAAGTAACACATAAGCCGTACTTCTATTAATTTGTGATTTTTTGGCAACATCGCTAACAACAGACGTGCCTAGTTCTAGAAGAGATAGGTACACTTTCGCTTCTTTATTCGACAAACCAAATTTTTCTAATTTCTCAATTAACATGGTGTTAATAATTATTGACAAATCAATCTATTTAATTTAATCAACTTCAGGAAATAAGTCAATATTGGCAAATTTTGATGTTATTTATTAATAACCTCATTTTACAAACCACCCATAGCATTGTATAGCTGTTATTAGTGTTTGACAACAATGATTGGAGTATTAATATTATGCTCGTAAATCCTAAATATTTTTATGGAGAGACAAAAAATAAGGAGGGTAATTATTACCACCAGTGATGAGTCGAGATTTAAGTTCTATACAGAGATACTCTCCATTTTACATGATTACTCGTTTCAATTTACACAACTCCGTTACGACCAATTCATTTTAAATAAAGAAAGTGCAAATTATTCAGAAAAAGACATTGCCCTAAAAGCAATGTCTTTTTCTCAAAATAATGATCTTATGGTTCTTGTAGAGAGCGAGGGTCTTGCACATCGAGTAATAGCTGTCGCTCACCCCTCAGGTCAATGTAAAACAATTGTCCATAATTATGAGGAGAAAGACAAAACAAAAAAAGATGGGGAATTACAACTAAAATTGGTCAAAACTTTTCTTGAATATGCTCACTACTAAAGCCACCGCACTATTTAAAACCCGTGTTATAATAGGTGCATGAATATTTTACTTAGCCTTGTCTTAGCATTCTACCCAGCCACTCTTGTATGGCAATCTATTCCGGTCTTTTATATTAAAAAGTTGGAGGCATTAGCACCGATGGCAGGTGGACGTTTTTTTGTCCTCCTTATCGTCTACGGGTTAATATTTTATGCCTGTTATCGTATTACTAATAAATTAGTCTCAAGGACTTATTCCGGTGGTAGCTATAAGTGGATGAATATCCTGATCATGGTTCTTACAGTGATCTTAGCCATCTTCATCTTCTATGTGATTCTGCCCGGCGGAGCTATCTACCCAAGCCCTCACTTCATTAGCCAATATATTCTCCAGAGTCCTTACAACTTTCTGGTGATTATCTTGCCACTAATCGGATTGTTTTTCTATTAAAAACCAAATTCTATGTCCATACTATTACTTGCCCTTATTCCACCAATTCTGTGGGCCGTTATTAACCATCAGGATAAATACTTACTATCGAAGAGCAAGCATCCTTCATCAGTAAATGTATTAATGGTCTATTCGACCCTCTTTTCCTTTGTGGTCATGCCAATTGTCTTCTATTTCGCCCATGACCAGTTGTTTGCTAGCCTTGAACAAATATTAATTCAGATTACTGGAGGGTTGCTATTGGCCACAGCAGTATATTTTTATTTAATGGCCTTGAATAAGGATGAGGCTTCAATAGTAATTCCCATGTCTTTGCTTGTTCCCGTATTCACTTATTTTTTTTCTTACTTGCTTCTGGGAGAAACTTTGACCTCTCGACAAGGGCTTGCATGTCTACTGATTATTGTGGGAACTATTATACTTTCACTTGAATTCAAAGAGGAAGAAAAAAGAAAATTGCGAATAAAATACGGGGTTCTGTTTTTCATGGTCTTAACGACGCTCTTTCAAGCGGCTCAAGTAACTTTATTTAAATTTGTCACCATTGAGAATTCTTTTGCCGTTTCGATATTCTGGGAACATGTTGGCTTAGCCATTTATGGAATATTTCTATTAACCTTTCGACCAAAATCATGGAGAGAATTTATACTGTCGGTAAAAGAAAATGGAAAAGTAATATTCGGAGTTAATATACTTGGAGAGGCCCTTAATGCCACTGCTTACATAATCAGAGATTATGCCACTCTTCTGGCCCCTCTAGTCATTGTTACTATCCTAAATGCTTACCAGCCGGCTTTTGTGTTCATTTTGGGAACGATACTGACCATTTTCATTCCCAGATGGGTAGACGAGAAGATAAGACCTATCCACCTTCTACATAAAGCTGCGGCTATAGGTATTATGATTGTTGGTACTGTTCTTATAGCTCAAACCCTCTAATCATTTTACTATGTGATGTTCTTGTGGAATAATGAAAGGAATAGATCAGTATGAAAATTGACGAAAAGATGGAGAGAAAAATAGATGAATTGATGTCTGATCGACAGAAATTCAATGACCTCGTATACACACCGGTGGAAGAAGTTCTTGATCTGTATATCAAGAGAGAGACGGATGAGAAACTGATAAAAAAAGTAGCAAATATTCTGCCGGAAGGAACGCCGGAAATAATGCGAGGGAAGAAAAATATAGTCATCTTTCGACATATCGCCACTCTTAATCATGAAATTCGACGTTTCATCATTGCTGCAGATGCTTTTGAAGACTTCCAGCCGGTTATTCTGGAATATCTGGATGACAAGTTCAATAATAGGAACGACTGGAAATATTCCCTGGGGAGACTTTCGTTCTTCAAAGGCTATAATAAAAAGAGGGAGCAGATGTTCGAGTGTCATAACATCATAGATTTCAACGACAGCAACAATAAACCGCTTTCTTCGATCAAAACCCGTTGGGGAGAATTATTGGTGGATTTTCACCATAGGCTGTTCACAGAAAGCCAACATAAGCTGAGAGACAAGGCATACGATCTTTCCGGATGGCTTAAGATAAAAGGTAACGGTAATGGACCCAGGGACTATTACAAATTATTTCTGTCCTTGTTTATTTGCAATGGCATTCTTTTTGAGAATTTTCTTATTAAAGGAAAAGAGGGATTATTTACAAAGGAAGTTATTTTGCCTGCCCTCCTTAGCCTTCAACAAGAATGCGGGGTAAAGCCCATGATAGTTGCCCTTGAGCCGACCGATATTGAGGATGACAGATTTTGGCTCTCACACCCGATGGAAACCATGGAACTACTAAGATTACCGGTGAACAACTCTGGGAAAACCCGTGTTATAATTTAAACCGTAAAAATGGATAGACGAGCAAAATATATACTTGCATTCATACTGATCCTCATATTAACGGTCGTAGTTTATCGTTATATAGATTATTTCTTAAACCAAAATTTTCTAGTGGAAGCAAACACGGTCTGCAACACAGAAACAGAGTCCTGCTTTAAGGCTGATTGCTCTGTAGATATTGATCCGGAATGCGATACGACCCCATATAAAAAGGTTGAAATAATCGCTCGTGTTGCTCCTAAATGTCTGGAAGAACATTCTTGCGAAAAATTCAGTTGTGATGGTCTAGGAAATGATTGCTCCACCACTTATTGTTCGGAAGATGTTCTGGATAAAGGAGAAGTCTGCGCCATTCCCGAAGTGAACAATAAAGCGAATGGAAGCGAATGATCAATAAAAACCGCAAAAAAGCGCCTGAGTTAGAAGTAAAAGATACTCACAAATACGGCAAAGGACTCTTCGCCAAAGAGGATATTAAAAAAGGAAGGCGAATCTGGATATTGGAAGGGAAGGAATTGACACTGAATAAGCTGGTTGATCGGTTGAATGCCAACAAAGAGATGATTGATGATCCTTTTCAGATCGGCAGAAAGACTTATATGGATTTGAATAAATTTTCAAGAATCTTCAATCATAGCTGCGATCCAACGGGGGGAATAAGAAATACCAGTGAACTTTTTGCACTGAGAGACATAAAAAAGGGGGAGGAGATAACATACGATTATTCTCTGACGATATCACCGACCGACTGGCAGATGAAATGCAAGTGTGGGTCAAAAATATGCCGGAAACTCTTAAGAGATATTAGATCGGTGCCGAAGAAACGCCTAAAATTTTATGAGAAGAGGGGAGCACTGCAGAAGTATATGAAACTCATCTTAAGAGAAAAACGCAAGTTGGGATATTATAAGATACCGAAGTACGAGTTAGATGCCCTTGAAAGATTAAAAATAAAACATAATTAATTTATAATGTCTCATTTCATAAATATACAATACTGTTATGATTTTTTGATTAATCAGATACCTTCAGGACTTCTGATATATGCGCATATTCCAACAGCTTTTATTGCTTTACTTTTCGGTATCTATCTTCTGTCTAAAAGCCGTAGCTTGTCGAGTTCAACTCTCTTTATCGTTTGTGTCAGTTTTGCTGTCTGGTGCTTGTTGGACATAAGCACTTGGTTTTCTTTCCTCGGGGCGGAGAACACCATGTTCACTTGGTCATTACTGGATTTTATTTCTTTAATCTTTTTTTTCTTCTCTTACTACTTTCTTTATACTTTTACCACAGGAAAAGACCTTCCTATATGGCAAAAGATATTGGGATTGTGCGTATTGCTCCCAACCGCCATTACTACCTTGTTGGGACTCAACCTGACCAGCTTTGACGCAAATACCTGCGAAGCTGTTGAAAATGAACTGGTCACCAATTATCTTTTCTATGCCGAGGCAATCTTCTTGGCAGTGGTAATCATATTTACCATCGGCCAATACAGACGAGCGCCAGATCCGGTGGCCAAAAGAGAAACACTCTTGGCGGGTATTGGAGTTAGCCTCTTTCTATTATTCTTCTTTCTGGCAGGCTTAGCCGCCAGCATATTGATTAATTACGAGAATTTGGCTGGTTACGCCTATAATTTTGAAATTTATGGCCTCTTTGGAATGCCTGTTCTGTTGATCTACCTGGGGTATTTAATCGTCCGTTATCACGCCTTTGATCTACGAGTCTTCACCGCCCAAGCCTTGTCTGTGGCGATTATCACCTTGGTGGCTACTCAATACGCCTTCCTTTCCGGAACGGCTAGTATCATCCTTAACACCATAAATTTGGTTTTGGTAGCAATCGTTAGCGTTTATCTGACCAGAAATGTTAAAAAGGAAATCTCTTTGAGAGAGGAACTTGCTGTAGCAAATGAAAAGCAACAAGGTCTCATTCACTTTATTAGCCATCAAATTAAGGGTTACCTGACCAAAAGCAAGGCTGCTTTTTCTGGGATATTAGAAGGAGATTATGGCCAGACTTCACCTGGAATGAATGAGATGGTAAAAATGGCTCTGGCCGACAATGATGAGGGAGTGGCGACGATTAAAAGTATTTTGGACGCTTCTAATCTCAAGAAAGGCACCACCGAGTATAAGCATGACTCTTTTGACTTTCGTCAGATGATAGAGAATCAGATTGCTTCTCACACCAAAGAGGCAAAAGACAAGGGTCTGTCTTTGGAAATGAACATCGGTCAAAATGAAAATTATACTTTCATCGGTGATGCAGAGCAATTAGGCAAACATGTTATAGGAAATATTATTGATAACTCTATTAAATACACTCAAACGGGCGGCTTGGAGATTAGTTTGTCAAAAAAAGATGGAAAAATATTATTCTCGGTTAAAGATACCGGCGTCGGTATCAGCGACGAGGACAAAAAAAGATTGTTCACAGAAGGCGGCCGCGGCAAAGATTCTGTTAAGGTAAATGTCAATTCCACCGGCTACGGTTTATTCATCGCCAAAGAAATTGTAGCGGCTCATGGCGGCAAGATCTGGGCTGAATCGGAAGGTCTGGGTAAAGGCTCTACATTCTTTGTAGAGTTGCCTGCTAGTTGATAAATCTTGAATATGTGATAATAAGAGGGAAATATGAACACTCCAAAAGTGGTGGTCTGTATCCTTTATCGCTTTGGAAAAGTGACCAAAAAAGAATTATCTCTTTTGGATAAAGCTTTCCCCGGTCGGGAGATAAGCCTAAGATGGCTAATGCCTTTAAACAGGCAGCACTATCTGGAACTCTGCAGGAGAGACAAACCAGTAGTAATTCTTGTACAACCCGATCTGACCCATGGCGTCTGTGCCTTAGCCATAGAGAAGGGATTTAAGCACTTCTATGCCCTAAATGGTTCCGACATTCTCCATCTATTTCACCCATCCGCCTCCACTTAGCTCCGCTAAGCGTGAGGCTTTTTAATTACTCCTTTGTATTTGAAATAGTTGACAATATTTGAAAATTTCTTAATGTTGGAGCTAGATGCAATCTTCCAATAAAAAGAGCTTGGTAAAAGCTCCATGCAAAAGAATTAAATGGGAGGGTCGGAATAACCGGAAAATCACTATCTGGGTCTTACAAACAGACAACTCGGACGTGCTTCAGAACGAGCTACGAGCAGTGGTGGCTCGTTATGGCAAAAGAAAGGGGTGTTTTATTGACTGGCAACGGGTCACTCCGGAAGAAATCAGGTTGTGGAAACCTCTACAACGACAGACCATCGTCTTGATTAGGGCTGAGGCAATTCAGAAACTGCCCATTCAAGACAAGAGGATTATCTATGCTGACGGAACAAGCGGGGTCCTGCGGCGTGTGATTTCCACCAGACCGACTTTCAGGGTATTCGTTCGACCTCGTCCAGTACCCTTAATCAGATCACCGAGAGTAGTTGACTAAGCTTCAGCCGCGTTTCGTCCATCCTCTCCGGACGAAACGCGGCTATTTTTATTTCAATTTAGGCCTTATTTTGCTATCATTGGTCCTAGCAAAGGCTCCACTTTTTTTATGGAGTTGCCTACTACTAGTTGAAACATCTTTGAATATGCTGTTGTGAATAGGTAGAATGTAAAAATGAGAATAATTCTTCCAAGGACCTACTGTGATGAAGCTGAGTGTTTACGTGATCCGATCTTCTTTTTCGCTGGGCCAATACTTGGTGGGGGAGATTGGCAGCGAAAATGTTTTGATGAGATAGGCAAGCATCTCATTAATTTTACCGCGGTAATTCCCTGTAAGTATGGTTCTGATCACGATCTTATGGTTTATAAAGTAAGTGGGGACGAAGGTCGTTATAGCAGGCAGACATTATGGGAACGTCGTTATCTACGGATCGCAGCGACAAACAAAAACGGATGTTTAATTTTCTGGTTGCCTTGTGAATCTAAAGATAACCCCCGACAAGACGGTAGTCCTTACGCCAGAGACACTTACGGAGAACTTGGTGAATGGCGTGGGCGTATGATGCAGGATCCGAAATTGCATATTGTTATCGGGGCAGAAGTGGGCTTTCGAGGACTTAGCCAAATCCAGGCCAATTTTAATGATGCTCTCCAGCGAGAATTTTGTATTTATACATCTCTGCAAGAGACAGTTAGAGCGGCGGTGAATATCGTCTCACGATAGTTGGAAGTTTTTTGATAATGTATATATTTTGTGGTATGTTTTGGACTAATGAAAAAAGTTTACGAAAGCGCTCGCGCCGTAAAAGACTCTATTCCCGCAAATAAGACCGTGACTCTCGTTGGAGGGACTTTTGATCTTCTACATGTCGGGCATCTCCACCTTCTGGAGCACTCAAAAAAACTTGAAAATATCTTGGTTGTATGTGTGTTGTCTGATAAGAGAGTTGGGTCTTACAAAGATTCTAACAGGCCTATCGTTGGGGAAGTCTATCGGGCAAACATGGTCGCGGCATTGGAGTGTGTTGATTTCGTATATATCTCCGATGTGGACACGAGCCATCAAGACATGCTTTCTCTGATGAGACCTGATAGCGTGGTGTTCGGCATTGACGACACTGATTACTGGAAAAAAACTAATAAAATAAATGAACACACGCTAAGGACAAAATTTCCCAATATAAAAATTCATTATCTGGAACGTTTTTCTGATAAATCAGTATCAACCAGTGAAATTATTCAGAAGATCAGGAAATCTTGACTATTGGCATATTGTGATGTATTCTGATTTGAGCGTATTTAGGTTCTTTTCATCAGCCGGTGATAGCGGAGCCACTCATTTCTATAACCTCAAAAAAACGAAAGGATCAAACTGTGAAACACTTTTCTTCTATTGTTGGCGCATTGCAGGATATGCGGGCCGACAAAACAAGAACCAGAACTTCACAGCAGGAGATTTCTGTTTGTTGTGATAATCTGGCTCGAATCGTACGACAAAAATATCAACCGGATCTTGTGGTCGCCATTGACACAGGAGGCTCTGTTCCAGGGGAGTTAGTTGCCCGAGCGATGAATGTACCGATTGTGCATGTGGTGATTCGTCGAAATATCAGCATTGCCCGCAGGTATAGCCTGGATCCCATTCCATTGCGCTGGATAATGAGCATGTACCACCACTACTTATTCCAAACCCGAAAGCCCCTGCTTTCCGAAGACATCAGCGCTGACATCTCTGGTAGAAAGGTTTTGGTCGTGGACGACATTTTACACACCGGTGCGACGATTGATGTTGCCGTCGATTATCTGGAACGGGCAAATGTTTCAGAAATACGGATAGCCACGCTCTCATATGTCTCCAAAAGAAAACCCCATTTTTCCGTGCTTCCTTCCGGAAACTACTGCTTCCCGTGGTCAAAGGACTTCCAAAGACTCGGGGTTTGAGTTGAACTCGAAAAAGGTCATCGGGGTTGTCTGCAGCAGCAGGTAGCCCCGACTTTTTATTCTATATATGCAATAGTTTTGTTTTTAATAGATTCTAAACATGCTGGTATACTTTTCTGCAAGCTTGAGGATAGGAGAGAAATTGCTTTTTCCGGAGAAATGAAAATGTATTCTTGCAATTCGTCTATTTGTAACTTTATTTGCGCTATTTGATTATCAGTAAGAATACCGCCGGAAAAAATAAATTTCAGGGAGTCAGTGAAAACTCCTTTTTTAACTCCGTAATATATACCCGCTAATTGTAACTCATTAATATTAAGCCCAATCTCTTCTCTTGTCTCTCGAATAGCCGAGTGGAGAGGGGACTCATTCTCATCAATAGCCCCACCCGGAACAAGCCAACCCTCTTTGTAATTTGGTTTTAGAATAAGCAATTCTCCTTTTGTGTTAAAAAACAAGACCGCTGTTCCGACTTGCTTTTTAGGAAGTCTTGCGGCATATTCTTCGTCGGTGAATTTCTTTGTCATTCCCTCATTATATGTCTGAATTGTCTCCAGAGGAAATCGGAGCTGAGCGGCTATTTTATTTCAATTAAAGGCATTTTTTGCTATTATTTAGCCAATGACTTCAGGAAAAAAGATAATGGTATCCGGTCTTCAACCATCCGGACGGCCTCATATTGGCAATTATTTCGGGGCAATGAAGCAATTTGTGGATCTTCAGAATGATTACGATTGTTATATTTTTATCGCCGATCTTCACGCCCTAACAAAGATCCAGAATGCGAAAGAGTTATCGGACAATATTGTTAATTTAGCTATTGATTACCTAGCTATCGGACTTGATCCGACTAAAGTGACTTTATACAAACAGTCCGACACTCCAGAAGTAACAGAGCTAGGTTGGATATTTAATTGCCTGACCACTATGCCATATCTGATGAGAGCACATGCTTTTAAAGATGCGGAAGCAAAGAATAAGGAGATTAATGTCGGTATGTTTAATTATCCGATGCTTATGGCGGCAGATATTTTGCTTTATGATCCTGATGTTGTGCCGATTGGTCTTGATCAGAAACAACACGTGGAGATCGCCCGGGATACAGCAGAAAAATTCAATCGCATCTTTGGAGAAGTGTTCAAATTACCGGAACCACTTATCTTGAAAAATGTCCAAACCGTTCCCGGTACCGACGGTCAAAAGATGAGTAAGAGCTACAATAATACTATTCCTCTTTTTGCTGAAGATGATGAGATCAGAAAGGCGGTAATGAGCATTGTCACCGACTCTTCCAGCGACACCCCAACAAATGTAAAAGACATACACTCACTATTTAAGAATACGGAAGAAATTGAGAAGCTTTATTCAGAAAACAAAGGAAAGTATCAGATATTAAAAGAGGCTTTGGCCACTGACTTAATCTCATTTATCACCCCCCTTCGTGAAAAACGAAAAGGGTGGGAGAATCGTAAGGATGATGTATTAAAAATATTAAAAGAAGGAGGGAAAAGAGCCCGCGAACGAGCCGAAGCCAAAATGCAGATCGTTCGGGAAAAGATCGGGGTAAAATTGTATTAAATGAAAGAAAATTATATTAAAACAAAAGAGTTGTCAGAAAACATTGGAAAAGAAGTCCTTTTAAAAGGTTTTGTTCATACTTTACGCCTACAAAGTAAAATCGCTTTTTTAATATTGCGTGATATTTCCGGCACTGCTCAAATTGTCGTTACTGCAGACTCTCCGGTATTTGAAAAGCTTGGCGAACTTTCTCTCGAGTCAGTAGTCTACGTCTCAGGAAAAGTGAAGGAGGAAAAAAATGCGCCAGGAGGAGCAGAAATAACACCCAATTCAATAGAGATTGTGTCTAAGGCCTTGCCCGAATTACCAATACCAATAGCAGCGAAAAAAGGTGGGGAAGAGACAGAGGCACCGATTCGTTTTGATTATCGATGGCTCGATCTTCGAAAACCCGAAAAGGCTAAGATTTTTAAGGTCTGGACAGAATTTGAAAAGGGAATGCGAGAGTATTTTCTAGGAAACGATTTCATTCAAGTCTATACTCCAGCATTCATGAGCACTCCATCAGAAAGCGGGGCAGACGTGTTCGAAGTAAAATATTTTGATCGTAAAGCATACCTTGCTCAGTCCCCGCAATTCTACAAGCAAATGGCCATGGCTTCCGGTTTTGAAAAAGTCTTCATGGTGGGGCCGGTTTTTCGAGCGGAAGAATCTTTTACCACCCGCCACATGACTGAATTCACAGGTTGGGATTTCGAGGTTTCCTTCATTGAATCACATCACGATCTGATGGATATTGAAGAGGGAATGCTAGTCTCTGCTTTCAGTGCAGTATCAAAGAAATTTCCTGAATTAAACATCAGCGTTCCAGCACGGCCATTTCCAAGAATCACAATGGTTGAAGCTAAAAAAATACTGACGGATAAAAAAATAGATTCGCCAGAAGAACATGACCTCTCGCCGGAAGAAGAACGAGCGATCTCAGAATATATTAAAGAATCTGAAAATCATGACTTCGTCTTCATCACTGATTATCACAAATCGAAAAGCGCTTTCTATCATATGCGTTTGCCAAATGACAACGATCGATCAAAAAGAGCCGATCTTCTCTATCGAGGAATAGAAGTAACTACTATGGCTCAGCGAGAACACCGTTCGGATATTTTGGAAAAACAAGCTTTAGAAAAAGGAATGAAACTGGAACCGTTGGCAGACTACTTAAACTTTTTCAAATGGGGCTGCCCGCCACATGGAGGGGCTGGTATTGGACCGGGAAGATTGATAATGAAACTGCTTGATCTTCCAAACGTACGTGAAGCAACCTATCTACCTCGAGACGTAAAACGCTTAAATCCTTAAAAAGACCTGAAAGTATGCTAAAATTAGCCTAATCCAGGCACCAATCCTGGTTTTTGTTGTCTATTAATATGCAAAAATACCCAAAAGTAGGAATAAGAGAGGTATGGCTCTCATTTTGGCGGGTGGTCAAATCCGTGCGATTTTTGCTTGTTTTGACCTTGTTTGGAGCCATTGTTCCAACTGTCTTTGACATCTTTGTTCCCCTGCAGTATAGAGATTTTTTCAATATTTTGGCAAGCGCACAGGATAAAACTGTCGCTGTTCTTGCTCTGTCTAAAATAATCTTCATTATCTTGCTCCTTCACACGGCTTCATGGTTGGCTGCTCGGATTGGCGTCTATGGAGCTGATCGATTTGATAATGTCGGTTCCACCAAACTGAAACAGAACTCTTTTGAATATCTGATTGATCACTCATATACTTTCTTTGCAAATAACTTTACCGGTTCACTGACTCAAAAGATTGGCCGTTTGGCTCGAGCCTACGAAAGGCTGTCTGATCGTATTAGTTTCAACGTCATTCCGCTCAGTATTCGTATTGTTGGAACCACGATCATCGTTTTTACCATCAATCTGACTATTGGCTGGGTAATGCTTGCTTGGTTGATTGTTTTTCTTAATTTCAATTATTTCTTTGCTAAATTTAAGTTGAAATATAGTTTGGAAAAAGCAGCAGCAGACACCAAAGCCTCAGCTGTTCTTGCTGATAATATAACCAATCACAACACTATTCAGCTTTTTACTGGACAGAAAGTAGAAAATCAAAGGTATGTAGATGTTACTAACAATCAATTGAGAATTGGTCTTTTTGTGGCAAATTTAGATTCGGTCATGGAGGGCCTTCAGGCCTTGTTGATGTTACTCATGGAATTTTTTCTTTTCTATTTTTCCATCAGATTGTGGGCGAGGGGAGAGATAAGCTTAGGAACATTTGTCTTATTTGAAACTTATATCCTTGGTCTGGGTTATCGAATGTGGGATTTCAGTCGAGTCATCCGAGATTTCTACGAGGGGTATGCCGACGCCAAAGAGATGATAGAAATATTGGAATTACCACATGAGATCAAAGACATACCTAATGCTAAGGAACTAAAAATAAATAGTGGTGAAGTAAAATTTGAAGATGTCAGTTTCCGCTTTAATGAAAATCGGCAGGTGTTAAAAAATATCAATTTAGTCATTAGGGGCGGAGAGAAAGTGGGTATTATTGGTCCGTCTGGAGGTGGAAAGTCCACTTTCGTTAGATTACTTCTCCGCCTTCATAACGTAGTGGAAGGCAAAATTCTCATAGACGGCCAGGATATTCAGAAAGTAAAACAAGATAGTCTTCATGAAAATGTTAGTTTGGTACCGCAAGATCCGATTCTCTTTCATCGAACATTAATGGAGAATATTCGTTACGGTCGGAGAGAGGCAAGCGACGAACAAGTGATTGAGGCAGCACGACAAGCTCACTGTGATGAATTCATAGAGAATCTACCAAAAAGATATGACACCTTTGTCGGGGAGCGGGGAATTAAACTTTCCGGTGGTGAACGCCAGCGTGTGGCCATTGCCCGAGCTATTCTCAAAAATGCTCCGATTCTTATTTTGGACGAAGCAACGTCAAGTCTTGATTCACATTCAGAATCTTTGATTCAGGATGCTTTGGAGAAATTGATGAAGGGTAAAACAACTATTGTCATCGCCCACAGACTTTCAACTATTCAAAAGATGGATCGTATTGTGGTAATTGAAGATGGTCAGATTGTAGAAGAAGGTACTCACCAATCACTCCTTGAACTCCAAAATGGCCTTTACAGCAAGCTCTGGAATCTCCAGGCTGGTGGATTCATGGTGGAGGAAGATTCAGAGCCGGTGGAGGGGAAGGTGGAAGAAGAACAGCCTTAATATATAATAAAGGTATGGATCAAAAGAGTGCTTTTGCGGTAAAAACTGAACAATTTGAAGGCCCGTTGGACCTTCTTTTAAGTTTGATAGAAAAAAGGAAACTATTTATTAATGATATTTCTCTGTCTAAAGTGACGGATGATTTTCTAGAATATCTGAAGAAGATAGGGAATTTTTCCATTCCAGAGAGCGCTAATTTCATCTTGGTTGCCTCAACACTTCTATTGATCAAATCTAAGTCGCTCCTCCCAGCCCTTGACCTAACCGAGGAAGAAAAACTGAGTATAGAAGAACTTCAGGAGCGATTGAGAGTCTACAAAATATTAAAGGATGCCACGGTCGGCTTGCGAGAGCATTTTGGCAAGCGTATCATCTTCCCGAAATCAACTTCAAAAATCATTGACCCAGTATTTTCTCCGGCTGAAGATTTGTCTATATCAAAACTCTCGGCGGCTATCGAAAGTATTCTGAAAAATCTGCCTAAATTTGAGATTTTGCCAAAAACAGTAGTGCAAAAAGTGATTAGTCTTGAAGAAATGATCGTCAGTTTAACATCACGAATCAAATCAGCACTGAAAATGAGCTTCCGAGAATTTTCTAAGATAGGTAAAGATGAAAAAGTGAATGTCATTGTCAGCTTCCTGGCCATGTTGGAATTAGTAAAGCAAGGAGTGATCAGCGTCAGTCAACATGCTCTTTTTGATGACATTCAGATGGAGACGGAGAAGGTGGATTTACCGAAATATAATTAATATGACACTAGAATCAAAAATTGAAGCAATACTGTTCTGGAAAGGCGAGCCGGTTAAGATCTCCCGGCTCGCCGACATTCTGAAATGTCAGAAAACAAATATTGAGGAGGCTTTGAAGGAACTGGAAAATAATCTTTCTAATAGGGGGGTAGCGCTAATCAGAAAAGAAGATGAGGTAATGCTCGGCACATCGGCTGAAATCGGAAAACTAATTGAGGACCTGACCAAGGAGGAGTTGAGCAAAGATTTGGGAAAAGCCGGTCTTGAAACTTTGTCGGTTGTGCTCTATAAAGGTCCAATTTCAAGACGTGAAATAGATTTCATTCGAGGGGTAAATTCCACCTTTATTTTGAGACATTTAATGATCAGAGGTCTTGTGGAAAGAGTGACAAACCCGGCCGACGAGAGAAGCTTTCTCTATAAACCAACCTTTGAATTATTTTCATATCTAGGCATGAAAAAAGCAGAGGAGGCACCGGCCTATGCCGAGGTTATTCTTAAGTTGAATCAATTTCAAAAAGAAATAGCCGATAAAGAAAATCAGGAAGAAACAAACAATGAACGGGGATCGTAGATTACATTTAAAGATTGGCATTATTGTCCTTGTGCTCTTTGGACTTTTTTTTGTCATTTCCTATTTACCTATTCAAAAATCTGGTACTGAAACAAAAAATGATACTGCTTCTTCGACAGAGAGGGTAGCCGCGGCCCGACTAGAACACGCCTTCGCCGGCGTGCAGATAGAAGCCGCGGCCGCCTATGTTTTGGATCTAACTAATGACCAAGTCTTGTTCGCTAAGAATGAAAATCTACCTCTACCACTGGCCTCATTAACCAAACTGATGACCGCCTTGGTTTCATCAGAAATATTATTTCCTGATAAAATTGTCACTATTGGCAGTTCCTCTCTGGCAATGGAAGGGGATAATGGCCTAATAATCGATCAAAAGTGGAAATTCAAAGATCTTCTGGACTTTACCTTGCTTGTTTCTTCAAATGATGGGGCGAACGCCATCGCTTTGGCCGCCGGCGAGAGTGACAAGGCATTTATTCAAAAGATGAATGCGGAGGCGGCGACTCTAAACCTTCCGACCTTGCATTTCGAAAACGAAAGCGGTTTAGATATTGATCCTGGCACAGCCGGGGGAGTAGGTTCGGCTCGCGATGTCAGTATGCTTTTTGAAAATCTGATTAAAAACCACCAAAACCTTTTAGAAATAACTAAGTATAGAAAATTTAAATTAACTTCTGATGATGGCACCGCCTACTATCTTACCAACACAGATGAGGCCATTACCCAGATTTCCCACATCATTGCTTCCAAGACGGGCTTTACCAAACTTGCCGGTGGTAACCTGGTGATTGCCTATGACCCAGGCTTTAATCATCCTGTGATTATCACTATTCTCGGCTCAAGTGTGAGTGGTCGCTTCGCTGACGTCATTACTCTCGCTTCTTCAACTTCTGCCTATATTTTGAGCCAGTAAAATGATATATTTTGTCTATGACCCTTTCCGTCATTAAAGTTTTTATCCCTGCCGTTATTGCCTTCATCGTCGGTCTTGCCATTACACCCAGCTTAAGCAATGTGTTTTATAAGAGAAAGATGTGGAAGAATCGCTCCCGGAGTGTTGATAATAAAGATTATGTCACTCCAGCCTTCCAACAAATTCACAACCATACCGGCGAGATATCCACTCCGAGGATTGGGGGAGTGATTATCTGGCTTTCAGTATTAATTACCATACTCCTCATTTCGCTCAATTCTTTTTTAATACCGACTGATTTTAATATAAAATTGAATTTTCTCAGCAAGAATCAGACTCTTTTACCACTCTTTACTTTAATTTTTGCCGCCATCATCGGGTTGGTTGATGACATGATCCAGATCTATAGCAAAAAGGCCGAATTGAGTGATGGTCTGAATCGAAAATTGAGAGTATTAATCGTATTGTTTATTGGCTCAATCGGAGCATGGTGGTTTGTTTTCAAACTGGGGAACTTGGGACTACATATTCCATTTGTCGGCAATATTGATCTCGGCCTGCTTTTCATTCCATTTTTCATTATAGTCATGCTGGGGGTGTTCTCCGGTTCGGTAATTGACGGTATTGATGGTTTGTCCGGTGGAGTGATGGCTTCTTCTTTTAGTGCGTACATGCTGATTGCTTTTATGCACAATCAAATTGACTTGGCCGCTTTCTGTGCCGTGATAGTCGGAGGAATATTAGCTTTTCTGTGGTTCAACATCCCACCCGCCCGTTTTTACATGGGAGAGACTGGCATACTGGCTCTGACGGTCACACTTTCCATAATTGCCTTCCTGACCAATTCCGTTTTAGTCCTTCCTATTATTGCATTTCCTCTGTTTGCCACTTCTTTGTCAGTGATTATTCAACTGCTGGGTAAAAAATTCCTAAACAAACGCATTTTTAAAGTGGCACCGCTTCATCACCACTTTGAAGCTATGGGTTGGCCGTCGTACAAGGTAACCATGCGTTTCTGGATTATTTCCATTGTCTTCGCTCTAATTGGCACTGTTATTGCTTTAATCGGCTAAAGAGATCATGGTTAAAGAAAAAATTGATAAACCATTTTTAAGCTCTGTCCTAATATTACTAGTGGCTGGTTTTTTTATTTTTAGTTCTGCTTCATTGGGGCTCCTAGCGAGAAGTAGTAACACTTTCAGTGCCGTATTAATAAATCAATTAGTTTTTGGTCTAGGCTTAGGCACTATCGCTTGTTTTATAAACTCTCGCATTCCATATAAATTTTGGCGGAAATACTCTCTAATTATATTGATCGCCTCAATTGCGGCCATGCTCCTTCTGTATATTCCTCATCTGGGCTTTAGTCACGGAGGAGCCAGGCGCTGGATCGGTCTGGGTAATTACTCTCTTCAACCTTCGGAGATTTTCAAGATTGGTTTCGTTATTTATTTTGCCGCCTGGCTCTCTGGAGTAAAGAATAAGGTTGATACCTTCAAATTTGGTCTTCTGCCATTCATAATTCTGATCATTATCGCAGGCTTGCTTATCTTGACTGAACCAGACCTAGCCACCTTTGGGGTTATTTTCGTCGCCGGTCTATCCATGTTCATTGCGGCCGGGTGTCGATGGCGAGACATCTTGATCCTGTTTCTTTTTGGTATTGTTGCCCTTGCAGCGCTGGCCTTTATGCGTCCATATGTTATGGACAGAATTACTACCTTTATTCATCCCGCCAGCGACCCATTAGGAAGTGGCTACCAAATTCAACAATCACTAATTGCCGTCGGCTCGGGCGGAATAACCGGCCGCGGTTTTGGCCAAAGCATTCAAAAATTTAATTTCCTGCCCGAACCAATCGGTGATTCCATTTTTGCCGTAGCGGCCGAAGAATTCGGTTTCATTGGTAGCATTCTGATTATTATTCTTTACCTTTTCTTTTCCTTGCGTGGCTTGAAAATCGCCACCCGGACATCAGATCAGTTCGGTAGACTTTTAGTCATCGGAATTGTTATACTTATTCTGTCCGAATCTTTTGTAAATATCGCCTCAATGCTTGGTATTTTACCAGTTTCGGGCATTCCACTACTTTTTATCAGTCATGGCGGTACCGCTCTTCTATTTACTCTGGCCGAAGTGGGTATCATTCTAAATGTTTCTAAATATCAGAATCTCAAATAAATGAAAATTGTATTATGTGGCGGAGGAACAGGCGGGCATTTCTATCCGCTTATTGCCGTGGCCGAGGAGCTCCGAAAGGTGATGCGCGAAAGAAAACTCTTGGAAGCGAAAATCTATTACTTGGCGCCCACTCCTTATTCCGGTCGAATTCTTTTTGATCATGATATTGATTTTCGTAAGATTCAGGCAGGGAAAGTTCGACGTTATCATTCAATTATGAATTTTTTTGATCTATTTAAAACCGGTTGGGGAGTGGTCAAAGCCACTTGGCAGATGTTTTGGATCTATCCGGATGTTGTCTTCGGTAAGGGTGGCTACATGAGCTTTCCGGTTTTATTTGCCGCCAAGATTCTGCATATTCCGGTGATCATTCACGAATCGGACGCCGAGCCCGGAAAAGTAAACGCTTGGGCCGGAAAATTCGCTAAGGCTATAGCTATCTCTTATAAAGATTCGGCTGATCATTTTCCAAAAGACAAAGTGGTCTATACTGGTAATCCAATCAGATCAGAGCTTTTGAACCCTGTGAGTGAAGGCGCCTATGAATATTTAAAACTGGAAGAGAATCTGCCTGTCATTCTGATTCTCGGTGGCTCGCAAGGAGCTCAAATAATTAATGACATTATTCTGGACTGTCTTCCGACTCTGGTCCAAAAATATCAATTAATCCATCAAGCCGGTAAAAACAATTACGCAGAAGTAGTTGGCCGGGCCAAAATTATTCTAGGGAGTAGTCTTCAGTCCGGACGATATCATCCGTATGAATACTTGAATGAGCTGGCACTCCGAATGTCGGCAGCTGTAGCAAAACTAGTAATATCTAGAAGTGGGTCAACTCTTTTTGAGATTGCTAATTGGGGATTGCCGAGCATTGTCATTCCTATTCCGGAAAAGATAAGCCACGATCAGCGCAAAAATGCCTACGCTTATGCGCGCACGGGTGCGGCCATAGTAGTAGAGCAGGAGAACATGACTCCGGAAATTGTCCTTTCCGAAATAGATAGGGTTATTGACAATACCAATATCTATTCCAAGATGCAGCAGGCGGCCAAGGCTTTTGCTCAGAAAGACGCCGCTAAAAAAATCGCTGAGGAGATAATAGCTCTTGGCTTAGCTCATGTAAATGTTTAAATATTCTGAGAGTATAATGATGTTATGACCGAAAAAGGTAAAGTAATCACTCGTTTTCCGCCGAGTCCGACCGGATTTCTTCATATCGGTCGGGCTCGCACGGCCCTTTTTAACTATCTTTTTACCCGAAAAAACGGAGGAGAGATGATCTTTCGTCTGGAAGATACAGACCAAGCTCGCTCTACAAAAAAGTTTGAAGATAATATTATTGAAAGTCTCGCTTGGCTCGGTATCTCCTACGATCAAGGTCCCTTCCGTCAATCGGAAAGAACGGAAATGTATAAAAAATATTTAAAGCAAATTATCGATGCCGGTCTTGCTTATACATCCATAGAGACTGATCCAAATGATCCTAAAATCTCAAAAGAAGTTATCCGATTCAAAAACCCGAACAAGAAGGTCCAGTTTAGTGACTTGGTGCGTGGAGAGATCGAATTTGATACGACCGATCTGAAAGATTTTGTCATTGCCAGAAATATCAATGATCCGCTTTATCACTTTACCGTGGTAGTGGATGATTTTGAAATGGGTGTCACTCATGTTATCCGCGGAGATGATCATATTTCAAATACTCCACGACAAATACTTATTCAGGAAGCAATCGACGCACCGCGACCGATCTATGCGCACATTCCATTGATCCTTGCCCCGGACCGATCCAAACTCTCCGGCCGCCACGGAGCAGTCGGCGTTACGGAGTACAGAGAATTGGGGTATTTACCGGAGGCGTTGATAAATTATCTTGCACTTCTCGGCTGGAACCCCGGCACGGACAAAGAAGTGTTCACCATGGAAGAATTAACAGCGGAATTTGATTTCAGCGCCGTACAAAAAGGCGGAGCGATATTTGATCTCACTAAATTAAAATGGCTGAACAAAGAGCATATGAAATTGATGCCGGAAGATAAATTTGAAATGGAGGTCATGAAATACTTGTCGGAAGAGATAAAAACTGAGGCAAAATTTTCTATGATCCTGCCGAAAATTTTGCCTCTGATAAAAGAGCGCATCTCCACCTTCGGCGAGATCAAGGAAATGGCCGAAAAGGAGGAGCTTCAATATTTTTTCTCAATGCCGGAATATGCCCCCGAAAGCCTTCTTTGCCCGCCTAAGTTCCGTAAGGACAAAGTAGTGGATTTGAGCTCTATAAAGGCTATTTTAAGCGATTTAAAGGCTTTAATTGAGCCGTTAAAAGAAGATTTTGACCAATCCATCATAAAAGATACAATTTGGCCGTACGCTGAAGAGAGGGGGAGGGGAATCGTTTTATGGGCCATGCGTTACGCTCTTTCCGGACAAGAAAAATCTCCTGATCCGTTTACTTTAGCGTCGGTGATAGGAAAAACCGAGACCTTGAAGCGCTTAGAGAATGCCATTCAAAAAATCAAATAAAATAATTTTTCTTCTTTTTCTTTTGGCAGCGGCAGGCGTTTTATTCGTCCGCCTGCCGCCCCTTCCAGTTCATGCCGATAATGCCAGCGATCTCCAAAAACAGATTGATGAACGAAATGTCAACATCGCCGAATTGGAAAAAGAGATCGCCCAATATCAGGCCTTGGCCGACAAAACCAGTGCTGCCGCCAGAACTCTTCAGAATGCTATCGCCACCCTGCAGGCCTCTCAGAAAAAATTGGATGCCGATATCAAATTGACTGAAAATAAAATTGCGGCGGCGAACCTTGATATTCAAAAACTAGGTCTTCAGATTACTGATGAACAGCAAAATATTATCGACGGCCGAGCAGCCATCGGTGAAGCGATGCGCCAAATGCAACAAAATGAATCAGCCAGTATTATTGTTTCCTTTCTAAGTCACCAGAGCGTTGGAGAAATTTGGAATGGCATTGACGACTTGTTGCGTTTCCAAAGTAGAGTGAAAGATCAAGTGAATGAATTGGAAAATTTAAAGGCAGGTCTCGAGAATGATAAAAGTCAGACAGAAACTCAAAAAACTAATTTGGTCAGTTATGAGGGGAACCTATCCGATAAGAAAAAAGCTATTGCTTATAATCAACAACAACAAACTCAATTACTAACACAAACCAAGAATCAGGAAAAAACTTATCAACAAATCATCGCCGATAAACAAGCCAAAAAAGCAGCTTTTGAAAAAGATCTTTTTGATTTTCAATCCAAACTCCAATTTATATTAAATCCTGCAAGCTTGCCGAAAGTTGGCTCGTCACCGCTTTCCTGGCCACTCGCCAGCATTCGCATTACCCAACTTTTCGGCGTCACCAACGCCTCAGCTCGACTTTATGTTTCCGGCTCACATAACGGTGTTGATTTTGGTGCATCGGTCGGCACAAAAGTCATGGCTGTAGCAGACGGCAAGGTGGAAGGTGCAGCTGACACAGATCTGGTCTGTCCGGGCGCTTCTTTTGGCCGATTTGTTTTCATCCGTCATAACAATGGCTTGGCCAGCACTTATGGCCACTTATCCGTTATTTCAGTTAAAGAAGGGCAGCTAGTTCATCGCGGCGATGTTATTGGCTATAGCGGCTCTACCGGCTATGCCACCGGTCCACATCTTCACTTAAGCGTTTACGCTTCCGCCGCCGTCTCAATGCAAAACCTTCCCAGCAAAGCCTGCGGCGGCCGCACATACCGTCTCCCTATCGCTGCCGTTAACGGATACCTTGATCCAATGTTATATCTCCCTCCCTACAGCGGCCCAACTCAATAAAAGCTCGGGTCGAGTCCCAGACCCCCAGCAATTCACGCATACTGCCGTTTTTAGGTGCTTTGAACATCACTTCATAAGGCCCGACGAGTTTCATTTGAGCCACAGATTTGTTTTTCAGCGATAAGTTCCAAACAAAATTTTCTATCACTTTTCTTTTCTTGTAATCATCTCCGTTAAGAAATGCTACTTTGGCTCTACTGGCTTCCAGAAACATACTTTTAATCGGTTCCAAAGTAAAAGCGGGTTGTTGGATTTTAAACTCTTTAATCCTTTTTTCTAGTGAGAATTTTTCATTCTGCAATTCTAAAGTTTTTTGATCGTAAAGGTCTTTCGGTATCTGCTCGGCTAGGAAGGTGTCTAGAAGGCGAGATTCTTTCGTTTTAAGCGATTCTAGCTGTGTCTCTAGGGTCTTTAAGTTCTGAATGATATACCCACTCTCAAAGTCAGATTTCTCCTTAGCCGCTTGATACATTTTTTCAATCTTTGGCTCGGTAAAATCAATATTGGCGAGGATATTGGCGACCACGCCATAAAGCTGGTTTTCTCGGAGATAGCTTTTGTGTTCCTCACAGCTACCCTTGCCGTTAGTGCAGTAGTAATACTGGTGGCCTTTTTTGAGGGAGGAAGTGAGAGAACAACCGCAGTTATCGCAAGAGAGGAATCCTCGGAGTGGAAAGAATAATCGTTTTGATTTAGGGTGCAGTTTTCCTTGCATAATTTCTTGGGCTTGATCGAAGACACTTTTCGGAATTAACGGCTCATGGTTGCCCTGATAATATTTTCCTTCTCGGAGCATGATACCGGAATAAAATGGATTGGAGAGAATTCTCTGAATGTGACTTTTCATAACTTTCCCACCAGACTTTGTCCTCAAACCCTCGTTATGAAGAAAAGATGAAATTTCCTTAAAGTTTTTATGATTATTAACATAGAGGTCATATACTCTAGAAACGTATTTAGAATTAGCCCGATCAACAACGATAGTCTTATTGGCCTTATCATTCAAATATCCGAAAGGAGCATGATTAGGCCACTCTCCTCTGGCTAACTTCTCCCGATTACCTCGTTTAACATTCACACTCAAATCCCTGATGTACTGACTAGCCATGGCTTGTTCAATGCTCATCAGTAGGACATTGTCATTCGGGTAGAAACTTTTTTCAAAAGTTCTAATGCAATTTATTTTATTAGTCTGAAGCAACCATTGAATCTGCCCACCATCAACAGGATTACGAGTAAGACGATCTATCTTCCAACACAGAATTGCGTCAGCCTTTCCAGAGAGAATCATTTTCATCATGTCATTGAATACTGGACGGCCCGGCTCTTTGGCCGACATACTCTCCCGAAAAATGGAAACAATTTTTAGATCATTAGTTTCAGCAAGTCGTTTAAGTTCGTTTTCTTGAGATTCCAAAGAAAGAACCTGTCTATCTTCGCTGTCTGTTGATTTTCGGCAGTAGATGATGAATTTCATATTGGCAATATTATACTTCCTTAAATTGATAATCAATTAAATCAAAGCGGGAGTTCGGGGACGGAATGACTAACTGCTCTAAAATGTTAATACTACTTGGCGACTTTTCCATTGAAATGCCTATACCCACCCTCTTTAAATCTTTCTTGTATCGGTAGATGGTGCTTCTGTTCAGGCCACCCCGCAGAAGCATGTTTTTCATCTCATCGCTAAAATAAAAATCCTTGTAGAACTGGTAAAGGCGGGTAGCTTTTATTTTGGTAAAGTTATCAAACAATATCTGCTTTATGCTCTCATCAGTCATAGAATTTGCATTAAGATAGAAAAATACTTTTTTCTCCAAATAATATTTAAGGATTTCCAAAATGCTTTCATCATCAACGACATCTTTCATATACACTACATCAAGCAGAAAAAACTGCTGTAGGTAGATTCGTTTCAAATTCACTTCAAACCGGACTATCCGATCTGCCCAAGACTGAAGACTAAGGGCATGATTAAATTCAATTTTCTTAAAATCATGGGCTTTAAATTCTGGCCCTTTGGCATAAAACTTTATGGTGTAAGCACTGCCTTTATGCATAACCGAGGTGTCATAGGTGTATTTTTTCTTGCGAGGAAAATCAATTCTCCTTAGAAAATCCATAGCATAGACCGCCTCACTCTCATTTTTGAAAATCCAGTTGTAGCAGACATCAAGGCGATATATTGGCCATAGAGAGAAATGCAGAAGCCGGTAATTCATGTGGTTGCATAATTCCTCATAAAGTTTCGCCATAATATCAGGAAGGTCATGCGGATAAATCATCTCCACGTTATTTCCCTTGGCATACTTCGGGACCGAAAATTCAATGAAGAATCCTTGGGGTACATCAGTTGATTTTATGGCAACTGAACGCTGATAGGAGCCAAGTTCAATATTGCTACTGAAAAATTCAAACTCCATTTTTCCAGTTTTTAAATCATCTTTCCTGAATCGCATTAGGTTGCCTTTTAGTTGTTCAAAGAGTTTATGATCTTTCATTGGTATTAAAAATTTAATGGTGTCTATCATGGTGCAATATGCAACGTACCCTAGGTGTTACTAACACCTAGGGTTGAATCGTCTTGATTGTCGTCCGGAAGCCCGCCGCCCGGCTCTAAAGAGCTCGGGCTTGCGGGCATATCCCGAAACGCCAAAAACAAGCCAGCAAACGCATTTAAATATTCGTTGGCTTTCTCTGGAGACAATTCTAGATCGTTCTCTTCACGAAAAACTTTTATTGTCTCCTCAATAAGTTGTGAGGAAAAAGAAAACACCCCGCCTTGTATTAGTTAAGAAACTGATAAAACTAAACAATGGGTGGGGCAATATATCCTCCTAGTATCCCTCTTTGGGGAACCCTGATTAACGACGATTCTACTCCTCGTAAAAGTAATTGCAAGTCAAGATTTTCTTATTTTAGTGTTATAATTTATCTACAACTGAATATGGCCTAAACCAATGAGAAATTGTTGGCATGGCGAAAAGTCTGGATACAGCATAAAAAACCCATCATGGGGTTGCTGTATCCAGCCTTATCGGGAAACCGGTTTGAGTGGCTTCGGCCACTACCCGTGGTGGGCTTTTTGTATTTATAAATCTATTAAGCAAATAAAATTTATGTCGCTTATAAAATGTTCAGAATGTGGAAAAGAGATATCAGACAAAGCAAGTGCGTGTATCTCCTGTGGTAATCCGATCCATCCTCAGTCTACTGAGGCTAAGGAAGACAAGAAGGTGGTAGAGGTGGTAAAAGTGATAGAGATTGAACAAACAGCTAAGAAATGGAAGAAGATGGGGGTCTGGGCATCTTTTATAATTTTTCTCGGCTTCTTTATCCTATTTAAATCCGTAGTGTATGGGATAATTTTAATCATCATTGGATTCATAATGGTCTTTTGGTCTAATCTAGGTGCGTGGTGGACAAATGGATAATAGTACTTTATTATCTGCATATTAGATAAAGCCCTCTTAGTATTATAGGTAGCCATGATTGAAATTATCTTAGTAAACTATATTGCTTCTGTCGCCGCAGGGATAACTCTAGGACTCATTGGCCTTACAGGCATCAGCATTTATAAAAAGAATCTCTCCAAGCAAAAAAATAAAAATGGTGATAACATTATTAATAATATTGGCACACAAAATATTATTAATAACGCCACAAACGTAGATAGTCCGGCTATTATTAATAATACAATTAAATAAACTATGAACTTAAAGAGTGATATAAAAGATGTAATAAATTCCATCGTAGCGGTTGGCACACTTAATAATGGCCAATTGAATATTCTTGGAAGTGGTTTTTGTGTACATAGTAATCAATTTATCTTAACAACCGCCCATTTGATTCAAAATTTTAGTCCAGATCAATTAACTAATTTAGGCTGTATGGTGGCTTCTGAAACTGAAGGTCATCTTCTAAAATATAATTGGTTTAATGTAGAGGTCCAAACAAAAGCTCTTGAAAACGATATGGCCATTTTAAAATTAAAACCAAATACTCAACCTAATTTATTGAAGCCATTGAAAATAGAATTTTCCGAGTCAATTGTTGAGGGTCAGGACGTTTACTTCATTGGGTTTCCTTATGCAGTAAATTTGTTAAAAGACGGGTTCGGCCTAACCTTAATAGCGAATAAGGGAATAATCAGTTCTGTAAAACGAAAAGCACAAGCACCGAACCCACTTGATTGGTTTATCGTAGACGCGATAAGTAATCCGGGAAATAGCGGATGTCCTTTGATTGATATCGAGTCCAATAAAGTAATTGGTGTCATGTCGATATCATTTAGAATTCCTTCACAAGTAAATCCGGCTCTTGATATTCGAGAACCTATGCATATTGCGGGAGCTAAGCCGATATCGTTAAGTCAGACTATGTTAGATGGCATTGAGTAATCCAGACCCAAATGAATAAAATTGAATTTACAAAAGAGTTAATAAAAGGGAGAATCGCTGAAACTATTTTTGAACAAATGTTTCGGGAATCAGGGAAATATACGATTCTCAGATCCGGTTATGAATATACACTACCGGAACTTGCTCAATATCAACACCTAGCCGAAGTAAAAGCCGTTCTTGAAAATATAAGAAATGCTCCTGATTTTGTCTTGATATCTCAGGATAAGAAAGAAGTATATTTGGTAGAAGTTAAATTCTGTACTAGACGTGATCCAAGTAAAATAAAAGAAATTACGGACGACATTCTAAAAATGTGGAACCCCTCATGGCTTTTCATTGCCTCGCCAGACGGCTTCTTTTTTGGGCCATGTAATGAGATTTCGATGAAAAATGGGCAAATAGGAGAGTTGTATCCTAAATGGGCCGAGCAGAATATTCAGGCAGACTATCTAAAGATATTAAGACAATTTGAACCTAGAGCTAGTGAAATCTGGAGTTAACCTCAAAAAGGATCCAGCGTCGTCCCAAACCCCCAACGCAGTATTTTCAAATTAGAATCTTGATATAATAACTAATAACGTATGACTTCTATTTATATAACATATTGGGCAGTTGCAATCCTTTCCAGTTTTCTTATTACATACTTTACCCCCACAATTCATGGACTGCCTCTGAAAAAGTGGAGAGATTTTCCATGGCCATTACGTATGAGTCAGTGGATCCTAAATTTCATTGGTTCATTAGTGGGGTGGATTGCCTTAGCTTATTTTATATTTTGGAGGATACATTCTTTCACCACCTTAGAGATCGGAGATTTTCTAGTTCTTATTGTAGCTTTTTATGGAATAACCGGTTATTTACCCTATATTTTGATTCAGAAGGGCCTCCCCTGGAAATAAAATTATTGATATGGGTTCCACATCGTACCAGACCCACAGTGTTGCAAACATAGCTTGTTAATTTAACTGATTATACATTGTAATTTATAACAAAATTATTTATGGTCAGAAAGTTTTTGAATTGCTTTAATATTTTCACTCAAATCGACTCCCGTTACGGTCTTAAATTCATCTATACTTTGTTGAATGAATAATCTACCTGTTACAGTCTCACTAAGTTTTAATATTTTTTCTATATGAACTTGTTTATCAGAAGCCGTAGCATTAGGATTTAAAACTACTAAATCGCTGATTTTTAATATAGCATCTTGACCTTTACGATATTTCTCGTAAGCCTCACCAAAAACACTCTTTCCTTGAGCATCTTTTACATGACCAAAAGATTTTTCGGCGTTTGTCGCAAGTTCTTCTATAAGATTTTGCACTTTAACATCAATTTGAACAGTGCCATCTGGCATATAGTTAAATCTAGCATCATAAAGCCTCATTAATAGATCAACAGTTTGAGCTGGTGTCAGTGTTACGCCTGTATTTTCTTTATTATCAGTCATATTTCTGATTATATCACTTTTGATACAAACAGGTTCCAACATCGTACCAGACATCCAGCCCACACTTTTTAAACATTATTTTTTATTGTAGAGTTTAGATATGACACAACCCTTAGCTAAACCTTGCTACAGAAAAATGGGCGATGATTTCATTCTAATACATCCTATCTATGAAATGGAAGACGATAGAACCTCACATCATTTGCCATATTTGACCCCAATGAAGGTAGTTGGTCAGTATAATTCGTTGGAAGCTTTACAGGCTCAAAGTATGAAGTTGTACGGCGAGAAGGCTGAAGAAATAAATTAATTAAATTCTATGTCTCTAATGGGTCCCAATGTTGTCCCAGACATCCGTCAAAAGAATTTGGTATACTCAATGTTATGAAATTTCTAGATCAGAGTTTTGAGTACTTAGTACACGGGATGTTCAATCCTAGCAACGAAGAGTTTGATGAGCATGACTACGACTCAAAAGAATACAAGAATTTAGAACACAAAAGAGAATATTTTAACTTAATGCTGAACGAGTTGGGTGCTGTGGGGTGGGAAGTAGTTTCAATGTGGGACGACCCTAGAAAAGATAAAAAGATTGCACCGTTAGTAGGTAGAGAGAAAATTACTAAGTTTTTGTTCAAAAGGAGCTCTCGGAGTAAACATTATAGAACAGGGTTTGGCGCAAACATAATTGCCATTAATGAATTAGCAAAACAACAAGCGGAGGCGAATCATATTAATTAAATCGCTATGACTAAATTAAGAAAGGGAGATGTATACATAGAACGACGATCAGAAGAGAAAGATTATGCTGTGAGGCAAGAACACTCAAAGCGCGCTTCCGTTGTTGCTCCTACGCAGGCAAAAGCTATAGCTAAAGCTCAAAAGCTTTTTCCGGGCGTACGACCTGACGTTGAGCGAGTTCGGCATACTAACAAGGGAAAGCCAAATCAATGGCGTAAGGCATAGCACTCAGGTCAAAAAGGTTCCAACGTCGTACCAGACCCCCAGCGAGGAAGCATTAAAATCTCTTTTAGATTAGCCATTTAAAAATAGATAAGAATAGGACGGGTGAATCTGGTATAATAAAAATATTAAACATAACTTAAATTATCCTTATGGAATCAAGAGAAAATGATCCAAATGAAATAGAAAATATGGCTGAGATTTCTACTGACGAATTTTGGGAAAAAGTAAGGCAATTAGCAACTGTAAGGAAGATAAGTCCCGAAATATACACAAAAACAAGAAATGACATTGAGGCTTGGAGTCGTGGAGCTGACAATGAAAATCAGCAAAAATCCGTTTATAAAGATTGGAGCAATGTTGAGTTGGGTCAATTATTGGACGCAATTGATGGGGACGCACTCGAGAGAGACGAAATGAATAAAGAGTCTAAATAGGTTCCAACATCGTACCAGACCCCCAGCAATCAATTTTTCTTTTTTACGAATACGTAATAAGATTTCTCACTATCAGGAACAGAGGCTTTGGCAAATTCTTCAGGGGAAAGTATTTTTCTAATTTCTTCTAACTTATGATTTGGTGCTAAAACTAGTTCTACTTCTGTATCATCATTTTTATATTTTTTCTTTATATCATCTTCACTCTGAAGTGGCACGTCTAAAAATCTGGCATCGGGCTGAAACCTCGTTACTGTTAACTTCTCATATCCAGCCATAACCCAGCCATTAGAATTTCGCTCTTTTATTAATTTATCTAGTTCTGATTCACGAAAGAATTCCATGTCTAAATCCTAACAAAGGTTCCAACATCGTACCAGACCCCCAGCAAATTATTAGAACTTTTTTGGTATGATAAATAGATATGGAAAATGAAGGAACTCCAAATCAAGAAAGCTTAAAGTCAGAGTGGGGTATTGATATAGATACTCGTATAAATTGGGATGATGCCATCAGAATAATTGAAGAGTTAAACACTAATCTACCAGAAGGAGAAAAACCTTGGAGACTTCCTACATCAGAGGAACTTCTTGAGGCGGATAGATTAAAGACAAAAGGTTTTAAAGAAGGTGCTTACTGGGCTTCAGAGGAGTCAGTTATTTTAGATCAAGGAAAGCCACCTGTTATGGCTAATATAGTTTTAATGGGGATTGGGTATAAAAGAGCTCAAAATATAGGAAAGGGAATGACTTACTTTGTGCGTTTAATTAGAGATGGTGAATAGATATTTCAAAACTCGGTGAGCAGGTATCGAACCTAGGTATTTGATGGCTTAAATTCATTAAAAAGGTTCCAACATCGTACCAGACCCCCAGCGAGGAATTTTTAAATAAAAAGAGAGCAGGGGTTGTCATCCGAGCTCTCCAAATTCATTTCCTACCAGAAGTGACCAGATTGTACCGGTCGCCGAAGGTCCTCTCTTAACGCTTCCCATTGCTTGTCATCTTTGACTTTCTGCCACAGATGAAAGTGGGTATTCATTTGCCACCATTTCTGTCCGTCCAGAGGACATTCATGCAAGATGTCGTTGCATGTCCCATTCATGGGTACAGCTGGCTTTGTCGAATTGCTCTTGCTGAGCGCCTCACAATTACTGCATTTGTTTTCGTCACTCATGTTTTACCTGTGATAACTTTTACCACACCTTGCTTTATTTGTCTATCTGTCATGTAGGTTCCAACATCGTACCGGACCCCCAGCATCAAACATCTTGCTTTTATTTACTAGTTTTACTACTATAAATTTATGACTTTTCGTGAAAGAGAAATAGAAAATGATGGCGTTACCTCTTCTACAGAGAGTGCTCCAATATTTCGAAACCTTGTCACGCCCCTCTTAAGGGAAAGCTATTTGTTTCAGACTACACCACCTAGAGCAACACTTGGCGGAGAACATACCGTTGCAGAGAAGGCGGACATGGAAAAAGAAAGAACAGAAATTATAGAAGCGATTGAGAAAAACAACGTCGTTCATTTCTTGGAAAGTAAATTCGGTCCGAATCCAAATGATAAGGTAACTGATGCGGTTCAGTGCCTAGTTACAATCTATGATGCTTTAGAAAAAGTGGTACCCGACGATGAATTAATTGATAGTGCGGTTGAACAACTCCGAACCTATTTATAGCTACTTTCTGAGCGATTTCCCAAAAAAGTTCCAACATCGTACCAGACCCCCAGCAAGAAAAATAAAATGCCGCCACAACAGGACGGCTAACGGAACGCTTGATACTTATTGATCAAGCCAACCCAACGTTTTGAGTGCTTGACACTCCACGCATAAATTCGGTCGCCTGAGATAATTTTCGGGGACAATGAGGTCATCCCCACAGCCGAGGCAGTCAAAATGCATTTCTCTACCCGCGAGTAATGCCGTATTGTCGATTCGTTCTCGTGTTTTGTTACGATCTCGTCTTTCCCCAAGAGCTTTCAGGGCGAATTCTTTTCCTTGAGTAGTTGCTAGTGCCATAAGTATTTCCAGTTGATTTCTGATATGACTTTATGACATATCTGTATTATGTCAAGTACCAAAACTCATCAAAAAAGTTCCAACCCCCTACGGGGACTGCTGTTTGTAGTCAATCGCAAGGCCTCTTGAACAAACAGGGAGTATCGTACCTGTCCGCACCTGCGGTAGCTAGGCAGGCGGGCCAAACCCCCAGCGAGAAAATGCTAATTTCGTGATATCATTTTAATTATGAAAAATATCCAAAAAGGATTTGTTGTTCCTTTTTTGATTATCATTATTGTTGCTTTGGCGATTGGCGGAGGAATTTACATTTACATTCATAATAAAAGTGCTCAAGTAAATAATGGCGTCTCTTTAACAGCTTCAACCACATTTACTGATCAGCTTAATACAATATCTACTTCAAACAACTCGTCTACCAATTCCCAAGTTAATTCTTTTGCAACTACTACCGTTTCAGTGTCTGTGACACCTTTTCTCTTAAAGTTTACAATAAGTAAACCTGAACTGTTTATATATGGAAAAGGGTTAGCGAGTGTAAAGATATATGGTTGGCCAACCGGAACAGGGATAACTCAATCTCAACAATTAGGATCAGCACAACTGCAAGCCACAGCGCTTGATGGAACTCAATCCTGGTATTGGAATGCTTTAGAATCTGCCGTTGGTATCCATGTATCAAAAGTAGACATTCAAGGGTACGATCTTAAGGGCAATTTAGTTTCAAAATTGACTTTACCGTATGTTGGAGAAGTATCTCTTAACGAAGTACTTTTTCCATATCCTAGATTTGTTTTTCCTGAAGTAGCAGCGGAATTTATTAGAGGTCAAACTTATACTTTAAAATGGTTGGCTAAGCCATCCGAAGATAATTACACCGCGGATATATTTCTGAAGGCTGAACCTAAAGACAATTTTCATGACACTATTCCAACAAAAATTGCTGCTGGAGTACATGGGGAATCCTATGTTTGGATGGTTCCAACGAGTATTTCTCCTGGAGCTTATCATTTAGATATAAATTTCTCTGATAATTCCTCGCTAGTGAGTGATATTTTTACAGTCAAATAGGTTCCAACGTCGTACCAGACCCCCAGCCGATTTTTAAGCCTAAAAATCGCGTCGAAATCAGCAGACTTTCGACGTAGGAATTTTAAATAAAAAACGAGATGACTTGTGTGGTCAGAGCTCGTCTCGTGTTGGAATGAATCTCGCTTAGTAAAGTCCCAAGCCGCCGTTATCGTAAATTCGGATTTGGTAATGAACACACGCCCAAACAATGGCAGCAAAGATCAAGATGCTAAGGAGAATCATCAGTCCCTTACCCTGTTTCTTTTTGATCCAGAGTAGCATGGCTACAAGCGGAATCAGCCCGAGAACGGGGAAGAGAAGTAGAATACCTTCTTTCATATTTGTCCTTTCCTATCTGAATAATACCTTATTGTGGTAATTTTGTCAATAGCATGAAAGTGGGTAATAAAAGTTCCAACATCGTACCTGCCCGCACCTGCGGTAGCTAGGCAGGCGGGCCAGACCCACAGCGAGGAATTTAAATAAAAAGCCGCCCCATCGTAAGACAGTTTGGCTTTTGTCTCGCACTGAAGCGGTCAAGTTGAGGGTCGAGGAGCCTTGGCTAACTCCTTCAGAACAGGTGCTATTTGCTTAACGAACTCCTCGGGGGTCACGGATTCTCTCTCGACCATCTCATCGTAGCTTTTGGCGAACAAGACGAGAAGGCTGTAATGAAGCCCTGATGAATCGTTGATGCTCCAGCGAATCTGGCGAGCTCGAATCTGTTTCTTTGCAAGTTCAAAGAAGGCTACGTCGTGCCCCTTGAATGCTTGTTCATCACACCAATGCCATGCTTTTTCATACACAGCATTGTCAGCGACTTGAGGCTGAGGAGTGGTGAGACGGCCGCCAATGAAGGCAACAGTCACTATAGAGACGAGAATCAGCAATTTAAGAACTTTCTTGGTCATGTAAATGTCCTCGGGTTATGCAAGTTTTTTGCTACCTGCAATTGGAATGTTTCAAGATAACATTACCATACTATACTTAGAAAGTCAAATAAATTACTCCGTGGGTAGGGATTGAATCTTAAGGTCTTAGGGGGTAAAACTCGTCAAAAAGGTTCCAACATCGTACCAGACCCCCAGCCGATTTTTAAGCGTAAAAATCGCGTCGAAATCAGCAGACTTTCGACGTAGAATTTTTAAATAAAAAGCTTTGACAAAATAAAGTAAAGAAATATAATTATGTTGTGGTAGGTTCGGAGCTAGTAAAACCGCAGAAATGCGGTTTTTATTTTTAATTTAACTTTTATTTCAATCTATTTTATTAGCTGTATGTATTATTTATGTCGATGTGGAACGGTAATTCACATCATGGGCGTGCTATTGGATAGCGCTCCGAACCTACCATTCGGAGTGAACGGGTTCGATTCCCGTCACGTCCATCAGTGATATCGAGACAATATAGTTTATAATATTCTCATGTGTGGAATTGCCGGAATAATGGGGGAGAGTACCCCAAATAAAGAGAAACTGATCAGAGAAATGACGGAGCGGATTCATCATCGCGGGCCGGATGCTGATGGTTTTTTTGATGATCCTAAATTATCTCTTGGCATGCGCCGATTAAGCATTATTGACCTCTCGACAGGGGATCAGCCTATCTTCAACGAGGACAAGAGTATGGTCCTTGTTTACAACGGTGAAATCTATAATTACAAAAGCTTGCGTGAAGAATTAATCGCCCGAGGCCACACCTTAAAAACTCACAGCGACACCGAAACCGTCATCCATCTCTACGAAGAATACGGATCGGAAATGCTCCTGAAACTGCGAGGAATGTTTGCCTTTGCCATCTTTGATAAAAAGAAAAATGAAGTTTTTATCGCCCGTGATTATTTCGGCATCAAGCCACTTTATTATCTTTTTGATGAATGGAAATTAAAGGCTTTCGCTTCAGAAATTAAAAGCTTATTGCTTTATCCCGGTTATCAGCCGGAAATAAACGAGAGAGCTGTCTTTAACTATCTTTCCTATCAATACAATCCATTCAGGGAAACAATGTTTCGTAATATTTACAAACTCCTGCCTGGTCACTACATGAGAGTAAATCTCTCCGACGGCAGTATTAAAGAAGAAAAATATTGGAGTTACCATTTTAGTGAAAGAATTACAGATGAGGAGAAATTGAAAGGGGAGATAGTCGCCGGCCTAGAAGACACCGTCCGAGCCCACATGGTGAGTGACGTACCGGTCGGAGCCTTTCTCTCTGGTGGTATTGATAGCGCCGTCATCGTAGCCATGATGAGCAAAATCCGGAAGGAAACAGGCAACAACTTAAAGACTTTTACAATTGGATTTGATGAGGTCAGCGAGCAGAGTGAAGCGAAAGTAATGGCTAATTTCCTCGGCACAGAGCATGTTGAGATTAATATCTCACCCGAAGAATATTTCAAAGAGATGCCGAAGATTGCCTGGCACTTTGATGAACCAGTGGCGGATCCTTCGGCTGTGGCTCTTTATTTTTTAGCGAGGGAAGCCCGAAAGCAGGTCAAAGTGGTGCTTTCGGGCGAGGGATCCGATGAGCTTTTCGGTGGCTACAACATTTATCGTGAGCCATTTGCTCTCGACTCTACTAAATGGATACCTCGATCAATTTTTAAATATCTCGTCGCTCTACCTTTCAATTATTACGGTAAAAATTATCTACGCCGGGCACTGACTAAATTGGAAGAAAGATACATCGGTAATGCCTACGTTTTCAAACCAGAAGAAATTGATCAACTCTGGAAGGCTCACACCAATGAGAAATTTGATATCGCTAGCCTATATAAAGAAGTTCAAACGGAGCCCGATTCGGCCAAGATGCAATACATTGATATCAATACCTGGCTTCCTGGAGACATCTTGGCTAAGGCAGACAAAATGACTATGGCCAACTCATTGGAGCTCCGAGTACCATTTCTGGATATTGAGATAGCCAAGCTTTCGCAAAAAATTCCGGAAGAATTGAAATATAAAAATGGCCAGACTAAATATATTTTAAGAGAAGCAATGAAAGGCGTCCTGCCCAAAGAAACGGCAGGACGCAAAAAACTAGGTTTTCCAACCCCTATTAAAGAGTGGTTGAAAGATTCCAAAATGTCGACAGAGATCACAGAGGTTATTTTGGACAACGACTTTATTAAGACCCACTTTAGCCTGAAATATATTAAAAAACTTTCCGAAGACCATTTAAACCAGAAGACCGACAACGCTCGCAAAATCTACTTACTCTACATGCTGGCTCTTTGGTATAATGTCTTCATCAAACATGAATAAAGGTTTCATTCAACTAATCATCCTAATCATCATCGCCCTTTTAATTTTACACTTTCTCGGCATCAGCCTTGCCAATCTCCTAAATCAGCAGTCCGTCCACAACTTCTTTGTTTACCTTTGGAGCCTCACCAAAATAATCTGGGCTGACTTTCTTCTTCTTTTGAATTTTATAAAGGGTATTGTGACTACTAATAAATAAAAACAGAAAACCCACCACCGAAGCAGTAAATTTTCTGCCCTAGGTGATGGGTTAGTTATTTCATATCAAGCGGACGAGCTGTAAGAGGAGGCACCTCTTGAAGAAACCACTGGACTAGAACGGCATCTTCTTGAAGATAAAATCGCGGTGGTTCAACCGAAGTGTCAACCTCTGTGACCCTGCTTCCGATTTGTAATGCCGCTGCATTAGCATCTGCTGCCGTGATTGTGCCGTAAATGTTGAGAACTCCCAAGTGATATGGGATTGACTTGACTAGTACGAAATTTTTCATCCGTGCTCCTTTCTGCCCGTTAGGGCGGTAAATTGTTGAGAACTACACTAAAATAACACTGCAAGGAATTGTAGCATATTTGATACAAAAAGTCAAATAAAATTCCGTTAACCGCACTGCGCGACTAACGGAAGAAGATTCAATCAAAGATGTAGCGAACCCCTTGTTGCGTCCATCCGGCAAAACCAGTGATGTCTTGTGTCTCGAAGTCGTCGGCATAGTGCATCAGATGCATTTTGCGCTTAATGTCTTCCGGCAGAGTTTTTAGGTCTGCGAGCGGCGCGTGGACCGTGTCTGGGAAAAACTGAACATCATGGAACATCACTTCCGATCTGTCTGCATACATATCGATGAGATCAGGGTCAAACCGAGTATCCATTGAGATAAAGATGCGCCTGTCGACGAAGAGACCAATACTGAAGAAGGATCTCTGCCAACTTGAAGCCATGCTTGGAATGTGCTTTGTCCGAAACATCTCGAGGTGGATGCCCTCGAAATCGATCTCGTAAATCTCTCGCGGCTGGAGCTCCATCCAAGTCGGACGAACGGGCACGAAGAAATCGGGGAATGACAGAGTCTTTTGGGAATCGTGTTCCTGCTCGTTCCACTCCATTCCGCCACGCAGGCTCATATCCCACAACATCTCCTGATACGGAGGAGTGATGATGCAGCGCAGCTTCGGTCTTCTCAAGAACGGCTGGCCTTTATATCGATTTAGAAGTCCCGCGCACTCGAATCCACCGACATGGTCGGCATGAGAGTGAGTGGGCAGAAAGACCTCAAGGTCGGTTACATCGAGACGGGCAGTTTCTTTGAGCGCTTTCGGACCAGTCATTCCGAAGTCCACCATAATATGGGTGTCGCCCTTTATTAGTAGTAGATTCGTCTGGTTGTGGTTCATGGCGAATGCCGATCCCACACCGATGAAAAAAATTTCCAAAGTGCCATCGTTTTTGAGGCCAAGTTTTTGGTCGTTTCCTAACTTTTCAATTTTCAAGTATTTGTCCTTTCGTTTCGTTCAATTACCGGGGAAACAATATCACTCTTACCCAAAAAAGTCAATATTTGATAGAGAATAGTTAGTTATTAGTTATCCACACCCCACCCCTTGACTGGTGAACCCTAGTTCACCTATAATAGAAAGGCGATGAAAACAGAATACAGAGATAAGATCGTAAGTTTCTATCACAAACATGGCCGATTGCCGGGCTACAAGGAGATGATGGGAATCTTTGGTTTCAGATCAAAGAACGCTGTCTTTAAATTAATCAACAAATTGGTAGAAGCCGGAGTATTGAATAAAGACGTTAAGGGGCGCATCAGCATCAATCAAATATTTGATGAAATTCCACTTCTCGGTTTAGTGGAAGCCGGTATTCCAGAGACGGCGGAGGAAATCAGAGGAGATACGTTGAATTTGGAGGAATATCTGGTGGATCAAAAAGACTCCACATATCTTCTTGAGGTGAAAGGCGATTCTATGATAGACGCTCATATCACCGAAGGGGACTTGGTACTGGTGAAGCGAACGAATGATCCAAAGGAAGGAGATATTGTCATCGCCGATGTCGACGGTGGTTGGACAATGAAATATCTGCGATACAAGAATGGCAAAGCATATCTCCAGCCGGCCAATAAAAATTACAGCAATATTTATCCGGAATATGATATGAGGATCGTAGCGGTCGTTAAAGCAGTGATTCGAAAATATTGAACGGATGCCACGCTGCTTTTTTAGAGACTAAGACTTGGGCAAGCGCCCCGGAGCGGTCTCTAAAAAGGCAGTGGGGCAGGAGTGAAATATTTATTAATTAACAAACAATCATGTTCTACGATTATCAAACAAAAGAAAAACGATTCCGCCGAAGCCTAGCCCGAATCTGGAAGAATCGATTCCGTTTTTATCTGATTAGTCTGCTCTAAAATTGGAACCTCTAGCCTCTCGGATCCGGCCTAAGAATTTAAAGGAGTTTGTCGGTCAGTCGCATCTAGTCGGCAAAGATAAGCCTTTGGCTATTGCCATAAAAGAAAAGCATCTCTTTTCATTTGTTTTGTGGGGTCCGCCGGGAGTGGGGAAGACGACGCTGGCCAAAATATATGCCAGAGCTTTGGATGTAGAGTTTCATCATCTCTCGGCTGTATCGGCCGGAAAGGATGATATTAGGCAATTGGTCGATAAACAAAATCTCCTCTCCAAACCAAAACTTTTATTTTTAGATGAAATTCATCGCTTCAACAAAGCTCAACAGGATTTTCTTCTGCCGTATGTTGAAAGTGGCGAAATAACCTTGGTCGGTGCTACTACCGAGAACCCAAGCTTTGAAGTGATCTCGGCGCTCCTATCGCGTTGTCGAGTATTTATTTTGAATGAATTGTCAGACGAGGAGATGATGAAAATAATTGGCCGCACGGAGATGAAACTTTCGAAGGCAGCCAAGGAATGGTTGATCGGCATGGCGAATGGTGATGCCCGACAAGCCATCAGTATGTTGGAGGCCGCGTCCAAACTTTATTCGAAAATTACTCCAAAGACTTTGGCCGATACTCTACAGAATAAATTTCTTCGTTTTGATAAGAAAGGGGAGGAGCACTACAACATCATCAGCGCTTTTATTAAAAGTATGCGAGCTAGCCAGCCGGACGCGGCACTTTATTACCTGGCCCGCATGCTAGATAGCGGCGAAGATCCTAAATTCATCGCAAGACGAATGGTGATCTTTGCCTCAGAAGACATCGGTCAAGCTAATCCAACTGCCTTGGTGGTGGCGAACGAAGTCTTTAAGGCCGTCGAGGTTATCGGCCTGCCCGAATGTGCTATCAATCTGGCTGACGGCGTAGTCTATCTCTGCCGTCAACCCAAAAGCAAAGCTTCCTACGAAGCCTACGGCCGAGCAGTCGAAGACGTCAAAAAATTTGGCAATCTTCCCATTCCAATGATCATTCGTAACGCCCCCACCAAGCTCATGAAGGACCTCGGCTACGGCAAAGGCTACGAACGCTACCCCAAAGAAGACCTTTTGCCGGAGAAATTGAAAGGGAAGAAGTATTATCATCATGAGAAACCGTCAAAAGAGTAGACTTTCAAAGGTTCGAGTCCTTAATCCCCAGCAAGAATTTGTAAATAAAAGTCAGGCGTTGTCGCCCGACACAGATGCCACGACATTTTACAAGGAGGTGGCTTCTCCCGTCGCTACTTTTTGTAATAGCTCCAGTTCCTGGGCTATTTCGCTTTAGATGTCAGTGCCCATCCCAGAACACCACCGAACATGACGTCGGGGATGCTTGTGACAACATCTTGGCTAAGGGTTAAATCCACTCCCATTACCGCATCGAGTATTCCACCCAGCATGGATGTCCCAATGCCACAAACTATAATTACCAGAATCTTAAAGTACATTTCTCCTTCTCCTCCTTTCTTTCGTATTTAAATTACCACATAAAAAAAATGTTGTCCAGCTGCGTGGGTAGGGATCAACCATGAAGACTAATACCTAAAACACGCGATGAAAGTTCCAACGTCGTACCAGACCCCCAGCGAGGAATTTAAATAAAAAAGACCCAGTCTGCGGATTGAACGCTAAACGAGGTCTTCGTGATTTCAGTTGCGGGGTAGTTTTTGGCATTGGCCCCATCGTCCTTCCGCCGTACTGCTCAAACGTGCTCAGCCACCGCTCATATTCCTTGTTGGTTGATTTGCTCTCCGGCCACGCCAAAATGAGAATGCACACCATGCATACCCATTGGAGTCCCGTTAGGGTATTGGAAGGCCTCTGACCCTTTGCTAGTGATTGAAAGGACTTTAACCATGCGTAGCTTCCTGCCCCCATAACAATTGCGAGATAGATAATATCCATATAGTTTCAGTAGAATCGCTAGACCGCATTAGGAAACATCCTAGTCTAAATTAATAATACCATAAGTTATATAAAATGGCAAATCAAGTAGGTTTATGGCGTAGGGAACGAACCTAACGATTTATCTGCCTAATCTTATCAAAAAGGTTCCAACATCGTACCAGACCCCCAGTGGTACGATATAATCTGTATATGTCAGAAGCCTGGTTAAATTTTGCAGTTTTCTTTTTTGTGCAGCTTATTGTTTTCGTTACTCACGCATATTACGAGAAAAAACTTTCTGATGTGCCACGCATCCTCGGATGGGGTGTTCTCACTGGAATAGTAATCGGTCTACTATCTGACCTTGTGTACGGAAAATCCTTTGGACTCTGGTCATATACGCTTGGATATGGTGCGCTCACCCTAATCCCTATTGCCGCGGCTGTGTACGGACTCTTTGCGGCCCATATACTGCTCATGCAACAAGCAAGATTACGGCACTTCTTTGTCTGGACGATGATCACAATGGCGGGCTACGAAATCATCAATTATTTCTTTCGTGTGTGGACTTACAAACTTGAACTACCCATTCTCGGGCTTTTTATATTTCTTATGGTGGGTTATTTTATAACTGCGGTTTTTGTGGCGGCCTTTTGGCATGTATTCCTCAAGCACCGATTCTTGTTTGTGGATATGTTAATCAAGAAATAGCTATTTTCATAAAGGTTCCAACATCGTACCAGACCCCCAGCAAACATTTTTTCGCTTTGATATACTAATTTTATGAAAAAAGTAATTATCGTTCATGGATGGGGTGGGAGTCCAGACGAGAACTGGCTTCCGTGGTTAAAGAATGAACTTGAAAAGTTAAATTATGAGGTGATTGTTCCGTCTATGCCGGATACTGAAACGCCGGTCATTAACTCATGGGTGGAGCACCTTTCAAAAATAACAGGTGTTCCTGATAGTGAAACTTATTTTATTGGTCACAGCATTGGTTGCCAGACCATTTTGAGATACTTGGAAACAATAAATCAATCTGTAGGCGGAGCAATTTTTGTTTCGGGTTGGTTTAATTTAGAAAATTTGGAAGATGAAGAAGAGGAAGCAGTCGCAAAGCCCTGGATTGAAACTCCTATTAATCTTGAGAAAGTAAGATCGGTTCTTCCAAAATCTATACTCATCATTTCCGATGACGATCCATACGGAGCATTTAAAGAAAATACTCAGAAGTTTGCTGAAATCATGGTTCATGCTGTGGTTCTGCCTAACGCAGGACATATTACCGAATCCCAAGAACCCGCTATTTTGTCTCAATTCTTAGAACTGGTTCAGTAAAAAAGTTCCAACATCGTACCAGACCCCCAACTACAAATGATATAATTCAACGATGAATAAAAAGAAACTTCTAATTTCAGTGTTGACAATAGTTATAGTATTTTTTGTCCTACTAATAATAGGGGTAGGGATTTACGAATATTCTAACAGGATAGACGTGAATAAACCCAAGATGGTGGATGGGTATGGATTTTAATGAATCGGATGGAAGCAATCTAAACTGCCACAAAAGTTCCAACATCGTACCAGACCCCTAGCTAAAAATTTACATCGAAATCAATAATTATAATCCGATTATATTGACAATTACCTAAAATCTTGGTAAAATATGGTGGTATTGGCTCATTGACACATGCACTTCTTTTCGTGAGACGCGAGAGGAAATCCTATGGTTGGCAGGTTAATCAATCTAGCGAGACGCGACATTGATAGCTTGGTAATAATCATGCGCTAAGAAAGTACCAGATGAAAGAACTGATAACGCAAGAAGTCCTAATGCAACGGGGAGAAAATCAAGTAGTGATGCCCTCTACAAAAATTGACGCCTTTTTCGAGGAGTTTCCTTGGGTGAGAAAATACGTCAAAGGTTCGATAACCCAGGTTTACGTTTCTCGAATCGTTCCTGAGATTGTCGGTCGCCACCTTCACTCCAAATATTTTGGGGAGGGTTACTACGAAATAGAACAGGCGTGGTTACTCGACGCTTCGGGTAATCTGGTAAAAACTATCATCGACAAAAGAGTAGAATGTCGGCGATACGTTCTCTTTGGCCCGAAAATCTCAACCCGGAAGACAATCGAGATTACGGGTGAAGTTGACCCCGGAGAATCAATCAGCCATCGTCTTTACCATCTTCTGGAAAAGGCAGGTGATGTTGATACTATCTTGTCTTACTACGACAAGATCAAGGCAGTGATTGTCTACAAATCACCACGAGGGCTATCCGTTAAGCAATGGATCGAAAAACAGATTGAAGCGGAAAGAACCGCGATCAGCCACACAATCGAAGAAATCAACGCCGAAGCAAAATAATTGGCAAGGTCTATGGGGGCCGCGGAGAAATCTGCGGCCTCTTTTTTATATTGAATTACTCAAAAAAGTTCCAACCTCCCAAGGGGACTGCTGTTTGTAGTCAATCGCTTTGCTCTTGAACAAACAGGGAGCCCTTAACAGGACTGCGATTTCTACAGTTTTTGCAAAACTAAGAAATCGGGAGCATCGTCCCAGACCCCCAGCCGATTTTTAAGCGTAAAAATCGCGTCGAAATCAGCAGACTTTCGACGTAGAATTTTTAAATAAAAAGCTTTGACAAAATAAAGTAAAGAAATATAATTTAGTGGTGGTAGGTTTGAGGCAATAAAGACCGCAGAGATGCGGTCTTTATTTTTAATTTAATTTTCGTTTTAATCTATTTCATTACCCATCAGTATTATTCATATTGATGTGAGATGGTAATTCACATCGTGGGCGTGCTATTGGATAGCGCCTCAAACCTACCATTTGAGGTGAGCGGGTTCGATTCCCGTCACGTCCATAAGTCGTCAACGTAGAAAAGGATAACCCCCTATACAGAAGGGAGTAGTCCTATGGTATAATAGAGGGGTTATTAAACTAATTTATTTAAGCTATGGCAAAATCGAATTCCGCATTTATGAAGCCGATGAATCTCAGCGCCGATCTAGAGGCGGTGGTAGGGAAAGGTCCTATGCCTCGATCAGAGGTAGTGAAGCAGCTTTGGGCTTACATCAAGAAGAAAGATCTTCAAGACCCTAAGAATAAGCGCGATATCATCGCTGACGAGAACCTAAAGAAGGTATTTGATGGCAAAGCAAAGGTCAACATGTTCGAAATGACTAAGCTTGTCTCAAAACATCTAAGTTAAGTTATAAGAGGTTAAACCTCTTACTAAATAAAATCTCGTCCTTCGCTATTGCTAGTGGACGAGAATGAAACTGTCGGCCTATTTACCTGAGAGACCCATCGAGGCCAACTCGGTGTACCTCTCAATGGCCGCTTCAACGGTGAGCTTAAGGGTGGGTTGGATCTTGATCTTGTCTCCCACGTCGGCGGCAAGGTTTTTGGCGATGACGCTCAGGCCGGGGAAATCCGGTTCGGCTCCGACGACCATACCGACGGCCGGACGAGATCTCATTCTCTCTCCCCATCGGCCGAGTTCGCCGTAGGTATCGCGAGCATACGGTAGATCTTCCGTGCGCGGATTTTCCTTGCTTTCACATGGCAGCCAACAGAGTATGCATCCATTGGAAGAGGCGTAATTGAGGTAATGCCTTTCCCAATCGGTTTGTGATGCAAAATGATGCTCGTCGCCCTTCATCCGATATAGATGGAGCGGATGATCGGGACCCCATCGGTTAGGGGTTACCACCGTGCATTGATCTCCAAGTCGGTAATGGAGGAAACCGCAAGCCTGCTCCTGCCAGTTGTCGGCGCCACGCACCGGTCCTGCCAGGTAGAAAAGCGGGCGAACAATGGAAGCGGAATCAACAAAAGTTTTTGGTAATATAAGGTTCAAGTTTGGGTTCATCGTATTGGTGTGTTTGTCTACTTTGACCCTACCATAACTTTACACCCTTGACAAATAAGAGGTCTTTTGTTAGTATCTAGACATAACTAAATCTCAAGGCAGTCGATACTAGTGACTTATCTAAACCCTTCGGGACAGAGTTTGCGAGAAATCGCATTAATATTAGATAATCACAATGAATAATAGATACTCAAACCGCGGAAGCGGTAAGCAATATTCGTATTCTCGAATTGGCAGTCGGCCAAGGCAGTTTAATCGTGGGCCGCAAAGAGGTGGCAGACGCCCTGCAGGCCGGCAAGGCGAGCGAATAGACTTCGCTAGATTTATAAATAAAGTCTCAGTTACCGAGGAGTCCGTCGTCTTCAAACCTGAGCATTCTTTCGCCGATTTTAAGATCACTCCGGAACTGAAGACCGCCGTCATCAAGAAAGGCTATATCACGCCCACACCGATCCAGGACCGATCCATTCCTCATATTCTTGAGGGACACGATGTCGTGGGAGTGGCCAATACTGGAACCGGCAAAACGGCAGCTTTCCTTATTCCTTTAATAAACAAAGTTCTTCTTGACCGAAGGGAACAGGTAATGATAATTGTTCCGACCCGAGAGCTCGCCATTCAAATTGAGGACGAACTTCGTGGCTTTGTCGCAGGAATGAAGTTATTCGGGGTCTGCTGCGTTGGTGGAGCGCCTATAGGCAAGCAAATAGCTGCTTTACGGCACCAGAACAGCTTCGTTATCGGCACTCCCGGACGACTTAAAGATCTTATTGAGCGCAAACTCATTCGCCTCCACGAATTCCAGAATATCGTCCTGGATGAGGCTGACAGAATGCTGGATATGGGATTCGTCAACGACATGCGTACCATCATGAATGCTATGCCCAAAGACCGACAAACTCTCTTCTTCTCCGCCACTGTCTCTGCCGATATTGAAAATTTGATCAAGGAGTTCCTGACGGAACCGATCAAGATCTCGGTAAAAACTCGCGACACAGCAAAAAATGTAGACCAAGATGTTGTGAGGGTGGGGAAGGGTGGAGATAAGTTCCAGGCCCTACATGAACTGTTACTCAAGAATGAACTGACTAAGGTTCTCGTCTTTGGCCGGACCAAGCACGGCGTAGAAAAACTTTCAAAATCACTTGCCCAAAAAGGTTTGAAAGCCGCTTCAATTCACGGTAATAAAAATCAATCTCAGAGACAGCGTGCGCTGCAGGCCTTTAAAGATAGTGAGATACAGGTGCTAGTGGCAACAGATGTGGCTGCCCGAGGTCTTGACATAGTTGACGTCAGCCACGTCATCAACTATGACCTGCCAATGACCTATGACGATTATGTTCACCGAATCGGACGAACTGGCCGTGGAGATAAGCTTGGCAAGGCCTTAACATTCATAGAATAACATCACAAACCACATGAAAATAATTCCAAAAATTTCTAAAAAAACTTTTCAGAAAGAGGGGAAGTGGATTCAGAAACCAACCCAGACGATCGTTTGGTTGTGTGTCTGTGGCAATAAATATATTCGGACTCGTGAAGCTCAGATAGTCTGTCTGAAATGCAGTGCGCCGGTATTAGTAGGAAATCGCCGAATATAGTATATAATTATCAAACTTATAAAAAGAGGAAAAAAGTCGAATTTCTCAGTAAAAGCAAAAAATAATCAAAAAATCACATGATGAAAGGAACCATACACACTCTGACAGAAAAAGGATTTGGATTCATTGCTCGCGAAGGCGAAACAAAGGATCTCTTTTTCCATTCTTCAGAATTGAAAGGGGTCACATATGACGAGTTGAAGGTCGGCGATGCCGTCACTTTTGACGTCACTGATGGTGAAAAAGGCCCAGCTGCTACAAACGTCCAGAAAGCTTAATCACTTAGACTCAATCAAAAAGACCGGCGCCAAAAGGCGCCGGTCTTTTTGTTATTAGGAAGTTGGGGTCTGTAGGTATACAGGTCGTAAAAGAATGATTGTGCGACACTGGTATATTCTGGCAAAGCCCTCTCCCCTGTGAATTTACCGGAGTTAAACTCCCATTTATTAAGCTTCGATCTTCGAGAAGAAGTAGGCACCTACAGCAATACAAGCTAACGTGACGAGAGCTAGAACGGTGAAATCAGTCCACAAGCTAAAAGTGGCGGCATTGATCAGTGTCCCCCGCAGACCATCGATACCGTATGAGAGTGGATTGATCTTGGTGATTATTTCAATTATTTTAGGCAAACCAGTGAGCGGAAAGAGCGCACCAGATAGAAAGAAGATCGGCATCACCAGAAAGTTCATGATCAGTTGAAAACCTTGCATATCATTCAATTTTGAGGCAATAGCGGTGCCGAGGGCGGTAAATAGAAGAGCGATCAGAAACATAAAAATCATGGCGGGAATGATTAAGGCCAGATTAGTCGGCCGAAAGCCGACGAAGGTCGCAATAATTAAAACAATAATTCCCTGAATGCCCGCTACCGTCGCCCCACCCAAAGTTCTCCCAAGCATAATATTAAAACGAGAGACAGGCGCCACCAAAGTTTCTTTCAAGAAGCCGAATTGTTTATCCCAAATTATTTCAATACCTGAAAATATGGCCGTGAAAAGAATACTCATTCCAATAATGCCGGGAGCCAGAAATTGAATGTAACTACCTCCCCCACCTTTGGCATAAATAGAACCAAGCCCGTATCCTAACGCCACTAAATAAAGAATTGGTTGGCCGAGTGAGCCGACAATGCGTGACTTTGATCTTAGATATTTTTTTATTTGGCGAAGCCAAAGAATATATATTGTTCTCATATTTTTTTATTATCTTTTTCCACCCCTCCACATCTGACCCATTCTCTTCATCTCAGACTCCCCTGCCTGCTCTCGAATGGCGTGGCCGGTGAGCGAAAGAAATGCCTCTTCCAGACTAGTCTGACCGGTCTTTTGTTTTAATTCGTCAGAGGTGCCTTGAGCAATGATCTTACCGTGATCAATGATGGCAATGCGATCTGCTACTTTGTCGGCCTCATCCATGTAATGAGTGGTCACAAAAACAGTGATGCCTTCTTTCTGATTCAAATCTTTTATGTATGACCACATATGATTGCGAGTCTGAGGATCAAGACCAAGAGTAGGCTCATCCAAAAACAAAACTTTCGGATGATGGAGAAGTCCACGAGCAATCTCCAGTCGACGTTTCATTCCACCGGAAAAATCCCGGACCATGTCCTTTCGTCTATCCCAAAGCTCCACCATATTCAGAAGCTCTTCCGATCTTTTGTTGTACAGATCTTTAGGTAAGCCATAAAGAGCGGCGTGAATCTCCATATTCTCCATGGCGGTCAGGTCTGTATCAAGACTAGGGTCTTGAAAAACAATACCAAAAGAGTGGCGAGTCTTATTCGACTCTTTCACTACGTCAAACTGATTGAGATGAATATTGCCTGAGGTAGGACGAAGGAGGGTGGTCAACATTTTAATAGTGGTGGTCTTCCCTGCTCCGTTCGGCCCAAGAAAAGCAAAAGTTTCTCCTTTTTTCACTTCAAAAGAGATATCGTTTACGGCGACGAAGTCGCCGAATTTTTTAGTCAGATTTCTGACCTCAATGATGTTTTCATCTTCCAGCATATGTATTCAGTATATATTAGTTCACCGCCACGTTAGGAGTGGGAGTTTTTAAAGCAGTCCTTCCATTGGCCCAGCAACCACTGGAAGAAATCCACGGATAGGAGCCTTCTTTTTGGTAGAGATATTTGGCATAAGCCACATTACCATTCAGGCTGTAGATATCAAACCCCATCTTCTCTGCTGTCTTTAAATGATATTTCTCATTGATCTGCATCACTCCGACATCGCTAGTATTGATGGAGCCACGATAAACTTCCCCATCCTTGTTGTATTGTCGGAAGTGCGATTCGCACTTGGCAATATCAGCCATGAGGGGCGTGTCTTTAAAGTAGTTTCTGACTACCAATTCTACTTCTTTTGGACCTTTGTAAGTCCTGACCGTTCCTGCTTCAGCCACTTTTTCAGGCATTTTTACCGGCAGTTGATCAAGATGAAGAACCGAGTATTGGCTCGGCGCAGACTCTGGAACTTTGGCGATAGTGGTAGCGTGGGTTTCTGTTGGTGAGACTAAACTTGAAATAAACGTCAGTAATCCGATGGTTAAATGTAAAATAAGCCTTTTTTTAGCTGTTAATCGATCGTGATCTGGAGGAAGAAAAAAGCCAGAACATAATGTTCTGGAGCTTTAATACTATCATTTTGGAGCGTCAAAGTCAACGAACTGGGGATAATTTTAAATAGAAAAATAAGAAAATATGGCTTATTATATGGTTTTTATAGCAATAAACATTTTACAATTTGTCAAAAATATGGCCTAAAATCAGGATGGTAGCCAAGGAATCGGAAATCCCTTAAATTCGGTCAAAAGTGGCTTGTCGTAAAGGAGTCTTGAGAAGGCCTCGGCCTCCCATTTGGCTCCATTTAGGCCGTTGTGAGGGTTCGGTTCCTCGGGAATCCCAACATAGATGGAAACGGTACGGGAATTTATATCCAAATGATGTCGATTTTTCGGTATATTCACTCCCCTCCTCACCATGTGAAAATAACAAATGGAGTGGAGATCTATTGTGCGATGGATGATCGGCCAGTTCAGATGATATCTTTCGGCCGTATATTTTAAAAAGTCCCGGTCAAAAGAAACGTTGTGGCCTATCAACATCCTCTCTTCCGGACCTATCCAATTCAAAAATTCTTTAACGATGTCTCCATCGGTCTTCTTGTTGGGGTCAATTATTGATGCTCTGCTAAAACCATTGATCTCCAAAGCCTTCTCTTCAGCATGCGCCCCATCCCAAATACGACACTCCTCGTAGAATTGCCTTTCCGGGTGTTCAAAATCAAGAGCCCCAATACTTAAAAGGGAGTGCTTGTGCGGCTCTGTACCGGTTGTTTCGACGTCAACGACGATCATAAATTATTTTAACCCGGCGCAGTTGCCGGGGCTGTACCCGGCTTTTTCCGCTTCGGTTTTACTTGTAAAGCTTATCAGATTCTCCTTCTTGATGCGTTTTACTATACCACACCAAGGAAAGTAGTAACTTTTGCCGGTTCGCGAAGCAACAAAGACGACGGGTTCGGAAGGTGCCGGAGCCTCCGGCTCCGGCATCTTTTCGGGAATCGTTTTGACCGAAAGGGTTGTAGTGGTCGGAAGAGCCGCCGCCAAAGACGTCAAGGGCGGCGGCTCTTCAATCACTATCGGCTCCTTCTCCCCCATCAAGACTGATAATCGGCCCAGACCAAAAGCAGCCCCGACTGAGAGAATCATAATCAGGCTAACAATAAGACCCCGTTTAAAATTTGCATTTTTAAGAAATTTCATTACTATGTAGAAACTATGGCAAGTAAAAAAGCGGGCGGATCAGCCAAAAACCTGACCGACTCAAATCCAAAATTCCTGGGCGTCAAGCTCTACCACGGCGAGGTTGCTAAGACCGGTTCAATCATCGTGCGCCAAAGGGGCACTAAGGTAATGCCTGGCAAGAACGTCGGCATTGGTAAAGACCACACTCTTTTTGCCCTCAAAAACGGCAAGGTGGAATTCAAAAACAAACGAAAGCAAAACTACGACAATACCACCTCCGTTCGCAAGATTGTAAACGTTGTCTAGTGAATTTTCTATAAAGATTAGTTAAGGAGTAAATAAAACTGCTCACCTACGAACTTTTTTAGAGACCACTCCGGGGCGTTTGCCCAAGTCTTAGTCTCTAAAAAAGTTGTAGGTTTCGCCGTCTTATTTACTATCCACAATCAATTTAAATGAGGCTTCTTTGTCCTGAACTTTTATTTTGATATCGTATTCCCCCACCGCTTTGATCGGTTGATCTAGATCAATATGAGCCTCATCTACATCTAAATTAGTTTGTTTTTTGATTTCTTTAACTAGTTCCGGCTTGTGAATGCCGGCAAAAAGGTGACCTTTCTCGTTTGCAGCTTCTTTCAATTCAATGCGAATACCAGAGAGATTATTTAGATTCTTCATTAATAAGTCTTCACGGATCTTTCTTTCCTGATCATGCTGGGTTTTCATCTCTTCTACCTTCTTTAAGGTCTGATCGTTAGCCATTTCAGCAAGTCCATTAGGAAAAAGGTGGTTTAAAGCATGCCCGTCCGAGACGTTCTTTACCTCATATTTCTTGGCAATATTGGCAACATCTTTTAAAAATATAACCTTCATGATTTATGGAGTATAAATTATTAAAATTGATCCGGCAAGTAAGAACTCTCACCTACGAACTTTTTTAGAGACCACTCCGGGGCGTTTGCCCAAGTCTTAGTCTCTAAAAAAGTTGTAGGTTTCGCGTTCTTTTCACTTGCCTAGCAATAGATTTGCAGCCGCCTCCATTTGCGGATCTTTGCCGGTCGTGACATCCTCCGCCGTCATTTTTACTTCAACATCTGGAGTAAGGCCCCCATTTGAAATGGATTTGCCGTTTGGAGTAAGCCAACGCGCCACAGTCACCTTGAGAGCAGTGTCAGGAGTCAAATTGATCAATTCCTGAACCGAGCCTTTACCAAAGCTTTGCTGACCTACTAGTTTGGCTACGCCGTGTTCACTTAAGGCACCGGCTAAAATCTCCGAAGCGGAGGCCGATCCACCATTGATCAAAACGACCATCTTTAAGTCTTTATTGAAAATGTTGTATCCACGACTTCGAGAAATTTGTTGATCTTTACCTTTACCATAATCTTCAGTCACCACTACACTTCCGGTTGGCAAAAACCAACTAGCCATATCTACGGCCGCCTCCAAGTAACCACCCGGATTGCCGCGCAGATCCAGAATTAATTTGTCTGAATGAGAATTAACAAATTGACGCAAAGCACTGCGGAAAAGATCGGGCGAGGTAGCAGAGAAGTTGTACAGTTGAATTACAAAAACACCATCCGGTCGGAGTTTTGTATCAATAGTCGGTATATTAATAACGTCACGAATAACGCTGACCGTAAAAGGATCTTTGACCGGATCGCGCAAGATAGTAAAGGTGACGGGAGTGCCTTTCTTACCACGAATAACTTTGACCGCCTCGTCCACATTGAGATTAGCTGTTGAGGTGTCACTGATCTTCAGAATTTTATCCCCAGGTTGTATACCGGCTCGCTCGGCTGGAGTGTTTTTCAGGGCAGCGATGACGACGAGAACGCCATCCTTCTCCCCCACTTCCATCCCGACACCTTCAAAATTACCGCTTATCTCGCTCTGAAAAATTTCCGAGTCGGCGGGTGGAAAAAAAGTGGTGTAAGGATCGCCCAAGGCATCCACCATTCCTTTAATAGCCCCGTAAACCCTCTCCTGATCGCTAGCGGTCGAGGTAGAATGAGTGGCAACATATTTCTCATTAATCAGACTCCAGGCTTTCCAAAATGGAGAAAAATCAACTGTGGCCAGCTGGCCAGTTTCTTTGCCGGAGAGGGTGGTGACGTCTTGAATGGCCGGATGAGCACTAACCCCAACCGACATACCCAGAAAAAAGGCGCCCCCCAGGAGGAGGACGGCAATAACAACGGGGATAATTTTTTTACCGGAATTCATGAGGAATTATTAAAGATTATCTCACGAGAGCTATTGGCGAGCAAGTGTTATGTTATAATATTTTCATGATTAAGAAATATGAATACAAGGACCTGGTTTGGGTAGATCTGGAATCCCCCACTCACAATGAGGTCCGACAAGTAATGGAGGAATATAACATTGACCCTGTGGTGGCCGAAGAACTTTTAGTACCGAGTCTTAAACCGAAAGTAGATTTATATGCCAATTGCATCTATCTTATTCTCCACTTCCCCACTATCAAATACGGCACCGAGCAGAGAAATCAGGAGATTGACTTTATTATAGGCCAGAATTTTCTAGTCACTTCTCGTTATGAATCCATTGATCCAGTTCATCAATTTTCTAAAGTTTTTGAGGTAAACTCTATTCTGGATAAAAGCAATATGGGGAATCATGCCGGTTTTATCTTCTATTACATGATCCGCACCGTCTATAGCCATCTGATTGATCAGCTTGATTCTATAAAAAGTTCTCTGACTGAAACGGAGGATAAGATCTTCCGGGGAGAGGAGAGAAAAATGGTCATTGAGTTATCCCAACTGAATCGCACCCTGCTTGATTTCAAAGAAGCTACCAGTGCCCACAAGAGTGTTCTGGATTCCTTGGCAATAGCCGGTAAAAAATTCTTTGGAGCGGATTTTGAATATTATCTGCAGTCTATTATCGGCGAATACTATAAAGTCCACAGCGAAATACAAAATAGCAAGGAATTCCTGGAGGAGTTGCGTCTGACTAACGATTCGCTCCTTACCACCAAGCAAAACGAAGTAATGAAAACTCTTACCATAATGGCTTTTATTTTCTTGCCTCTTTCCTTTCTTGGTACCATCTTTGGTATGACTAGTAATTATCTGCCGTTAATGAATAACCCGAATGGTTTCTGGATTATCATCAGCTCCATGATGATTCTCGGTCTATTGATTTTTTCCTTCTTTAAGTATAAAAGGTGGCTGTAAATGGAAATTAGATTTCACAACACTCTCTCTGGTAAAAAAGAAATATTCAAACCGATTAAAGACGGTGAGGTCAAAATGTATAATTGCGGGCCAACTGTTTATGACTATGTTCATATCGGTAATCTGCGATCATATCTTTTTGCCGACGTTTTAAGACGAACTTTGGAATATAACCAATTTAAAGTCACTCAAGTAATTAATATTACCGATATCGGCCACTTGCGTTCTGACGCCGACGAGGGAGAAGACAAAATGACGGCGGCTTTAAGACGAGATGGCAAACCGTTGACCATGGAAGCTTTGCGCCATCTTGCTGATTTTTATACTGAAGCTTTTTTGAAAAACCTGGACGAATTGAATATTGAAAAACCGACGATGTTACCGAAGGCTAGCGAGAATATTGATGTCAATATTGACCTAATTAAAAAGCTGGAGGAAAAAGGTTTTATTTATACGACTTCCGACGGAGTTTATTTTGATACTTCAAAAGATAAAAATTATGGGAGGTTGGGGGGTGTCTTTCCTGATACCGACGTGGAGAAATCGCGTATTCATCACAATGCGGAGAAACGGCATCCGGAAGATTTTGCTTTGTGGAAGTTCAGCTCGGAGTTGGGTTGGGAAAGTCCGTGGGGAAAAGGATTTCCTGGTTGGCACATTGAGTGCTCGGCCATGAGTATGAAATATCTTGGCGAGACATTTGATATTCATACCGGTGGAATGGATCATATTCCGATTCATCATAATAATGAGATTGCTCAATCCGAATCAGCCACCGGAAAGCCTCTGGCAAATTACTGGCTTCACCACGGTTTCATTATTATAGAAGGAGGTAAGATGGCAAAATCCCAAGGCAACTTTTTGCGCCTGCAAGATATTACAGAAAAAGGTGTCAGTCCTCTCGCCTATCGCTATTGGCTCCTGACTTCGCATTATCGCAGTCCGGTCAATTTTAATTATGAAGCGTTGAATGGCTCGCAAGTGGCACTGACTCGACTTGCGGGTCAGATAAGCTACCCCTCGCAATTGCTCGGGGTGGCTCATCCTGATCGGGGACAAGGGATGATCAGTCTTCGCCACCAGCAAAAATTTCTCTCTTTTATCAACGACGACCTGGATACCCCCAAAGCTCTCGCCTTAGTCTGGGACTTATTAAAAGATGAGAGTATCTCCCCCGCCGATAAACGCGCCACCATTTTAGATTTTGACCGAGTTCTCGGTCTTGATTTAGAAAAACTGGCGGAACCCGTTCACTTCAAAATTCCTGCAGAAATTACAAAACTTGCCGACGAACGCGAAGAAGCCAGAAAAGAAAAGGATTGGGAAAAAGCTGATAAATTGCGAAAAAAGATCCTAGATGCTGGATTTGAAATTAAAGATTTGGGAAATGATTATCAAATAGAACCTGGAGTAGCAGCACCACAATAGGTCTGCTGTGAAATACCCAATCGTCCAGGTTGTTCCCGGAGAGCTCGTGAACGACTCTTCCGAGTCAGCAGAGGAGGAAAGTCGGGCAGGAGCGATACGGGCCACACCAGCTGTGCAAAGATGTTTTTTGGAAGCTAAGCTTCCAAATCCCCACCTTGTGCCCACTTTTATCAGATTTCTGGTCTCTTAACCGACCTTAAATTGTGCTAGAATCTCCCCATGGCGACCACTGTTAAAAAACCAAAACTACGCATTCCTCCTCAAAATCTTGATTCGGAAAAAGCCCTGCTCGGCTCCATCATGCTTCGGCCCGAAGCCATTCATGAGATTATTGATATTGTTTCCGCTCCCGGTTTTTACAGCGAACGGCATCGGTTGATCTTTCAGGCCATGCTTGAACTTTTCAGTAAAAACCAACCGATTGATTTGCTTTCTTTACCTTCTCGATTAAAAGAAAAAGGGATGTTGGAACAAGCTGGTGGCGCCAGTTATTTAACGGAACTCGTTCACATCGTCCCCTCTTCGGCCAACATCAAGCATTACGCCGAGATCGTTCACAAAAAATACATGATGCGAAATTTGATCGAGGCCTCGGAGTTCATCTCCAACCTTGGTTTTGATGAAGCGGCAGAACTCGATGACATTTTGGATAAAGCGGAAAAAAGAATTTACGATGTTACAAACAATTCCGGAGTCCATAAATTCATTGAACTGAAAGACGCTCTCGGCGAAGCCTGGGAACGATTGGATAGGCTACATAAATCAAAAGATGAAATTCGCGGAGTACCAACAGGTTTTCGAGATTTGGATAATCGTTTGGCCGGACTGCAAAAATCCGACCTAATAATTCTGGCCGCCCGACCCTCCATGGGGAAAACTTCCCTTGCTCTTGATATTGCCCGCCAGGCGGCTATTGGCCACAACATCCCTGTGGGTATTTTTTCCTTGGAAATGAGTTCACAGCAGCTGGTAGATCGCATGTTGGCCTCGCAATCGCGGGTGGACGCTTGGAAACTGCGAACGGGCAAACTCTCCCTTGACAGCGAGTTTGACAAAATCAGAGATTCTCTTGATCCTCTCTCCAAAGCTCCAATCTTTGTGGATGATCAGCCGGGAAACAATATTCTAAAAATGCGTTCAGTAGCCAGAAAATTGAAAGCAGAAAGAGGTTTGGGATTAATTATTGTGGACTATCTACAATTGATGTTACCGCCTGGAAACAGGAATTATGACAGTATGGTTCAGCAGGTGACGGAAATCTCACGCGCCCTTAAAAATTTGGCGCGCGAGTTGGATGTGCCAGTCTTGGCCCTATCCCAATTGAACCGAGCAGTGGAGTCGCGTGGTGGCAAACCGCGACTTTCAGATCTTCGAGATTCTGGTTCTATTGAACAAGATGCCGATGTGGTGATGTTCATTCATCGCGAGGATAAATATAATGAGAATTCTACCAAACCAAATATTGCTGAGATATTAATCGAAAAACATCGAAATGGTCCTACCGGCAAGATCGAACTTTATTTTGACGAGAAGCATGCCACCTTCCTCAGTATCGATAAAAGTGATTTCGGCGATTTTGATAACGCTACTCCCGCTTCATTCTAATGGATCCTATTCGCAAACTGACCGAAATATTTTCTGAGTTCCCCGGCATCGGCCCTCGCCAGGCGCGACGTTTTGTTTACTTTCTCCTTACCCGACAAACAGGTTATCTAAAAAATCTTACCTTCCTTCTGAACGAACTGAAGGGCAGCACCACCATCTGTCAGTCCTGTTTTCGTTTTTTTCCCAAAGACAAAACCCCCACAACCCTTTGTCCTATCTGTCGCGATGACGGACGTGACAAAACAGAGCTTACCATTGTCAGCAAAGACATTGACTTGGAGAATATTGAAAAAGCTCATGTTTATACTGGACTCTATTTTGTTATCGGCGGTTCAGTGCCGATATTAGAAAAAAGTCCGGCCACAAAGATCCGACAAAAGGAATTGATGGAGACCATTACTAAACGAGCAAAGAATGATGGTTTGAAAGAAATAATTTTGGCTATGAATTTAAATCCCGAAGGAGAAAATACTCGGGAGTATTTGGAGTCAATCTTAAGACCAGAAATTAAAAAACATTCCCTAAAACTTTCCACTCTCGGCCGCGGCCTTTCTACCGGCACCGAGCTCGAATACTCCGACACCGAAACAATTAAAAACGCCTGGAAAAACCGCGCTTGATTAAAGACGACTTTATTTTAATGCTTCTATTTTAACTTTGAAGTAAGGCTGCCTATGCCCATTCTTTTTGAAGTAACGGCTCTTTTGTTTGTATTTGATGACAGTAATTTTCTTGTTTCTCCCTTCTTCTTCGAGTGTGGCTACCACTGCCGCACCATCAATGTAAGGAGTACCAATGGTGGTGTCAGAACCGTTATCTACCAGAAGAACCTTGTCAAAAGTAATCTTGTCTCCTTTCTTGTGGTCACCCTTAATCTTTTCAATTTTTAGGACATCTCCAACCGCCACCCTGTATTGCTTTCCCCCAGTGGCAATAATGGCAAATTCATTTGAATTTACCTCTGCTTTCTTACTTTTTGTGGTCTTTTTGGTTGGCATAATAGGTTTTCATATTCTACCCAGATATTAATAAATTGCAATATACATAGACAATCGGATGTTTTCTGCTAAGGTAAATTTTAGATAACCGAGAAAAATGGAATACAAAATCAAGTTGATCCGACTCATCGGCAAAAAGCTTCTTAACGTCACTCCTGAATATATCCTGATCCTTATCAGGGATTACGGTCTCATCTTTCGATGCCGTCCCCTTTTAGTTGACGGGGGCTTGGCAAAAATTAGTCGGGAGCTAAATATTCGTCCCAATGGAGGATGGGTAGTATACATTCGAAAACCTGAACCAGAACATCCCTATCCGAATGAGACTCCTCGAGATCGGTGTGTTACGATGATTCATGAAATTTTTCATTGCGCTTTTGATGACAGTGGTTACTTTACTGAACCTTCAAAAGAAACCTGCCGGCCAGAAAAAGAGATCCGGGCTCTTGAAAGTGGAGTTACCAAAGCCAGCGAACATTTTGTGAACAGGTACCCTCTCTTTTGCCAGTTTCTGTATGATCAATTGGTACAGGAGGGAGACGTAGATTAAGCCCGCTATTTTCTGTAGGGGGCTTTTTTATTCTTCAATCAGAGGCCTTTCTACAGCCACCGTCTCAATTTCATTGGAGATACCACTGATACGCATCACGTCCTTATCAATTTTCTTGAATTCCTGACTGGAGGCATTGAAATGATTGACAGTAGTTGAGAGAGAATTACGAAGCTTGCTATGGTACTCTTCATAACTTTTCAGGTGCTTTCCTAACTCCCCTACCCTTTTAATAATGTCTTTGGCCGTTTCCTCAATCTTAAGAGCTTTTAATCCCTGCATCACCGTTTGTAGATAGGCCAAAAAGGAGGTCGGAGAAACAATTAATACGCGATATTTATTTGCTGCCCGCTGGATTAGATTTTCAGTGTCTTCGGTATTCAAAGCGCCAATCTTATTTACGAGCAGATCATAGTAAATAGCCTCATGAGGAATGAACATGAAAGCAAAATCCATGGTATTTTCCGCCGGTTTGATGTATTGGGCAGTTTCCTGGATGCGAAATTTTAGGTCACTGACAAACAGCTTTTCCAATCGAATTTTTTCCGTCTCATTTTTCTCTTCCACCATGCGGTTATAATTTTCCAATGAGAATTTTGAATCAACGGGGATGATCTTGTCTTTTACAAAAACAGCGGCGTCAACGATCGTACCGTCCTTGAAAGCATACTGCATTTGATATGAGTCCGGCGGCATGACATTTTTCAGCAAAGTTTCTAAATAGTATTCGCCAAGTACTCCACGCTGTTTCGGATTTTTCAAAATATCTTGGAGAGATTGGAGCTGGTCGGCAAAGGAAACAACCTGACGGTTGGTCTCATCGAGTTTGGTAAGGCCTTGAGTAACGTCGCGAATCAGCTTCGCCGATTCGCTGAACTGTGTCTTTACCGACTCATTCATCATCTTGCCAGCCTCCCCTATTTTTTCATCCACGGTTCGGCGGAGCTCGTTCATTTGCTGTAATAGAAGACCGAGGCTTTTGTCGTCGGGAGCCATCGGAGTTCCTTTCTGTTGTCTAAATAAAAGGACCGCAGTAACAATCCCAATGAGTATTAAAACACTAATTAAAAGCTCTAACATAGGCTTATTATAACATGCTATAATTAGAACCTGGATTAGCAGCACCACCATAGGTCTGCTGTGAAATACCCAATCGTCCAGGTTGTTCCCGGAGAGCTCGTGAACGACTCTTCCGAGTCAGCAGAGGAGGAAAGTCGGGCAGGAGCGATACGGGCCACACCAGACTATTCGAAATTATTATGAAACTTCAACAACAAATCAAAGATCAAATAAAAGAAGCCATGCTAGCTAAGGAGACGATGCGGCTGAACACCCTACGAGGAATTTCAGCGGCGATTACTAATGAATTGGTGGCAACAAAGAGAAAGCCTGATGCGGAATTGTCAGATGAGGAAGTGCTGAACGTCATTCGCAGACAAGTAAAACAAAGAAAAGATTCAATTGAGCAGTTTCGGAAAGGCGGCCGCGAGGAATTGGCGGCCGCCGAAGAAGCGGAGATGAAAGTGCTTGAAGCCTACTTACCACAGATGATGGGTAAAGATGAGATCAAAAAGATCGCCGAAGCCAAAAAGGCGGAAATGAACGCGGATAAATCCAAGATGGGGGTACTGATGGGGGCGGTGATGAAAGAATTGAAAGGAAAGGCAGATGGTGCAGATGTAAAAGAGGTGGTGGAAAAATTATTTAATTGAAGATTGCTAAAAAGCTAATTTTATTTAAAATATCAATTGGAAAAATATGGACACCTCACCCGAACAACAAACAATGAATTTGGGATTTGATCCTGACAAAGTTTTTGAAGCGGCCTTGAGACTAAAGAGGAGAGGCCTTGAAAATGGCCCTGCCTTAGAGGCCGCTCTGGCGGAATTTGGAACCTCAAAACAAAAAGATTCCTCGATTTACATGGACCTTCTCCTACGAATGGAACCAGAGGTCAGAAAGAGAAAAAAAGAGAAATTTCCCAAAAAAGCGATTGAATCGGATCAATACTAACCGAAGCGTCTTTCCGCCCGCTTCGGTTTTTTAATTTTTTAAGACAAAAGACATTGTTTTCCGCGGGAAAATTTTAGATGTGAAAATAAAAAGAGCTTCACGAATATTTCACATGAAGCCCGAGGTCGTCTTTAGACCTTGCTGGTCAGTTTCGCCCAATTCTTTTTGGGAAGAAGGCGTTCAGAACCTTGTGCACACCATGGACATTCTGCTGGCGGCCAGGTTTGAATGTTATAGTGATAAGCAAAGTGAATTGGTTCACCTTCCATTTCATAGTGATCCGAACGATGTACCAATGCTATGCTAAAAGGCACAAATCTGACGGGGGTGGAATTCCCCGCCCGAACTCCTGCCCGCACGGCCTCCAGTGTACTCCTTGTGGTGATCAACTCTTCGACTTGTAGCACCATCTCATTCGGTTTGATCTCGAAGCGTTTCCAGATCTGAGTTTTATCTGGACCCTTTTCGGTGAAATCGTGCTGAGCGCCGAGAAGTGAGGCAACGGCATAAGACAGAGTGGCTCCTGCGTGATCTGAACCGATTACCCAGTCAATTCCACCATTGTAAGTGGATGGAATGCGGGAGACAATCTGTTTTGCCATAATCTGACAAACGTTCGTGAACTTTAAAGCTCGGAGTGTGTCAATGAAGCCGTCGGTGCACTGACCTTTAGTCGTTACAGCGTGTGGATCTCGCCGATTGCCTGAGTGCAACCACATAGCATCACATTCCCCCAAGACATGATTAAACTCTCGTAAAGTTAATTCTCTACCAAAGTCCTCTGCTCGGAGAGTTCTGATTTCGTCGAGATTCATGGAGCAAACTTCGTCCGGAAGTAATTGTCTCTTCATTCTGACTTCCCTCCTTCCATTTCGCTTTCAGCCACCGCCACTTCCATTTCGATTTCATTCAAGGCTGCCAAAGGATTCACTGCTTGGGTGATTTGCCGACCGACGACCAGATGCGTCGCCCCAGCCTTGATGGCCGCGGCGGGAGTGTCAATGCGTTTCTGATCGCCTGCATCCTTGCCTGCCGAACGGACTCCGGGCACGACACGATCCATGTGTTCAAATATTGGCCCGAGAGTACCGACTTCCCTGGACGAACAGACTAAACCATTCAACCCAGCAGTTCCAGCCATTGAAGCTAAGTACAATACTTGCTCCAAGGCAGAAGTTTTACCGTAAATGTTCTTGACCTGCTCATCATCCAGAGAAGTCAGAACTGTGATGGCGTAGATTTTCATATTGGGTGCTCCTTCTTTGGCTGCTCTCATCATATCCACCCCACCAGAGGCGTGGACTGTGAGAATGTCTGCTTCTGATTTGGCGATGGCAGCAGCTCGCAACTTGACCGTATTTGGAATGTCGTGCAACTTGGCATCGACCCAGATACGACGAGCACCTGCGTCGCGCAGTTGTTTGATTACCTTCGGACCGTGTAGGTCGAAGAGATTATGAATCTTGACGGCATAAATACGTGCTCCAATTTTGGACACCAGGTTCAAGCATTGAGCAAGACCTAGCTCATCTGCTGCTAGAATGATTCTGCCTAACTTTAAAACGTTCATCATGTTTGTTGTATTGTCCTTTCCTACTAACGGTGTTTTCTATTTCTAGATTCAAATTACTATGCTATCTTTTATTAGTCAATCAAAGACGGCCCTATCGTCTAGCGGCTAGGACACAGCCTTCTCAAGGCTGGAACCAGAGTTCGATTCTCTGTAGGGTCATAAAATTTTCTTGCTTTTCTCTTTCAAAGTTGCTAGATTCAATTTCAGAATGAATCAATATATTGGTGTGACTGGCTTTACCAAGCCGGAACAAATTCTGTCTGCGCTTCAGTCAGTACCACATGGTCATCGATGTAAGCTGATGGTCGGTATCTTGGTTTCGGCACAATCATTGCGCCGAATTCCAATGAAAAATCCGAAGTGGGCAAAAAGATACCCTTCACCCGAGCACATTGAGAAACTGTGTCTTTCGGACGAACGGGTTCTCAACCTTGTCCATTATACCGGACGAGGACACCCGGGTTCTCTTGTCGGCGACATGGTTACAATCCATCAGTTGGCCGGACGCAATTTGCACGGCTTCCAGTTGAACATGGCGTGGCCGGATGTTCGTCATATTGACGATTACCGTCTTGCTACGAGATACGAGTCTGGGTTGGTGCTTCAACTCAGCAAAAGAGCGATTGAGAAGGTCGGTGACAGTGCAAGAGAAGCACTGAAGAGGCTCTACTTCTACCGCCATTCCATTGACGCAGTGCTTTATGATCCGAGCGGTGGAGAAGGCGAGGCGTTTGATCCGGTCAAGGCCTGGGAATTCATTCCCACTTTAGTGAATGCGGGATGGGATGTCGGTCTCGCCGGTGGCATAGGGCCAGATTCGATGCGTACAGTTGAGCCCTTTGCGGCGAAATACCCGCACTTGAACATCGACATGGAGGGATTAGTTAGCACCGTGGATGGTGATCTTAATTCTGTCGCAGTCACTACCGCTCTGACCAAAGCGTTTGCAATGTTTGCTTAGTTCAAAGCGGTTTGCGGCTCCCCTTCCCCTTTATCGGAATGGGAGCCGTTTTTATTTCTTCTATCTCCTCGCCCACTCCTCGTCTTGGCGCACCAGTAGGATTTTCTTCTTCTCCGGCTCGGCCATGATCTCTTCCACCGCTTTTTCCATTCGCACTCCTTGCGAGCCTTTTACTAGAATCAGGTCGCCAGGTTTTAGTAGATTTTCTAAAAATTTACCCGCTTCCCGCGAATCTTCGTATTGATAAATAACTTTCTCGCTCATGCCGCCAGAGAGAGCTCCTTCGGCAATATATTTCGCTCGAATACCGACAGTTATCAAAATATCAGAAATAGCGGCCGCTTTTTCTCCCAGTTTTTTGTGCTCATCAGCCGAGTAGCGACCGATCTCCAGCATATCGCCGAGCATAGTAATTTTCCGGCCTTTCCCTTTCACATCTTCAAAACTCTTCAGAGCTTCCTCCAATGCCACCGGCGAGGCATTATAACTGTCGTCAATAATCATGGTGTTTTTCTCGCCGGGCACCAGACTCATCCGGCCTGGCGGTGGTAGATGATTTTTGAAAACATCAGTAATACTTAAAAGCGGAAGATTTTGAGAGATGCCCACCAATAGACCAGCTAGGATCGGGTACATATGATGATCCCCAATAACACCGCTAATTGATACCGGCACACTACTGCCATCGTAATCGGCTTTGAAATTAAAACCTTCGGGGAAACTGAATCCATTTATTTCTTTGTAAGTGATGTAATAATTCCCCCCACGTAAAGTTGATAGTGATTCCACTCCGTAAGTCAAAGTTTTTTCTTTTGACCGATCTCTGTAAGACATAGCGTCTTCATCATCACCATTTAATATTAAAAGTCCTCCGGGTTTGAGAGCCTTCACCAAACTTCCCTTCTCGGCCACCACTCCTTCTCTTGAATCAAAGAATTCTACGTGCGCCGGTACTTTACCGAATCGAGTGATGACGACAATGTCCGGCCGAAGCCATTTTGTCAACTTGGAGAGGCCTCGGGGTCTATCTACTCCGATTTCTAGGATTAGCCACTCGGGATATTTAGATCGAGTAAAGATAAGCTTGAAGCCCCATAAAATGTTCTTGAACCATAGCCAGAAGCTATTCCAGCCGTTGGGACGGCCGAGGATGGTGAGGGGCACTCCTAGCTGGCTATTGAAGCTTTTGTCGCTTTTACGGGCAGAATAGGCGCTTCCAAGCACTGCATAAATGGCATCCTTAGTGGAGGTCTTGCCTACGCTTCCGGTAATGGCCACAATTTTTGGGTGATATTTACGCAAAATTATCTGTGATTGCCACCAAATTATTGTCGTTACAATTTGTTTGAATACATTTTTCATCGGTCTGGCGGTATCTGATAATAATTAATTAAAAACTTGGTTAAATCAATAAATGCCGGTGCTAATGTTTCGGATGAAAATTGGACACCTTTGGGATAGACAGTATACATGAAGACTAAAAATTGCGGATTATAAGCCGGGAGATATCCAAAGAAAGAGTGCAGATAGCGATCATTATAATAACCCTTGCCGGAGGGCAGTGCTATTTGAGCGGTGCCGGTTTTTTCGGCGATGCTGTAATTTGGATTCTTGGCTTTGCCATTTTGAAGGTATGTGTCAAAATCTTCCACCAACATTTTAGTGATGGCTTCCGATGTCTCCGGCTTAAGCACACGAGGACCTGCCGGTGGGTCAATAGTTTTAGACAGACCTAACTTATAATTAATCTGTTTTACCAGATGAGGTGTGATCAGATTGCCTCCGTTAGCCAAGGCACTTTCTGCTCGCACCATCTCTAATGGACTCATGGCGATTCCTTGTCCGAAAGCGGCGGTGAAATGCTCAATATCTCGCGGACTGTCCAAGTTACTGATCAGTCCGGAGGTTTCGTTCGGCAAATCAATACCTGTTTTCTCCCCCAATCCAAACTTCTTCATATAATCAGAGAAATCCTTATTTCCAATCTTACTTTCAGCAAAAGCAAAGCCGGTGTTCAGCGACTTTCCCAGAGCTTCCTGGAGAGAAATATATCCGCGCCCTTTTAAGTCGAAGTTATGAATGGTTTTGCCGTTTGCAGTCATTGAGCCAACATCGTTATACATGGTAGTGGCATTAATGACGCCGGTATCTAATCCGATAGCCATGGTGAAAGGCTTGACGATGGAACCCATTTCGTGAACATTTTCTACTATGTCGTTACTGAAAACAGCCGAGCTTTTTTCATCTTGAAAGGAATTCGGATTGAAGCTCGGAGTCAGAGCCATGGCATAAATTTCGCCGGTCTTTGGATTGATGATGATACCTCCTGCGCTATCCGAGGAATATTGTTTCTTAACACCATCTAATTCGTTTTGAAGAGTAGCCTGAACGGTCGGTTCAATGGTGGTCACTATGTCTCCTTCCAGAGATTGACTTGACGAGATAGTCTTGCCAATGTTGGAAAATATTTCGGCAAAGAAATTAACATAAACATCATCGTTGGTTCTGGAAAGGGTATTTTCATAGGTCCTCTCCAAACCGTAACGGCCGGCCAACTGGTCTTGATTATAAGCCACAAGGCCGAGAGCGTGAGCGGCCAGAGTATCGCCAGGATAGAATCGCCATTGTGATTTATAAATATTGACCCCTGGAATTTTCAACTGATCGATGGCCGTGCCAACATCGGATTCAACCTTTAATGCCACTTCTTCGTAGGTGTCGGCTTTTTTGGCCGCTTTAACCAAAAAAGCCGACTGATCAAGGGTCGGCAATAAGGCACTGATTTTCTTGTAAGCCTCTTCCGGATTGGAGAGAACTTGAGGGTTAATAGTTAGAGTAAAACCGGATTTTAAAGTGGCCGCTGAAATTAAAGTGCCGTCTTTATCAGTAAAATAAATCGCCCCGCGACTGAAGATTGAATCAGGCGATTGGACATATTGTCTGTCGGCTCTTTGGATAAAATCATTTCCTTGAACAATCTGTACTAAATAAAGTTTGCTTGCCAGAAAGAGGGCAAAAATAATTATGCCGATTGAGAGGATCCGTATACGCATATACTTTATTCGACAGAACGACTTGAGAGTTGTCCGAGAGTTGTGCGATTTATATATTTAGTACTAATGGTGGCGCTAAAGCCTAGAGAGTGGGCCAAATTTAGATCAATGCCGCTTTTCATGCTCATATAGGCCGCCTCAAGTTCGCCGGTCTCTGAGTTGAGAGCGCTAATGCTTTTCTCCGCTCGTTGCCGCCCAGCCACATTTAAGACTGTTTTGTTAATCAAGAATACGTAGAGAAAGGCAAAAAGAATCAGAGCAAACAGGAGCCCCCAAAATATCATTGGGGTCTCTAGTTTGTTTAATTTCAGTGCGTGCGTTCTCATTTGATTTTCTCTATAAGCCTTAATTTTGCGCTTCGAGAACGAGGGTTCTGCTTTACCTCCGTTCTTTCCGGCACAATTGGTTTCTTGTTAATAATGTTGACTATGCCTTCTTTCTTTTTATTATTGAAAAATTGTTTGACTATGCGATCTTCTAAGCTATGAAAGGAGATGACTGCCATTCGGCCATTTTTGTCTAAATAATCTAAACCTTTCGCTAATCCTTCTTGAAGTGCCCCTAATTCATCGTTAACGGCGATGCGCAGAGCTTGAAAGGTCTTGGTGGCGAAGTGGAGTTTCTGATGCCTATACCACGTAGGCACTGCCCTTTCAATGATCCTGACTAGTTGAAAAATACTCTCAATCGGCTGTTTTCTCCTCTCTTCCACGATAGCTTTAGCAATTCTCCTGGAAAATCTTTCTTCGCCAAATCCGTAGATGACATCTGCTAGATTCTCTTCCTGCCATTTATTGACAACCTCTCTGGCTGTAAGCATTCCTTCTTTCGGTTCACTAAAAGTCATCAGAAGCGGCTCATCTTTCTGAAAGCTGAACCCTCTACCGGCTAAAGATAATTCATTGGAGCTAAGTCCGAGGTCAAACAAAATTTTGTTTACTTTCGGTTTGCCAAGTTCATCAAACACTTTGTCTAGTTGCCGAAAATTTGCGACCTTAAAAGTAAATTTTCGACTGAAAGGTCGAATTGATTCCTCAGCTCTTATAAGGGCTGCAGGATCGAGATCAAATCCGATGATCTCTACCTTCTCTCCAAATCTTTTAGCCACTTCGGCGCTATGTCCTCCGCCACCTAAAGTAGCGTCGAGAAAAACATCACCGTCTTGGAAATCCAATCTGTCTATTACCTCATTTAAAAGAACACTGGTGTGGACGTTATTCATTTTGTTAACTTCCGCTCCCAGATGCTAGTCTCTAGATTTCTCTAAAGGCTAGCATCGGAGAGCCGACTAGATTACTCCTATCTCTCCCAACTTCTCAGCGAGCTGATCTGCCTGGCGAAGGACTTTCTTTTTGTACTCTTTCCATCTCTTGTCGTTCCAGATCTCAATGCGATTGTGAACGCCGGCAAAAACTACCTTGCTGGCGAGCGACGCGAACTCGGAAAGAAATTCCGGAATGAGAATGCGACCGATGGAATCGACATCAATCTCTACCGCTCCGGCCAGAATGATTCTATTGAATCCCCGCGTATCGGCCTGACCCATTCCAAGCGCTCCTAATTTTTCAGAGATCTTCTGCCACTCTTTCAATGGATATAGAAAGAGACAGTTATCCAATCCGTGCGTCACAACTACCTTCCTGCCAAGCTCCTTTCGGAATCTCATCGGCAGTGACACGCGACTTTTGTCATCTACTGTATGTGTGTATTCGCCGATGAGCATAATATCTTTTTACCACTTCTTCCCACTTACTTAATATTCTATACCACCACCATCCACTTCACAACAGAGTTATCCACACTTTTCCCCTAGGAAAAGACAAGAGAAAACGCCCCGCCGAAACTAGGCCGGCGGGGCGTTCTTTAGCCTGTTTTCTAGGCTACAACTGCTTGTTTTGGTCGCGGATCTCCGCACGAGACGAACGGAGCGGATGGAAAGTCATGACAGACCGAGAACTCCACTTCCACCAATTCACTCGGGTTGAGTTCGCCGTTTGGATACTTCTCCATAAGTTGGGTGAGCGATCCGGCGAATCCGTCCTTTGCGATCTCGCCACTCCCGTCAAGAGTGCAGAGTACCACTTTGAACACTTCGGCTGGCGGCGCAGGTTTCTCTGCAATCGGCTCCACAGCGCCGACAGTTGGTTTTGTGACAGGCGCTGGTCGCGGATCTTTGCAACGGACGGCTTTGCCGCCCTGCACCCGGAAGAAGATGGTTTCTTCCTTGATTCCGGCCTTCTGCAATTGCAGAAGCGATCCCTCGAAGACCTTGATCCCTTTCGCGCCTTTCTTGAAAGCGCGATAGAGCACGACCTTCTTGGAAGCGGCTTCGTAGTCGTTCTTTAGACCCCAGACTCCTACTACCTTGTAGAGGTCTCGGTGGTCCACTTCCTTGAAGCAGAGCTGCATGCCTACCTTGACCTTGATCTTCCTTCGGTAGCTGAAGTAGGGTGCCGTGTCTCCCACCTCGACGGAATGTCCGTCACTAAGATGGAACTTGATTGCTTTGCCGCCGTCTTCGAGAAGAATGTTGCCGAGACGACTGGGGGCATGAATTGACAAAACGGTTCCAAAGAGAATTTTGTTCATATTAAATGTTCCTCTGAATTCAGGCGGAATTTTAAGTTCTGTTTCCACAGAACACCTGAGGTGCGGAATTACCGCTCTGAGGGGAATTGTACCATATTTGAGCTAAAAAGTCAAATTATTCTCTTGGTCGTAGGGTCGGGAATAAAATCACTTCCCTGATGTTTTTTACATTAGATAGCAGCATGGTTGTTCTATCAATACTAATGGCCGCACCACCCATCGGAGGCATTCCGTATTCCATCGCTTCCAGGAATTCAGTATCAAGCGGTTGTGCTTCGGTGTCTCCGGCTTTTTTATTTTTTTCCTGTTCAAGAAATCTTTCTCGCTGATCAATCGGGTCATTTAATTCTGAAAAGGCTTTAACTACTTCGTAACCACCGATAACCAGCTGAAAGGCATCCGCAATTTTCTGGTTCTTTTCAGTTCTCTTGGCTAAAGGTAAAAAATCCACAGGATAATCAATGATAAAGGTCGGCTGGATCAGTTTCGGTCGACAAACTTTTTTATAGATCTTATCCAGAATTTTCGGCCGAGTGTCCCCTTTCTCCACAGAGATACTAAATTTATGAGCCTCTTCTTTTAAATCATTCTTGGTGAGCGTCTCAATATTATTTATTCCCGTTTCTTTCAATAATTCAATGTATGAGATGACGTTGAAAGGTTTGCTGAAATCTATCACCTGTCCGTCAAACTCGATTTGCAGGCTATTCTTTAATGTCTGCACCAATCTCTTGAATGTCTGTTCAACAAAAATCTTTTCCTTTGAAGCGTTTGAGTAGGCGTTATACCACTCTACTGTAGTGAACTCTGGGTTATGTGTCACATCAATCCCCTCATTTCGAAATAATCTGCCGATCTCATAAACTTTTGGGAAACCGCCAGCCACTAATTCTTTCAGATAGAGCTCCGGGGCGATTCTTAAATAAAGGTCTGTATCCAAAGCTTTGTGGTGTGTGACGAAGGGCTCGGCACTCGCTCCACCGGCAATTGGTTGCAAGATTGGTGTCTCCACTTCCAAAAAGCCAACTTCATCAAATATTTTTCTTATTTCTTTGATCAGATTAGAGCGCAAGATAAAACGATCTTTTGATTCTTGTGACATTAATGTATCCAGATATCTTCGCCTGAATCTTTCTTCCATATCTTGAAGACCTTGACGTTTCTCGGGAAGCGGACGCAGGCTTTTGGCCAGCATCTTCCAGCTTTTCACTTCAATGGTATTTTGACCGCGATTAGTTGTAAAAAGAGTGCCGGTCACTTCTATAAAATCTCCGATGTCCGATGCTTCAATAAATAGATCAAAATTATTGGTCTTTTCTTTTGAAAAAAGAGTTTGAAACTTCGCCGTGCCATCATTCAAATCGGCAAAGGCGAGCGCTCCTTGGGCGCGAGATGACATTATTCTTCCCCCCACAATCACCATCCTCTTTTCTTTCTCTAAAGTAACAAAGCTCTGCGAAAGTTCTCCCAGAGTCATTTCCGTATCGCTCGAAATCGGATACGGATTCATTCCCGCCTTCTTAAGCAGTTCCAATTTCTGGAGACGTATTTTTCGTATTTCTTCTAATGAAGCCATGAGACAAGCTGATCGTTATTCAATGTCGATCACCTTGTAGTTCATTTTACCTTTTGGCGTCAAGAAAGAAAAGGAATCCCCCTTCTTCTTTCCCATCATCGCCTGCCCCAACGGCGCCCGGAATGAGATCTTTCCTTCCGAAGTATTGGATTCCTCCAAGCCCACTAGCTTGTAAGTATTCTTGGTTTTTTCTCCCTCTTTTTGAACTACGACGGTCGAGCCAACATCTACTACAGAGCTATGGTGCGGCGCCACAATTTCGGCTGATTTTAAAATTAATTCAAGTTTGGTGATCCGGTCTTCAATTTCAGCCTGCATTGTTCTGGCCTCGTGATATTCGGCATTCTCGGCAAGATCACCAAGAGATTTGGCAAATTCAAGACTCTCCGCTATTTCCTTGCGGCGGACTTTTTTTAGATGCTCCAATTCAAGACCGAGCTCTTTGAATTTCTCCTTTGTTAAGTATTCTTTATCAGTCATTTTCTGGTGAAATATTAGAAATATTAAAGCCAGATTCTATATATTCGTGGTCCCAATGTCAATGGACTGCTGTAGATATTCGGGAGTAGAGATAGCCATCCAATCAAGAAGCTGTCGCATAACTGATGTTGCCCCTGCGGCATAGTGGGCCGGCCCTTTCTCCATCACTAGTACGAAGGCGAAGCGCGGGTTTTCGTATGGAAAGAATCCTTCTACCCAAGAATTGATGTATTGTTTGACCGTTCCAAGTTCTGCTGTACCGGTCTTAGCTGCTACCGATACTGCTGAAGTATTAAGACCTGTCACCGTTCCGTTGGTGACCGCCTCCCTCATTCCGGCTTTCACAATTCCATAATCTGTCGAGTTGAAAGAAAGATAGCTCGGCGAATCAGCAGTCTGCTTATCTAACATCATCGGAGTTAAGAGAGTTCCATTATTAGCAATGGCCGCCACAGCCCTGACCACTTGAATGGGACTGACTTGAAAGCCGTACTGACCAATGGACGTATGGTAGGTATCTCCAATGCGCCACGGATCCCCGTTAAAATTAATGGCCTTCCACCCGGGACTTGGAATGGTGCCGAGGGCGCCGTCAAAAAAAGTGCCTGGAAGATTTTGACCAAAACCAAATAGACGAGAATATTTTTCAATGTTGGCGATACCAAGGCCTTGCTGACCTTGATACCCTCCTCCAACTTCGTAAAAATAGACATCGGAAGAAACGGCCAGAGCTTGTTGCATATTAGTCCAGCCGTTCACTCGCCAGTCATTGAAAATGGATTTTTGATTTGGAAAATATGGATTGGGAATGGAAATGGAACCGGTACTCAAGATAGATTTATCCGGCGAAATCACTTTCTCATTTAAAGCGGCCATGGCAATAAAAGGTTTAATGATTGAACCAGGGGTGTATAAACCGGCAATAGCCCGATCAAGAAAAGGGTTACTCGGATCATTTAAATAATTTTGGACCGAGGTGGTATCGCCAGCAGTCATAATATTGGAATCATATCCTGGATAGGTAATCATAGATAAAATCTGGCCAGTCTTTACATCCATAATGATGCCAGCGCCACCAGTAAAACCAGAACTCTTGGCCGTGCTTGCAAGTAAATTATAAAACTGGTTTTGAACTCTTGAATCGATAGATATAGGCAAGGTCTCACCATTTTGAGGCGGCCTTTGGAGACTTTGAGACAGAATCCCTCCAAGAGCGTTGGTCTCGGTAATCCTCATGCCATTCTTGCCCGCTAAAATATTGTTAAAATATTTTTCAATACCATCGGCTCCTAAGTAAGTGTCGCGGTAATAAAAACCGGAGGAATCCTTAGCCGGATATTTAATATAACCGAGAAGGTTTGAGAATCCCGGCATATCCGTATATTGACGCAAGGCAAAATCCTCCGTAGTTGAGGTGGCTTCATTCCAAGCAAGCTTCACCCCGTTTCGGTCAGTGATAAGACCGCGACTGGAAATAATGACCTCTTCTTTTAGACTATTATTCTTACTGCGCGTGGCATAGGTCGATCCCTGATTGATCTGAAGAGACCAAGCTCGACTGGTGAAGAGCAAAAAAATTATAGTAAAAAAAATCCCCAACCAAAATAAATTCTTTTTACCGATTGGTTTTTCCAACCTACCTTCAAATTGATCCGTATCAAATTGAGGTAAATTACTGGAGTCAAGGAATATTTCGTCCGGATCGATTTCGTTCCTCATTATTTCAATTGTAAAATTTTAATCGACTTTTAAGAACCGGTACGACCATGACCAAAAGATAAGTTGTGAATGTAAAGATAATATTGAAGGGAAAATGTAAAATACTGCCGCCGTAAAGACTGTCCATCAAGAATCCAAAAATAAGACTCTCCCAAAATAATGGTTCGGAAAAGTAAAATAGTGGCAGTAACAGCAATGGAAGATAAAGCCACCAAGGCAAGAGAAATAACAGGACCAATAGGATTATATTAATTAAAATTCTTTGCGGGATCATTGGACGATTTCCAGATAGCGCAGACTCTGGATATTTACCGGTAATTTAAAAAAAACACTCATAAACGAATCGTTCGCCAACGTCTCTATTTTTTCTACCTTCCCAAGAATGACAGGGGCAGAGCCAGGAAGTATGACTAGATCGTTGATCTCAACAGGACTACCCGCCGGCAGGGAGATGAGGAAATTGCTGCCGCCACGACCGAGGGCGGTGGCAGCGAGAGTGCTACTGCCAACGATCGAGACCTGCCATTTCTCCCCTGTCGCTGAAAAGAGGCGAACCATAGAGCTCTCTTGATGTGTTTCGGCAACCTCGCCCAAGGCGAGGTTGCCTGATGCAAACACCCTTGCTCCCACTTTAACCTCCTCATTCTCTCCCTTATCAACAATTAGAGTGTCATAAGGAGAGCTCGGGGGCCAGCGAAGAATTGAGGTAAGGATCATCTTTGAGCTGGTGGCTTTGTAAGCCAAGATATTCTTCAATTGATCGTTCTCATTTTTTAACATCTGTTCGTTCAGAACTTCCGCCTCCAACTGTTGTATTTTATCTCTCGCCGTTTGGTTCTCTGCCGCTAATTTTGTTTTAGAAACAAATCCACTGAAATAACTACTTTCTCCCACGGCATTTTCCAATTGCCAGATCGGTCGGCCGATAGTTAGAGTCATGCTGGAAAAAGCTTTTGGAAAAATCAGGAGAAGTAAAAGGAGCAGAATAAATAAACCAGTTAAGATTAATTTGCCGGAGAATCCATTATTTCTCTTTCTATTATCTGTGGAGGGGTAACTCATCTTCATTCTCAATAAGAATCTCCTCAAAGTGGGACAAGTTTTCCAAAATGATTCCGGTGCCCCGGGCTACAGAGGTAAGAGGATCGTCGGCAATATTAACCGGTATTCCCAAATATTCCTCAAGCATTGGCTGCAGTCCTTTAATCAGGGCACCACCTCCCACAAGGTAGACTCCACGGATCATAATATCTGAAAGAATCTCTGGAGGAGTGATTTCCAATACCCCTTTGACCGCTTCAAGAAGATTGTCAATTGACGGGCCGATGGCTTCGCGGATATCGGCGTCGGTAAGAACTACTTCCCGCGGAAGACCGGTGACCAGATCACGGCCACGAATGGCAGCCTCAAGCGGCGGATTGGAAGGTAAAACCGAGCCCACAGCAATTTTTAGACTCTCGGCCGTTTTCTCTCCGATCAAAATCTTAAATTCGCTCCGAATGTAGGAGATGATGTCGTTATTGAATTTGTCTCCGGCAATTTTCAAATTCTTGGAGCGGACAATGCCACCAAGAGAAATAACTGCTATGTCAGTGGTGCCTCCACCAATATCAATAATCATTGATCCGACCGGCTCATGCACCGGTAATCGAATACCGACAGCGGCGGACATTGGTTCTTCCACCAGATACACCTCTCTTGCTCCGGCATTCTTGGTAGCATCACGCACTGCTCGTCGCTCAACGTTGGTAACACCAGATGGTACACCCACCACCACTCGCGGGCCGAATAGTTTTCTAGTCGATCCCTCTTGAGCTTTTTTGATCAGATATGATATCAACTCTTCTGTCACTTCAAAGTCTGAAATGACGCCGTCCACTAGTGGTCGCACCGCACTGATGTGAGCCGGGGTGCGGCCGAGCATCTCTTTGGCTTCAGCGCCTACTGCCACCACTCTTCCGGTCTTTTGATTGACTGCCACCACTGATGGTTCATTGATAATAATCCCCTGTCCCGAAAGATAGACCAGAGTATTGGCGGTGCCGAGATCAATACCGATCTCATTGGACAACCACTTCGGTAATTTCCCTAATTTTCTTTTTTTGGCCATTTAATTTAATTTTCCGGAGAGTAATTCTTCTTCGCTAATCATTTTCACTTCACCACTCTTCCTCTCTTTCATTTCCAATCGTCCGCTTTCCAAAGTCTTGTCGCTAACAATTATTCTGTAAGGAATACCCATAAGGTCCGAGTCCTGAAACTTCTCCCCTGCTCGCAGATCCCGATCGTCGTAGAGCACTTCAATATTTCGTCCAACCAGATCCCCGTAGAGCTTGTCTGCATAGGCCTTCACCTTATCATTTCCGGTCAAATATACTAGATGGATTTTGAATGGGGCAACGCTTTCCGGCCAAACAATTCCTTTATCGTCAGCAAACACTTCAACAATTGTGCCCATTAAACGACTAATGCCGATGCCGTAACTTCCCATAATAACGGCCTGCTCATTCCCTTCTTCGGTAGTGTAAGTGAGACCTAACGGCCTTGAATAAAAATCACCTAATTTATAGATGTTGCCCACTTCTACAGCCCTCTCTTCCGTTAATTCTTTTTCGGAAATTTTCAGCATTTTCAAAGCCTTCTCATTCATCACCTCCTTGTTGATGGCCATCTTTTTTTCTTTAGAAAGATAAATAGTATCTTCTCCGGCAGCGGTGAGCGTTTGAAACTCGTGAGAATAATCTGTTCCAAAAGCTCCTCCACTAGCCAAGGTAAGATATGTTGAATCCCCAATATTCAGTCGGTCAAAGATTTTTCGGTAAGTTTTTATTGCTTCCTCATAGAACAGATCCAATTCTTCCGTTGTTTTATTAAATGAATATAGATCTTTCATCAAAAACTCCCGCCCACGGAAAAGTCCGCTTTTTGAACGTAATTCATTGCGAAATTTCATCTGAAATTGATAAGGATATGATGGCAGGTCGCGATAAGAGCTAACGTGATCTTTCATTAATTCGGCCATGGCCGCTTCATGGGTGTAAGCAAGTCCGACTTCAGTCTCATTTTTTAATTTAGTCTTAAACCAATTATCCACCACCTGGTCATCCCAACGGCCGGTTTTTTCCCAAACTCCTTTTTCCTGCAGAGCAGACAATTCTATTTCCTGTCCGCCAATTGCATTCATTTCTTCGCGGACAATAGAAATTATTTTTTGAATGACTCTCCACCCTAGTGGCAAATAGGAATAAACTCCAGCCATCTCCTTATGAATAAAACCAGCCCGAATTAATAGTTCGGCGTTCTTGGCAAGCTCATCTTTAGGAGCTTCCCGACGGGTTTTAGTGAAAAGTTTGGATTGAAGCATTTAGAGCCCATTTTACTGGAAAAATGGGCTTTACCCAAATCAAGCCGCTCGGGCTAAAGTCTCTGGTTTTTCCTCTTTATAAAGTTCTTCTTCTATAATATCCAGAGATGCTTGATAAAATTCATCGTCGTTATACCAAAAATTAGGGTCGGCATGTTGGATCTGACGTTCAAAAATTTCCTTAAAGTCTTGAGAATGTTTCTTTATCCACTTTGGGAGTTTATCTTCTGATAACTTATTTCGTCCCAAATATCTTCTCATAAGATCCGTCTCAATTCGCAGCTTTAATTTCAAAACCATTTGGGTATATTCTATTTGAACTTCATTTAGTTTTTGTTCTTCAGTGGTCATCTTATTTCACAAAAAATTTAGCAATATCGTGATAAGTAACTAATACCATAAGAAGGATGAGGATGGCAAATCCGACTCCATTAACAGCGTTGGCAATCTTTGGTCTTATCGGCGATCCCTTAACAGCTTCGATTAAGACGAAAAGTAATCGGCCACCATCAAGTGCTGGAAATGGTAGTAGGTTAATGATAGCGAGATTAATTGAGATAAGCGAGGTGAAAGCCAGAAGGTAGAGTATTCCTAGAGAATAAGCCTGACCAACATATCCGACAATGCCTATCGGACCGGCTACTTGAGAGAAGTCTGCGTGACCAACGAAAATGTTTTTCAGAAAGATAAAAAGACCTGTGGCAGTTTGATCGACAACTTTGACCGTAATCTTCGCTCCGTCAACAAGAGCCATCAGTGGGTTTTCTTGAAGAGTCCCAACCATATCCATTGAAATACCAATGGCTAGTTTGTCGGTTACTAAACCACTTTTGGCTTGAAGGGTAGTGTCCTCTGATTGACCTTTCCTTTCGTAAGTAATATTGATTGGTTTGCTATTACTGTCGGCAATTAGATTTTGAATGGCAGTCACATCAAGATTCTTTCCGCCGAGATTTTGATCAGTGGTGGAAACGGAATCAATCTGATCGCCGGCGGCAAGACCGGCCACGGCCGCCGGCGATCCCGGCAATACATCCGCAATCACAACATGAGCATCTTTAACATTTGCCGAGTTAAGGTAACCGACTGGGGCCGAAAGACCAGACATTAAACTGCCAGAGAAAAGCAGCCAAGCAAAAAGAACATTGAAAGAAACACCGGCAACTAACACTACTGCCTGCTTCCATTTTGGTTTATTAACAAAACTGCGAGCCCTGTCTGGGCCATTGATCGATTCATCGTCAGGATTCTCACCGAAGATTTTAACATAGCCACCAAAAGGAATGAGATTGACGGCGTATTCTGTTTCGCCTCGCCGCCAAGCAAAAAGTCGCGGCGGAAACCCCAAGGCGAATTCATCTACCCGAATGCTGAAGAGTTTGGCCACCACGAAATGCCCGAGCTCATGAACAAAGATGAGCACGGCCAGAACGACAAGAAAAAGAATAATGCTGATTATCATGACAAAATTTCTTTTTCTTTTTTAGCCATTAATCCATCAATTTTATTGTTGCCGTCTTGAATGATTTTCTCCATCTCGGTTTTCAGACGATTTTTTTCGTCTTCACTTATGACGGCACTCTTCTCTTTTGCTTGCAGATCTTTCCAAGTTTTATCGCGCTCCAATCGTAGACTGATTTTGGCTTCTTCTGCTTTTTCTTTAACCACTTTATTCAGAGATGTTCGGCGATCAGTGGTCAATTCTGGAAACGAAACTCGAATGCCCTTCTCATCTGTGGCTACGGAGACTCCCAGATTACTGGTAGTGATGGCTTTTTCAATATTCTTGATCTGGGTTAGGTCCCAAGGGTTGATGCGAATGGTACGAGCATCTTCCACCGCTATGCTGGCTAGAGAGGTAATACTCACTTTAGAGTCGTAGGATTCAACCAAAATCGAGTCTAGGAGAGCAGGGGCGGCTCGGCCAGTCCTGATACCACTAAACTCCTTAGAGAGCCAATTTTCGCTCTCTTTCACCTTATTTTTTAGGGGGTTAAAATCGTAGGCCATGGAAATAGGAATTTAGCTTATAGTTTATAGCTTATAGAAGTTAGGAAGATTTTAACATATTAAATTGTAAGAGCTAAATACTCCATAATGAGCTTGGCGGATGAGGATTGGTCTTGAAGAAAGCTTCTCATTTTTATTAATTCTTCTAGATTGAGACGTTGTTCTTCCGATGTTTTTACAGAGATCTCTTCGCTTTTGATCTTTTCAATTTCATTTAAAAACAAAAGGAAGTCAGACTTCGTTATTTTTTCATCCTCGAGATCTTTTAGCATTTCTTTAACCACCTCTAGACGCTTAGCCGGCTTGGCTTCCAGAAATTGCGAAGTTGCAGAGATCCGATTTCTGCCGCTTGCAGAGGTCTGACCTCTGCGGTCAGATTGCACAATAACAACACGTGAACGAAGTGTTGGTAACAATCTCTCCGCGCTCGGCATGATAATAAAAAAATGTGTGCCTTCTGTTGGCTCTTCAAAAATTTTTAAAAGAGAATTCTGGGCTTCGCGAGTGATTGAATTAGCGGCAACCGCAAAAATCTTTCGGTCGCCGCCAAAAGCCATCTGTTGTTGTCTTTCACTCAATTCCCTCCCCTCATCAATACCAAACTTGTCATACTCTCCCAAATAAAAATCCGGATTTCCTTGCGTGGAAAATTTCAATTCCTTTTCCAGAAATTTTTTCAGCGATTCCAAAACACCAGCCCTCTCCCCCTCTATAACATACGCATGATGAAGATTTTTGGAGTCAAACATACTTTATGACTATCTTTTCGCAATAATACTCTTCTTATAGACATCTAGATGTTCCAAGGCAATGCCCGTTCCTTTTGCCACACAATATAATGCGTCGTCGGCAAGAACGGCTTTGACGCCTGTGCGACGGAAAACAAGTTCCGGCATATTGCGCAGTTGTGATGAACCGCCAGTCATAATAATTCCTTGATCAATAATGTCTGAAGCTAGTTCCGGCGGAGTCTCTTGCAAAACATCTTTGATGGCCTTTATCATTTCGCGCAATTCTTTTGAAATGGCTTTCACTACTTCATTGGTACGAAGTTCAATTGACCGCGGAAGCCCCGTCAGAAAATCTCTTCCTTTTACCATCACCGCAAGCTCTTCATCCACCGGCACAGCCGATCCAATCTTAATTTTTATTTCTTCAGCCGTTCTGTCTCCGATTGCCAGGTTATATGTTTTTTTAATGTAATCAATAATGGCATAATCAATTCTATTTCCGGCACATTTAACCGAGGTGGAAGAAACAATACCACCGAGCGATATCACTGCCACATCAGTCGTTCCTCCGCCGATATCTACAATCATATGTCCCACCGCCTCCTGAATAGAAATTCCGGCTCCAATGGCCGCAAGGATCGGCTCCTTCACCACATAGGCATTCTTGGCCCCCGCTTTAATGGCCGCTTCAATTACCGCTCGTCTTTCCGTAGAAGTAACACCGGCCGGCACTGACACCATCACTTCCGGTTTAAAAATATTCCATTTACCCAGAGCTTTATTGATATAGTAGCGAAGCATGGCTTCCGTCACTCGATAGTCCGCGATCACTCCATCTTTCATTGGTCGATAGGCCACGATAGTATCCGGAGTTTTGCCGATCATATCTTTTGCCTCCAAACCCACCGCTAAAATTTTATTGTCTTCTTCCGAAACAGCCACTACTGATGGCTCATTCAGAACCACGCCCTTCCCAGGCAAATAGACTAGGGTATTCGCCGTACCGAGATCGATTCCTAATTTTTTTGAAAAAAATGCCATTATTTTTTATTCCCATTTTTAATACGTTTTATATTCACCCCAATTTTTTGAAGTCGTTCCTCAATCCTCTCATACCCCCGATCAATATAATAGACATTATTGATGACTGACTCCCCTTTTGCAACTATGGCCGCAATGACGTAAGCAAGGCCAGCGCGGATGTCGGGACTGTCGAGTCTGGCGGCCTTCAAAAAGGTAGGGCCTTTCACCAACACTCGGTGAGTATCGAGAGTTAGAATGTCGGCACCCATCCTGACGATATGTTCGGTATAGCCGAGCCGTCCTTCATAGATAGTCTCAAAAATAATTGACTCGCCTTTTGCCTGGGTTAAGAAGATAACCAGTGGAGCTTGAAGATCGGTGGGAAAACCTGGGTATTCATGAGTTTTCAAAATGCTGTCAAACCTCTTAAGCTTAGTCTTTGCATCATTACTAACCACAATTGAATGAGAAGTTGTTTTAATATTTGCCCCACATCTTCTCAGTACTTCAATAACGATATCAAGGTTGGATGGATCGCAATTAGTGATCTCCAATCGCTTGGCCGAAAGTGCACCGAGAATAAGAAAACTTCCTGCTTCAAGACGATCAGGCATAACTGTAAAATTTTTCTTTGGAGCTCTCAAGAGTGAGCCTCCTTCTATTTCGATGACAGAGGTGCCGGCGCCCTTGATCTTGGCGCCGGCAGAGATCAAAAAGTCTGTTAGATTTTTTATTTCCGGCTCCATGGCCACATTTCGGAGGATACTTTTGCCGCGAGCTAAAATAGCGGCCATTATGAAGGTCTCTGTCGCTGTCGGGCTTGGAGAAGTGAAAAAAATATCGGCGCCTTTTAATTTGCCACCTTTCGCTTGAACATTGTAAACGTCATTTTTAATTTTGACTGTCGCTCCCATTTTCTTGAAACCTTCAATAAAAACATCAATTGGTCGCGACCCTATGACACAACCTCCCGGATATGGAAAAGAAACCTTACCAAAACGAGCGAGTAGTGGGCCAGTCAGAATGATGGAAGCACGCAAGCGCTTGGCAATATGATTATGGATTGCCGAAGATGAAATTTTGCGTGGATCAAGAACAATTGAGTGAGTTTTAGGAATTGAAATTAAAACACCAAGTTCCTTGATTAATTCAGACATTCGGTAGATATCTTCAATGTCCGGAACGTTGATAAAAGTGACTGGAGTGGAAAAAATAATAGAGGAAGCCATTAGTGGTAAAGCGGCATTTTTTGCTCCACGCACAGCGATAGTGCCGTTCAATGTCCTTTTGCCCCCCAACCCCTTAACCAAAAATCGGTCTTTGTTCATGAAAAGTGAGACTATTCTAACAAATAAAAATGGCCTGCCCTAACGAATCGGGCAGGCCAGTAAGCAAACATACTGATTAGGATTTTAGAGGAGAGGAGCCTTCGGTAAGACCGAAGATTATGTAACCGGCCCGCCGACGTCGATAATTTCTCCTAAGGGCTGTGACGTCCTCATCGCTCTCGAAGTCGACAGTGGCTTCGTGGATTTTGCGACGTTGAGCTAAAAGATCGTCTGCGACGTAGGATCTTACAGACCAACGGTCCGCATCCCTAGAGTTGAGAGCGTCGATCTCTTGCAAATTCCAGACAACCTCCCGTAGCTTATGCCACATATGAAGGTTCAATTTCTTCATCAGCAGTTCTGGTATAAGGAGAATTATTAGGACTAGGAGAGCAATTACTCCTACACCAAGTACTGTCTCACCTCCGATCCGGAGATGTTCCGGAGATGAAAGAGGATGTCGGTCAGCGAGAAATCTCGCCACCAAAAACACCATAACTCCGAACCCTGAAACACATGCAGTCATTTGAACTCGCACAATCCAGATTAAGCGGGTGAGTTGTCTGAGGGGGCTGAGAATTATCTTTTCCTTCTTGGATTCTTGGTGAAAATCCACCAGTTCTTGCAGCAGACCTCGGAATTGCCGCATCAGTTTCCGAAGGCCATTTAACGTTAATTTTTTATTCATTTGTTAATCCTTTCACTTTTCGTTTTTGATAATACCATATATCTCTTATTTTGGCAAGCAGGCAAAGATTTTGATTTATGCGAAAATAGCAGCATGTATATTGTCGAGGTCATCCCTATTGCCAAAGGTATCTCCAAAGAGACGCTGTCGTATTTCACCAGCGAAAATATTCCACTCGGCTCTTTAGTAGAAATAGAATTGCGCAAAAAGAAAATTAAGGGTTTGGTTATTTTTTCCGAAGACGCCCGAGAGGCGAAGGCCAAAATCCGCGGCGCGGATTTTGGCCTGAAAAAAATAGAAAAATTAAATCACCGTTCTTTTCTCTCCCCTGCCTTTATCAAGGCGGCGCGGCAGACGGCAGATTATTTCGCCGCTACTACCGGAGCAGTTTTAAATGCCTTAATCCCGAAGTTTGTTTTAGAAAATGAGAAAATGCTCTCTTCTGGCGATTATGCGGTTTCACCGCGCGGTGAAACCGCCGGGCCTTCCCATCCTTCCTTAAAACCGGAAAAATCTATCCTCCAATCTTCCAATGAAGACCGATTTAGCTCTTACAAAAGCCTGATCCGGGAAGCCTTCGCTAAAAAACAATCCATTTTTATTATGGTGCCGACTCATGAAGATGGATTGGAATTAAAAGAACAACTAGGAAAAGGTATTGAAGCTCACACTCTCTTTTTTAGTTCCAATGTTTCTAAGAAAAAAATAGCCGAAAACTGGCAGAAACTGGAAGATCAGAATCATCCTCTGCTAATTATCGGCACCGGGCCGTTTCTGAGCATTTTAAAAGACGATGTCAGAACTCTTGTTGTGGAAAATGAGAGCTCATCAAGTTACAAGATCATCGGCCGACCCTTTCTTGATTTTCGTTATTTTGCCGAGGCGATGAGTGTCGAGAGTGGAATTCATCTCATCCTGGCCGATCAATATCTGCGAATAGAAACTCTGGGGCGACATACCGAGGGAGAATTGGTGGAGCTTTCGTCCTTGAAATTCCAACCGGAAAATAGAGGAGGTCAAATACTACTTGACATGAGGAAATACCGAGTTTCCTCCGGTGCCTCTTTTCAAGTTTTAAGCGACGAAGTGAGCAAGCGGATCAAAAACCTAGTAAAAAGCAAAGAGAGAATGTTTATTTTCTCCGCTCGACGGGGGCTATCCCCTACCACTCTATGTTCTGACTGTGGAACGGTTGTCCTCTGCCATACTTGCCATGCACCGACAGCTCTTCATAAATCAAAAAAAACAGAAAAAGAGAATTTTTTCCTTTGTCATCATTGCGGCGAGAAAAGAAGTGCTCTTGAGAAATGTGCTAATTGCGGGGGCTGGCGACTGACCGCTCTCGGAATCGGTATTGAAAAAGTAGAAGAAGAAATCAAAAAGAAATTTCCCGAAGCGACCATTTTTCGCCTAGACAAAGAAAAAGGGTCCACCCCGAAAAAAGCCAGAGATATTGTCACAAAATTTTATAACACCCCTGGCAGCATATTACTCGGCACGGAGATGGCCTTTCTCTATCACCGAAAGGCCATCGAATACAGCGCCGTAGCCTCCATGGATTCCCTTTTTTCCATCCCCGATTTTCATATCAATGAAAGAGTCTTTCATATTCTACTTAATATCAAAGAGCGGACAGAAAAAGAATTTATTATTCAGACCAGAAATCCGGATCAGCCGGCTCTGGCCCAATTCTCTCAGGGAAGATTCTCCGAATTTTATCGCCAAGAATTAAAAAGCCGAGAACAATTCGGCTACCCCCCATTTAAGGTTTTAATCAAGATTAGTCTTGAAGGTAAAAAACTCTCTGTCTCCAAAGAGATGGCCAGACTGGAAAAAACATTTGAAGAATATCAACCATTTATTTTCCCCGCCTTCGTTGGCGGCACCAGTGGCAATGTTACGGTCAATGCTTTGATAAAGGTTAATAAAGCTAATTGGCCACACGAAGAGTTGCTTCAAAAACTCCTTTCTCTACCTCCAAATTTCACCGTAAAAGTAGATCCAGAAAGCTTGATATAATAGATTTCATGGTCAAAATCGTTCAAAAAGATGCCCCTATATTGAGGCAAATCGCCAAAGAAGTGCCGATATCGGAGATCGGAGGAGTTAGAATCAAAAAAATAATAGCCAATATGAAAGAGGCTTTGGCCTCACAGGCTGACGGCGTAGCTATTGCCGCACCCCAAATCGGAGAGCCGTTTCGTCTGTTTGTCATATCCAAAGAAATCCTTAATGCCATTATCAGTAAAGATCAAAAGAAAAAAGACAAAGAAAAGTTAATCACAATTCAAAATGAGGTCTTTATTAACCCAATTATTACCAAGCTCTCTCGCGACAAAAAACTGGTAGAAGAAGGCTGTCTTTCTGTACGCTATCTCTACGGTAAGATCCGCCGTTCCAGCCGAGCGACCATCAAAGCTTATGATGAGAATGGCAAAGTTTTTGAACGGGGGGCGAGTGGCCTCTTGGCTCAAGTTTTTCAGCATGAAACAGATCATTTGAAAGGCGTTCTCTTTATTGATAATGCTAAGAACCTTGAAGAAATTCCGCCGGAAGAAATGGATAAAAGAAATGCCAAATAAAAATATAAAATTTGCCTTTTTTGGCACTTCGGAGTTTGCGGTAATAGTGCTTGAAGAATTAAAATCAAAATACCAGATTGAACCGACTTTAATCGTGACGACACCGGACCAACCAAGGGGTCGGAAATTGATTCTATCTCCCTCACCCGTTAAAGAATGGGCTATTAAAAATAATATTTTGGTCCTTCAGCCGGAGAAATTAAGAGATAGTAATTTTTTGAAAGAGCTAGGCCACGACGACTGGGATGTCTTCGTCGTCGCGGCCTACGGCAAGATCATTCCGAAAGTAATCTTGGATATGCCTAGACGCGGTGCTCTCAATATTCACCCCTCGCTTCTGCCGAAATATCGCGGCCCCTCCCCTCTTCAGTTTCAAATACTTGATGATGAAAAAAATATTGGAGTTAGCATTATCAAAATGGACGAGAAGGTAGACCATGGGCCGATTGTCATTCAAGAAAAAGCTCCCTTGACTGATTTGCCACATTCCTATAAAAAACTGGAGTCGGAATTAGCGGAACTGGCCGCAAAACTTCTTGCCGGAGTTTTGCGGCCCTGGATCGCGGGCGAAATCCAAACTAAAGATCAAGACGAAGTCGGAGTCACCTATACCCGCCTGATTGAAAAAGAAGACGGCCTAATCAAATTAGAAGATGATCCGCGACAAAACTATTTAAAATATCTTGCCTATGAAAGATGGCCGGGCACTTATTTTTTTCAGGAGAAAGGGGGCAAGTCGGTGCGCCTCCTGATCAAAGAGGCGCACCTGCAAGACGGCCGGTTTTTGATTAAACGTGTAGTCCCCGAGGGAAAAAAGGAAATGGACTACAACCTATTCTTAAATGGAGCCTGAATTGAAGGCGTCTAAGTCATGCTCCGAAATATAGTGACCAAAGACTTCTGCCTGATGGGCAGCAAAGACGAGCACGCCGGTAATGGCTATACAGCCGACTAAGACAAAGACCGATACCCAGGTCGCCGCTTTTTGTTGAAGGTCAATAGACATCGTCTTCATTTTTACTCCATAGACGGCGAATCAGACCTTTGATTTTTTGACCACCTCTTCTTACCGTTGAAAGTTTTTTTCTTTTTCTCTGGCTCAATTCCCTTATGAGTTCGTCTTTGGCATCATCAATAGCTGTATATAGGTCATCCTTTTCAGAAACCGCCCGCAGACAATCGCCACCAATACAGAAATTAATTTCAGCCCGAAAGATATCTCCCGACTTGTGGTGGTTAGTAGTGCGAGCCAATTCAACTTCTGCCATCACCGAATCCGGATCGACTCCTTTGACAAATTTATTGGTCGTTTCAAGACGTTTGAATAAGTAATTGGAAATGGCGGCCGATAGGTCTAAATTAGTAGCCTTGGTTTTTATTTGCATAATTGAAATCTAATTAGAACGATGATAAAGACCGATTAATTCTGTTTGTTGCAGAATGTGTCCTTGCATGGCCGCTTCTACTTCCGTCTTTGTCGCTCCTTCTGATAAGGTAAGCATACTATCCAGCGCGTAAAGTTTAAAGTGGTAATGATGAGTGCCACTTGGCGGGCATGGGCCGGTGTATGTCATACCGCCGGCGCCATTCTTTCCGGCCGTGCCTAGTGGTTCCTTCCCTTCTTCTATCTGGATGGTCTTCGGATCAATATTAAATTTTAGCCAATGATCAAAAACTCCTCCGGGTGCTCCTGCAGCATCCGGATCATCCACAATCAAGGTCAAGGATTTAGCATTTGGATCCACTCCTTCAATTTGAAGGGGTGGAATTATACTCGCACCATCGCAGGTGTATTTAGGTGGAATGTTCCCATTATTTACAAAAGCACTACTGGTTAAATTTAAAGCCATAGTATTATTCGAATTGTTAGAATTGATAATGGGCGCTCTTCCGTTATTTGACGAATCAAGAGCTAAGTATATGACAAAGACCAAAATTAAAATACAAAAAATAACGAATAACCACTCTTTTATTTTCACAATTTAATTATATCATTTTTGCAATTTTTGGCCTTTTTGCTATGATTTTTCTGCATTCTTATATTCCGTGGTAGCTCAGCGGTAGAGCGTTCGCCTGTTAAGCGAATGGTCGTAGGTTCGATCCCTACCCACGGAGCACTTTTTTGAGCCTTATTTATCAAGGTATATTTTGATACCCAAATAGGGTTCAGAACTTTGATATACTTTTATATATGAAAAAAGAAAATATGATGTTTAATCTTCCACACGACGATAATAAAGGCGGAGACCAGAATAAAAATGAAAGATTGCCATCCAATGTTGAAATAATAGAATATTCTACTCCCGATACTCAAAGATTTTCTGAAGAAATTAGAGAAGGCTTAATAATCCAGACAAAAAAGATTATAGATACCGCACAAAGTAAAGTTGGAAAATCATTGAATTGGGTTGTTCAATTTTTTCCGCCCGAATCTGTTGAGACACTAAAAAAGTATAGAGAAAATATTTTTGATAAAATGTTTATCAAAGATGAGGATATGAAAGCACTAGAAGATGCTGGTCTTAGATTATCGGGTTTAAGCGTTCCTGTTGAGGAAGAAAATAGAGCAATACAATTTCTTGCAGATAGAGAAATGGAAAAAAGGGGTGAAAAAAAATCTAGAACAGAGGGTTATTTAATTTTGGGTTTAAATGAGAAACAAGTAACAATAACAACAGATTCATATAGCCTAAAATATGGTGGCGAGGTGAATCTGGAAGATGTTATAAAATATCTCACAAACACAACTGAATAGAAAGTATCGATACTTCTTAGATTAAACGGGTTCTAACATCCTCTATTAGACGGAAGCCACCAAAAAATATGGTGAGTAGTGGGGTGGGGTAAGTCTATGCGTTGGCGTATTCTCTCAAATCTGGTATGTAAATATAACCCTCTTGCCCTTGAATAATGGTTCTAACGTCATTCACGATGCGGAGCAAAATAAAAAGTGACCCAATGTTGGATCACCCGCTTTTCAAATTTTTGTGGCTTCTTCGGCAAAGAATGCCTTTAATGTCCTCTTTATTTCAGGCTGAGCTTTTTTCAACGCCGATTCCAAAGCTGTAGGAAAATAGAGTTTCGCAGCCGTCTTGTATAGTGCCAGCAATGCTTCCATTGGTCGATCGTCTCCTGCGACTACCCCTCTGCCAAGGGCAGCAAAACAACCCTTTGGATCAAATTGGGAGACACTTACAGCTGTGCATATCATCACCGATATAGTCTCTGGATCCAGGGGATTAGTTCCCTGCTCCTGCATAATTTCCTGCAATGCCTTGGTTAAGGAATGAAACTCTAGCCGGAATTGTTGTGTTACTTCGTCCATTTTAAGATTTGTCCCTTCTAAATATCAGGTTATATCATCACTTTTTATTGTCAAATAAGTGATCTCTGTTTATACCTCCCATGTTCTAACATCCTCTACCAGACGGAGCGGCTGTGAACGAGTGAACATTGTGAATGTTATACAGCCCCTAAGGTCAATAACTGCCCTATCTGTCCTAATGAAACCGAAGGATATGGAAACATCTCCTCCCAACCAGTTCGTAGCGTGTCTCTCCAAGCGAGCACTTTTTTCAGCCTTATTTATCAAGGTGTATTTTGATACCCAAATAGGGTTCAGAACTTTTGGTATACTTTAATGATGAAAAATCAACCTGGAGGAAATTCAGAAAACACTTCCCAAGTAACAGCGGAACGAGTAGTCTATTTTTTAAACGAAAAAATTCCTCCTCAACTTTGGTATAGCAATGGAATAAGAAGAGAAACTATTATTGACGGGTTCAAAGCGTATTTAAACAATGATAATGGCAATGCTGTACCAAGAGAGCAAAAAGTAGAAACCGCACGATTTGCTCTCGTGCACGGATTACCGAGTGAGGTATCTATTACATTAGAAGATATTGGAGTTACGCAAGAAGAAATTTCCAAGTTCAAATCTGAAAGTGATAGAAGAATGGCAAAAGAGATGCTTGAAGCGCTTCGTTTGGAGACCAAAAAATCTCCTGAAGAATTTATTGGTAAGAACCCGAGAGTTTTAGAATGGGCATCAGGAGCAAATAAAGTTGAAGCAATCAGAGACTTGATTAGTAAACATCAATTAACCGCTATGGATATTGACTCTACCGAAGAAGAATTGGAAAGACTTTCTACCTGGAAACCACCCCAAATTGGGTTAAACTAAAGTTAAGAAGGTCTACTTCTTTCCTAATATTTACCCAATCCAAAGTTCTGAACTCGTCCAACAGAGGGAGCAAAATATTTCGGTTTTGTGATATATTCATATTTATGAAAAACGCAATTATTCTTCATGGAACTGGAGATAAAAATACTAACTATTGGTTTCCATATTTGAAAAAGGAACTTGAAAAAAAGGGTTTTAAAGTATGGCTCCCTCAACTTCCAAATGCAGATACGCCAAACATAAAAGATTGGCTCTCATTTGTTGTTGAGAATGGTAAATTTACATCAAATACAGTTTTGATTGGACACTCTGCCGGTGCAATGCTTATTTTAAGCATCTTAGAAAAAATCAAAGTTAAAATTAAACAGGCCGTTCTAGTTTCTGGATATGCTACATCCCTAAGAGAAAATTCTGAATCAAAATTAAAACCTAAACTTAATTGGAATAAAATAAAAAAGAACGTAAAAGATATTACTTTTATAAACTCAGATAATGACCCATGGGGATGTAATGACAAACAAGGCAGAATTATGCTAAATAAACTTGGAGGAACCCAGATTATTAAATATGGAGAAGGACATATGGGTTCCACAACTTACAAACAACCATATAAAAAGTTTCCTTTGTTAATCAGATTAATTGATTAATTCGTAGACTAAGCAGGTTCTAACATCCTCTACCAGACGGAGCAAAATTAGATTTTATTAGCTTAGGGTCTGGTTCGGCGTTGGAACCCTCTTGGCACATCTCCGAGGGGCTGTTTACTTAAAAGAATAATGAGAAAATCTTTGATTGACATATTTTATATAATGTTTTATTGTATTATTTAGTACTTTGAAAAACCAACCACGAAAGGAATAAACAATGATCAAGCCTGTAACAGTATTGGAAAAAGCACTGCTGTTCTGGGAAGATCAGCAGTTCTTGTACGGCGCAGCCCTGCAAATTAAAAAGGCACGTGGCGAAGACGTGACTTATCCAACCGGCGGTCCTACCGTCTATTGGTCGGAGTTTCGCACTTATCTTCAAAACGCTGTCCTCGACAAATCAAACGATATCGCGGACAAGTTCGGACTCGATACTTATATCGATGCTACGAATGACCACGACTACTTCACGGGAATGACTGCTTTTAGCTTGTATATGTGGGCGAAGTCCTCGCGTCGAGTATTCAGGATGGAGCACGATCTTCAGCTTCTTCTTGAAGCGACCTCCCTGGAGGGCGTAACGATCGGCGACATTCGATTTCCATTCGAATCGTTTTTGGTGGAATTCGAAGAGCCGTTTAAGGATGAGAATTATCGATACTTCAATCATATTCTCATCACCTCTCTCGATCTAGACGACGGTAGAGTATGCATCGAATTCGTGCTTTTCGCCAACACGCTTTTCCCGTATGTTGCGTTTTCACCGATGGAGAAAGCGGAGCTTACGAAAGCGATAGTGCGAAAAAAATGGGACAGAGCGACAACGCTCGCTTTGAAGCTCCAAGCTCGTCACCCACGTGCTCCTGGAGCTCTCTTTAGTTCGATACCGCTTGAACCGGATAAACTTCTTTCTGATGCTTTCAAGCAAATGGAAGGGGATAATCCGGAGCCTACGCACTACGCGTTTACTGCAGCCTTGCGAGCCACGATCGGGATGTGCATGTATATGCGCACTCTTCCCTCATCAACTCACCTCATCTCACCTTGGGAAAAAACGTATAAAGTCCTGACTCCCCGAGGGAAAGCGGTCAGTGATGATGCACAAGTGTGTTCGGTTTACAGTTCCTTTAAGTTAAGTGTGAGAGAAAAGGAGGTGTTTAG